>CAVUQG010000001.1:0-29518 GCA_963743555.1 uncultured Solirubrobacterales bacterium
TCGCACTGAGCGGGGCGGCTTTCATCACCTGGTACCGGCAGCTGGGTTGCCGAAGATCAAGAGCACTGTGTCACGGGGCTGCAGGTTCACGTCCTCCGCCTCAGCTGTTTGGTCTATAACCGTGAATATCTTGGCCCCGATCGTCTCAATGGCCTCACTCAATCGATCCAGGGTTTCGTTGACGGAGTACGGACTACGTCGATGGATCACGCCCTCGGTCGGTGCCAAATGGCGTGAAAGCGTGAATGGAAGTCGAACCATTAAAACCTCAGTTGCAACACGGGTCAGCCGCCTTTTCTCCAAAGTCTCGTAAATCCGTCAGACATTCGCATCCACCGATCCGCGTAGTCAGGTTGGAGCACGTCCAACGTCGTCGGTTCCCGCCGTGGAGGGTGAGGCCGTAGATTCCAGCCACAGAGTGCTGAGAATCTGCTGTGTTCGGCGGTCACGCGACCAGTGAGGGCGTTAGGACCATCGAGATCCAGCGCCAAGGGTGGTACGGCAATCCGCTTCAGTCCGTGAGGTTCCCCGGATGGCCTCTAGACCAGCCAGTGATGTGCAGGGTAACTTCAACCCGTGTTACACGAAAGCGGTCGGCCACGGGTTCGCGCCCATGGCGAGGCGATCCCGCAAGCCAAGGTCATGTAGTCGATGTTGCTCGACCGAAGCGATGAGCGGCCGCCCTGGACCGCGTCGTTGGTACCGCATCGAACGGCCTCAGCGGGTCCCTCGTTCTCCATGGAGAGGTGGGAATGGGCAAGACGGCTCTCTCGACTACGCGGGTGAGGTTGCCCGATGCAAGTCATTCGAATCGCAGGAATCGAAGCCGAACAAGACTTCAGCTTTGCTGCGCTGCACCGCCTGCTCCAGCCGTCGCTCGACCGTATTGACAGTCTGCCCGGTCCTCAAAGGGATGGTCTAAGTTCGGCATTTGGACTTGCCAGCGTCTCCTGCGGATCCACTTCTCCGTGGCCTTGCCACGTTGACACTACTGGCCGACGCCGGGCCGAGCGGGGACTTCTCTGCATCGTCGATGACAGTCAGTGGATTGATTTAGAGTCCCTCCAGGCCATGACCTTCGCCGCTCGCAGATTGCAGGCCGACGGCATTGCTCTGCTGTTTGGACTCCAGAACCACGGCCGAAATCCCTCTCGATTTCGCTGGACTCCCTGCCCTCGAGATCTCTGGACTTCCCAAAGCGGCCGCACGAACTGCTCTCAACCGTCGTGGAGGGCCCTCTCGATTCAAGGGTGGCGCAGAACATCGTCGAGCAGACCAGTGGGTGCCCTCTGGCCCTCATGGAACTCTCGCATGACCTGTCCGCCGCTCAGTGGGAGGGCGCAGATCGTGTTGAGGAGCCATTGCCAATCAGCAGACGGCTTGAGGCGCACTTCCATCGTCAGGTCGAGGCGCTACCTCGCGGAGTGCAGATGTTTTTGTTGGCCGGAGCTGCCGAAACCTCAGGCGATGTTCTGTTGGTCCGAAAGGCAGCATTTGCAGTCGGTTGCGATCGTGATAGCGAGGCAGTCGCTGTTCAGACGATTTGCACCACAACCAGAGCCCGTTATTGAATTCCGACATCCGCTCATACGATCTGCCGTCTACACGGGGGCGAATCCCGCGATCGGAGACAGGTACACCGTGCACTCGCCGATTCCATTGACCGTGCGGCAGATCCGGACCGTTGGGCTCAGCTCTGGCCGCGATCGCCACCGGTATGACGAACAACTCGCCACTCACCTGGAGGCGGGCGCAACCCGTGCCCCACGATCGGGGAGGCTTCGCGGCTGAAGCCTCATTGCTGACCCAGGCCGCCAGGTTCAGGAGCAGCCCGAGGAGCGATCTCGACGGCTGTTGGAAGCATCAGCAGCGACGTTCAACGCCGGTGCCAGCACTCGGGCGCGCGCACTCTGCACAAGGCGCGGCGACCTCACCAATCCGTACCTACAGGCACAGGCCCAACAACTGGATGGCCGGCTGCGGTGTTTATGATCCAGCCGGGTCGGGCTTCCGCTTCGCTCCTTTCAGCTGCCCAGCAGTTTCTCTCGCTCGACGCACGGCGACACCGTGAATCGCTACTCGAGGCCATCGAAGCATTTCTGAACGCACAGCACTTCACCGTTGACACCGACAGAGAGAGCCTCGCCCGGGCAGCCTTCGTGGCGCGAGGATCTGATTCCGCTCGCTCTTTAGCTGATTTGCTGCTCGACGGATCCGCTCTACTCTTGGCTGAACGGTACGTCGACGCAGTCGAGGACCTTCGGAGGGCGGCACGGCTGTTGCGCGATGGGCCGGTATTGCCCCGAGGAGAGCATCCGATGGTCGCGTCGCATGGTGATCGCGAACGAGCTTTGGGAGGACCGTACATACATTGCCTGGATCGAGAACGTTGAGGCCGTCGCAAGGAAGCTGGGCGCCCTCGTTGCACTTCAGTGGTGCCTGGTTGGCCTGGCTGACAGGTTCGGATCGGCAATTTTCCGGCGCTGACGCTTACTACGTCGAGTCACTCGAAATGACCGCCGCCACTGGTGGGATTGCCAGCTTGGCGGTCGATCTCTATGACCCGTTCATTTCAGACCTCCTCGCCTGGCGAGGTGACGAAGCCGGCACTCGATCCGCAGTGAGGAAGCTGTCGATATTGGAAATCGGCGGGAATGGCGGTTGCCCAGTTTCAGGGATATCACGCATTGGCCATTCTTAGCTCGATCTCGCAAGTATTCAGAGGCTCTTTTCGCCGCCGAGTACTGCTGCGATCGCATAGGGCTCGGCTGGAGAGGTCGAGCATGGCCGATCGTCATCGAGGCCGGAGTGCGAAGTGGAAACCGTTCGGCCGCGGCTCGGGCCATGGCTGAGCTGGCTCCATGCTGCGGCCAGCGGCACGCCGTGGGCCCTTGGGCTGTTCGCGCGGCTCACGAGCTCTCCATGGCCGAGGCCACCGAAGCAGAGAGCTTCTTCGAGGAGTCCATCGTTCAGCTGAGCGAGACACTGGTGGCAACTGACCTGGCCTGGTCTCGACTCGTCTATGGAGAGTGGCTTCGTCGTCAGAGCCGGCGGGTGGATGCGCGGACTCCAGCTGCGGGCGGCTTACCAGGCGTTTGAGTTCGATGGGGGCCGAGCTTCGCAGAGCGGGCTCGAACTGAACTTTTGGCCACCGGCGAGCGTACCCGACGTCGCTCGATCGAATCCACGAACACTCTGACATCGCAAGAGCTCAAATCGCCCGACTGGCCTCGACGGGAGCCACGAACCAGAAATAGCCGCACAAATGTTCGTCAGTACCAGCACCGTCGATTACCACTTACGCAAGATCTATCGCAAGCTAGATATCAGTTCTCGCCGTCAGTTGGAGCGAGCCCTTCCGTCGTAGAACCACCGTCCAGATCGCATTTGACGACCAGCCGCGGCGGCTAAGTCCCTAGGCGGTCTGATCGTTGTGCCCAGGGAGAGCCCAACCGGGACGTTGATTCACTACGACTGGGTCGAGCACGCATTTGCCGGGTGGTTGGACAAGTTCGACGACGAGACGCGGGCAGAGCGTCAGGCGATCTTGGTCGTGCTGTGCGACGTGCAGACCTGGTGGATTCTCTCCAACGACCTCGGCCTGTCGCGCCGGAAGGTCCATGCGGTCTTGACAGACCAGATCGAACGCGCGCTGGAGGAGGGGTGAGGCGAGTCATGCACTCTTCGATGCGCACCATCGCCATGTCCGACCAGCGATCAAACACGTGCACATGTTGGAAGTGGCGATCAAGTTGCCGTGCGCGTGAGAGGCGGCGATGAGAACGCCTGTGCACGCGCGCGCCCGGGGGCCGCAAATGAGGGTCTTGGCCTATACCTCCCCCGCCCGCGGGCACCTTTACCCGGTCGTGCCGATCATGGCGGAGCTGGCGCGGCGCGGTCACAGCGCAACGCTGTACTCGCTTGCCGGCGAGCTCGGACAGTTGGCGCCGCTTGGCATCGAGGGTCACGCGATCGACCCCGCGATAGAGCGCATCGAGATCGAGGACTATCGCGAGCGCTCGCAGCTCGGCGCGATCCGCTCGGTGTTCAGAGCTTTCCTGAAGCGCTCGGCGAGCGAGGCCCCAGACCTCGAGCAGGCAATTGCCAAGCACGACCCGGACGTGCTGCTGATCGACATCAACTGCTGGGGCGCAGCAACCGTAGCGGAGGCAAGCGGGTGTGCCTGGGCGATGTACTCGCCCTACCTACTGCCGCTGCCATCCAAAGACGCTCCAGCCTACGGCCCTGGGCTGCGCCCGCTGGGCGGTCCGATCGGGGCCGTGCGCGACACGGTCGTCAACCGCGTCAGCGAGCGCATCTCCTTTCAAAGCACGATGCCGCAGATCAACGCGCTGCGCTCTAAGCACGGCCTGTGCGCGCTCGTGCGCTTCGACGACCTGCTGGCGGCGCCTAGCCTGCTGCTGTCGCTGACCGCCGAGGGCTTTGAGTACCCACGCAGCGACTGGCCCGCAAACGTGAAGCTGGTCGGCCCGATGAATTGGAGCCCGTCGTTCGACGGATGCTCATACGCTTGCCTCGCTCCCCGAACAGCACTTGACGAGGGCCCTGCTCCCGAGTCACAGTCTCCCGAGCCGACTTCTCCCCAACACTTCTCTGATGCCCCTCCGTGGCTGGACGAGCTGGCCGATCCCCTGGTGCTGGTCACCTGCTCGAGCGAGCGCCAGCGCGACAAGCGACTGCTGCACGTCGCGCTCGAAGCGTTGCCGAAGGCAGGCATGTCGGTGCTTGGCACGACAGCTGCGCACGACCCAGCCGACTTCGCCAGCGCACCCGGCAGCAAGATCGTGCGCTTTATCTCCCACGATGCCGTCCTGCAGCGCGCCGCATGCGTGGTCTGCCACGGCGGCCTTGGCATCACACAAAAGGCGCTTGCAGCCAAGGTCCCGGTCGTGGTTGTGCCCTTTGGACGCGATCAAGCGGAGACGGCCAGGCGGGTTGAGTTCGCGAAGGCCGGCGTGCGTCTCTCACTGCGACGCCTCAGCCCCAAGCGACTGCACGACGCCGTGCAAAGCGCGATGCAGTGTCGCGAGGGCGCGCAACGTGTGAGTCGCGCCTACACTGCGGCCGGTGGAGCAAGCGCCGCGACAGACGCGATCGAGGCGATCGAGGCGATCGCCTCGGGCGTATCGCGGTAGGGGCGCGCCTGACGGGCTTGCTCGCGACAGAGATATACACACGTTAGAAAAGCACGGCTGGACCTACGCCCTGAGGCCCCCTGAGAGATGCTCGGCGTCGTCCACGTAGCACCGGGCACGTTTTTCGCGGTCATCGCAGCTTCGGCCGCGGCAGCCACGATCGCGACGATCGCAGGGGGCCGGGGTCTGGTCGTGCCCGTCGTCGTGATCGAGTTGCTGCTCGGGATCGTGCTCGGCCCATACGTGCTCGGCCTGCACGTCAATCAGTTCATCCAATTTTTTGCAGACCTCGGCCTCGGCCTGCTGTTCTTCTTCGCCGGCTATGAGATCGACATGCAGCGGATCATGGGTCTGCCGCTGCGCCTCGGTTTGATCGGCTGGCTGCTCTCGCTCGCGCTCGCCTACACGATCGGCGGCGTGCTCGCCGCATCCGGGATCGTGCTATCGCTCCTCTATACGGGCTCGGCTCTCTCGACTACCGCGATCGGAACGCTGATCCCGATCCTCTCCGACGCCGGCGAGATGCGCACCCGCTTTGGCACCTACTTGCTAGGAGCCGGCGCCGTGGGTGAGTTCGGACCGATCCTGTTGCTGACGCTGATCCTCTCCACGCAGAGCACCGCCCACAACGCAGTCATCCTGGTGGCATTCGTGGCCCTGGCAGTCGGGGTCGCAATCTTCGCCGTGCGCTCCTCCGAGCGTACGTTGCCGCTGTTCGAGCAGACGATCGAGGCCAGCTCGCAGTTGGTCGTGCGCTGGATTCTCGTGCTCGTATTCGCGCTTGCGCTGCTTGCCTTCGAACTGGGCCTCGACCTGCTGCTCGGCGGCTTTGCTGCAGGGGTGATCACCCGTCAAGTGCTCAAGGCGCGCGAGCTGCCGGCGTTCGACTCAAAGCTGACGGCGGTCGCGTTCGGCGTGTTCGTGCCGTTCTTCTTCGTCGTCAGCGGCATGAGCCTCGACATCCATGCGCTCCTCGCAAGCGTCTCGGGCGTCTTGAAGATGCTGCTGTTCTTTGTGCTGTTCCTGGTCGTGCGTGGCACGCCGGCGTTGATCCTGTATCGCAAAGTGCTCGACGCACGCGCGCGCTTGGCGCTCGCGCTGATGAGCTCGACGCAGCTGCCGCTGGTGCTGGCGATCACCGCCCTGGCCACTTCCAGCGGCCACATGCGGCCCTCCACCGCCGCCGCACTGGTTGGGGCCGCGGTCCTCTCAACGCTCGTCTTCCCCTTCCTCGCCCTGCGACTACGCGGCGATCTGGACGAGGAGACCGAGCCTCCGCTGGCCGCGGCCGTACCGCCCGGCGATCCGGCCCCCGCATGACAGGCGGCAAATGCTCGCTCTGGCAAGTATTTGCCCCGCAAGGTGTCGGCCCCCGCATGACAGGCGGCGATGCTTGCCCGGCAAGTGTCGGTCCCGTGGGTGTCGGTCCCCAGATGACAGGGCCACCGCGCCGCCTCGGCGGGCATCGACCGGTGCGGAAAACCACGCTTGACATGCCCGCCTCAAGTGGCGAGGATTGGCGCGTTGTCACCGCGAGCCAGGAGCATTGAGCCGTGACCGGCGTGCTGTACGGGCTGGCGAAATTTTGTGTGCGGCATCGCCTCGTGACGATCGCCGTGTGGCTGCTGGTGACGATTGTGCTCGTCGCCGTTTCGCACGGCTTGGGCGAAAACACCAACGACAACCTGTCGCTGCCGGGAACCGACAGCCAGCACGCCACCGACACGCTCAGCCACTCGTTCCCCGACCAGGCCAATGGTACGAGCCCGATCGTGCTGCACGCAGCCAACGGCAAGCTGACCGAATCCAAGTACGCGAACGCTGTCAATCAGGCCGCTGCCAACGTGGCAAAGGCCCCGCATGTCGCATCGGTGGTTAACCCGCTCAGCCCCGAGGGGGCCAACGCATTGAGCAAGGACAAGTCGACCGGCTACCTGTCGGTGACACTGGCGGTCTCCCCGGGAGAACTGTCCGTATCGGAAGTACAGACGATCATCGACGCGGCCAACCCCGCCAAGGCGGCAGGACTGGAGGTAGAGACCGGCGGCCAGCTGGGCCAGAAGGTCTCCAAAACCTCGACCGAGTCCAGCGAGCTGATCGGGATCATCGCGGCGATGGTGATCCTCACGTTCACGTTCGGCACCGTCGTCTCGATGCTGCTGCCGATCCTCAATGCCGTGCTCGCGCTGCTCTCAACCCTCGCGATCATCCGCCTGCTCGGCCACGTGATCAGCGTGCCGACGGTGGCCCCCACGCTCGCGACGATGATCGGGCTGGGTGTCGGCATCGACTACGCGCTGTTCATCGTGACGCGCCACCTGCGCGGACTGGGCGAAGGACATGACGTTCACGAGTCGATCGCACGTGCCGCGGCGACCTCCGGCGGAGCCGTGTTCTTCGCCGGCTGCACCGTGACAATCGCGCTTGTATCACTGACGGTGGCCAAAATTCCACTCGTCACGACGATGGGCCTGATGGCAGGCATCGCGGTGGTGGTCGCCGTGTTGGCCGCGCTCACGTTGATGCCGGCGCTGGTCGCGACAGCAGGCCCGCACATCAACTCGCTACGCGTGCGCACGCCCCCATCGGACGCCCAATCCAAGCAGGGCGCGTGGGCCAAGTGGGCCGCCGACATCGCCAAGCACCCAGCGATCGCCGGCTTGGCGGCGCTGGCGATCCTGCTGCCGCTGACGATCCCGCTGCTGTCGCTGAGCCTTGGACAGGAAGACGTGGCCGCGCTGTCCACCTCGACCACCGCGCGGCGCGCGTACGATCTGATATCCGCGAACTTCGGGCCGGGCGTCAACGGCCCGCTGATCGTCGCCGTCACGCTGGGCACGCCCGCGCAGGCCCCTCCCTCATCCGGATCGCAGAGCCATTCGGGTTCCAGCACGAGCGGATCAAGCACTTCCGGCTCTTCCTCCGGCGCCCCAAGCGATCCGCGCGCCGCCGACCCGCGCCTGGCAACGTTGCAGAAGGACGTCTCATCCACAAAGGGCGTCGCTGCGATCACCCAGATCCAGATCGACAAGGCCGGCACCGCCGCATATTTCAACGCGATCGCAACAACAGGACCGGCGGAAAAACCGACGCAGGAATTGGTCGAACGCTTGCGCTCGAGTGTAATCCCAGGCGCGGAAAAAGGCACGAACATGCATGCTGACATCGGCGGCAGCACGGCGGGCAACATCGACCTGGCAACGCAGATATCCAACAAGCTGCCGCTACAGATCCTGGTCGTGATCGCGCTCAGCTTCGTGCTGCTGATCCTCGCCTTCCGCACCGTGGTGATCCCGCCGCAGGCGGCGCTCATGAACTTGCTGTCGATCGGCGCCTCCTACGGCGTGCTGACGGCGGTCTTCCAATATGGCTGGCTCAGCAACCTGATCGGCCTCAGTGGCCCGGTGCCGATCGTCTCCTACGTGCCACTGTTCATGTTCGCGATCCTGTTCGGGCTCTCGATGGATTACGAGGTGTTCCTCGTCAGCCAGATCGAGGAGCACGTGCACGCCGGCGAGGACAACCGCGGCTCGGTGATCTCGGGACTGGTCACGAGCGCGCGCGTGATCACCGCCGCGGCGATGATCATGGTGTTCGTGTTCGGCAGTTTTGTGCTCAACGGCTCCCCCACGATCAAGCAGTTCGGCGTTGGGCTGGCCGTAGCGGTGATCCTCGACTCAACCGTCGTGCGCTGTCTGCTGGTGCCGGCTTTGATGATCCTGATGGGCAAGTTCAACTGGTACATGCCAGGCTGGCTGGACCGAGTTACGCCGCATCTGAACATCGAGGGCGCGGAGTTCTTTCAGAAGCGCGACGCGCCTGCAGAGGCCAAGCCCGAAGCGTTGACCGGCGCCTGAGCCCCGGCACAAGGCGACCTTCCAGCCGCGGCCAATGCGCCCTCTCCGCGGGTCAAGCGAGATCCGCTCCTGGCGGCATGCGCAGTGTCAAGCCACTGAGCCCAAATAAACACCGCCCGAACAGCATCACCAACGGAACTGGCCGCCTAGCCAATTTTTGCTCATCGCGCTACGCTCAAGGCCCCCAAGAAGCCCCCAGCGAGACGAAACAGGAACGGAGCCCCACCGTGAACAGCATCCTGGAGAACCGTCGCATCATGCAGCAACTTCCCCCCGGGCCCAAAGTGCCGGCCAGCGTGCAGATGGCAGGCTCGTGGCTGCGCCCAACGAGCGTTGTGGTACGCGCCCGCGAGCGCTACGGCAAGCGCTTCTCCGTGCGGCTGCTCGGTCAGCTGCCGTTCGTCGTCCTCTCAGACCCCGACGAGATCAAGGAAGTCTTCCAAGCATCCCCTGAGGTGTTGCACCCAGGCGAGGGCGCGCGCATCCTCGAGCCGATCGTCGGTCCCAACTCGGTGATTCTGCTCGATGAGAAGCCGCATCTGAGTCAGCGCAAGCTGATGCTGCCGGCCTTCCACGGCGACGCGATGCAGGCCCTGGCCGAGCTGATGAGCGAGCTGACCGAGCGCGAGATCGCCACCTGGCCACAAGATCAGCCGGTCGCGCTGCACCCGCGTCTGCAACAGCTGACGCTCGAGATCGTGCTGCGAGCGGTCTTCGGGCTGGAGCAGGGCGCCCAGCTCGACCGTTTGCGCGACTTGCTGACGCAGCTGCTGGAGTTCGCCGAGAACCCGATCTCGCTGCTGCCGTTCGCGCAACGCGCCCTGGCCGGCCGCGGCCCGATGGGCCGCCTGGAAAGGCTGGGCGAGGAGACCGACCGGCTGATCTTCGAGCTGATCGACGAGCGTCGTCGCGAAGACGCTCACGGCCCAGACGTGCTCACCATGCTGTTGGGCGCCGAACACGAGGACGGCTCGCCGATGAGCCCGGCCGAGCTGCGTGATGAGCTGGTGACGGCGCTGGTCGCCGGTCATGAGACGACGGCTTCGCAGCTGGCCTGGGGCTTTGAGCTGCTGGCGCGCACCCCTCGCGTCGCGCAGCGCCTCTCCGCGGAACTGGACGCGGATCCCGACTCGCCTTACTTGACGGCCACGATCCACGAGATCATGCGCCGCCGCCCCGTCCTGATGAACGCCGAGCCACGCTTGGTCAAGCAGCAGGTGGAGATCGGTGGCGTCAGTTACCCGCCCGGTGTGGTGCTAATCGCAAGCGCCTACCTCGTCCACCACGACCCCGACATCTACCCGCAGCCGTACGCGTTCCGCCCCGAGCGCTTCCTGGAGAGCGAGGGCGGCAAGGCCCCAGGCACCTACACGTGGCTGCCATTCGGCGGCGGCCGTCGCCGCTGTCTCGGCGCGAGCTTCGCGATGCTGGAGATGAAGATCGTGCTGCGCAGTGTGATCGAGCGCAATCTTGTGCTGCCGGTCGGCGATCGTCCGGAGCGCGCGCGCCGGCGCTCGATCACGATCAGCCCGTCGCGCGGCTGCGAAGTCGTGCTGCGCGCACGGCCGAAGATGAGCCCGGAGTCAGAGCCCGTCGTCCGAGAGAAGGTCGCCGCTCGCCTGACGCCGCACGGCCATGCTCCTATATGCGCTTGACAGCAAGACCCACACTCGTTTGAGCGCGCGCCCGCCCGGGTATCACCGCTAGATCAGTCCGGGCGGGCCGCAAGGGGTGCTTGCTCGGCAAAGCCATTCGTTGCAGGGAGGCAGAGATGTTCGATCGGCTTCGGTTTCATGTCCGCTCGCACGCGTGTTTCGGGGTGCTCGCAGCGATCCTCACAACGATGTGGCTGGCCTCGTCCGCCAGCGCGTTCTCGGGACAGCGCGACCACTCGAGATACGCGCACTCCAAACATGGCGGACCGCAGATCGGCCATCAAGCGCCCGGCCGCGGTAGCCCTCCCCATGGCCAGAAACAGCCCGGCCACGGTGGTCCTCCTCCCGGCCAGAAAGGACCTGGGCACGGCTTCCCACAGGCCAGCTACCTGGCGCTCGGCGACTCGCTTGCCTTCGGCTATTCACTGGCCAAGTTCGAAAGCCTTTTACCAACCGAGCCCCCCGCCGCCTACAACACGGGCTACGTGGACGACTTCGCCCGCCTGCTGAAGTTCGGCAACCCCAAACTTCAGGTCATCAACGACGGCTGCCCAGGCGAGACGACCGAATCGTTTATCAAGGGCCCATGCGAATACCAGTTGGCATATCCGCTGCACCACCCTTATGTGGGCGGACTGATGTCCTCACAGCTCTCCGATGCGCTGGCCTACCTGCAGGCCAACCCCAACACCAACCCGATCACGCTCGACATCGGCGCCAACGACGCGCTCGGCGTGATCGAGCACACGTGTGAAAAGCAAGTGGAATGCGTAATCAAAGAAGCCCCGGCTCTGTTCGCGCACATAGCGGCAAACCTGGGCTTGATCCTCACCGACCTGCGCGGCGCGGACCCGCACGCCACGATCATCGTGCTGGGTTTGTACAACCCGTTCGGTGAAAAACTGCCGGGCGGCAATGCGTTGACGGCTCAGCTCAACGAAGTCATGGACAAAGTCGCCGAAGCCGTGGGCGCCCGCTTTGCGGATCCGCTGCCGGTGTTCAACCCACCAGGCAAACTGGAAGAACCGACGATCTGCCTGCTGACGAATATGTGCAAAATGCCAGAAGACATACACCCGACCGATTTGGGTTATGGGGTTCTGGCGGGGTTGATTGCCAAGCAGTATTTCTTCTAGGAGGAACCACCTAAGTGGCCAGTCCAAGTAGATCGGCGCCTTCGCGCACAACGACATCGGCAACTGCCAGCGGTGCCACATCGATGACACCCAGCTCCAGGTGAGCGCGATCGAAGAGCGTGAGGTTGATCAAGCTCGCCTCGATAGTTGACCACCAACGCAGGCCTAGCAGCCCTGGCTGCCCATCGAAAAGTCGCAATGCATATGACTGAGTGACGGACCGCATCCCAGTTGCGACCTCGGACGGGCGAAGCTCGGTATCGATCAGAATTCGCGGATTGTCCAGGTCTACTAGCTGCCCATCCACGTGCAGCTCAAGCTGGGCAAGCGCCAATCGCACCCCTGCACGCGTGAGCATGCCACTCGTGAGCATAGGCGCGCCACGGAAGGAGGCCAAGCCCTCGACCACAACAGAGACCGGGTTCTCACTCACGTATAGACAGCCATAGCGATCAGGGTTGTCGTGGCGTCCTGCTCCTTGTAGCTCTCGAGGGAACCACAGGGCACCACCGGGGCTCCTCGAAGGAACACCTGGCTGCCAAGGCAGCAAACGCCAAACGATCACGCGAAGCTGCCCGCGCGCTCCTGAGCTATCGCGTCGAGCAACTCAGGTGCGCGGCCCGCACGTACGAGGTCGATCGGCCTGCGGCCCCCGAGAAAAGGATTTAGACCCGTAAGCCACAACTCGGCCGTATCGGGGGAATACAGCCGCAACAGACTCGACATCACAAGCTCAAGCAAGTCGACTCTCTGCGCATTCAGCTCATCGATCCCCTGCCCACGGCGCCAGCGCGTAACCTGGGCAGGGCTGACTCCCAACAGCTCAGCCAGCCTGCGCTGGGAGTGGAAGTCCTCGCTCAATGCGGTGACCTTCTCGACTGTGCTTACAGGCATAGCATTATTCTAACGCAACGAAAAATGTTGCGCGCTTTGCTGCGGATCTTCCTTCGGTCGCCCACCCCATACAGGCTCGTCCTAAGCTTCAAACAATGGACCTGACAAACACAACCGCGCTTGTCACCGGAGCCAACCGCGGTATTGGCCGTGCGCTTGTCGAGCGGCTTGCCCAGTTGCCGCTGCGCTCGGTGCTGGCGGGAGTACGCAACGTCGATGGCTTCAAGGCCATGACCCCACCGCCCGCCGGCACGCAAGAAGTGCGCGCCGTGCATATCGACCTCTCCTCGCAAGCGAGTATCGAACAGTGCTGCTCAGAGCTGGGCGACGAGCTCGGCCAGCTCGACCTACTCGTCAACAACGCCGGGCTGATGACCGGAGGGCTGCTTGAGGAGCAGGCGATCGAGGAGGTCTACGCGATGTTGCAGGTCAACCTGGTGGGAGTCGCACACCTCACGCAGCGGGTACTCCCCGGGATGCTCACCCGCAGAGGAGGAACGATCGTCAATAACGCGTCTATCAGCGGCTACGCCTACTTCCCGGCTGCCAGCACGTACGCCGCCTCCAAGGCCGGCATCGTCGGCTTCACCGAATCGCTGCGTCGCGAGCTGCGCGGCACCGGCGTGCACGCCATGCACCTGGTCACACCCGGCGTCGCAACCGACATGCTGAGCGCCACCGATGAGGTGTACGGGCGGCACATGGACACCTCCGGCTGGGATCGCATCCCGCCCGAGGAATGGGCGGCCAAGGTAGTTAGCGCGATCGAAGCCGACAAGCGTGTGCTCGGTCCAGGCGGACGCTCGGGCTTGGCGATGCTCGCAGCGCAGGGACCGGCGTTCGTGCTCGACGCGGTGACCGCCCGCTTGTTCAGCCGACGACCACGTAGCCAAGCCTGAGCTAGAGCGCACCGCGAGGGCGATCGGCGGAGGCGGATACCGCCACGACTTCAGCCGGCGCTACTGAGCGCATGCGTGACCGCCGACTGCCCAGTCCGCACGGCTCGCCAGCCCGGCTTGACCAGCAACACCTGCACGTCGCCGATGCGCCGCTCGGCAAAGCCCGCCTCGCAGTAGGACAGGTAGAGCCGCCAGATGCGCTGGAAGCGCTCGTCGTAGCCGAGCTCGGCGAGCCTGCCCAAGTTGGCCTCGAAGTTGGCGCGCCAGTGGCGCAGTGTCTGCACGTAGTGGAAGGTGATGTCCTGCAACCCCGCGACGCGCATGTCCGTGCGCTGCTTGACGGCGCGCTCGATCACGCGTATCGAAGGCAGACAGCCGTTCGGGAAGATGTAGGTGTTCATGAAGCTGCGCGAGGCCTTCTCGACCTCGTAGGCGCGATCGTCGATCGTGATCGCCTGCAGCAGCATCGCGCCGTCGGGCACGAGCAGGCGCGAGCAGCAATCGAAGAACGTGCCGAAGTGGCGCCAACCGACAGCCTCGATCATCTCAATCGAGACGAGCTTGTCGTAGCGTCCGCGCAGGTCGCGGTAGTCCTCCAAGAGCACCTCGACCCGATCCCGCAGACCCGCACGGTCGATCTGCGCGAGCGCATGACGATGCTGCTCGCGCGAGATCGTGGTCGTGGTGACGCGGCAGCCGCGTGTGCGAGCTGCATACAGCGCAAACGCGCCCCAACCGCTGCCAATCTCAAGCACATGGTCACCGGGCTGCAAGTCGAGCTTCTCGCAGACGCGCTCGAGCTTGGCAAGCGCCGCCTCGTACAGGCTCATCCCGGGTCGCTCGAAGAGAGCACAGGAGTAGGTCATGCTCGGGTCGAGCAACAGCTCGAACAACTCGTTGCCGAGGTCGTAGTGGGCGGCGACGTCGCGGCGGCGGCGACGTCGCGTATTGGCGTTCAGCAGCGTGCGTGCGCGTTGCGCTGGAGCCAGCAGCGGCGTGAACATAGCGCGCAAGCGGTCGAGCGCCTCGGCGTTGCGCGCGGCAACGCGCACGACCGCGGTCGGGTCTGAGGAGTCCCACAGCTCCTGGGCATACGCCTCCGCGAGCCCGTTGCTACCGCGCAACAGCTTGCGCCAAGCAAGCGACGAGCGCACATGCACGGTCGCATGCGGCGCGCCGCTGCCGAACGTCGCCTGTGCGCGACCGTCCTCGAGCACCGTGAGGCTGCCAGAACGGATGCGCCTCAACAGCGCGTGCGCGATTGTGCGCGCGATTCGCGTTGTCATGCCGCCTTCCGAAAAGGGAGATGTGAGGCGCCTTGTCATGTAAGGCCTCCCGAAAGCAAGGATGTGAGCCTCCATGTCACGCCAGGCCCTCCTTGGGATGGGGATGCACCGGCACGCCCTTCAACTTCAAGCGCAGAGCCTGGGCGTAGATCAGCGCGAGCATCCGCAGCGCGCTCGCCGGATAGCGCGCGCTCATGCGCCCAAGCGCAGTCTTCGTGAGCTCTTGCCGACGCAATGAGAGCGTGGCGTCAAACGCCACCTTTCCTTTGTGAGAGCTCGCGATGTGCACCGACAACGTCTCACCCGGCACGCTCACACGCCACTCGTAGCGCTGGTCCATGCCCATGAACGGCGAGACGTGCAAAGCCTTGGTCGAACTGCCGGCGAGCGCCGCGCCGGCAGTTCGGGTGGGTGAACGATCCTTGCTGCCGCGCGCCAGCACATAGGCGTGGCGCTCGCCCCATGGCGTGTTGGTGACCTCAGCAACCACCGCGTCCACCCGCTCAGCTGCCTCATCCATGCAGTAGTAGAAGCTGACGGGGTTGAAGCAGTGCCCGAAGCTGCTCAGGTTCGTGAGCACACGGACCGGCCCGGACGGGCGCAGGCCGGCCTGCTCGGCCACGACGTCACGCACCGCGTCGGCTAGCTGCATGTGCTCGTCACCCAGATCGTGGCAGCGGCGAAAGCGAGCAGGCCCGGGGCGAGAGGCAAGCAGACGCCCGCCCAGCAGCGTGGGCAGCTCGTCGAGGTCGATGTAGGCAAGCGCGAGCCGATAGCGGAACTCGTGTGCGCGCACATCGAAGCGGCGATGACGGACGCTGCCGAGATAGATCGCGCTCACGCTCCTACCTGGAGCGGCAACGGCCCCGTCCTTTACACACTTTGCGTGGTCACCACTCACAGATGACGTCTGCATCACTTATAGCCCTACCCCGAAATGGGCGCCCACATCAAGCGCGCTGCGCACGCCGTCCTCGTGAAAGCCCCAGCCCCAGTAGGCGCCGCAGTAGTGCGTGCGGTTGCGCCCGCTGATCTCCGCTCGGCGAGCTTGCGCGCGCACGCCATCCGACGTATACACCGGGTGGGCATAAGGAATCGTGCGGATCACGTGCTCCGGATCGATCGCCGCCGTGCGGTTGAGCGTCACGCACAGCTCACGATCGGCTTCCAGTGACTGCAAACGATTCATGTGGTAAGTGACTGTGGCTCGCTCAGTCGGGCCCTCCAACAGGTGGTAGTTCCAGCTCGCCCACGCGCGCCGACGATGAGGCAGCAGGCGTGTGTCGGTGTGGAGCACGGCCTCATTGGCTTGGTAGGGCATGGCGCCAAGGATCTCGTGCTCGCGTGGATCGGCATCGGCGAGCGTCGCAAGCGCCTGATCTGAGTGGGTCGCGATCACGACCTCATCGAAACGCTCTGCCTCGCCACCGCGAGGCTTGACCATGACTGCGTCGTCTCGGCGTTCGATCGCTTGCACCGCTGTCCCGAGCCGCAGGCGGTGGCGCCAGGGTCCGATGAGCGCGCGCACGTAGCTCTCAGAGCCGCCGGTGACCGTGCGCCAGCGGGGGCGGCCAGTCAGCCCAAGCATCCCGTGGTTATCGAAGAACTCGACGAGAAAGCGCGCCGGAAAGCTGCGCATCTGATGAGGGTCCGCTGACCAGACGGCCGAGGCCTGCGGGACGATCAGGCGTTGCACGAAAGCCTCGGAGAAGCGCTGCTCGGCCAGCCATTGCCCAAGTGAGACGTCGCCGCTTAAGCCTTGCAAGAGCTCGCGAGCCGTGCGGTTGAAACGCACGAGGTCGGCGATCATGCGATGAAACCACGGCGTCAGCAGATGCGCGCGCTTTGCGAACAGGCCGTTCGGCGAGGCACTGTTGTACTCGAAGTCCCCGCGCCCGTCGCTCACGCCGAAGCTCATGTCCGAGCGTTGCCAGGCTACGCCGAGTTGGCACAGCAGACGCTCGAAGCTTGGGTAGTTGCGATCGTTGAACACCATGAAGCCGGTATCCACGCTGTGGGTCTGATCAGGCGTGTCCACGCGGATCGTGTTGGCGTGGCCACCAGCAGAGTCGCCGGCCTCGAATACGACGATCTCGTGTCTGGGATGGAGCAGGTGTGCCGTGACCATGCCCGAGACGCCGGCGCCCACGATCGCGATCCTCATAAGAGTGGCGCAATCCTCGCGGGGGATTCGGATAGGCCCATACAGAGCATTCGCTCAAGCGCTGCGCCTGGATCAAAACCTCAGATTGTGGGACGCCAAGACTCAGCGCGCGAGAGTCTGCCTGCCGCGCGCTGAGTCGGCAAGCGTTCAGACGGCTTGTGCGAAGTGAGCGTCCACGCCGTCGAGCAACTCCCAATTACCCTGCAATGCAGCGGTTGCGCGCTCGACCATACGGTCGGCCTGAACTCGCGCCTGCGCCTCGTCCTCGCTCATCAACTCGACAATCAGCTCCCGTGCCTGACGCGCATGCTCGACGTCGAGCTTGGCGTGCAGCTCGAAGTACTCGACCGCCGGGCCTTCGGCCGTGTAGCCGTAGCGCTCGACGAGCCCCTCAAGCTTGGTCTGGGCGATCGCCGGCTGACTGGCCTCGATCGCGTACAGCACGGCGAGATGCTCCAGGGCGTCGGCGCCCGCGGTCCAGGCCTGAGCGCAAGCATCCGTATCGCGCAACGGGCTACGCTCGGTGGCAGCCTCAGCGGTGGCTCCGGCTGTCCTCTCGGCGGTGAGCGTCGCGGCCGCGAACGCATCCCACAATGCGACGTGGCTGTGCTCCTCGGCCGCGTGACGCTCGAGACCGGCGCAGCGGTCCGGATCTACCTTGGCGGCAACGCTGTCTGAAGCTTGTGCCAGCGCGACAACGGCGTGGCGGTACTCGCCGGCATAGAAAGCCAGCTCCTCGGCGCTCAGCTCGCCGGCGCTCCAGCGCTGATAGAACGGGTGCTCGAGCACGTCGTGTTCGCGCCTGGCCTGGTCGATCCTGGCAATCACATCCATCCCGCGACTCCTTCTGGTTCGTTGGGCTGGGAGCGCCAGAGGACACAGCAGACAGGCGCTCCCGATGCGACAAGTATGGCGGGCGCGGCGGGCGACACCGCCGTCGCCTATTGGACGGTGAGCTTGCCTTCCATGCCGGCCTGTCGATGGCCGGGAACAGAGCAGTAGAAGACGTAGGTGCCGGGCTTCAAATTGAGCGTGAGCCTCCTTGCACGGCCCCCCTGGAAAGTGGGCGTGGCAGCCAACACGGTCGTTCCTTGCGCGATCGTCATGTTGTGCATCAGCGGAGAGGAGTTCTTGAAGTCGATCGTGACCCTGCCGGTCTTGGCCGAAAGATTCCTCGTGGTGTAGCGCAGCTGGCCTTCCGGGTCAGCTTCCTCGGTTAGCGACGAGGTGCCGGAGCCAGAGGCTGCTTCGCGGCCTATTTGGGTGATCGGCGCGACCGTCGCCTTGGCGCTCGAGCCACCCGAGGTGACAACCGCCATCGAGACGGTAGCCAGCACGAGCACAGCCGTGATTGCCATCACGGCGCGCTGTCCTGCGAGCGAGCTTGGGAAGTTCGGGTTGCGCCGCCCCAAGACGACCGATACGAACAGCGCCCAAGCGACGAGCAAGCCGCCCGCGATGTAGTACGGCACCTTGCTCTTCTCGGCTGCAAGCACAGGCCCGAAGTGTGCTATTGCTGCGAACATCCCGTCTGCGAGCCTAACCGATCCTCCGGTGGGTATGCTCTCTCGCCGATGACCGACGCGGTGCGTACCCCGGACGAGCTGCTTGAAGGTCTCCCTGACTTTCCGTTCAAGGCGCACTATCGCGAGCACGACGGACTGCGCCTCGCCCACGTGGATGAGGGCGATGGTGCTCCGGTGCTGTTCATGCACGGTGAGCCGACCTGGTCGTTTCTGTGGCGCAAGGTGCTCGCGCCGGTCAGGGATGCCGGCTTCAGATGCATCGCGCCGGACCTGCCCGGCTTCGGGCGCTCGGACAAGCCGATCGACATCGACTGGTATTCCTACGACCGTCACGTCGCGGCGGTCGCTCCACTGCTCGAGGAGCTGGACATTCGCAAAGCCACCATGGTGGTGCACGACTGGGGTGGCCCGATCGGGCTTCGTCTCGCGGTCGAACATCCCGAGCGCTTCGAGCGGCTGGTGATCCTCGACACCGGGTTGTTCACCGGTCACCAGAAGATGACCGACGCGTGGACGGCGTTCAAGGACTTCGTGGAGCGCACCGAGGACCTACCGGTCGGCATGCTCGTGCGCGGTGCGTGCAAGAACGACCCGAGCGACGAGGTGATCGCCGCCTATGAAGCGCCATATCCGAGCATTGCCTCGAAGGCTGGCGCGCGAGCCTTTCCGCTGATGATCCCGCGCGAGCCCGACGCACCCGGCGCCGAGGCAGGACAACGCGTACTCGACGCGCTCAAGGACGACAAGCGCCCGACGCTAATGCTGTGGGCCGACTCGGACCCGGTGTTGCCGCTTGCCACAGGCGAGCGGTTCGCCGCGGCGATCGGCCGTGAGAAGCCACGCGTGATCGAGAACGCCTCGCACTTCCTGCAGGAGGACGCAGGCCCAGAGATAGGCCGCCAGATCGCCGAGTGGCTGTCGACTCGATGATCGCAAGAACGGCATGCCCCCCGCGCGCGCAGGGGGCATAGTCCTTTTCCTCGGCGGGGCTGACTCGAACAGTCCCAGCCCGAGCCTCCAGCCTCAACCGCCCCCATCCGTCAGCTCAGGAGTCCGCGGCGCGGGCTCCAAACCCGGCTCGGACTTCGAAGCGCGCAGTTCATAGCCGCGACGGGCGCTTGCGTCGGCGCCGGCCAGCACTTGGTCCGCCTTCAGCGCGCGTGCCATCCCCTCCGAGAGCCGTCGTGGCAGCAGCACCCCGAGCGTACTGGTGCGCTTGGCCGACTTCGGCACCCACACTTCAACCCGGCCAGTTTGCAACGCCTCCACGATCGCGTCCGCTACTTCGGCGGGTTGCAGCACCTTCATCCCGCGCGCCTCACCGAGGCCGCCACCCAGTTCTGTATTGACGACGAACGGCATCACGTAGCTCATGTCGACGTTGGCCTTCATCAAGCGCAGCTCGCCGCGCACCGCCTCGCTGAGGCCGACGACCGCATGCTTGGTCGCCGAGTAGGTGGCACCGCCGGGAGCCCCAAACTTGCCGGCCTGGGAGGAGATGTTGACGATGTGCCCGCGGTTGCGCGGGACCATCCGCTCCATCGCAAGCTTCGTCCCCAAGATCACCCCGTGCAGGTTGATGTCGACCATGCGTTGTGCGGTGAGGTCGTCCTCGTCGATGAAGCGCCCAATCGGCATGATGCCGGCGTTGTTGACGAGCACGTCGATCGGACCGAGCTGCTCTTCAGTCTTGTCCAGAAACGCGGTGAACGACGCGCGATCGGTTACGTCCAGCGCCAGCGCCACGGTGCTGGGCCCGAGCTCTTTCGCCGTCTGACTAGCAGCGGCGAGGTCGACATCGCCGATCGCCACCTTCATTCCCTGGCGCAAGAGCGCCTGTGCGGTCGCCTTGCCGATCCCGCGCGCCGAGCCGGTGATCGCCGCGGTCTGTCCGGCGAGGATGCGGGACTGCTTGGCCATGCTGTCTCCTCCTGAAAATTTGGTTGCGCGGCCAAAGCTAGCGCGCAAACGCAAACACCGCATCTTCCGGGGTGCTACGGGGTTCTACGTGCAGACCATCCCGTCAGGCCTATGGATGGTCCCGGAGGGGGGCCGGACCCGGACGATCCACGGCTTCGTCCGGGTCCGCGTATCGGACGTCACGCGGGTCGGGGGGCCCGCGAGACGCCCTTCGATGCTCCGTTGACCCTCCGTTGACCGTTGCCGGCTCGGGACGGGTCGTGGGCATAGCCCAAACTCCCCATGCACGCAAAAGGGGTGTATTTCTGAACATACGTATCGTGGAATCGGAACAGACTGAGCCGCGGGCGGTATACACACCGCCGCGCTAGTCTTCAACGGTGGCGTCGTTTCTCTTCCATCACCAGCGCATCGCCTACACAGAGTTCGGCGGGGGCCCGGCGGAGCTGAAGAGCGACGGCACGCGTGGTAAGACATCGCCCCGTGCCAAGGCCGCCAAGCGTCCGGTAATCCTCGTGCACGGTCTGCTGCTCTCCCAGAAGATGCACCGACCGCTTGCCGAAGAGCTGGCGGCGCGCGGCAACCGTGTGGTCACGGTTGACCTGCTTGGCCACGGTGAATCCGATCGTCCCCGCGACATGTGGCGTTATTCGATGCACTCCTTCGCCGAGCAACTCGTGGCCTTGATGGATCATCTGGAGATCGACGAGGCCGTCGTGATGGGCACCTCGCTCGGTGCGAACGCGGCGCTTCAAGTCGCCGCGACCGCACCGGAGAGACTGCGCGGGATGATCATTGAGATGCCCGTGCTCGACAACGGGCTGCTCTCCAGCGCCTTGACCTTTACTCCGATCCTGGTGGCGCTCACTTTCGGCGAGCCGCTGATGAAGCTCGTTTCGCGCGGCACGCGCGCGGTGCCGCGGCGGCTACTGCCCTATTACGGCAACGTGGTACTCGACTTGGTGCGCCAGGATCCAGGCCCAGGCGGCGCGCTACTGCAAGGTCTCTTCTTTGGGCGAATCGCGCCACATCGGAATGAACGACGCACCTTCAAGACACCCGCGCTCGTGCTCGGGCACCGGCGCGACCCTGTTCATCCCTTCTCAGATGCGGGCATGCTGGCCGAGGAGTTGCCCGACGCTCGCCTGATCGAAGCCGACTCACTGGTCGAGCTGCGCCTTCGCCCAGAACGACTCACCGATGAGATCGCCGGCTTCCTCGACGAGGTGTGGGCGACAAAGCCGAGTCGCGCCAAGTCAACCCGCGCCACACGAGCAAAACGCGCCACCTCCAGCTAAGGAAGACCTCGCCGACCCTTACTTGGGTGGGAAGAGTTCGAATTCGTTGATGGAGACGCTGCCCGGATTCGCAGCCGTCGAGGTAGCCGGGGCCTTGGCCAGCCACAGCAGGATGTAGCGATAACCCTTGCCTTTGGTCTTCAACTTAAGCGTGGTGCTTTTCTTCTTCAAAACTTTCAATCCGACGATACGTGCCCAGGCCGGATCTGAAATCGACGTCGGGGGCGTGCTGCCGTTAGTTCCATAGACTTCGACGGTAATTCCCGTGGTCGTCGTCTCCACGACAGTGCTTCCCAACTTCTGTGGGTTCTTCAGGTCGAGCAGCAGTCCCTCGGCCATCTTGGGAGCGTTTTCGGCCTGTACCTGAGCTGTCCAAGCAGTGCTCACTTCGCCGTCGATCGCGAGACTGGGATCGTCGAACAACGAGGCTGGGTAGTTGTAGGGGTTGTAGACGCTGGCCGCGTTCGTGTCGAGCAGAATCGGGCTCGGCGCTTCGGATTCGGTGCTTGTGTTCGTTTCAGAACTGCTTGTTTCTTTGCTTTCACTCGTGCTTTTCGTCGGTTCGCTTGTGGTTTTCGTCGGGTTCGCTTGTCGATTTGGGCGTTTTCGTTTCGGGCGGGAACAGGGCGTTGTTGGCTTCGCTGTCCGCGCCGCTCGTCGATTTGGGTGTCGGAGTTTGCAGCGGGATCTTTGGCGGGGTGGCTTTGACTGTTGTAGGCGTTCCCGGAATTGGGGTCCCCCCCCGGAGTTGGGGTGGCGCCCGGAGTCGTGGGCGTGGTTGTGGCGGGTACACCCGTTGCTGGAGTTTTTATGACCAGTGCCACGGCCGAGGACTTCGGCTTGGTCTTGTTCAGTGCTGCGTATGCAGCCACAGCCGCGCCGCAAACGAGCACCGCTGTCGAGCCAAGGATCGCGATGCCCGTGCGCCAGCCCGGGCCGCCGCCGAAAAGGCGCGGCTTGGCTGTGCCGCACTGCAGACACCAGTCCTGGCCCTCCTGCATCGGCAGCCCGCATTTCGAGCACTCGTAAGGCGCGGGAGCCGGGTCCGGCCGCGACCCATTTGGGTCAAGACCATTGGACTCCGCCGATTGCTCGGACGAGCCCTCAGATCCTGGCTTCGTAAGCAAGGAACTCACTATCCACCATTCTTACATCTCAGAGCCGATCAACCCGCCGGCAGGATTTGTTTGTCGGTTGGCTGCATCCGCTCGTCCAGCTCCAGCTGCCAGTAGTAGCGCGTGAAAGTGACCTCACGGCGATACTCGCCGACGTGCGGGGGCACATGCTCGCCGGCGGCCATGCGCACGATCAGCTCGGGGTAGGAGCGGCCGGGCAACGCCGCCAACGCCGGCGCGGGGAAAGCTCCGCCGAAGCGCGTGTTGACGTCGGTGATGCGCACTCCCAGCTCGGGATCGCGAAACACCTGGATCGTGGCTGGTCCGCGCACCGCGAGCGCCTCCATCACGGTGCATCCCAACTCGACGAGCTCGGGATCGTCGATCACGGTGCCCTTGATCGACTCACCGCCGCGCGACTCGAGCATCGTGCGCGGGATCGCGTTCAGGCAACGGCCGTCGAGATCGCCGAGACAGTCGATCGAAAGCTCCGGGCCTCCCATTGCTTGCTGCACCATCGTGGGCTCATCCACGTAGTCAACAAAGAAGTGGGCCTGCTCTGGGCTGTGTGCGAGATGGATGGAGCGTGCGCCCGAGCCCTTTCGCGGCTTGACCATCACCGGATAGTGGAGGACATCGAGGTCGTCATCGGGCAGCACCGTCGGAGGCGAGGGCAGGTCGAGGCGCTCGAGCAGCAAATGCGCCTCGTACTTGTCATAGGTGGCATGCGCCACCTGCGAGGAGGGGACCAGCGCCGGAAGCAGCCCCTGCTCATGGGCCAGCGCGAGCGTCTCGATGTCGAGGTCGGTGAGCGGCAACACGGCGCCGACTCGGTGCTCGGCGCAGAGGCGCGCCAACTCGGGCACGTAGCTTGGATCTGCGATTGGCGGCGGGCTGGCGCGGATCTGCGCCGCGTACTGAGCTGGAGCAAGCGGGTTGGGATCGACCGCCACGACGGTCGTAAGGGCGACGAAACAGGCCACGATGTCGTAGCGCTTGCCAACGCCGGTGAGCATGATCGCCGGCCGTGATTCAGCCATCTTGCCATCCTCCCGTCTGGCCCTTGTAGAGGCCCGAGCCGCCGAGCACGATCGCTACCGTGCGCCACAGGATACGTGCGTCGAGCGCCGGCGAGCGGTGCTCGATGTAGTAGAGGTCGAGCTCGATGCGCTCGCTCCAGGGCAACGAGGCGCGGCCATTGACCTGGGCCCAGCCGGTGATGCCAGGCCTGATCTGAAGCCGGCCGCGCTGGCGCTCTGTGTACTGGGCCACCTGCACTGGGATCGTCGGGCGCGGACCGATGAACGACAGCTCACCGCGCACCACGCCCAGCAGGTTGGGCAGCTCGTCCAGCGAAGTCCGGCGCAAGAAGGCCCCCACTCGCGTGACTCGCGGGTCGTTCTCGTTGATCGCCAAGCCCGCGCCCACATGCTCCGCGCCGTCGACCATCGTGCGCAGCTTGAGCAGGTCGAACTCTTGTCCGTTCTTGCCGACGCGCCGTTGGCGGTAGATCGGATGCCCGCGTGACTCCAGCCTGATGGCGATCATCGCCACCGCGATCACAGGCGCGGCCGCGACCAGGGCGATCGTCCCGAGGACAACGTCGATCGCGCGCCTGATCACCTGGTCCCCTCGGCCGCTCCCCACGAAGGGGCGGTGCCGTGGCGCAGCCAGTCCCACAGGCCGGCGGCGGCGGCGAGCGTCGTGAGGAAGTAGTAGCGCGCGATCAAGAGAGGCCGCACACGTATCAAACCGCCAATCCCGGCGGAGGCGCCGAGGACGACCTGGAGTATGAGAGTGATTTCATAGACACCTCTGGTCCCGCCCGCCACGAGCGCGATGTTGGCGAGGAAGGCAAAGACGTGCAGAAATGGGGTCAGGTAGCGCAAAAGCCGGTGGGAGAAGATCATCCCGGCGTAGCCGAGGGTGTAGCCGCGCGGGGAGAGCATGCCACCGCGCAGGACGATCGGCCAAGTGTGGCTCATCATGCGCCGCTTGCGCCGCCACTCGCCCTCGATCGAGGGGACCATCTTCTCGGTGGCGCGCGCGTCCGGCACGTACACGGCGCGCCAGCCGCGCTTGACCATGTTGAACGGAAACGACAGGTCGTGGCCCATGATCGGGTCGACCACGATGTAGGACTTTCGGCGGGTGGCGTAGATGGCGCCGTTGCCCGCGGTGATCGATGACAACCGCGACTCACTCGCGCGCTGCGCCATCTCATAGCGCCAGTACACACCCTCCTGGTTGGTGGCCTGGGCACCGTCTGCACCCTGCACGAAGCGAACCTGTCCGCAGGCATAGCCCACTTGCGGATCCGCGAAGGCGCCCACGAGCTCTCCCAGCGCATCCGGCTCCCATTGGGAGTTGGCGTCGGAGAAGACGACGATCTCCCCGCTCGATCGCTCAACAGCGGTGTCCTGAGCGACGATCTTGCCGCCGCGCGGTAGCTCGAGCACAAGGTCGGCACCTGCATCGTCCGCATGCTTGGCGGTCGCGTCCGTGCAGCCGTCGCAGGCGACGATCACCTGGAGCAGCTCGCGCGGGTAGTCGCAGCGCGAGCGCATTGGCGACCTTCGCGCCGATCACCGCCTGCTCGTCGTGGGCGGCGACGATCAACGACACGCTTTGATTTGGAGGATTGGTTCGTGCCTGCTCCGCTACCTCGGCTTTTGGCGCCGGCGCGAGGAGGCGAGCCAGCATCCCCACGGCGATGGCGTAGCCCACCTGTGTCCACACAATCAGGATGGCCGAGGCCCAGAACACGATCTCGAGCGCTGTGCGCATGGACCGCATTCTGTCCGAGCGCAGACGCTAGCGCAGCTCCCCTGCTCCGAGGAGCTGCTCATAGAGCTCGACGTGCGCTGCGGCGATCGCCTTCCAGGAGTAACGTCCGTTGGCGGCTGCCCTGGCCCTCACGCACATTTCGGTCAGGGTGGCCCTATCGGCCAACAGCTCTCTCAACGCCTTTCCGAGCGCACGAGGATCGCCGGCCTGCACGATCCTCGCGGCGCCGGTGCTGTGCATCTCCGGGAAACCTCCTACGTCGCTCAGCAGTAGCGGCTTGCCGAACGCGAGCGCCGTGAACAGGACGCCCGACTGGTCGGCCTGCAGGTAGGGCAGCACGACCAGGTCGGCTCGCTCGAAATAGGCAGGCAGCTCCTCGTCGGTCACGAAATGCGGGTCGAAACTTACGTTTGCGGGCGCGGCTGCCTGCAGCGCTGAGATGTCCATGCGCGGCATGCCCGCGATCAAGAGCTCGGCGTCTTCGATCGGCTCCTCGCCCTCTTCGCCACGCCAGGCGTCCAGCAACACGTCGATGCCCTTATAGGGACGCATCAGCCCGAACATGAGAACTAGGGGTCGCGCGCCCTTGGTGTGAGCGTGCGCGGCGTCGTCACTGGCGAGCGCCTGGCGCATGGGCCACTCTCCCTTGGCCTGGGCGTCTTCAAAAACCTGTCCCCCCCGCGCGCGCGGGGGGCATCACCCTCCTCAGACGTCCCAATCTCCGCGCCAATCCCCCCCGGCGGCGCCCGTGGTCCCTCAGAGATCCCCGGAGCAAGGTGCGTGAACACGCCATGTGGGATCACATGGATACGCTCGCCGTCGACTCCCAGCTCGTCGATCAGGCGAGCGCGGCCGTGCTCCGAGTGCACAACTATCGCGTCGAAGCGGTCGTACAGACGCTTCTGCGCGGACAGCTGGCCAGGCCGGGGCTCGCGCGGGAGCACGTCGTGGGCGGTCAGCACGAGCGGACGGGGCCGCCCGTCCCTGACACGTCTAGCCGGCAGCAGATAGCCGTCGAGGTGTTGTACCGGCAGCCACTGGAAGTGCACGACGTCAGCCGATCGAGCCACGCGGCGATAGCGCAACATGTCCGGCACGTGCTGGGCCAGCTTGCTGAGCATGCGCACACGTCCGCCCGGTGCGCCCAGCGCGGCTCGATAGAAGAACTCGTGGCGCACATATCCATTGGGCTGCGCGACGGGCCCATAGGGGAAGCGGCTCGTAAACAACTCCACCGCTGTGTCTGCTAGCGACAGCGCATCGCACAGCGCATGGTCGTAGGGTGGTGTGTAGGAGGAGGGGTCAACGACGTGAACGCGCACCGGGGGAAGACAATACGGACAGCGCCACGCAACCGTGTGGCGCTGCTTGCCACGTTCGCCCATGCGGCTTTCAGCTACTGGACGAGCGTCTTTCCGCGCGTCTGTTTTTACATCGCCCGATGGCGGACGCGCGCGCGGCGGATACCTGATCCCGTGCTGCGTCAGTTAGCCCTCGACGCGCTCGACAAGCGCGGCAACATCGAGGGCGCCGCGGCTTTCGCTGCGTTTGTGCCGCTGGCGCGGCGGGCCAAGGTGACGAGGGCCACGAGTGCCTTCCAGGCGGCCTACAACCTGCTCGACATGCTCGGCGAGCAGCCGAGCCCCGACCCGGTGCTCGACGGGCGGCGACTGCACGAAGCGCTCGTCTATGCGGTCACGCCGAGAGGGGCCACGGCGCCGCTCGACAGCGAAGTTGGCTCTCTCGACACGGACTCCTCCGGCATCGATCCGTGTACGACGGGGGGCGCTCGCGCGCTCGACTGGTATGAGCATCATCCGCAACGCGATGACGGCGGTTACCTGGACGCGCTGATAGAGGAGTGCCGCGACGCGTTCGCGGCACTGCCCTCCCACCTCCTGGCGGCGCCCTCGGCACAGGCCGCGGCCGCCCGCATCGTCGCCTTTCAGAGTCTGAACCTGAGCAAGTCCCAAGGCGAGCACACCGGCCTGGAGCAGTGGGCGCGCACGGCCACGCCACCGGGAACGGGCTTGCAATGGTGGGAGACCGCCGCCGCCGCCGGCTCCTCGCTCGGCGTGCACGTGCTGATCGCGGCCGCCGCCGGGCCACAGCTCGACGCGGGCGAAGTCAGCGCACTGGCACACGCCTACTTTCCTTGGATCGGTGGCTTGCACTCACTGCTTGACAATCTGATCGACAAACACGAGGACGAGGCGGCAGGCCACCGCAGCCTGATCGAGTACTACGGTCCCGAGCAAGCCGCACAGCGGATGAGGTGGATCGCCGAGCAGGCCCGTGAGCAGGCCGGCGAGCTGCCCCACAGTCGCCGCCACATCGTGATCTTGGCCGCGATGATCGGCAACTATCTGGCCACGCCCGAAGCCCACAGTGCCGAGCTGAAACCAATCGGCGACAGCGTGCTCGCCACGGTCAGCGCCCTGCGCCGCCCGACGATGCTCGTGTTCGAGCTGCGCCGTCTGCCCACGCTAATACAGAGCCAGGCTTGGGCATCCGCCCGAGGACGTGCACGACAGTCAACTCCCAACGTGGACATTTTCAGATAGGGTTTCTCCACAGGTCAAGCAGGAGGGGGGTCGGTAGCATGGTCAGCTGCCGGCCGGTCACAAGGGAGAGGGACACGCATGCTGGAGCTGCGAGATCTCGTCAAGCATTACCACACAGCCGGAGAGGAGACCGTACGCGCCGTTGACGGCGTGTCGCTATCGGTCTCCCAAGGCGAGATGGTTGCCCTGTATGGGCCGAGCGGCTCTGGTAAGACGACACTGCTCTTGATGGTCGCGGCGCTGCTGGCGCCGACCAGCGGCAAAGTTCTGGTCAACGGCCGCGACATCTCCTCCCTGTCCGAGCGCGAGGCCTCGCACTTCCGCCTCTCAGGAAATGGGCTTCGTGCGCCAGAACTTCGACCTGCTGCCTGGTGTGACGGCGATCGACAACACGGTGCTGAAGCTGCTCAAGAACACGCCGTGGAAGGAGGCCCATAAAAGCGTGCAGCCGCTACTGGAGCGCCTGGGGCTCGGCGGACGCCTGACGCACCGCTCGGAGACGCTCTCGATGGGCGAGCGCCAGCGTGTGATGATCGCCAGGGCGCTGTCGACCGAGCCAAAGCGCTGCTGCCGACGAGCCCACCGGCAGCCTCGACACGCAACGCGGGCGCGAGGTGCTCGAACTGCTTACCGAGCTGTGCCGCGAACGCGGCGTGGCGATCGTGCTCGTCAGCCACGACCCACAGGCGGCCGCTTACGCCGACCGTGTGCTGGCGCTGCGCGACGGCAAGCTGGTCGACTACGACCCAGATCAGGGTCTCGCGCCAACCAGCTCCGCGCGCGAAGTGCACGACGATAGCGCGGCGTGAGCGTAACGATTCCAGGGGGCAAGCAATGAGGTTCGCGAACGTGCTTCACCTGTACCGAGTACGTTTGCGTGCGCGTGCCCTGCAGGAGTGCTTCGCGCTGATCGGCATCGCCGCCGGCGTCGGATTGCTGTTTGCTTCCCAGATCGCCAGCTCCAGCCTTTCCAGCTCGGTTGGGCAGCTCAACAGCGGCATCGTCGGCGCCGCGACACTGCAGCTGACCGCGCGGGAGGCGCAGGGCATGCCGGAAAAGCTCGTCGGCGAAACTCGGCGACTGAGTGGCGTGCGGATCGCCGCTCCGTTGCTCGAAGTGAGCGCCAACGCAGTCGGGCCGAAGGACAGCGACTCGGTGGAGCTCGTCGGCGCCGACGGCACGCTGGCCGAACTCAAAGGCGCGCTCGTGCGCAAAGTGGCGCTCACTCCTTTCGCCGGTGTGGAAGCGGTCGTCCTGCCCG
>CAVUQG010000002.1:0-377716 GCA_963743555.1 uncultured Solirubrobacterales bacterium
GAGAAATCGCCAAAAAAGAGGTCGCCCGCCAGTCCGTCATGGGCGTGTAGGCATACGACGACCTGACGTTCTGTCAGTCCCCTGGATCCAAGCGTCGCTGAAGCAGTGGACGGAGCTTCTCCTGTACTCTGTGATTGCTGGACCAGATCTGTCCTTCGGTCATTTCCAACCGCGCCGCGATTTCTTTCACGCACAAGCCCTCGATCCATCGTAGTCGGAACGCTTCATAGTCGCGGGCCGTTACCTGACGAGCTCATCCAGAGCATCTCTTACCAGCTCCTGAAGGTCTTTCTGCTCGAGGGCGTTCACCGGGTCTGGTTCGCGGCCGGGCAACTCATCGGCCTTCAGGCAGCCGAAACGTAACACCGGGCGGCTTTTCCAGGAATCGATCGGAGTCCACCAGCCGATGCCGTACGACCACGGAAATCCAATCCTCAAAGGAACCTCGACCAGGTTCAAAGTGAAAGCTCTTCAGGGCAACGACGAGGGCCACGCAGAGGTCTTGCACACGGTCTTCACACTCGTCTGCCGGCCAGTGGTGTGACCTGATCATCCGCAGAAAATGTGGCTCGTGCTCACGGATGAAATGATCCCACTCAGTCCTCTTATCAGCGTCGCTGCCTTGGTGCCGTCGCAACGCATTCAAGTGAGCCTGAAGCGTGTGCACGAAATTGTCGAGCCCGGTGTCGCCGCTGGGGAGTTGATCTCCCTCCCTGGCAGTGATCTCCGGCGTCGAAAACTTCTGGGGCTGTTCCTGCGGAATCATGACCGTTGCAGCCGCTCCTTAGCCCGCGACAATCAATGGCGCGCAGTGCGACACCGTTACTTGTGTCAGGTGCTTTCTGACGAATGAAGTGACCGAACCCGTGAGAGTCGATCAAGCTGGTGCCGTTTCCCGAGTGCCCGGCCTGTTTTAATTCTTCAAGGGCCGCGGCGTCGGCCGGCGCAGCCGCAGTACTTGCTGCCATGCAGAAACCGCTTCCTCGATCCGCCCACTCTCCTTCAGGGCAAATCCAAGGTGGGAGATAGGTCCGGCACGTCGCACGATGCCGCAGTGACTGCCGGAATGACTGGGCCGCCTCATCGTGCCGTCTCGAGCGCAGCATCAATATGCCCAGATTGTGGTGGGCACACGCGTCTGCGGGTTGGTGATCGATGAGTGTTCTCAGAGCCGCCTCGGCCTCGGATGAAGGACCGTGGTCGAAGAGAACCTGACACCGAGCTTCCAGGGCCGTCCTGTTGCCAGGAGCAACGGCAATCGCGCCTCGAATTCATTCGCGCACCTTCGATGTCGCCGTCAGCCATTGCCAGACGGCCGCACATGAGATGTCCCTCTGCCTCCAGAGCCGGATCGCGTAGACACTGTTCAGCCACGGCCCTGGCTTCCTGGTGCCGACCATTTCGCATCAGAACATCGTTCAGGCCGCGCCAACCTGGAAGATAGTGGGGCATCTCGCTCGTCACCTGCCGCCACTGCTCCTCGGCGCGTCTCAGGTCACCCATGTCGGTGTACACCACAGCAAGGTTTTGGCGTGCCTTGAAGCCCGTTAGTCCGCGGTCGATGCTACTGAAATGCTGCTCTTCGCGGTTGGCAAGCACATCGCGGTACGCTTGCACCGCCTCGGTCAGACGGCCTAGCTCATGCAAGAGCAATCCCTCGCGAAATCGTAGCTCCGGATCCTGCGGAAAGAGACCTCTACCCTTACGACAGGTGGCCATCGCGTCCTGTGGCCGGCCGAGCTGCATCTGGGTGTAAACCAGGAGAGCGTAAACTTTTCGTACGTGGGACTCATCCGGATGTGATTGCTTCAGCTGCGCCTCAGAAACTCCTCTGCTTCGTCGAAAGCGCCCTCCATCGACATACGTCATTCCCAAATTGAAGAGCGCGAATGGATGGTCGGGGCGTTCGCGAAGCTCCAGGTGCAGCAGATGCAGGTCGCGCGGCGCTTGCGATCCTGGGCCTCAAGGCTGGGATCGGAACCCGAGTGAACGACGTACAGATCGGTCCAGGCAACGGTCCCGCCGGCGCGGCGAATCGCAGGAAGTATCTGTTCGTGAACCCGGCCTTCGAAATCGGAGGTCCGGGCGGTTCCGGAAAAGCTTGATGTGATCGACGACCGTGACATCGGAATCCGGCCCTCCCTCGATGTCTCCGCCAGGGCAATACACCTGCATGACGTGCCCCAACACATCCGGCTCGACGTCGCCGTCGATCAGCTCATGAAGCTGCCGGCCGCAGTCCGGTGGAATCGTATCGTCCGAATCCATCCAGAACAGCCAATCACCGGTCGCATGCCGCAGGGACTCGTTCCGAGCAGCTGAAAAATCGTCACACCACGGGAAATGGAATAACCGCGCCCCAAACTCTTCGGCGATCTGCGGAGTCTCGTCCTTCGAGCCGGTGTCGACAACCACGATTTCGTCAACCCACGGGCGGATGCTGTCCAGGCATGCCCGCAAGGTACCGGCCGAATCGCGAACGATCATGCAGAGCGAAAGTCGGGCACGCCGATGCTTGAGCAGTAGACCGCGACCTGGCTCTCGCGCGATTGTGAATTCCCGTTGCCCATTAGGTGCACTGGGTGCGGAACGAACCCTATCGATCACCGACTTCGATTGTGGGGCGATCACCGAGCCGGACTCACCGGACCATTTGTCCCGGAACTTCTTCTCGTTCTCGCGCATAATCTCCGGCAGGTCGATGTTGTTCCCCACAAAAGTGCGACTCCCGAAGTGGTGGACGAACACGTCTCGGGCGATGACGACGCGCCAGCCAGCGGCGATCCGCGTACGCAATAGTCGTCATCCTCGTAGCAGCCGATGCCAAACCGTTCGTCCAGCAATCCAATCTCGTCGATGACCGCGCGACGGATCAGCAGGCAGAATCCGATCAGGCGGTGAGTATCCTCGATCGCACCGTCATGGGCCTTGCTTCGCTCCCAGGCGAAGGCGTCAAGGCCGGGAAGGCTGTCGTAATGGGCATCTACCCGCTGCTCGCCGCCCACGGAATTTGAACACGGGCCGACCAGCCCGATCTTGGGATCGGATCTCAAGGCAGCGATCATCCGGCCCAACCAGCCCGTGGTCATGATCGTATCGTTATTGAGTAACAAGATCTGGTCGCCGGCCGCGGCTGCAATTCCCTGGTTGACGGCCGCAGGGAATCCTCGATTCGCCTGGTTGCGGACCAGTTTCGCCCCGGCGACCGATTCCAGGTATCGGGCCGTTCCATCCGTCGAGCCGTTGTCCACAAAGATGATCTCGTACGGTTCGTCGGTGAACCGCCTGACACTCTCAACGCACTGCCGCGTGTATTCGACCTGGTTGAACGTGGCGATGATGATCGATGTGAGGCCCGCTTGAACGGCGGGCGGCGGGGTCGCCTGCACCACGAACCCACGCGAGTGAAACTCCTCGGCATCCACCTGGGTAGGCCTTTCATACTCAAACGCCCCATCTGGACATCACCGGGACATCCCTGGGCGACCCATCCTGAGTGGCCAGAGCCCGGCGTGCTCGTGAGGAGATCCACCTCGAAGCCCGTTCGAAATAGCAGCTTCTCGATCTCGCGGCGGGTGTAGAAACGAATCGGTGCCGCCCGCGTATCGTCGGGCCCGCCGGCCAACCAGCGGCCTTCGAGCAGCCCTTCAACAACCTTCAGCGACCGGACGGTGCGAAAACTTCTAATCAAGCGCCCGTTCGGGCTCAGCCAGCGACGAAGCTTGCGAAGAATCGGTTCCGGCCGGCGGCACATTTTCCAGGAGATTGGAAGCGATGATTCCGTCGAACGAGTCATTGGCAAACTCGATGTCACTGCCTTCGCTGTCGGCCCGATGAGCGGCCACCGGCACAAGCCGTACGGTTCGCTCGAGCGCGCTGCTGTCCATCTCAACAGCAGTCATGGAAGACAGATTCCCAGCTCTCAAACCCTCGCCGAGGGATCCGATATCGTGCCCTATCACGAGCGACGACGCCGGCTCATTGGAAATCCGCTCCACTCGTCTGGATCAAAACCGTCAGCTTGGGATGCTGCTCGATACCGGATGTCGGAGATTTTGTTGTAATCGTCCTCGAGACCGCGACGATCGGCCGGCTTTCGGGCCTTGCCGTTTCGTGTTGTCGAGTTGATCGGCAGAGTGGCTGGGATTTCGGAATTGCCGTCCTGTGCCGATGACTCCGCGTCCGCTCGATACCAGTGGTAGACGTAGACCCCCTCCATCAGGTAAACGCGATAGCCCAGGTCGCGAGCGGCCTGGTGAATGGCGTTGTCAACTCCCAGGAACCCGTCCGCGAACCCCCCGAGCCGGCCCCAGGTCTTCCTGGACAAGAGGATGACGACACCGCTCATGAGCGGCTCGTCAGTGACGTCCCAAAGCGCATCGCGTGCTGCCGATTGCACGCTCTTCCCGAATCGCCGATGGTATTCCATCGAGTGATTCTGGTGATCGACCCCCGGGGCCAGTTGCCACGCGAGCCCACGCGGTTCGTCGTGGCCGTCAATACACACGGCTCGGTCAACCGTGCTGTGATCTCCTCGAGCTGCACATACCAGTCGCGAGTCGTGAAGCAGGCGTCGTGATCGATGAAACACGCCCAGTCATCTTCACGGAGCCGGCCCATGAGCTCGTTGTACGCGAAGCCGAGGTTCTGCCCCTCGGATATTCGGCAATAGGGGATCAACGTGACGATCATTGGTTCGCCCCGCTCAAGTGCACTGGGATTAATCGTTTTCGTGAACGCCGATTTGTACTAGAATGCCGGTGAAATCAGTCAGCGTTGATCGCCGCGCAAAGTGCGCGAACACGGTGTTCGTATGTAAATTTGCCCATAACGAGCTTCTGTCCCTTGCGAGCGATCCGGGCTCGTTCTTCGGGACGGGCAAGCCAGTAGCGAACGTCCCGGATCACATCCTCCCCGAGCGGAGCGTAATGCACGCCGGGTACGAAGCCTTCATCACGCATTCCCCCGATCTGGGGGCCAGGAAGAAGCCGCCATGACCCAGAATGACGTAGATCCGGTCGCTCCAGTAGCCACGAGTGTTCGGGTATCGCGGACCGATGATGATCCGGTGTCGACGGATCAAGGCGGAGAGCTTCCGTCCGAATACCTGGGAGACGAGTCTGACGTGATAATCTCGCTGGAGGGGTGCGAGCTCTCTCTGGCGTTCGCCATAGAGTTGCCCGATAAATGCGAGATCGTCCCGGTCGTTCTCCGGGCACTGGACGCTCGTCACCGTCGAGCGACTGATTCCCTGCCTGAGGATGTGCCAGTTCGCCCCGTCAAGTGAGGTCAACCCGGCGTCGGTGACGAACGCGATACGGCACCGCGGCACAACCTGTTGCATCCACTCCAAACGCGAGGGCTCGGCGTCGTAGTCGTGAACCCGATCGTAATACCAGAGGTAAGCGGGGCCGGCGATCGGCGAATAAGCCGGAGAAGCTGGCTCGGGTCGGGCCTCAGGACGCGCCTGCATCGTTTGGGTCAACGCCAATCCGGCCCTTGAAGAAGACGAGGCAGTCGGCCTCGAATTCCCGGATGTGCTCGATCACGTCCGCGGCGCCTCCCGACACCGTATTCATGAATTCGATTGACTGCGTGACCGACGTGTTCCAGGGCGTCGGCCGCGTATCTTCGGTCGACCAACCCTGATCGAAATTGCCGAGGAATGAAATCCGCAGCGTCCGGTAGTCCGGCGCAGGCTTGGCCGATCTTTCGCGCCTTGGATTTCGTCATGACACGGAAGGGTTTTTCTTGCACACAGGACGCAACCGGGCGCTCGGCCAGCCGGCCTGATGCTGCGATGGTCGGAGAATTCGAGGTCGCTCGCGTCGGAGTTGCCGTTCGCTTCAGCTCGGCGGGGTTGGGCGACCAGGAGATACTGGTAAACGAAGAACTCTTCAGCCTCTTCGGGGGCAGTGCCGGCGATGTGCAGCCGCCCAACACGAACCTCGTCAGGGCATCCTGACTGGCGCCACTCCTCGTATCCGGGCCCAGGTAAACCTGCATGTCAACGATTTCAAACCCGGCTCGCTCGAACAGGTCGACCATGTCGCAGGGTGAAGAAATGAAGGTGGGTCTCGTCGAGCAGTCCCGCGGGCTCGTAGCTCCAGTTGCCTTCCAAGAGCGAGCTGACCACACTGTGGTGGCGGACATTCGGCAGGCTGGTAACCACGCACCCATCAACGGAGATCCAGCCATGTGCCGGCGAAGGAATTGTTCGGGGTCTTTCAAGTGCTCGAGCACGTCTCCGCAAACCATGCAGTCGAATGCGTTGTTTCCAAAGTCAAGCTCAAGCTGTTCCACGTCGCCCTGAAAGACTTCGTCGAGCCTACAGCGGGCTTGGGCCGCCGCCTCGGGGACAAATTCAATGCCGACGACCCGTGCGGGTTGACGGTTCTTGAGTGCCTCACCAAGACAACCGGCACCGCAGCCCAGGTCGAGTACTCAACGCGCTGACCGGGGAACCAGCGCAACCAACTCTGGCCTGGCGAACTCGTAATAGCCGGAAACCGGGGCGACGTCGGCGGTGGCCTGAGGGGCGGGCTTGATAATTGTCCGCTTTGTACCCTGGCTGACCTGCTCGAGCAGGGATTGCATTCGCTGTTTGTACGTGTGTTTTTCGATCGCCTCGGCGGCGCCGGCCGCGGCAATCCGTTCTCGCAAAGCTTCGTGCTTCAGGTAGTAGGCTGCCTTATCGATGAGGTCGTCACCATCCTGATAGGTGGCCAGGTGAACGCCGTCACGGAACAGCTCGGCCTGGCCGTTCCAAGCGAGGTCGTTCGTCAGGAGAAGCGACCCGCAGGCGACCGCTTCAAAACGGCACATGTTAACGTCGTTCTTCAAGCTACGGTTGAACAGCAGCCGCGCGGCCGAGTAAATCCGGGCCATTTCTTCCGAAGTAGCTGCGCCCGACGAACATTGAGCGAAACCGCCCTTGGAGCCGGCGCAGCAGTATGTCCCGTGCCGCCGGGAAAGATGTTCCCGACGAACGCGATATCATGGGTTTTCTGCACGTCGTAGCGGCGATGGACATCGGGATCACACGCCAGCGGGAGCCACTGCGCTGGGGCTATTCCCTCCGCCTCGAGCTGGGCGGCGCCATCGCGCTGGGCCGCAAAGACGAAGTCAAAGGGTTTGGACTTCTCGCGGCACCGCACAAAGTTAAGGTGCGTATCGATCGCCCACCAGGCAGACGGATGCAGCTCGGCAGGCAGGTGATACTCGAGGCCGTCATCGATATTCAAGTAGAGGTCGAAGCCCTGCCGCGGAATGGACGCGAGTTCGTTGGGGCGGAAGTGGACGACATCAACAAGCACTAAAGTGCACGCCGACGAATACCTATATAATAACAATTGCCGTTGCTTCCGGAATTTAATGATGAAATAAATAATGACATGAGAAATCAAAAGTAATTAAAGATTTTGCAATTTTTATTTCTTTACTCCGCCCAACCACAGCAGCGCGTCAATATAAAATCTATCCTGGATTTCATTATCAAATTGAAAAGATAATTCTTTGTTGGTGTGATGATCGTAATCTATATCGTTATGTCCCATGTTTACGTAAAGCATTTTATATTTTTTATTCGTCCACACAACAGGATAGTAGCCGCTATGCCATATCTCATATAATTTCGGACCGTTGCCGAGCGGAAAACTGGATGAATCAATCGCGAGTAAAATATCGATGTCGGGATTTTTCGTTAAATCTTTTTCCCAGCTATACCATTCATTCGGCGAAGATTTAAAAAGATGCGGCAATCTTTTCATTGTTGGATGCGTGCTGTCTTCAACGCGTAAAATTGCTGATGTCGGATGCCAGGTATTTCCTTTGTATTGACCTGCGCCGATAAATTCATTGTGATACCAATCCCAATTCTGCGGATAATCAGATGGCGTTAATGCGAAACCCGCAAAATGAAAACCCATCCATGCTCCGCCATGTTCCATATAATTTTTGAATGCTTCTCTTTGCGCCGGGGAATCGGGCCGGGTATCTAAAAAAAGCACTACCTGGTAATGAGAAAGAAATTCAGCGTTGAGGTTATTCCAGTTGTTGGTGGAATCATAAACAAAATTATATTGCTTTGCAATTTTTGGAAACCAACGGTTCGCTTCATGCACATAACTGATATGCGCAGCGTCATTTCTTGCAGTGTAAAAAGCTATAACTTTAAATTGAGGATTTTGCGCGCTACTGATATTGAAAAAGCAAATGCAAAAAATTAAAATAAAAATATTCTTCACGGTTAGTTTATTGATGTTCGATTTCTTTTATTATGTATCTTATCATTGCAAGCTATAAATAAATGAATAAATTTCGGTTTTAATTTTTTTTTGAATTATCATTTTTAATTTATGGAAGAACAAAAAATTTCTCCGGAAGAAGTGCTGGAAATTATGTTGCAGAGAGATAAGTTTACAAAATGGCTCGGACTGCAAATTGATGAGCATAAAAAAGGTTATTGCAAATTGCATTTCACAGTAACGGACGATATGATGAATGGATTTGACATTATTCATGGTGGTGTATTATTTTCTGCTTCAGATTCTGCTTTGGCATTTGCGTGCAATTCGCACGGAATTATTTCTGTTGCCCTGGATGTTAGTATAACTTTTGCCCGTTCTGTAAAAGTTGGAGAGCGACTCGTTGTAGAAGCAAAAGAAATTCATCTCGGAAATAAAATCGGCGTTTATGATATTCGAACAATAAACGAAAAGGAAGAATTGGTTTGCGTTTTTAAAGGAACTGTTTATCGCACTTCAAAACAGGTTAGTTGATTTTTTTTAAAAAATTTCTCCACTGCACAGATAAGACTTATGATTTTTCGCGAAGCAGAAATAAACGATATTCTTCAAATGCATGAAGTGCGAATTGCCGTTAAAGAAAATATCTTGCCTAATCCTGATTTAATTTCGGAAAAAGATTATGAAGATTTTTTATTGAACCGTGGAAAAGGATGGATTTGTGAAATAAATAATCGTATTGTAGGATTTGCAATTGTTGACTTGAAGGAAAATAATATCTGGGCTTTATTTGTTCAACCGGAATTTGAAGGCAGAGGAATCGGAAAAAAATTGCACGATGAAATGCTTAGCTGGTATTTTTTGCAAACAAAAAAAACCGTTTGGTTAGGTACAAGTCCAAAAACGCGCGCAGAAAAATTTTATCGCAAAAACGGATGGAAGCAAGCAGGGATAAGGACCAAATGGGGAAATTAGATTTGAGTTGACAGAGGAAGATTGGAAGAGTTTTTAAATAATATTATGAAGAACCGATTATTGTGTTATCTTTACACCGTGATTTATGGCTGTGTAAGCACACAGTATTTGAACGATACAAATTTTTACTTTCCTTCACGGTAATATTTACTCTTCTTTACTTTTTGCTTTACTACTTTCAATCACAGGTATTTTATTTTTTATTTTTAATTTTTAGATTTTATGAACATTTATGTTTCGAATTTAAGTTTTCACACAACTGACGAAGACTTACAAAGTATGTTTTCAAAATTTGGTGAAGTAACTTCAGCAAAAGTAATTACTGACGAGAAACTGGCAGATCGCGTGGTTTCAGATTTGTAGAGATGTCCGGAGAAAAAGAAGCGCGGGAAGCAATGGCAGCTTTTAATAACAAAGAGATTGAAGGAAGAGCTATCGGAGTTTCTGAAGCAAGAGAAAGCAACCTGGCGAGGCGGTGGTGGCGGCGGTAACGTTTTGGCGGTGGCGGCGGTAATAAAAGATGGTAATTAGTAAAATAATTTTCTATTAATATTATTAGCGAATTCAGTTGTTGATTTATCGGCAACTGAATTTTTTTTGGCTAAAAGCTAATAGCTACCAGCCAATAGCTGCTCTTAATTATTCAACAATTTATTCTTAGCTCTCGCATATTCGTCATCGCTCAAAATTCCTTTTTGTTTTAGCTCGTATAATTTTTCAAGTTCCGCAGAAATATTTGGAGAAGAATTTGTGTTGCGCACTCCCAACGCTGTTGCCATTTGCGTTGCCTGGTTAACTGCTTTGAAGTTTTCAAAATCAGTTTGCGCCTGTGTTATAGTATCTTTTAATCTTTTTGGATGATTTACTTTATAATAAGTAGTTGCGCCTGCTTCTGCAGCAGTTTGAATTTCCACATCGCCGAAATTTAAAATTCTTCCCCACAAAGTTTAATCGTAAGAAATATTATTGATTTTCTCCAGCGGACTTTCTTTTGCAAAATGTCTTAGCAATCCCGATTCATCAATAACGAGCAAACCTTGGTCAAAAGCCAGGATCAGCTCGTCCGGCCCACTCAACAATCAGCGAGCGCCCGCAGGGCGTGACAGATCTCGCCGCGGCGTGACCCGAGGTCGCCCGCCCGCACGGTCAGCGCCGCGCGCCTGACCCGCTGCAGATTGTCGAATGAGGCGGCGCATTCGACGGGCAGACCCTCAGGCTCGCCCAGTGCGAGCTCGGTCGGAATCTCACGCACCGTGCGAGTCACTGGAGCCACCACAAGGCTAGTGAGAACTTCCACAGCCTCCGAGCGAGTCACGACCAGCACCGGGCGGCGCTTGTCCTCGGTCTCGGCCCACCACACCTCCCCTTGGCGCGGCACCATCACCAGGGCTCCTCTTCGACCAGCGCTTGCGTCGCGACATCCAAACCCGCCAGCTCTTCCTCGGTCTGCGGCAGACGACGGTAGCCATCGACGATCTGCGCTCCGACGAGCTTGCGCCGATTCTCCTCCACCAAACCGAACTCGACGCTCAACCGTCTCTTAGCGCTAGCCAGGTATCAACAGTAGATCCGAATAGGAGAGGAACTCCTCCGAATAACGCTCGGCAAGCTCGGCCACTCGATTAGCAGGGAGCGTGACCGGGGGCTCGTCGTGGTTGCTGCGCAGGTCGATTACCGTGCCGTAGCCCTCGGCAACGGCGGCGTGAAACCGATCCAGGCCACCCGCCCGGTTCAGCCCGTATGGCCAATACTCGGTCAAGACAGGTATGCCGGCGGCAATCAGCTTCTGCGCGCCGGCGAGCACGTGCCCCTCATGCCCTTGAGCATCCATCCAGACGAGCCCAACGGGGTCGAGGTCGAGCTCGCCGCTTTCAACGAGCGAGTCGATGCGGCGAGCGGGGACCTCGACCGTGGAGCGGTCCGCCTCATTGAAGAGGTCTGGGCCGCTCGTATCTGGGACACGGATCCGATGGTCCCCGCTGTTCTCGGCGGAGCGCTCGAGCACCAGTGTGGCGTCGACGTCAGACAACGCCATCTCATGTATCACCGCAAGCCGCTCAAGCCCGTTGATCGCCAAGTTGGCCCGCAGCAGGCGTGCATTCTCGGCGTCTGGCTCAAACGCCACAACACGCTCCACGCCGTGATGGCTGAGCAGCGAGACGGTCTCTGTGCCTATGTTGGCCCCCACCTCGAGCACCGTCATGCCGCGAAGCGTCGTTACTCCGTGACGTGAGAGCGCGAGGAGCATCCGACGCAGCGTCTCTTTCTCGAAGGAGCCATTTATAAAAGTGCTGTAGCCGACCGCGCGGTCGCCGCGCGTGCTTACCACGTAGCGCACACCGTCGTTCTCGACGCCGACAAGCGGCGTCAGCTGCGCGAGCAGCGGAAATGCGTACGTGCGCAAACGCTGAGTGCGTATCCCATCGGCGTTGCGCAAAAAGCGGTAAATGCGTCTCGGCAGCGATCCGATTGACACGCTCGTCACGATACTTGACAGCAAGTCCGCGTGGCGCCCGCCCGAGTAGTGCATGAAGCTAGCCGAAGGCAGGCTACGAACGTGCAGGCTATCCCGAGCCACATACTGGGATCCGCACCCCACCCACATACTGAGATGGGCCACCCACCCCACATGCTGAGATGGGCCACCCACCCCACATGCTGGGATCGGCCACCCTGCCGCTACGATGGGTCACCCTGGCGCTCGCAATCGACATCGTGGTCCCGACCTCGGGGCGCTATGACCTGACGGAGGAATGTCTGTCGCACCTTGCGCGACAGACCCGCCCGCACACGGCGATCGTCTCCGACAACGGTGGCAGCGAGGAGACCGCCGAGCGGGTTAGTCTTGAGTGGCCCGACGTGCGGCTGATCCGCTCGCGGCAGAACCTGAGCTTCGCCGCCGCCTGCAACCGCGGCGTAGAGCAGGGGGACGGCGAGGTCGTGGTACTACTAAACAATGACGTCTACTGTCGCCCCGACTGGCTCGAGCGCCTCGTCGCACCGCTGGAAGCCGAGCCTCGGACGGGCTCGGCCGCGTGCCTGCTCGTGCAGTCGGACGAACAGCTGATCGACAGCGTCGGACTGTGCGCCGACCCCACGCTCGCGGGCTTCCCGCGCCTGGCCGGCCAGGCGGTCGCCCAGGCCGGCGACGCGCAGCCAAAGCTGACTGGCCCGGCAGGCGGCGCGGCGGCGTACCGGCGCAGCGCCTGGGAGCAGGTCGGCGGCCTCGACGAGGCAATCTTCGCCTACTCGGAGGACCTCGACCTGGCCTTGCGTCTGCGCGGCGCCGGCTGGGCAGCGGCGGCGGTGCCCGAGGCGGTGGGAATGCACCTCGGCTCGGCCACACACGGGCACCGCAGCGCTTGGCAGCGCCGCCACGCCGGTTTCGCGCGCGGCTACCTGCTGCGCCGCTATGGCGTCCTGCGCAGCCGCCAAGCGCTGCGCGCGCTGGCTACCGAGGCTGTTGTCGCGCTCGGCGATGCGCTCATCTCACGCGACCTCGCCGCCGTCTCCGGACGACTCGCCGGCTGGCGCTCTGCCGGCGGACTGGAGCGCCGCGACGCACCATCGGCGGCATTCGACCCCGAGATCGGACTGCGCGACTCGCTGGCGCTGCGTACGAGTATCTACGCGCGTCGCTGAGCCGACGGCGACCCCCGACCACGCGCCCTCGCCAGGCCCGCTGCCGCCCTCACCCGCGAACGCATCAGCCGCGCCTGCAGGCATATTGCCGCCGCTGCACTGCGAACGCCTATAAGCGGCGCACGGCATGACGCGCTGGCGCCGCTGCACCGCGAACGCGTATCAGCCGGCGCCCGCGACCTTCCCATAGACCTCCACCATCCGCTCCACATAGCGGTCGAGAGCGTATTCGGCGCGGAGCCAATCTCGTGTCGTCTCCAAGTCCTTGCGGCCCTCCCCTTTACGCCAGCCACGTACCGCCTGTGCGATCGCCCGCGGGTCTAGCGGCTTGACGACCTGCACGCCTGGGCGCCCCTCCAGGATGTCGTAGACGCCGGCACCCGGGGTGAGGATCACCGGCGTTCCCGAGGCAAGCGCCTCCAAGGGTGCCAGCCCCCAGGCGTAGCGCTGACTGAGGATCACGAACACATCGGCGGCGGCGTAGATGTCCTTTAGCTCCGCATCGGATAGCGACTTACGCGGCAGCGTCACACGCTCACCCAAGCCGCCGGCGGCGATCTGCGCGGCGAGGCGATCGCCACAGGCGGGATCTTCGTGGTCGGAGCCTGCGATCAGCGTGTGCAGCTTCGGATCGTCGGCCAGCAGCCCACTCGCCTCGATCAGGTCGTCGAAGCAGCGATGCTCGACGAGGGTGCCCATGCCGACGACGAGGAAGACGTCCTCGGCGATGCCAAGCCTGGCGCGGGCCTCCGCTCTCGGCGGTGGATCGAAGAAGTGTGTCGGCGGCCCGACCGGCAGCAGCAGCGCCTCCCTGTGGTAGCTGCGCCTGACCATCTCCACCTGCTGGGCGCTCAACACCGCTATTGCGTCGGCGCGACGGGCGTCGAGCAGGTCGGGCCAGGTCAGCGCCGCCTGCAGCACTCGATGTGGCAGCGAGCGCTCGCCGGTAATCGACAGCCGCGGCACGATCGCGCGCTCCCACAGCGATTCGTTGTTGCGCGTCCACACGAGCGGAACCGACAGACGCCCGGCGGCGATCCGCCCCGGGCGCAGCGCGATCCAGTCGTGCGAGTTGACGACATCCACGTCGTCAGGCACAAGCTTTGCGACCTTCGGCATCTCAAGCCAGAAGCGGCGGGCCAGCTCGCGGTTGTTGGCGGGCAGCTCGAAGGGGCCACGTCTGACTGAGCGGATCTCCAGCTTGTCGGCGGCATAGGAGAACTCGCTGCCCTCAAGGAAGTCGTAGCAGGCGACCGTGACGCGGTGCCCGCGCTCGACCAGGCCGGCGCCGAGCTCGAGCATCAGCCGCACGCCACCGCCACCGCCGGCCTTTCCGCCTACGTGATGGTTTACGAGCGCGATGTGCATTTGGGAGAGTCGGTGGCGGCGCGATGGCCTCGGGAAGACGGTCTTTGCGCGCCGGTGGGACGCCGACGGTCCAATATCCTCTTGCTGAATGGTATCCGCGCTCCCGGCCGACCGTGATCCGCCACTGGCCGATTCCTCGCAAGTCGCCCCCCCTGGACATCCTCGATACCACCGACGCAGGGCCCGCCGTCATTCGCGGCAGCCTGCTGCGCATCAGCGGCTACGGACTAGGCACGCTAGCCACCGTTGCCTCCAGTGCCGTCGTTATCCGGCACCTCGGGCTGATCGACACCGGACACTTCACGACTGTCACAGCGCTCGTCACGATCATCGCTACGATCAGCGACCTGGGGCTCACCGGAATAGCCGTGCGCGGGTACGCATCCGGCCCGAGGCCTGAGGGTCAGCTCTTCCTGCGCAACCTTCTGGGGATTCGCATAACGATGGCGCTGAGCGGACTGGTGCTCGCCGTGCTCTTCGGCCTGCTGGTTGGCTACCCAGAGGTGATGGTGATCGGGACCGTCATCGCCGGAGCCGGCATGGTGGTGTTCGTCGTTCAGGATGCGTGCACGGTCCCGCTCCAGGTCGGGCTGCGGTTCGGGTGGGTGGCTGGCCTTCAGCTCGCGGTCCAGGTCGGGGTAGCGATCGAGGCCCTTCTGCTGGCGCTCGCCGGCGCCGGCCTGCTGCCCTTCTTCGCGCTTCAACTGCCTGTGGTCGTGCCGGCGCTTGTGGTCACCGCGGTGGTTGGCGGACGCGATTCCCGCTTGCTTCCGAAGATCGACACGCGGGAGTGGCGCCGGATGGTCAGTCGGATCCTGCCCTACTCCGCAGCCGTCGTCCTCTCGGTCCTCTACTTCCAGATTGCTCAGATCATGGTGTCGGTCCTGTCGAGCTCAGCCCAGACCGGGTACTTCGGCGTGTCGTTCCGTGTGCTTGTTGGGTTCACCACCTCCCGCCGCTGCTCGTCTCAACGTCGCTCCCGCTACTCGCGCGTGCGGCGCGCGATGACAAGGAGCGGTTCAGCTACGCGAGCCGCAGGCTTGCGGAGACGATGATGATTGCCGGCTGCGGCGTGGCGCTCGGTCTGTTCCTCGGCGCCGGATTTGCCATACGAGTCATCGCCGGTCCCGGATTCGGGCCATCGGTTGAAGTCCTGCGTATCTTGGCCTTCGCTCTGCTGGGAACCTTTGTCATCAGCGCCCGCGGCTACGCTCTGCTGTCACTCGACCGCCTGCACGCCATGCTGTCTGCAACGCGATCACGCTCACCGTCGTGGTGGCGTAGCCGGGGTGCCGTTGATCAGCGCCTACGGGGCCAAAGGAGCCGCGATCGCGATGGTCGCGGCCGAGTTGACGCTGGCCCTCTGCTGCGAGTGGGCGCTCTCGCATACGCGGCCCGAGCTGCGGCTCGGGCCCGGCTTCGTGCTGCGGGCCGCGGCCGCGATGTTGTTTGCGGGCGCTTGCGCGATCGCCCTCGAACTCGACTCGCTTGCCTCTGCTGTGATTGGCTTGGCGAATCTACCTGGCGGCGCTGTTGGTGCTGGGGTTGATCCCAGCGGAGATCCGCGAGGCGTTGTTCGCCATCGCCGCCCCGCCGCGTGAACGTGAAACCCGATGGCGAACGCGGAGTCACAGGCGTACGGTCAGTTTGGCGAGGATCGCGTCCTGCGGGAGATTTTTGGCGATCGCGCGCGAGGGGTACTGCGTCGAGATCGGCGCCTACGACGGCCGTACCGGGAGCGCGAGCTATCTGTTCGAAAAGCGGGGCTGGCATTGCCTCTTGGTCGAGCCGATTCCCGCCCTGGTCGAGGAGATCCGCAAGCAGCGCGCCTGCGCTGGTGGTCAACTGCGCGGCGAGCGACAAGGAGGGCAGGCGAGCTTTTTCATCGCCGAGAACGTCGAGGAGATGTCGACGCTCGATCTCACCGCGGATCGTCTCGAGTGGATCGAGCAGGTCGGCGGGGCGGTCAAGGAGATAACGGTCCGCACCGCCACACTCGACAGCCTGCTCGCCGAGGCGGCGTTTCCCGAGATTCAGTTCATCACGATCGACGTCGAGGGCCATGAGATGGAGGTGCTCGAGGGCTTTACGCTCGAGGCGCACAGGCCACGGATAGTGATCATCGAGGACAACTCGACGAGTGACGATCCGCGCGCGCGCGGTGGCGATCCGCGGGTGGGAAGACACATGGCCGAACATGGGTACGTGCATTTCCGTCGCACCGGCGTAAACGAGTGGTATGCCCACGAGTCCGACATTGGGCTCGTGCGAGCAGATGAGCTCAGGAGATTCAGGCGGGCGAAGGCGCGCCAGCGTTGGCAGCGCCAAGGCAAACTCCTCGGCAACCGCATTGCCATTCGTGTGGGGGGCCACCTGCCGGCACCCGTCAAGCGACGCCTCAGACAGCCGTTCGATTATCTCCGCTCCAAGGGCTCGCGACGGTAAGGCGGCGATGCGACTCTCAGTGTGCATTCCGACGTACAACTTCGGCGCGTTCATCGGCGAGACGCTCCAGAGCATCGCCGCACAACTAAAGGACGGCGTCGAGATCGTCGTGCTCGACGGCGGCTCGACCGACAACACCGCCGAGGTCGTCGGCGCGTTCGCGCGGCGCCACCCGCAGATCCACTACCACTGCCGGCCAGAGCGGGGTGGGATCGACCGCGACATGGCGCGCACCGTCGCGCTTGCAGAAGGCGAGTACTGCTGGCTGTTCGGTGCCGACGACACGATGCGACCGGGCGCGCTCGAGCGAATGCTCGCCCGACTCGACGGTAGCGCCGAGCTGCTGCTGTGTGGGGTCACGTACTGCTCTTTTGAGATGGAGCCGCTGTTCGAGGGCGAGGTCGCGCAGATCCCCGAGGAGACCCGCTTTGACTTCTCTGTGCGCGAGCAGCGGCTCAGCTATTTCGCGCGAGCGTCAACGACGCTCGCGCTCTTTAGCTTCCTCGGCTCGATCGTGTTCAGCCGCGAGCGATGGGAGGCGATCGGGCTCGATGAGCGATTCGTCGGCAGCCTGTTCGCTCACGTGGGGCGGCTGTTCGCGATGATCGCTCAGGGCGTCACATTCGACTACCTGCCCGACTCCCATGTGCTCACGCGCGGCGGCAACGACTCCTTCATGGATCGCGGGATCGTCAACCGCTACGCCAAGGTGATCGACGGCTACCACGAGCTCGCCGCGACCTACTTCGGGGCCGCCAGCGCCGAGGCCGCCCACGTCCGTCGCGTGGTCAGGGCTGAGTTCCCGCTGTGGCTGGCGCTGGAGAAGCGCTACGCGCTCGCCCGCGAGCGGCCCGAGGAGTTGGCCGAGCTGCGCCGGATCACCCGTCGGGCCTACGGCGAGCCCGGCCTGCGCTACCAGCTCTACCGCGAGCTCTACGACCACACCCCGCATGGCGGGTTCGTGGCGGCGCGCCATTCGATGCGCACGCTGCGCTCCGCACGAGCCTCGCTCGGCGCTCACCGCACCGCGCCGAGCTCCTCGTAGGCGGCCACGGTTGCGCGCGCCGTCTCATCCCAGCTGAAGCCGGAGACCACCTCGACGCCGCGCTCGGTCAACTCCGCTCGTAAAGCGGGCTCTGCGCAGACACGCCGCATCGCGTCGCGCAACCCCTCCACGTCGTCAGGATCGACGAGCATCGCCGCGCCTCGAGCGACCTCGGGTATCGAGGAGCTGTTGGAGGCGATCACCGGCGTACGGCGCGCCATCGCCTCCAACACCGGTAGCCCAAATCCCTCGTAGCGACTTGGAAATACGAGCGCGGTGGCGTGGCGGTACAGGTCCACCAGCTCCTCTTCGCCGATAAAGCCAAGCCACCGCACGCCGCTCTGCTCGCAACGCGCGTCGTGGACTGGGGAAGCCTTGTTCTGGCCCACTACCCGCAGCTCGAACCCCTCGATCGACTTGAACGCCTCCAAGACGGTGGCAAGATTCTTACGCTTCTCGGTGCCACCGACGAACAGGAGATAGGGCTCCTTGGAGCGATGGCTCCGGGTCAAGCGGCGGGGCTCCCAGATAGGTGACGCGGATCTTGGCGCGCGAGATGCCGAGCACGTGCTCGATGTCTGTGCGCGCGCTCTCGGAGAGCGTGAGGATCAGTCGGCGCGACGCACGGCCCGCCGTTCGAGCCAGTCATAGGGGTATGGCAGCCGATAGCCGGGGACCACCCAGCGGATCGCATCCAGCAGGTTGACGACCACCGGGCAGCCGGGCGAGAAGAGGGGGCGGCGGGGTGTAGATAGTGGACCAGGTCTACCGTCTCGCGTGCGGCGGCGATGGCCGGCAGGTCTGATCCCACAGGGTGTGGGCCGCGCGCGAGCGCGCAGGACGCGAGAGGTGCGCAGCTGAAAGCGCGGCCCGAGCGGCGGTAACTTCGTTCCAAGTCGGCGTGTAGACGAAATATTCGTGGTCGTCGTCGCGCCGGTCGAGGGCTTGCAAGAGGTTGACCGCATAGGTGCCGAGGCCGATCGGCAAGCCCAAGAAGCGGGCGACCAGAGCGATTCTCACCGCTTGGGCCTGGCCCTCAAGAGCGCGCCTACCACCCGGACCTCCGGCAACGGCACGATGAACTTACCGCCGCCCTGCAGGAACTCCTGCTCGCGCTCGAGGAACTCCTCGAGGAAGTGCCACGGCAGCGCCAGGTAGTAGTCGGGCTTCATCGCGCGCGAGTCCTCCTCGCTGACGATCGGGATTTTCGTCGCGATCGTCTCCGAGCCCCACTTGTCCGGGTTGCGGTCGGCCGCCGCCTCGACCAAAGTGCTGTCGATGCCCGCGTACTGAAGAATCGTGTTGCCCTTCGTCGAGGCGCCGTAGACGTGGATCTTCTTGCCTTCGCCGTGTAGCTTCTTGCATAGCGCCAGCAGCTCGTCGCGGACACGCTCGGAGCCCAGGCGAAACTGCTCGTAGGGCTCGGGTGAGTCGAGGGCCAGCTCGAACTCCTTGACGCGCAGCGCGGTCAGCGCCTCCTGCTGCGCGGGCGTGCGCTCGTGCCGGCCGGCGTGGCCGATGAACAGGCGGATCGAGCCGCCGTTCATGTCGTTGAGCTCGGCCGAGACGACCTCCAGGCCCTCCTCGCCTACCAGACGCTCGATCACCGCCAGCGAGTAGTACTCCAGGTGCTCGTGCACGATCGCGTCGAAGGCGTTGGCCTCGAGCATCATCGGCAGGTAGTGCAGCTCGATCACCCAGATGCCGCCCTCGGCCAGCGCTTCGGCCACGTCTGCCACGAACGTGCGCGGGTACTCCAGGTCGTAGAACATCGCGATGCTCGTGATCGCCTTGGCCTTCTGGTCGGGGCGGCGGCGCTTCAGCGCCTGCGCGGAGAAGAAGTCGTTGACGACGTCGTAGCCCTTGGCGATCGCGTAGCGGCGCGACGTCGGAGGGGTCGAAGCCGAGGTGGCGCAGGCCCTCCGCCTGGTAGCCGTCGAGCAGCGTGCCGTCGTTGCAGCCGATGTCCACGACGAGGTCGCCGGACTCCAGCGGCAGGATCGCTTCTACGCCGTTGGCGATGCCGTGCAGGTTCTCGGTCATCGTGCGGTTGACGCCGCTGCGATACCAGTAGGAGCTGTAGAGGATCGAGCCGGGGACGGTGTGCTTTGTCTGGATCAGGCCGCACGCCTCCTGCTCGCGTGTCATGTCGCAGCGCACCAGCTCCAGCGGGATCGCGCGCTCGACCGGCTGGGCGCCGCCCGGATCCGCAAACGCTCCCGCGATGCGCTGGTCGCCGAGCGAGAGCACCGGGGCAAGGTGCGTGCAGCCGCAGATACGGCAGCTCGTGCGCGTGATCAGGCTGGTGCGTGGTGCAGGCTTGGGGCGGTCATATGGTCCTCCGTCGAAGTGCGGTCGGGGCACTATACCCATGCCGTCCCGACCCAAATCAGTCTTCCAAAGCTGCCACCTGCCCAAGCGTGAGCTCGCGCGGGTCCTCCGCGCCTCCCCCCAAGCCAAGTACCAATCCACCGCGGCTCGCAGAGCCTGCCTCCAAACCCAGCGGCGACGTCCACCCGAGCCGTTCGCGCGCCTGGCTGGAGTCCAGCTCGAGCAAACCGCCTCTGTGGATGCTCAGACTCGTCCAGCTGCCACGGCACTCCTCCCGGCCACAAATCCGAGACATGGCGCACGACCCACTCGACTGTTCGCGCGTCGCGTATCGCGGGGCCGAAGTTCCACGCTCTTGCGTAGTCCGGCGATTCGCACAGAGCCTCGGCCAGCAGCAGGTAGGCCGGAGAGCGGGCACAGCACGTGCTGCCACGGGCGGATGCGCTGAAGGGTTGCGTAGGCGCAGCGAAGGTTCCGTGTGTCCTCGCGATGCCGGCAACACCTGGCGGGGGACCGGACCCAGCCCGCACCACGTCAGGGATCAGGCGATCCTCGCCCCAATCGCCTCCGCCTATCACGTTCCCGGCGCGTGCCGTCGCCACCCTCGGCGCTCCCTCGGTCGAGAAGAACGAGCGTCGGTAGGCGCTCGTCACGAGCTCGGCCGCTGCCTTCGAGCTGGAGTACGGGTCGTGGCCGCCCAGGGGGTCGGCCTCTCTGTAGCCGCCTCTGGAATCGCGGTTCTCGTAGCACTTGTCGGAAGTCACGACCACCACCGCGCGCACGCTCTCGCACGCGCGCACGGCATCGAGCAGATTTACGGTGCCCATCACGTTCGTCTCGTACGTCTCGCTAGGAAACGCGAACGAGCGGCGCACAAGCGGCTGAGCCGCCATGTGGATCACGATCTCCGGGCGCGGCTCGCGCAGCTCGCGCTCCAGCGCACCGCGTCGCGGATGTCGCAGACGACGCTGGCCGCCATGCCCTCCTCCACTCGCGCCAGCTCATAAAGCGACGGCTCGCTCGGCAAAACACCAGCGAATGCCTGTCAGCCTCGGCGCCCAAGGACTGCAGCCACAGCGACAGCCATGCTCCCTTGAAGCCCGTGTGGCCGGTGAGCAGCACGCGGCGGCTCACGCCAGAAGGCAGGGTCAATGCTCGCGAGCGTCATGCGGCGATCCCGACCGGGCGATGGCGCGTTTGGCTGCACGATCGCCCACCCTACTGCGCGTGCCGAACGCCGTCTCCTCGGCGAGGATCGATCATAGCGGCAAGACCGCGGCGCATGCGGTGCTACGCTGTAGCACATGAAGATAGGTGTCCGTGACCTCCGAAACCGCACCGCGAGCGTGATCGACGCCGTAGAGGGGGGCGAGCGTGTGGTGTTGACCGTGAATGGGGAGCCGCTGGCGGACATCGTGCCCCATGGCGCGCGCACGCGCTGGCTTGGCGGGGAGTGGCTGCGCGGAGCCTTGTCTGAGCGCGCCGCCGATCCCGGCCTGACCCGTGAGCTCGAGGAACTCGCCGGGCAGACCCTCGACACGCTGTGAGCGCTCCGAGCAAGGGGCTGCTGGACACGTCGGTGTTCGTTGCCCGCGAGAGCGGTCGGCCCTGGGCGAGCTGCCCGAGCAAGTGGCGGTGTCGGTGGTCACGATCGGCGAGCTGAAGCTTGGCGTGATCAATGCACCCGACGACGCCATACGCGCCCGTCGCGCGGACACGTTGGCTCTCGCCAGAGCCGCCGATCCCGTCCCGATTGGCGAGGCCGTGATGGAAGAGTGGGCCAGCGCTGGTAGCCGACTGTCGCGCTGCCGGAACACATCGAACGGTCAAGTTGACAGATGCCCTGATCGCCGCAAGTGCCGTCGAGCACGGACTGCCGGTGGTCACCCAGGACGAGGACTACCAGCAGATCGCACGTGCCCACCCGGCACTGCAGGTCTATCGAGTCTGATCGAAGCGTCGGGACAATTAGCGCTTTGGACCACCTTTCGATTACGTTTTAGACCATCATTCGATGGTACTTTGGACCACTGATCGATCCCGCTTTTGCCGCTCACCGCTCGTGCACCAGCACCACGTTCGAAGCTCCCTTGGCATACGGGAAATCTGCCTCCTGCTGGCTGACCACGCGGAACTTGTAGTCGATCGGGCCCGCCAGGCGGAAGCGGTAAGTCGCTCGGTAACTTCCCCCCTTGGCGGTGCTTAGCACCTGGAACTGGCGCCACTGACCTGACAGGCTGCGCGCCTCCAGCACCAGCTGCTTGCCTCCCGGCGGCAGCGGGGCGCCTCTTAGCGTGCCGCTGAAGACGATCCTGCCGCCTCTCTGCGTCGTACGCGGGGCTATTTTCAAGCTGAGGCTGGCCGGAACCGTTAGCTGCAACGAGCCGGTGACGCTTGGCGCCGGGGCGCCCAACTGCGCGCTGTAGGCGAACGTCAGCCTTGCCGACGGGGTGCTTGCCGGCACGCGGAAGCTGAAACTGCCGTTCGCCGCTGTTCTCGCCGTGCCCAGGGCGCGCGTCGGGGCGCGCTCGTAAGCCGGCGTGTCGAACACCTGGACAACTGCGCCTCCGATCGGGGTGCCCGTCGGCGTCGTCAAGCGCCCCGAGACGGTCTCGGCGCGACCGTAGCTACCGGCGAGGCTGGCCTTCGCGGTGGCGCTCCAGCGCACTTGTAGCGCTGCCGCCGGCGTGGCGTTCGTGCCGTTGTTCTGCGGCTGTACCGTCGGGACCTGAGCGCTGCTTGTCACTGCGGGGGTTATTTGGATGGGTTGGGCGTGCTGTTCGGTGCTCTGCGGCTGTTGGCCTTCGGGCGAAGGGCTGGTCGGTGCTTCCACTCCCTTGGTGTGGTTTTGGACGGTAACGTTGCGATCCAAGGCGACTGTCGAGTTGCCCGCCGCATTGGTCACCGAGACGACCAGGTGGTGCGTGCCATCGGTAAGCGCTGTCGTGTCGAAAGGGACGTCTGCCCGCAGGCTTGCTGGACACGGCTGCAGATATAGGAACGCCGGCAGGCCGTCTGTCGTCTGGGCCACGTTCTGGCAGTGGCCGCCGTTGCTTGCCAGCACCGTTGCGCCCACTTCTTTGCCATCGACCGTAAAGACCGCTCGATACACACCCGAGCCTTCGTCTTCGGCATGGAAAGAGAGGTCGTCGGTGCCAGACAGCGTGGCTGCCGTCACCAGTTCGCCTTCGACTTCGCTGACCCTTGGTTGAGATGCCTGTTCGAGCGTGAGATCAGCGGCATAGAGGTAGACGACCGCGGCATAGCTGTTGGCGTCGCCCCTACTGCTCGGGCATTTGTAGCTCTGCAGCCCTCCACATGATGCGTTCACGTAAATGTGTTCACCGATGTTGGCCGCCGGCAGCGAGACCAGATTCGCCCCAGAAAGCGGTTCTTCTGATTCGCCCACGGTTTTCATGCAGACTGGACACGTAGACGCACGAATCAAAAGCTTCGGCCGGAGTCGGCCCGGCCAGCCAGAACTCGTACGTCGCATTCGCGACCGCACCACCTTCGGCGTCTCCAGCTCGCCACAGATTCGCTTTGCTGACCGTCTCCCCGGTATGAGCACTGAACGTCCATGTGGCGATGTCCGTCCCAACAGGGTGACTAGCACCGGCGTCGAGCGCGGCTATCAGCGCGCCGCCTTTCGCACACTTGTCTTCGGCCACCACGGCCACGCCAGTCGCGCTCCCGCTCCACCCATCCGTAGGCGCCACTTCGCCATTTGGCATCCGGCAGCTGTACACATGAAAGTCCCCGGCCCGAGCGCTTCCGACAAGCACAAGCACGCAAAGCCCAGCCAACATCGCCGTCCCGACCGCCTTCGTGACTGACACGGCCTCCAGGATCTTCGCCGCCTTCGCCGCTGGCGCCGCCACCGCCACCGAAGACCTGGTCCCCGGCCTGCTGCTCCTCATCCAAACCATCCTCAGATTCCTTTCCATCGATGTCGAAAGCGGCCGGTCATGCAGCCGCATAGCTGCATGTCGATGGGCGGCGGCTTCTCACCCCCCTGTCAATTGACTACCAGCGCATCTTTATCGGGCCACCATGCGAGTGAAGCTTCGCATCCAAATCGACGATGTTCGGCCCATCCAAATCGACGACGCATGGGTTCGGGTCGATTCAGCTGCTAGAAGCGGATCGGCAGCTCAGCCAGACCGTAGATGCCGAGGATGCTCTCGAACACAGGCTCCCCGTCAAGTGCAAGCCGCGGCATCTTGCGCGCAAGGAAGCCAAGCCCCTCTTCAAGCTCCAAACGAGCAAGGTTGGCACCAAGGCAGTAGTGCACGCCGGCCCCGAAGGTGAGCGCCCGGGCTTTGGGTCGCTCGACGGTTATGTCGAAGCGATCCGGCTCCGCGCCAACGCCGTCACGGTTGCCGGTGAACGCGCAGACCATCACGATCGTGTCCTTCGGAAAAGTAACGTCGCGGTAGGTCAGCTCCTCAGTAGTGATCCGCGCTGTGAAGGGAGTGATCGGCTCGTAGCGCAGAGCCTCCTCGACCGCGGCCCCGGCAAGCGAGGGATCGGCGACGAGCGCATCCCACTGCGAGGGATGTTCGGCCAGCAGCCGAACCGCGTGAGCAAGCTGGCTCTGGGTTGTGTCCACGCCGCCGATCAGCACGTTCAGCACGAGATTGACGCACTCCTCCTCGCTGAGCTTCTCAGCAAGCCGACCGCCACCGCGGTCGGCGGCTGACGCGGCCGTCACCGTCATCGAGTGTGTCCTCGTCGGCCGAGGGCTTGTAGGTGGCCGCCAACAGCGTCGAGATCAAATCGTCGCCCGGATCCTTGAGCCGCGCGGCCAACAGCGCGCGCGCGTACTCGTAGAACTCCTCGACGGCCTGCTCGATCCCAGCACGCTCGTCCATCATCGAAGCAGCGTCGAACTGGCGCTGGATCCAATTTGACCAGTGATGCAGACGCGGAGCGTCTGAGACCGGCGCCCCCATCACGGTCGCGATCGTCCGCGAGGGATAGGGCTTGGCGAACGCCCCCACGAACTCACACGTGCCGGCGTCAACTACGGGAACGAACAACTCATCCAAAAACCCCCGCATCGCGGGACGCCAGCGCTCCACGGCACGCGCCGTAAGCGCCGGGTTCACAAGGCTGCGCAAGCGCGTGTGATCGGACCGTTGACATGCAGAATGTTGCGCTGCATCTCCTCCCACAGCGGTCCGCTGTTGACGTCGAACAGCTCGGCGATCTTCATACCCGGGAAGATCGCCGAGCGTGTCCGTAGGAAGAACTCGCCCGCCTCGCGGTCGAGCACCACGTACCCGTACGGCCCAGCCGCCAGCCACCCCTTGGCTGCCAGCTCGTTCATGGCCGTGTGAAAGCGCCCCCCCTTCAGCTCGGGGTCGGTGTAGTCGAAGCTATCGAGCTCCAGCTCTCCGACGAGCGCCATGTCAATGAGGCTACTTCTTCGGGTGCACCGTCTGCTTGAGGCTTGCTCCGGGGGTGAACTTCGGGGCCTTGGACGCCTTGATCTTTACCTTCTCGCCCGTGCGCGGGTTGACCCCTTGGCGGGCTGCGCGCTTGACTACGGAGAACTTGCCGAAGCCCGTGATAACGACCTCGTCGCCTTTCTTCAGCGTCTTGCCGACTGTGGTCAAGAACGACTCGACCGCACGCCCGGCATCCGCCTTGGAGAGACCGCTGTCGCCGGCGATCGCCTCGACAAGCTGGCTCTTGTTCATGGAGTGCTCCCTTTCGATTGTGTGACTGGCAGTGGCGCAGACTAGCGCGCCAGCCCACGAACTGGCTTGAGCATGCGGCGCAGCTGCTCACCCATCAGCTGCAAGCCACGCTCGGGAGCCACGCTGAGCGAGCCGATCGCGGCGCTCGCCTTCTCCCCTGAGAGGGCCGTGTTCGACGGCAGCTCAAGCTCTGGATCCTCGCCACAGACCCGCAGAAAGCCCTCAATCGTGCCCTCTTTCACGAGCCCAGGCTCGCAGTCAAACGCACCCGCCAGCAACCCCAGCCACTCAAGACGTCCCAACGGCACGGCCCCACCCATGTTGTAAACGCCTTCACACCCTTGCGCGACGAGCTCGCAGCTGCGCTGCCCAAAGTCCCAAGCGTATGTGGGCGAGCGCCAAAGCCCATGCGGCGCGGGCAGCTCTGTGTGTTCGCGTAGTCGCTTGACGAGCCTCAACGCCGCCCCCGAACGCTCCCACGGGCTGGGCGCCTGGGAGCCGGCGCGCGTTTGCCGCGATAGGTTCACGCCATACACATCCGCAGGCCGCAGAATCAGCCAGGGTAGATTCGCGCGCATGGCAGCCTGCTCGCAGGCGAGCTTGGAGCGTCCGTAGGCATTGACGGGAGCCGGAGCATCGCTCTCGGCAAAGCGCGAGCCGGCGGGTCGGTAGCCGCTGTAGACCCAGTCGCAAGACACCAGCACGTAGCGCGCCCGTACGGCTCGCGCCGCGGCGATCGTGTGCTCGGTGGCAAGGTAGTCAAGCTCGGCAAGCCGCGGCTCGTGCTCGAAGCGACTGAGCGCGACCCCTCCGGCAGCGTGCACGATCACGTCTGGATCGAACTCCATCGCAGCGGCAACGCACTGGTTGCGCTCGGCGAGGTCGACGGCAATCGCCTGCACCCCCTCCAGTTCGACGGCTTGCCCGCGATAGCAGCCGATCGCCTCCCAACTCTGCTGAGCCGCCGCGGCAGCCAAATTCGACCCGATCAGGCCACCAACGCCTGTCACCAACACCCGCATTTGATACACACCGTCTCGTAGCTGTCAAATGACGGTAGCACCGGGGTGGGCTGTTCGCAAAAGTGCATGCCTCGCGCGACGCGCGCCCGCGACGATGCGGGCGCGTGCGGCAGCGCGCGCCCGCATGCCGCGCCCCCGCGTGCGCGGGGCATCGGCGGATTTTCGATACTCGCCCGCCGGCCGATCGTTTACGGCAGGAACGCGTTCGTGCCGTAGCGCGCCGGGAAGATCGGCGCATGGATCAGACCGGCGCCGAGCATCCACTTCGACATCGCCGCAACGTTGGCCGGCTGCAGAGTCCCGAAGGGGACGGTGTGCCCCGCAGCGAACAACGGCAGATAGACCTTCAGCGACGCCGCGGTCAGCGCGCGAGGCAACGTCGGGTTGGCCGCCTCCAGCTCTACCAGGCTGCGCGAGGGATCGGCAAGCGTGTCTTCGTAGCCGTGCACCGTCGCCGCCACAAAGTCACGTACGAGCTGAGGATCGGAGGCGATCAGATGGCGCGTCGTGAACGCGACTAGGCCAGGGTAGGAGGGTCCGCCGTACTGGGCCAGGCCAAACGCGCTAACCGGATGCCCGCTGGCGCCAAGCGTCACGCCTTCGTCGGGAATGAAGCCGGTGAAGGCCGATATCCGCCCGGCCAGCAGGGCTTGGGGCCCGTTGAAGCCGACCGTGACGACGTGCACGCGATCAGGACTCACGCCGGAGGCACGCAACTCGGTGTCGAGCACCGCCAGATCACTCGGCACGCCGGTGATGCCAACCGTCCTACCGGCAAGCCCGGCAGGCGAGTGCAAGTGCTCGAAAGCGAGCGCGATCAGTCCGCCGAGCGGCTGCTGCACGAGCGCCATCACAGCTTGCGCGTCGCCACCGCCGGCGACAAGCGATGCCACGTCGCTACCGTCGGCGAGCCCGAACTGCGCCTTGCCGGCATCGATCAGCTTCAGCGTGTCCTGTGTCGAGGTCGGTTCGACCACGCGCAAGTCGATGTTCTCGCGCTTGTAATAGCCGGCGGCCAGCGCCCGGTAGATGCCGGCATGGACGGCATTGGGCGTGAAGTCGAGGATCAGCGTCGCCTGCGTCGGGTGCGCCAGCGGCGCGGGCACGACGTGAACGGAGACGTTCGTGGTGCTGCTCTTGCTTGAAGAGCCGCATGCGCACAGGCCGATCGCCAGCACATAGGCCAACCCCCAGATGCCGAGGACTCTTCGCGCACGCGAAGGCAAGGAGCTGAGACCCCGGATGGGTAGGCGGTATCGTCCAATCACTTGAAGGGATCCTCCTCAGGGCAGGTTGCGGGACAGCGGACAGCGGGCCACGAGGCCCGCACGCTATCGGGCGAGCCTGTTCGCGAGCTTTATACCTCCGAGGACCTCCCCGCCGGCATCGGCGATCCCGAGCGCGACCCGATCGGCAACCCTGGCTCCTACCCGTTCACGCGCGGCATCTACGAGTCGATGTATCGCGGCCGCCTGTGGACGATGCGCCAGTTCGCCGGCTTCGGCACCAGCGAGGAGACCAACGAGCGCTTCCACTACCTGCTCGCCCACGGCCAGACAGGCCTGTCGACCGCGTTTGACATGCCTTCGCTCATGGGTCACGACTCCGACGACGGCCGCTCCTTCGGCGAGGTTGGCCGCGAGGGCGTGGCGATCGACACGACCGAGGACATGCGCACCTTGTTCGCCGGCATCGACGTGGGCGAGGTGTCGGTATCGATGACGATCAACGCACCGGCGGCGATCATGCTCGCCTACTTCGTCGTCGCCGCGGAGCAGGACGGCGACGGCGCAGGCGGAGCGGTGGCGCCGGAGCTGCTTTCCGGCACGATCCAGGCGGACATCCTCAAGGAGTACATCGCCCAGAAGGAGTGGTGCTTTCCGATCGACCCGGCGATGCGCCTGTGCGGCGACATGATCGAGTGGTGCACGCGCCAGATGCCGCGCTGGCACCCAATCTCTATCTCCGGCTACCACATCCGCGAGGCCGGCTCCACCGCCCAGCAGGAGCTCGCCTTCACACTCAAGGACGGGCTCACCTATGTGGAGCAGGCGATCGAGCGGGGCCTCGACGTCGACGATTTCGCACCGCGCCTGTCGTTCTTCTTCAACGCGCAGATCGACTTCTTCGAGGAGATCGCCAAGTACCGCGCGGCGCGGCGCATCTGGGCGCGCGAACTGCGCGATACGTTCGGCGCCAAGAACGAGCGCTCGTGGTTGATGCGCTTCCACACGCAGACGGCTGGCGTGTCGCTGACCGCCCAACAGCCGCTCAACAACATCGTGCGCACCACGGTCGAGGCGCTGGCGGGCGTGCTCGGCGGAACGCAGTCACTGCACACAAACTCCTATGACGAGGCCTTGGCACTGCCAACCGAGGAGGCTGTGCGCATCGCGCTGCGCACCCAGCAGGTGATCGCGCACGAGACGGGTGTCGCTAACACGGCAGACCCGCTGGGCGGCTCCTACTTCGTCGAGGCGCTGACCGACGAGATGGAGGCCCGCTGCTACGAGTACTTCGCCAAGATCGACGAGCTCGGGGGAATGGTCGAGGCGGTCAAGCGCAACTACCCCCAGCGCGAGATCGCCGACGCGGCATTCACGCTGCAGCAGGATATAGATGCCGGCGAGCGCGTCGTGGTGGGCGTCAACCGCTTCTGTGAGGGCGACGAGGGAGAGCCTGAGATCCTGCGTATCGACCCGGCGCTGGAACGTAAGCAGATCGACCGCCTGCAGTCTGCGCGCGCGCGACGCAGCGGCGCCGAGGTGGAGCGCACACTCGCGGAACTGCGCAGCGAGGCAGCAGGCGAAGGCAACCTGATGGATCCGCTGATCGAGTGCGCCCGCGCCGGCGCCAGCGAGGGCGAGATCATCGAGTCGCTACAGCAGGTCTTTGGCCGCTACACCGAGTCCCCGGTCTTTTGACGGGATCTGAGCGGCGCGATACTGCGTCTTCGCTCGCTTATGTGCGAAGCACACCGCGCTCGCTGCATCCTTGTCTCGCTTGCTCAGATCCCGTCAAAAGGGGCTTCCTTCAAGTTTCATAAATTCTTACGCTCTTTCCTCGCAACTTCTTAGGTTCGGCCAGGGTTTGCCGCGATAGGGTCGTACAGGTCCAGGGGAGAGACAGACCCGCGCCCGCAGGAGACGCCAGCAATCGTATGCCGCGCCGCCCATTCGCCCAAAACACGATCAAAGCTCACCTGCTGGGCAGGGCGCTCGTGCTGCTCGGAGTCGCGATCGCCACCGGCTCGGTAGCGGCCCTGGCTTTCGGGGCGAAGCGAATCGCCGCCGAGAACGCCGCTTATAAAGGCCCGTCGGCACCCATGTGCGTGCCCTCACAGCTGAACCGCTCAGACCTGCTGCCGGGCACGCAACTGGCAGTCTCGCCGCTGCCGGACTCGCTGGACGCCTCCGACGACACCCAGGTGAGCCTGCTCGGATATCCGCTGAGCGACCTCTCGGCGGTTTCGGTCAGCGGCTCGCGCAGCGGCAACCACTCCGGGCGGCTGGAGGCCTATTCGCAAGGCGACGGCGCCAGCTTCGTCCCCGCTAAGGGCTTCGACTCCGGTGAGCTCGTGACCGTGCGCGGCAAGCTCGCAAGCACCGGCAAGCGCTATCCCTTCCAGTTCCACTTCACCACTTCGGTGCCCGACCCGCTCGGACATCCGGCGTCGAGCCCCAACCCGGCCGCCAAGACCGGCGAACTGAACGTGTTCCATTCGCGCCCCGAACTACAGGTCCCGTTGCTGACCGTCACCTCCTCCGCGGCAGGACAGCAGCCTGGCGACATCTTCACAGCCCCATACTCCGGTGCCGGCCAGGATGGACCGGCGATCTACGACAGCGCCGGCAACCTCCTGTGGTTCGACCCGATGCCGCCGGGCACCGAGGCGACCAACCTGCAGGTTCAAACTTATGAAGGCAAACAGGTGCTCACGTGGTGGCAAGGCTACATCCCGCCGCAGGGCTTCGGCCAGGGCGAAGAGGTGATCGCCAACAGCAACTACCAGGTGATCACGAAATTCCGCGCCGGTAATGGGCTGCCGGCCGACCTGCACGAATTCCACATCACCGCCCAGAACACCGCGCTGTTGACCTCCTTCGACCCTATCCGCTGCAACCTCTCGAGCGCGGGCGGCCCAAACAACGCCGCCGTGACCGACAGCCTCTTCCAGGAAATCGACTTGAAGACACACCTGGTCAAGCGCGAGTGGCATCCGTTGGATCACATCGCCCTCTCACAGTCCTACGCCAGCCCGACAGGCTCCACGACGGAATGGCCGTTCGACTACTTCCACCTCAACTCGATCGACGTCAACCCCGACGGCTCAACCTTGATCTCCTCGCGCAACACCTCAGCGCTCTACGAGCTGGACACGAGTACCGGGCAGATCAGCGCGCAGATCGGTGGCAAGCATCCAACCTTGACGCTCGGCGCAGGCGCCGCCACCGCCTACCAGCACGACGCCCAGGAACTACCGAACGGCGAGATCAGCGTGTTTGACAACGGCGGCGTGCCGAAGGTCCATCCGCAATCGCGCGGTGTGATCCTGGCACTCAACCCCAGCGCCAAAACCGACACGCTAGTTGGCGAGTACGAGCATTCCACGCCGCTCGCGGCCGGCAGCCAAGGCAGTGTGCAGGCGCTCGAAAACGGCAACATGTTCATCGGCTGGGGGGCAGAACCGTACTTCTCGGAATACACCGCCAGCGGGACGCTCGTGTTCGACGCTCACATGCCCAAAGGCGCCGAGTCCTATCGCGCCTACCGCTTCCCGTGGACCGGCTATCCGACAGGCGCACCCTCGATCGCAGCGGCGGCTGGGAGCGGTGGCACGACGACCGTCTACGCCAGCTGGAACGGCGCCACCCAGATCGCCAGTTGGCAGGTACTGGCTGGCAGCAGCACCAGCAAACTGACGGTCGCCGCTAGCGCGCCCAGGAGCGGCTTTGAGACATCGATCTCCGTCCCCGGCAGCCAGGCATACGTGGCGGTACAGGCGCTCAGCGCCGAAGGCGCCCTGCTCGGAACCTCGCGCACGATCAAGGGTTAGTGAAACAGGCCGTCCAGGCTTCCGTGATGGACGAAAACACGACGTTGGCCGAGGGCGGGGACGCGGCCGAAGACGAGGGCAGGGCAGGGCAAGGCAAGGCAAGGCAAGGCAAGGCAAGGCAAGGCAAGGCAAGGATGTTATTTACTTTTTCTGCAATTTACTATGGTGACTACTATTTGTAGTCACTAAGGTGAATTGCGCAAAAAGGAGTACTACACTCTCGACACCATCGCCCGCTCCAAGTACGGAGCAAGCAGCGCGGCGGCCGCGGCGGCGGTCGAGGCCGGGGAGTCGCGCGGCATCGTCACGTAGCTGATCGCAAGCCGTACGAACGAGTCGGCGAGCAGCTCGACGTCCTCGTCGCTCGCATGCGGCCAGCCGGCACGCATCGCATCGCCGAGACGCGCCGAGGCCCACAGCAGCACCGGGCGGCTTCGCGTGGTGATCAGCGGCAGCATCCCGCCGGTGCCGTCGTCGGCGAGCAGCAGCGCCACCAGCGGGTCCTCGGCGGCCGCGCTCAAGAAGACCTCCAGACCGGCGGCCACCGCAGCACGCGGATCGTCCAGATGCAGCTCGATCGCCCGCTCGACCGCTTCGAGGAAGCGCGCGCCCTCGCGGATCACGAACGCCTGCGCGAACTCGTCGCGCGAGCCGAACTCCTTGTAGAGCGTCTGGCGACTGACGCCGGCCGCGCGGGCAACCTCAGCCATCGATATCTGCGCCCAGGGCCGGTCTCCCAACAATTCCCGCGCAGCGTCGAGCAGCGTGTCGCGCAGCAGCTCACGCGCGGCGACGCGGTACGGCTTGGCCGTCGTCGTCACGAGCTCGCCGCCAGCCTTACGAGCTCGCCGCGGGCGCCCCGTAGCGCGCCAGCACCCGCCGGCGTGTGCGCGGGTGAATGTTCATCTGCGAGAAGTCGCCTTCATAGTGCTCGATCAGGCGCTGGTCCATGATCCGCCGCCAGAGTGGCGGGATTGCGGCGGCCACGATCATTCCGGCATAGCCCGTCGGTAGCTGCGGCGCCTCGTCGAAATGACGCAGCGACTGGTAGCGGCGCAGCGGATTGGCGTGATGGTCGGAGTGGCGCTGCAGGTGGTAGAGCAATACGTTGGAGGCGACGTTGTTGCTGTTCCAGCTGTGCTCAGGCTGGGTGCGCTCGTAGCGACCGTCCTCACGCGTCTGGCGCAACAGGCCGTAATGCTCGAGATAGTTGACGACCTCCAGCAGCGAAAAGCCGATCACCGCCTGGATCAGTAGGTAGGGCAGCACGACCGGCCCGAAGACGATCGCCAGCCCGCCAAATAGCGCGACCGACATCAGCCAAGCGTTGAAGATGTCATTACGGATGCTCCAAAAGCGGTGGCCGTCACGCTTGAGATGCTCGCGTTCGATCTCAAGCGCCGAGCGCAGGCTGCCGACCACGGTTCGCGGCAAGAACTCGTAGAAGCTCTCCCCCATGCGCGAGCTGGCCGGATCCTCGGGTGTGGCGACACGCACATGGTGGCCGCGGTTGTGCTCGACAAAGAAGTGTCCGTAGCCGGTCTGGGCAAGTGCGACCTTGGAGAGCCAGCGCTCGGAGCTGGCGCGCTTGTGGCCGAGCTCGTGCGCGGTGTTGATCGCCACGCCGGCGACCATCGCCGCCGTCAGCGCGAGGCCCACCGATTCAAGTGTGGAGAGGCCACCGCGCGACCACATCCAGCAGGCGAAGACCAAGCCCGCGTACTGCAGCGGCAGGAACAGATAGGTGCACCAGCGGTAGTAGCGATCCTGCTCGAGCCACTTGATCACACTGTCGGGCGGGTTGGAGGCATCCAGGCCGACCAGCAGGTCGAGCAGCGGGAACACAGCGAAGATCAGCACGGGGCCGTAGAACCAGAAGACGCCGAGGCCGGTCGCTTCGACCAGGCCCCAGGAGATGAACGGCAGCAGCGGCACGATCAGGCCGAGCAGCCAGGCATAGCGCTTGCGGTCGCGCCAGCGTGTACCAGCCTGCACGCCCTGCCCTGGCGCGTGAGCCTGTGCTGGCGCTGCTTCTACGGAGCTCATCTTGCCGTACCTCCATCGAGTCGGAACATCACGGGATATCGGGTTTACAAGATTAGCATATCTGTAAAGAGAAGGCACGCCAAATCCATATATGTCCTAAAAACGGTCGCCCAGCGGCGATCTGTATCGTCTCGACCGCCTGGTCCTTACTGAACCTTCAACACCAGCTTCCCCACGTTCTCCCCCCGGAAAAGCTTTTGCAGAGCGTGGGGGAAGCTCTCGAAGCCCTCGACCACGTCCTCGCGCGCGACGAGCTTGCCCTCGGCGATCCAGCCGCGCCATCTCACCGACGGCCTCGGGCGCGCGACCCATGTAATCGATCACGACGAAGCCCTCCATGCGCGCGCGGTTGACCAGCAGCGACATGTAGTTGGACGGGCCGCTCATCGAGGTCATTTTGTTGTACTGGGAGATCGCCCCACAGATGACCACGCGCGCGCCGCGCGCCAAGCGCGCCAGCGCCGCGTCGAGGATGTCTCCGCCGACGTTGTCGAAGTACACGTCGACGCCCTCAGGGCAGTGCTTGCGCAGTGCCTCGCCGACCTCCTCGCCCTTGTAGTCGATCGCGGCGTCGAAGCCAAGCTCCTCGACGATCCAAGCGCACTTCTCCGGCCCGCCGGCGATGCCGACGACGCGACAGCCCTTGATTTTGGCGATCTGTCCGACCACACTGCCGACGGCGCCGGCGGCGCCGGAGACGACAACCGTCTCGCCCTCTTTGGGCGCGCCTACGTCGAGCAGGCCGAAGTAGGCGGTCATGCCAGGCATGCCGAGCGCCCCCAGGTACGTGGTCAGCGGGATCTCGCCGGCATCCACCTTGAAGACCGCGTTCTCGTCGGACACCGCGTACTCCTGCACGCCGAGCCAGCCCGTGACGTGGTCGCCGACAGCGAACTTCTGGCCCTTGGACTCGACGACCTCGCCAACCGTCCCGGCACGCATGACTTCGCCGATCTGCACCGGCGGGATGTAGGAGCGGCCCTCGGACATCCAGCCGCGCATCGCGGGGTCGAGTGAGATATATGACGTCTTGATCAGCACCTGCCCATCGGTCAGCTCGGGGAGCGGCTCCTCGACGTAGTCGAAGTGCTCGGGCCCGACCATCGCATCAGGGCGGGCGGCTAGACGAAACTGGTGGTTGACGGCATCCATTGCATCTCCTCGGTTGGGGGCTCGCCGGTTACTGTACGCTCGCGCCGATGGACTTCGCACACTCCCCCCGCACGCAGGAGCTGCTTGAGCGCCTGATCGCCTTTCAGGAGCGCGAGGTGTCGCCGCGCGAGGAGCCCTACATGCGCGAGTTGCTCTCGCGCGATGACCCGTGGGTCGTGCTGCCGGCGATCGAGGAACTGAAGGACCTCGCCAAGCAGGAAGGGCTTTGGAACCTGTTTCTGCCTGACGAGCAGCTGGGCGCAGGACTCTCGAACGTCGAGTACGCGCCGCTGGCCGAGCGCATGGGGCGCTCGCTGATAACCGCCGAGGTGTGCAACTGCAACGCGCCGGACACCGGCAACATGGAGGTGCTTTGGCACTTCGGCTCCGACGAGCAGAAGCAGCGCTGGCTGCAGCCGCTGCTCGACGGTCGCATCCGCTCGGCCTTCTGCATGACCGAGCCCGAGGTGGCCTCCTCGGATGCGACCAACATGCAGGCGACAGCCGTGCTCGACGGCGATGAGGTGGTGGTCAACGGCACCAAGTGGTGGAGCACCGGCGTGGGCCATCCCAACTGCCAAGCGATGATCTTCATGGGACTGACCGACCCGCAGGCCGACCGCTACCACCAGCACTCGATGGTGCTCGTGCCGATGGAGACGCCCGGCGTGAAAGTGGAGCGGATGCTCGAAGCGATGGGCTTCCTCGACGCCCCGGGTGGTCATGGCGAAGTCTCCTTCACCGATGTACGCCTACCGGCAAGCGCGATCATCGGCGGCGCCGGTCAAGCGTTTGCGATCGCCCAGGCGCGGCTCGGCCCAGGACGCATCCACCACTGCATGCGCCTGATCGGGCTGGCCGAGCTGGCGCTCGAATTGGCCTGCGCACGCGCGAGCGAGCGCACGGCCTTTGGCAAGCCACTGGCCAACCTCGGCGGCAACCGCGAGCGCATCGCCGACGCGCGCATCGCGATCGACCGAGCGCGCATGCACGTATTGCATGCGGCGTGGCTGGTGGATCAAAAAGCGCCCGAGGCGATCGGCGCCGTCTCACAGATCAAGGTCGCGACCCCGAACATGACTCAAGGCGTCGTGGACATGGCGATTCAGTTGCACGGCGGCGGCGGTCTCTCCAACGACTTCCCGCTTGCCGGTGCGTGGACTGCCGCGCGCGCGTTGCGCCTGGCCGACGGGCCGGACGAGGTGCACCGCGGCGTCGTCGCTCGCCTGGAGCTGGCGCGCTACGGCAAGGGGAAGTGGTCGGGGTAGATACCGTGGAGGGCGCCGGCCACCGTGCCATGACAAGCGAGAGCGAAAGCCCGCGGAACGCGGGCGTGGTGCTCGCGACTCTGATCGCGGTGGCGGCCGTGGCCAACCTGAACCTGTCGGTGGCCAACGTCGCCCTACCGGACATCGGCAAGGCGTTCGACGCCTCACAGACCGGGCTGGATCTCGTGGCCGTGGGCTACTCGCTGGGACTAGCCACCTCGGTGCTGTACCTCGGGGCGCTCGGCGACCGTCACGGACGGCGCATGATGCTGCTGCTGGGAACAGCGCTTGCGATCCCGTCGTCCCTGCTGGCGGGGCTCGCCCCCTCCATCGGCGTGCTGTTCGTGGCCCGCCTGTTCGGCGGCTTGGCGGCCGGTATGGCCTACCCGACCACGCTCGCGCTGATCACCGCGTTGTGGTCGGGCGCGGCACGCACCCGCCCGATCGCGCTGTGGTCTGGTCTGGGTGGCAGCATGTCGGCGCTTGGGCCGCTGATAGCGGGCGCGCTGCTGACCGGTTTTCATTGGGGGTCGGTGTTCTTGATCACGATCCCGCTGGCGGCCATCGCGCTGCTGATGGCATGGCGCTATGTGCCCGCACATGTGAACGAGACAAGCGATCCGGTGGACAACCTCGGGGGCGTGCTGTCGGCGCTGGCTGTTGCCGGACTGATACTCGCGATCAACTTTGCGCCGGTCCCCAACGAGACGACGATCGTGCTCGTCACCGCAATCGTGGCGGTGGCCGCGGGGGTGGCGTTCGTGATCCGCCAACGGCACGCGAGCTCGCCTTTGTATGACTTGGAGATCGCGGGACGGACCACCTTCTGGGTGGCGGCGCTCGCGGGGATCGTCGTGTTCGGCTCCTTGATGGGCGCGATCTTCGTGGGCCAGCAGTTCGAGCAGAACGTGCTCGACTACTCGACGCTCGACGCCGGCCTGTCGATCCTCCGGCCGCGGTGCTGATGGTGCTGATCGCTCCCTTCTCGGCCAAGCTCATCGTCACACGCGGCTCACGCGTGACGCTGCTGTGCGGCTACGTGTTCTGTCTGCTGGGCTTCATAACGATGCTGGCGCTGTGGAAGCAGGGAATCCCCTACTGGAAGGTAGGCCTCGCCTACGCGTTCATCGGGGCAGGCGTCGGCTTTGCCGGCACGCCCGCGTCGCACTCGCTGACCAGCTCGGTGCCGGTGCACCGCGCGGGCATGGCCTCGGGCACCGCCGACTTGCAGCGCGACCTCGGCGGCGCGATCATGCAGTCGATCATGGGCGCGCTGCTGACAGCCGGCTACGCCGCGGCGGTGTCGAGCGCGATCGCGGCCTCGCCGAACAAGGCGCGCATTACGAGCAGCGTCGAAAACGAGCTGACCAAGTCGTTCTCCAGCGCCGCCGCCACCGCCTCGCGCTACCCCGCCTATGCAAAAGCGATCATCGAAGGCGCCAAGCAATCGTTTGTGAAAGGCGACGAGTGGACGTACACAGCCGGGATCGTGGCGATCGCGCTCGGCACGCTGATCGTGTTCTTCCTGTTCCCGGGAAAGCAGCGCGAGGAGGAGCTGCTTGCGGAATATCACACGCTCGACACCGCCTCAGCCGCCTGAGCTTCGGACACCTGAGAAAGATTTGTCGCGCACAAACGTTTCTTTGGGGTGGCATGCGCGCCATCTGCGAGGAACGATCGAAGCTATGGGGGCGTTCTACACGCAAAGCGACCGTATGGGTCCGTCGCCGCACAACCACCTGCGCGGCGCTCGCGACACCTGGTGGATGGCGCTGCTTGCCCTGTGCTTGATCGCCGCGCTGTGGGTCGGACGAGACTCGCTCGGGACCGCTCAGGGCCGGGACCGTCGTCCCGGCGTTCGTGCAGGCCACCAGCGCCCACTCCAGCTCCGTCACGAGTCTGGCGGCCACACCGACGTCGAACGTGACCGCCGGCAATACGATGGTGGTCGAGGTCGGCGTGTGGAGCGAAAAGTCGGCTACCACGGCCAACGTCACCGATTCTGCCGGCAACAGCTATGTGGAGCTGCTGCACTTCACCGCCTCAGACAAAACCGAGATGAGCATCTGGGCGGCGCCGATCAGCGCCGGCGGCGGCACCAAGCCGACAATCACAGTCAAGCCTTCGGCCAAGGCCGACACCGGCGTAGTCGCTCTCGAATACTCAGGCGTCGCCACAGCACAAGGGAAGACCGTGCTCGACCGCTCAGCCTTCAACACAGGCACGACCAAAACGGCCGGACGGTCTCCTCGGGCGCCACCCCAGCCGACGACCGGCGCCGAGGACCTGGCGATCGGCTTCTACCTGGACTCGGGCTTCGAAGACAAACTCGCCGGCGGCTCGGGCTACACCACCCGCGCCAACGTCTCACCTGAGGAAAACATCGAGCTGCTCGCGCAGGATGCCGTCGTTACCGCCGGCTCGACACCCAATCCGACATTCAGCACTGGGGCCTCCACGATCTGGCTCGCCTCGACGATCACTTTGCAAGGGGGCGAATCTGGGCCGGCAGGCGAAACTGGACCGGCCGCCGAAGGCGAATTCACCCCGCTTGCCAGCTGGCCGTTTGTGGCGATCCACCTGATCCAGCTCGCCAACGGCAACGTGCTCGCGTTCGACGGCTGGCAGCAGCCCGAGCCCACCTACGTCTGGAACCCGACGACGCAGGCGTTTACCTCGACCAACGCCCCGGACAGCATCTTCTGCTCGGGCATGGCCCAGCTTCCCAACGGGGAGGTGATGACCGTCGGCGGCTATGGCGGGCTCACCACCGGGAAGATCGGCATCGTCGACACTGCGATCTTCAACCCGGCCACCGGCACCTGGTCACGCGTGGCCAACATGCACACCCCGCGCTGGTATCCCGATGTCACCGAGCTTGCCAACGGCGACTACGTGGCGATCAGCGGTAACTCGACCAACGCCAACACTTGGGCCAACACGCCGGAAGTGTATGACCCAACCACCAACACGTGGACCGAATTGACGAAAGTCTCCACTTCCCAGATCCACGAGGAGGAGTACCCCTTCTCCTATCTGCTGCCGAGCGGAGAAGTCTTCACAATCGGGCCCTCCGAGGATCTGTCCTTCGAGCTCAACGTCGCCAACCAGACATGGACGCTCCTCGGCGGAGCCAGCGGCATCACCAACGGCTCCTCGGTCATGTACCGCCCGGGCAAGATCCTCTACAGCGGCGGCGCGCCCAGCGTCATCAGCACGACCAACTCCGTCGCCAACACGGCGGTCATCGACCTGATGGCCGCGGCACCCAAATGGCAACAGATCGCGCCGATGCACAACGCCCGCATCTATCACACGCTGACGATGCTTGCCAACGGCGAAGTACTGGCCGTCGGCGGCGAGGCCACCAGCGACCAGGAAATCGTCACAAGCGGCGTGTTGCCAACGGAAATCTGGAATCCCACGACTGAAAAGTGGACTGCCGCCGCGCCGATCGCCGCCGCGCGCAACTACCACTCCACGGCGATGCTGATGGCAAATGGCAAGGTACTGATCGCCGGCGGCGGCCATCCCAACGGACTTGGTGATCCTGGCGAGTTCTCCGCACAGACCTATTCGCCGCCCTACCTGTTCGACGGCCCGCAGCCGACGATCACCTCGGCGCCCGCGGCCTCGACATATAACACGAGCATCACCGTCACGACGCCGGAAGCGGCTTCGATCGGCTCGGTCAACCTCGTCTCACTCGGCACCGACACACATCAGAGCGACATGGCCCAGCACTTCGTGCCGCTGTCGTTCACCGCAAACTCGGGTTCGCTGACGGTACAGACGCCGGCCAACTCGGCACTTGCGCCCTATGGCAACTACATGCTTTTTATTGTGAATAAAAAGGGCGTGCCATCGATCTCTACCCCGCTCAACCTAAGTCCCACACCCACGGCGCCGGCCGCCCCCACCGGTGTGAGCGCGACCGGCGGCGAAGGCAGCGCCACCGTGACCTGGACTGCGCCCTCGCCTGGGACGAGCCCGATCACCGGCTATACCGTCACGCCTTACATTGGCAGCACCGCTCAGTCCAGCACCGTTGTCAGCGGCTCGCCGCCCGCGACCAGCACCACGATCACCGGCCTGAAAAACGGCACCACCTACACATTCACCGTGACGGCAACCAACGCCGTCGGCAGCGGGCCTCCCTCGGAAAAATCGAACGCCGTGACGCCGTCAGCTCCTACGGCGCCGGCCGCACCGACGGCCCCAACGGCCACCCCCGGCAACGCGAGCGCGACCGTCACATGGAGCGCGCCCGCGAACAACGGCAGCCCGATCGTCAGCTACACGGTAACCCCCTACCTCGGAAGCACGGCCCATCCCGCCACCACGATCAGCGGCTCGCCGCCCACGACCAGCGCCACGATCACCGGGCTCACCAACGGCAACACCTACACGTTCACCGTAACCGCCACCAACGCCGTCGGCAGCGGGCCCGCCTCAGCCGCTTCAAACGCTGTTACGCCCTCTGGCACGGCCTCGCCGCAATTCGTGCAACAAGCTTCCGGCCACGCCCACAACGTCACGAGCTTGGCCGTGACCCCCAGGGCCAGTCTCGTCACCAGCAATCGCCTGGTCGTCGAGCTAAGCGTTTGGAGCAGCGCCAATGCGACCGCTTCGAGCGTCAAGGACTCCGCCGGCGACAGCTTCACCGAACTGTTGCACTTCAAGGCCTCCGACGGAACAGAAATGAGCATCTGGAGCGCACCCGTGAGCGCCAGTGGCGGAAAGATTCCCACGATCACAGCCACACCCAGCGCCAAGGCCGACGTGGGCGTCGCGGTGCTCGAATACGCAGGCCTCTCCACCGAAGCGGGGACCGCGGTAGTTGACCAAAGCGCAGACGCGACCGGCACAACCAAAGCTGCCGCCGTGGTCTCCACACCGGCCACCGCAGCGACGACGGCGCCGGGCGAGCTCATCGTCGGCTTCTATGCCGACTCGGGCTTCGACGACAACCTGATGGCGCGGATGGGCTTCAACGGTCGCGTGAACGTCTCGCCGGATGAAGAAATGGAGTTCGTCGCCGAGGATGCCCTGACTGGAGCGACGGGAGCTACGCCGAGCGCAAGCGTGCAGACCGGGGCCTCCACCATCTGGCTGATGGGCGCGATCGTCTTCAAGTCCGCGGCAGTCAGCGAACCGCAAGCGGCACCGCTCGCCGCGCCGGCACGCCTGGTCGCGACGCCCGCCAACGGCGGAGCGATCGTCACCTGGACCGCGCCACGCAACGGTGGCAGCCCGATCACCACATACACGGTCACTCCTTACCAGGGACGGCACGCGCTGCCTTCAACCACTGTCTCGGGCACCAGTGCCGCGATCGGCGGTCTGAAGAACGGCGTCAGCTACCGCTTCAGAGTGGTAGCCCACAACCGGCTTGGCACAGGGCCGAAGTCTCACCTGACACGCAAGATCGAGCCCTCGCGCTCTGCCATGTGGGCGTTTTGGTGCACGCCGTTCTCGATGGCACCAAACGTCTCGGGCTCGATCCTCTCGAGCTTGACCTCGGGCAAGCTGGTGCTGCCGAACGGCCAGGCGGTTATCTGGTCAGGCGCGCATCTGCGCTGAGGAGAACTTGGCGCGAGCCGCCGGCGCAGCGTACCGCCAAAGCCCGAACCTCACCCGATGGCTGGACAGGGCACTGCCAGGGTAAGCAGGAAGCATCTCGGACGTTGCGATCAACCAGCGCGTGCTGGTCACCGGAGCCACCGGCTTCATCGGTGGGCGCTTGGCGCGCGCGTTGGCTAGCCTCGGGCGCCGAAGTCCGCTGCCTGGTACGAAACGCGAGTCGCGCCGAGGGCCTGCGGGCCGTTGGCTGCGAGGTGGTCGAGGGCGACGTTGGACAAAGCTCCAGCTTGGATGGGGTCGGCCATGAGATCGATGTCGCCTACTACCTGATCCATGCGATGGCCGGCGGCGATGGCTTCCAAGAGCGCGAGCAGGAAGGTGCTCGCAATTTCGCGGAGATGGCCGCGCACGAAGGGATCGAACGCGTTGTCTATCTCGGCGGGTTGGGCGACCAGAGCGTCTCAAAGCACCTGCTCAGCCGCCATCAGACGGCGCTCACGCTGGCGCGCCACGGGCCGGCGCTGACCTACTTCCGGGCCGCGATGGTGGTCGGCGCAGACAGCGAGTCCTACCGCACACTGCGTTACCTCGTGCAGCGACTGCCCGTGATGATCGCGCCCGCGTGGCTGCGCACGAAGACGCAGCCGATCGGGATCGACGACGTGATCGAGTACCTCAGCCGCGCTCCCGAGGTTCCCGAGTCGATCGGGCGCGAAGTGCAGATCGGCGGGCCCGACGTGCTCTCCTACGGCGAGATGCTCGCGCGGATGGCTCGCGTGATGGGAAAGCGTCCACGCGTGATGGTTCCAGTGCCGTTGATCACCCCGTGGCTATCTTCGCTGTGGATCGGGCTCGTGACACCGGTCGACGCGAACGTCGCTCGACCACTCGTCGAGGGCTTGAAGACGGCCACGGTCGTAGACGACCCAAGCAGCGCCGAGGCGTTCGGGATCGCGTCGGCGTCTTTTGACGAGGCACTTAGACGAGCGCTTGCCGAGGAAGGCTCGACGCCCTGAAAGCCTCCTCCGTGAGAGTCCTGTCCCCGGGGACCTACGCACTGAGGAGTGGGTCTGAGTCAACGTCATCGATCGGCGCGTCTCGGTCCAAGCGCGCATCGGCCTGAGTCCACACGACCGCAGCCACCACGGCCGAGACGAACAGCACTGATGGCCATGCGCCAATAACGAGTCCAAGCAGGTGCGAGACCACGAACGCCCCGAAACCAACGCACCCGAGGATCACCGCCGTGCGCCTGCCGTGGCGACGCGCCCATGCCTGGATGCACCAAAGGCCGCCAATTGCCAGAACGACTCCGCCAAGCGGCCGCGAGCCAGTGCTCACCGCGACCGCAAAGCCGGCGATCAGCGAAGCCGCGGCGACCGGAGCCGTAGGGATGAGGCGCATGTGTCCGAGCCTAGCGTGTCGCCAATGCGGGCGGACGATATGGCGGCCATGATCTACTACCGTCTTTAGTGGGGAAGTTACGAGCACGAGGAAAGAGGATCAGATGCACGCACCACCACTGTTTCGAGATCGGCCACGGCCAATCCAAATAGTCCTCGGCGGCGTCGTGCCGTTTGCGTTCGGAGCCGTCGTGGGAATTGTCCTTGGCATCTCCGCCGGCGCCTACTGGGGACTGTCGGCACTCGCTGCGCTTGGCGCGATCGTGGCCGGCTTCGAGCACCAGGACGGATGGGGCGGAGCAGATCGCGGCCTAGTCGGAGGAGCCATCTTCGGCGCTGGCATACTGATCGCCCACGCGATCGCGGGAACGCACGCGAAGGTCTCGCTAGGAAGCTTCCCGCCGCTGCTCATCGTGATCGACGCGATCGCCGGGATGTTGCTGGGCGCTCTCGGTGGCCGAGTCGGCCGGGCGTTGTGGAGACATCCGGGCGTGGGCGCTGAGGGTTCCCCGCCAGAGGATGCCGAGCCGCTGGTCTAAGGCCCGGCCAGCAGGATCGGGTTCCCGGAAGGATCGTGGACGAGCACACCGCCCTCAAGCGCGACCGTCTCGTGCCCAGCGTCGGTGACATGTGCGACCAGTCGATCGCGCTCCAGCTCGCTGGGCAACACGACCGTCGCCCTTCTGAGCGCGACGGAGCCCGGCGGCGGCTGACCGGCGCGATTGCTCTCCCAAGTGTTAGCGCCGAGGTGATGGTGGTAACCGCCGGCGCTCAGGAAGGCGGCTTGTCCTCCAAGCGAGGCCATCAGCGCGAAGCCCAGCACGTCACGGTAGAAGGCAATCGTCTGCCGAAGATCGGCCACGCACAGATGGACGTGGCCCATTGTGGTCCCCGCCGGCAGTCCGTCAAACGGCGCCTTTAGGGGATCTGTCGATTCGCTCCCCGGATCAAGCGACCCACTTACCGGAGCAGCCAGCTCGGCAAACAGGCTCGACGTGTCGAGTGGCAGTGTGGTCATTCGCTCGGCGACCCTTCCCTCCCACAGCTCTCGCGGGCGGTCCCAGTAGATCTCGATGCCGTGCCCGTCGGGGTCGCTGAGGTAGATCGCCTCACTGACGAAATGGTCGGAGAGACCGACTAGCGCGACGCGATCGCGGGCGGCATGGGCAAGCCAACGCGCCAGGTCAGCGCGCTCGGGCAGCAGCAGCGCAAAGTGGTACAGACCGCAGTAACCATGTGACGGACGGGCGCCGGGCTGCTCGATCAAGATCAGCAAGTCTTCACCGTCGGCGCCCAGCAATGCGCGCCCGCCGCCACGTTCGCGGACCCTCAGGCCGACGACGCTCTCGTAATAGGCAAGCGAGCGCTCCAGGTCGGAGACGGTCAGGTGCACGGCGCCCATCCTGGTTGCCGCGGCGATCTCGGCGTGCGCCGGCGCACCGGCGGCGGTGACCTCCTCCGGATCGCGTGGGGTCGTGCTCATCGGACTCCACGATACGCATGTTCAGAAACACACCCCCTTTGCGTGCACTGCATTTTGGACTATCTCCTCGTGATCCTGGCGCAGTGGATCCTGGCGTCGTGGACCCTGGCGTCGTGGATCCTGGCGTCGTGGACCCTGGCGTCGTGGACACCGCGTCTCGGACCCGGTCATAGACCACGCGTCGTGAGCTACGCGCAGCTATAGATACGGCCGCCCCCGGCCCAACCGGCCGGCAGGGCACACTGTGAGCGATGGATTCGCTGTTCGATCCCGCAGATGCAGAGGGCGGCACGCCCTCGGCCTCCGACACCGCGCCGCTCGCCGCGCGCATGCGCCCGACCACGCTCGACGAGTTCGTCGGCCAGGAGCACCTGCTCGGGGTGGGTGGGAGCCGGTCATCTTTGCGCACAGCAATCGAGCAGGGCAAGCCCCATTCGATGATCCTGCACGGCCCGCCCGGCAGCGGCAAGACCACGCTCGCGCGCATCATCGCCGCCAGCGCCAGCGCTGCCTTCGAGGAGCTGAGCGCTGTCGAGGCCGGTCGCGCCGAGGTCAGAGCGGTGCTGGCGCGGGCGCGCGAACGCAGGCTTGGCGAGCGCGAGACGATCTTCTTTCTCGACGAGATCCACCGTTTCAACAAGGGCCAGCAGGATGCACTCTTGCCCGCCGTCGAGGAAGGGCTCGTGACCCTGATCGGGGCGACGACCGAGAATCCGTCGTTCGAGGTCAACCGCGCGTTGCTCTCGCGTACGCGTCTCTACGAGTTGGCAGAGCTCACGGAGGAGAACGTGCTCACGCTGTTGCGCAGAGCACTCGAGCACGGTAAGTGCGGCGACGCGCAGGTCGACGAGCAGGCGATCGAAATGCTCGCGGCGCGTGCGGGCGGCGACGCGCGCACGGCGCTGAGCGCGCTGGAGCTCGCATGCGAGACCGCGATCGACAACGTGACCGTCGAGCACGCCGAAGACGCGCTTCAACGGCGGATCGTGCACTACGACAAGGCCGCCGACAGCCACTACGACACGATCTCCGCCTGGATCAAGGCGACGCGCGGGTCGGACCCCGACGCTTCGCTCTACTACCTGGCGGTGATGCTCGAGGGCGGCGAGGATCCCCGCTTCATCGCGCGGCGCATGGTGATCCTCGCCAGTGAGGACATCGGCAACGCCGATCCGAATGCACTGACCGTGGCGACCGGAACCGCGGCTGCCGTCGAGCACGCAGGTCTGCCAGAGTGCCAGTTCGCGCTCGCCCAGGCCGCGATCTACCTGTCGCTCGCGCCCAAGTCCGACGCGGCCAAGCGAGCGATTGGCGCCGCACGAGACTTCGTGCGCGAGCACGGCGCCGCCCCACCTCCGGTTCAGTTGCGCTCGGGCGGGCGTGGCCAGGGCTATGACTATCCGCACTCACACCCCGGCCATGTCTCAGACCAAGAGCTCGCGCCCGACGAGGCAGTCGGCGAGCGCTTCTACAGGCCCGACGACACCGAGGCCGAGCTCGCGGCGCGGCTGGCCGAGATCCGCCGCGCGCGCGACCGCGGCGACTGAGGAGGCTCACCCCTCGAGTTCGTCGGCCATCTCCAACAGCTTCGTCGTCGTCTTCCAGTTCCTCGCTGTCGCGACAACACCCAAGCGCTTGTCGGACAGCATCCGCGCGAGCCGCGAGTTGTGGATGCCTCCCGGATGCCAAGCGTAGATCTCGCGGCCCACGTGCACGAAGATCTCCGGTTCGAAGTCGTCCTGCGCGATCTTCGCCACCGCCTCCGGATCGGGCTCGCCCGAGAGGAAGCTCACCTGGTAGAGCTTGTGCTCCTGGGCGACATCGCCGAGCGGATCCAGCGCGACCACGGCGCCCAGCTCGTCACGTGTACGCACCACAACCGGCGTCTGTACCCCGAACTTGCCGGCGATCGCTCGTTCGAGCTCAGCCGCGAGCTCAGCCGGCTGCAGCTCGGCGCTGAGCACGATGTTGCCGCTCTGCACCAACGTACGCGCGTCTGGATAGCCAATATCGGCAAGCAACGCGCGCAGATCCGCCATCGGAATACGGTTATGCGAGCCAACGTTGATGCCGCGAAGGAGGGCGACTCGAGCGCTCATGGCGAGGTCAGCGATGTGACCGCATGTGAGGATCGCGCATCCTGGAAACTGAGAACGAAGACGCAGTCTTTCTGCTCGTCGTACATGTAGAGAATCAGCAACCAGCGCCAGGGGCCAAGCGTCCAGCGCAGCGGAGCCCATGGCTCGTCCAAAGCACGGCCCAGTCGGGGAAAGCGCTCAAGTGCACGCAGAGAGCGCCTGACGCGAGACCTTGTATCAGCCGGCAAACTGTGAGTGAGAATCAATCGATCGAGATCCTCGACTGCCTCGGGGCCCAGTCTGACTTCGGACACTGGCCGGTCTCACAGCTCGTCAAGCGGGATCGTCTTGCCTTGGCGAACGCTCTCCAAACCTTGCATTGCGCGCTCATACGCCCCCGGAATTCCATCGAGTATGGCGGTGATGCTGCGCGCGTCAGGATCGGCTTCTTCAATTGCCGTCGATAGCAACGAACGTGCAAGCGTCCCCTCCTGGACATGCATGCGCTCCGCGAGTCGCGTCAAACGAGTGGCATGCTCTGGGTCGAGCGTAACGTTCAATCGCTGGACGGATCGCTCCACGCCTGGAAGCGTACTACACGCATCGGCACATACCGTGTAGTAGCAAGTGTGTGACACTGCCCGCCGTGCAACCGGGCCCGCCCAAAGTCGCCGTCGTAGGCCACGTCGAGTGGGTTACGTTTGCGCGCGTGGACCACATCCCGGCGGCCGGTGAGATCGTGCATGCGGAGGATCCCTTCGGGGAGCCAGCCGGCGGCGGCGGTGTGGCGGCGGTACAGCTCGCCCGCTTGGCCGGCAAAGCCGTGCTGGTCACGGCGCTTGGCGGGGGCGAGCACGGGCGCCGCTCGATCGAGCGCCTTGAAAGAGCTGGGTGTCGAGGTATGGGCTGCACAGCGCCCAGAGCCCACGCGCACCGCAATGACCCTTGTGGACAGAAACCGCGAGCGCACGATCACCACATTTGGAGAGCGGCTGGAGCCAGTGCTCGACGATCGCGAGATCCCCTGGAGCGAGCTGGCGCAGATGGACGCGGTGTACTTCACCGCCGGCGATGCCGCGGCGATGCAAGCCGCACGGAGCGCTGGCGTGCTCGTGAGCAGCCCGCGCGCTTTGCATGCGCTCGGGCACGGCGTCGAGTTGGATGCACTTGTGCTGAGCGCCGACGACGCGGAGGAGCGTCAAGAGGCGATCCGCGCTGAACAAGACGCCAAGCTCGTCGTCTTCACCGATGGCGGCCACGGCGGCTCCTATCGAGGACACGACGGCAAGTCGGGTACCTGGCCGGCGGCCGCGCTTCCTGGTGAGCCGCGTGACTCATACGGTTGTGGCGACTCGTTCGCCGCCGGGCTCACGTACGGTCTCGGCACAGGTCTCGCAGTCCCCGAGGCACTAGCGCTTGCGGCCCGCTGCGGGGCTGTTTGCCTCACCGGCCGCGGCCCTTACGAACGCCAGCTCAGCGCGACCGATCTCGAACAGGCGCACGGCGGATAAGGCCGACGCGGCACCGCGTGGGCACATGTCGCGATGGGCCGCGGCGTTCGGAGCCGGACTTGGGCCAAGCACCACCTCGATCAGTAGTCGCCTTCGACCACATTCACCAGCGGCTCGCCGCTTACATAGCGGCGCACCTGCTCGCCAACGAGCGCGAACGCGCGCCGTTCCGCACCCTGCGTGTCGCCAGCGAAGTGCGGCGTGATCAGCAGCCCCGACGCATCCCACAACGGGTGGTCGGCCGGCAACGGCTCGGGCTCTGTCACATCGAGAGCCGCGCGGATATGCCCGGCCCGCAGCAGGTCGAGCAGCGCCTCGGTGTCGAGGATCGACCCGCGGGCGGCGTTGACAAGCAACGCACCCTCACGCATGTGCCCAAGCATCTCCCGATCGAGCAGTCCGTCAGTCGCCGCCGTCAGCGGCAGCAACACGACCACGATGTCGGCCAAGCCGAGCAGCGATGCCAATTCATCGACCGCGTGGACGCCTGGACGAGCGTGTCGCGAGACGCGGATCACTTTGGCCTCAGATGCCGCCAGCAGCCGCTCGACCGTCAGCCCGATCGACCCATAGCCCAAAATCATCACCGTCTTGCCTGCCAGTTCATCTGGCTCACGCCACTGCCAGTCATGCGCCCGCTGTGAATCCCGCGCTTCGCCGAAGTGCTTCAGCGACGCCAGGATCGCGCCGAGCACCCATTCGGCCACCGGTCCGTCGCGAGTTCCGCGCGCGTCGCACAACGTCACACCAGGCGGCACAGCCGCCAGCAGCCAATCGACCCCCGCCGAGAGCGTCTGGACCACACGCAGCTTTCCCATGCGTCCGAGCGCCTCGATCACACAAGGTTCGTCAGACCCGGGCACCAGGAACTCGGCCTCGAGCAGCGCGTCTGAGAGCCCCTCCTTGGGGATCAGATGCAGCTCGACACCCACGGGCAACTCGCCGACTGAGTGGCGATCGGCCCGATCGGGTATCCACAGCTTCACAATGTCGGCGAGTGTATTGCGAGCATGTCGAGGAAGATCGTGAGTCGAGCGGTATCCCACCATACGAAAGGCGCCCATGAGCACAGCTGCACAGCCCCGTCCTGCGAGCAAACCGGCCACGAACGACTACACCCAGGCGGCCGACATCCTCGTCGTGTTCGGCATCAGTGGCGATCTCGCCAAGGTGATGACCTTCCACTCGCTCTACCGGCTCGAGCTACGCGGGCTGCTCGACTGCCCGATCCTTGGCGTCGCCGCTGACGACTGGACCATCGAGGATCTGCGTAAGCGCGCGCACAGCTCGATCGAAGAGTGCGGGGAGCGGATCGACGAGCGTGTGTTCAAGCGCTTTGCCGAACGCTTGAGCTATGTGTCCGGCGACTTCGCCGACGAAGGCACCTATGCGCGCGTGGCCGACGCGCTCGGGGATGCCAAGGCGCCTGTCTTCTATCTGGAGATCCCACCGTTCCTGTTCGGGACGGTGATCAAAGGGCTCGCCATCAGCGGCGTCACGAAGAACGCGCGCGTGGTGGTGGAGAAGCCCTTCGGCCACGACCTGCAGTCAGCGCAGGCACTCGCCACAGAAATCCACCAGTACATCGAGGAGCCCCAGCTCTACCGGATCGACCACTTCCTCGGCAAGATGGGGATCGACGAGTTTCTGTACCTGCGCTTTGCCAACACGATGCTCGAGCCGGTGTGGAACCGCAACCACATCGCCTGCGTGCAAATCACGATGGCTGAGAGCTTCGGCGTCGAGGACCGCGGGCACTTCTACGATCCGGTCGGCGCGGTGCGCGATGTGATCGTCAATCACCTGATGCAACTGGTGGCCGTGGCCGCGATGGAGGCGCCCGCCGGCGACGACGCGGAAACGCTGAAGGACGCCAAGTTCGCCGTGTTCCGCTCAACCGCTGCCGCCGATCCCAAGCACTACGTGCGCGGCCAGTACGACGGCTACCTGAGCATCGACGGCGTCGCCAAAGAATCGACCACCGAGACCTATGCGGCGCTGCGCCTTGACATCGACAACTGGCGCTGGTCGGGAGTGCCATGGTTCATCCGCACCGGCAAGGATCTGCCGATCACCCAGACCGAGCTACGGATCGTCTTCCGCAATCCTCCGCGCCTCGGCTTCATGGAACACGGGCGCCGCCGGCCGGAGCCCAACCAGCTCGTGGTCAAGCTCGACCCCGCGACCGGTGTGGAGATGATCCTCGACGCCCATCGCGCCGACGAGGGCGGCCCGCAGGCGATCTCACTGGATATGGAGTTCGCGCAGGAGGGCGGCGAGGCCCCCACCCCTTACGAGGTGCTGCTGCTCGATGCGATGCGCGGCGACAGCGTGCGCTTCACCCGCCAGGACAGCGTCGAGCAGACTTGGCGGATCTTCGAACCGCTGCTCAAAGAGCCCCCGCCCGTGCATCCTTACGCACAGGGAACCTGGGGTCCATCCGAGGCCGACCAGCTGGTAGCTCACTACGGCGGCTGGCGCGGACCGTGGGTGGTCAAGTGATGCGTGGTCGAGACGATGATCGTCCCGTGACTCATTCCGAGAGGCTGAGAGCGACCACATCCGAAGATAAAGGCGTGGGTGGTGGTATCAATTTTTCATTGACTACCAAAATAACTACAAAAAGTAGCCACCATGGTAGTTAACAAAAAAAGTATGTCTGCGCGCACACCCAAAACGAAGGCCACGGCAGGCAAAGCCACAGTAGGCAAGGAGTCTCAGAGCAAGCCCAAGGCCCCGAGCCAGCCTGTCACCGCCGAAGCACCACAGAGCGCGGCGATGCCTTCGCCGTTCCCACCGATCGCCGACTACGCCTTCCTGTCTGACTGCCACACCGGCGCGCTGGTCGCTCCCGACGGGACGATCGACTGGCTGTGCGTGCCGCGCTTCGATGCCCCGAGCGTGTTCGGCTCGCTGCTCGACCGTCAAGCCGGCGGCTTTCGTTTCGGCCCGTTTGGGATCAACGTGCCGACCGCACGCAGCTACGAGCCGGGAACCAACATCCTGCTCACCACGTGGAAGACGACGAGCGGCTGGGCGATCGTGCGCGAGGCGTTGATCCTGGGGCCGCGTCGCGGCGAGGATCTCATCACGCCGCACACCCGTCCCCCCGCTGACCAGGACGCCGACCACCTGCTCGTGCGGCTCGCGATGTGCCTGGAGGGGGAGGTCGAGATGGAGCTGACGTGCGAACCGGTCTTCGATTACGGGCGGGTACCCGCCGACTGGGTGGTTACCGACGGCGGTCACCGAGCCGACGCCAGCCCCGAGGGCGCCCCCCAAAAAGAGGGCCAGGCAGGAAACACCGGGCAGACGATTAGACTGCAGACGGACATGGCAGTCGGCGTGGAGGGCGACTGGGTAAGAGCCCGTCACGTGCTCAGGCAAGGACAGCAGATCTACTGCTCGCTCTCTTGGGCCGAGGAGCTCGCGGCGCCCGAAGACGTCGACGACGCCAATGCACGGCTGGCCAGCACCGCCAGCTTCTGGCGCGGCTGGCTGGGCCGTGCGCGCATGCCGGATCACCGCTGGCGCGACCCGATCCAGCGCTCTGCGCTCACTATCAAGGGCCTTACGTACATGCCGACCGGCGCGACGGTGGCGGCGCTCACGACGTCGCTACCCGAGACGCCCGGGGGCGAGCGCAACTGGGACTACCGCTACACCTGGCTGCGCGACTCGACCTTCACTTTGCAGGCCTTGCACTACCTCAACCTCGATTGGGAGGCAGAGGAGTTCATGCAGTTCATCGCCGACCTCGAGCCCAACGGCGACGGGGCGCTGCAGATCATGTACGGGATCGACGGGCGGCGCGACCTGACCGAGACCACGCGCGACGATCTCTCCGGCTACGCGGGCGCGAGTCCCGTGCGGATCGGCAACGGTGCCTTCGACCAGCGCCAGAACGACGTGTTCGGCGCGGCGCTCGACTCGATCCTGCTGCATACCCGTCGCAGCGAACGACTGCCGCGCAGGCTGTGGCCGATCGTGCAGGCACAGGCCGAGTGCGCGACAAAAGTGTGGCGCCAGCCCGACCAAGGGATCTGGGAGGCGCGTGGCAAGCCGCAGCACTATGTGTCCTCGAAGCTGATGTGCTGGGTGGCGATGGACCGTGCCGCCAAGCTCGCTGCCATGCGCGGCGATGGCAAGCGGCAGGCCACCTGGCACGCTACCGCCGAAGAGATCAGAGCGGACATCCTCGCCAACGGGCTCACCAAGGACGGCGTCCTGCGCCAGCACTATGAGACCGACGCACTGGATGCCTCCAACCTGTTGGCCGCGATCTTCGGCTTCCTGCCCGGCGACGACGAGCGCCTGCGCGCGAGCGTGCTTGCCATCGCCGAAGACCTGACCGTGAACGGCTTCGTGCTGCGATATCGCACAGAGGAGACCGACGACGGCCTGTCGGGCAAAGAGGGGAGCTTCCTGATCTGCTCCTTCTGGCTTGTGTCCGGGCTCGCGGTCGTCGGCGAGCAGCAGCGTGCTCGCGACCTGATGGAAAAGCTGTTGAGCGTTGCCTCGCCGCTTGGGCTGTACGCCGAGGAGTTCGACACTTCCACCGGGCGCCACCTGGGGAACTTTCCTCAAGCCTTCTCCCACCTCGCGCTGATCGAGGCCGCAGCGCGCATCATTCTCGTCGAGCGCTTGGCGGAGATCTCGTGATGAGCAACCACAACATCAACCTCGTCGACGGCATCGATCCCGCTCAGGTAAGAGACCCCTGGGACATCGACCGCAACCAAAAGGCCGTGCGTGTAACAGGGGGTGTGTTATGGACCACTACGACGTGATCATCATCGGCAGCGGCGCAGGTGGAGGCACACTTGCCCGCCACCTCGCCCCCTCGGGCAAGCGCATCTTGCTGCTCGAGCGCGGCGACTGGCTGCCGCGCGAGCCGCAGAACTGGTCCGCCGCGGACGTGTTCGTGGACAATCGCTACGTCTCCCCCGACACGTGGTACGACGCCCAAGGTAAGGCCTTCCAGCCACAGGTGCACTACTGCGTGGGCGGTGCCACCAAGATGTATGGCGCCGCGCTCTATCGCATGCGGGCTGAGGACTTCGGCGAGCTGAAGCACCACGGCGGCATCTCTCCCGCCTGGCCGATCTCCTACGAGGCGATGGAGCCCTATTACACGAAGGCCGAGCAGCTTTACCAGGTCCACGGCGCGCGCGGCGAGGACCCCACCGAACCGTTCGCCTCCGCACCCTATGACCATCCGGCGGTCTCGCACGAGCCGCGCATCGCCCAGCTCTCAGAGGCGTTCGCCGCAGCTGGGTTGCATCCCTTCCATGCACCCTGCGGGGTGATGCTCAACGAGGGCAACATGCCCTACAGCAATTGCATGCGCTGCTCCACCTGCGACGGCTTTCCCTGCCTGGTGCACGCTAAGTCCGACGCCGAGGTGCTTGGGGTGCGACCGGCGCTCGAGCACGACAACGTCACGTTGCTGACGCGGGCCAAGGTCGTGGCACTGAAGACCAACCCCGCCGGCACCGCCGTCACAGAAGTCGTGGTGGAGCGTGCGGACGAGAGCGGTGGCACAGGCCGGAGCGCCGTCGCGAGCACAGGCCGGAGCGCCGTCGCGAGCACAGGCCGGAGCGCCGTCGCGGAGCACAGGCCGGAGCGCCGTCGCAAGCACTGGTGGAGGCGATGGCAAGGGCGAGCGCGAGACCTACACGGCCGACATCGTGGTGGTGTCCTGCGGCGCGGCCAACACCGCCAAGCTGCTGCTCAGCTCAGCCACCGATAAGCACCCAGGTGGCCTCGCCAACGGCTCCGACCAGGTGGGGCGCAACTACATGTTTCACAACTCCCAGGCCGTGCTCGCGATCTCCAAGGAGCCCAACCCGACCGTCTTCCAGAAGACGCTTGGCGTCAACGACTACTACTTCGCCGGTGACGCTTGGGAGTACCCGATGGGCAACATCCAGATGGTCGGCAAGTCGGTGGCGGACATGTACCGCGGCGAGAAGCCGCTGATGACCAAGCTCGCGCCCACCTTCTCGCTGGCGGACGTGGCGGAGCACGCCGTTGACTTCTGGCTATCGACCGAGGACATTCCACAACCGGAGAACCGGGTGACGGTGGACCGTGACGGCAACCTGACGTTGGCCTACCACGCCAGCAACGACACCGCCCGTGACCGTCTATTCGAGCAGCTGCGTTCTCTGCTTGGCCACCTTGGCATGCACGAGCACCATCTGATTCCGCGCTGGGCCTACCTGGAGAACAAGATTCCCGTCGCCGGCGTCGCCCACCAGGCCGGCACCTGTCGCTTCGGCTCGGATCCGGCCTCCTCGGCGCTGGACATCCACTGCAAGGCGCACGAGCTGGAAAACCTGTATGTGGTCGACACGAGCTTCTTTCCCAGCATCTCAGCGGTCAACCCCGCGCTCACGGCGATGGCCAATGCGCTGCGCGTTGGCGACCACCTGCTGCAGCGCCTCGGCGCCAATGGCAGCTGAGCAAACCCAAAGCGACAATGCCCCACGCGCACGCGGGGGGCACGGCAGCGCACGCGGAGAGCCCAGCGCACGCACATCCCAAAACGACGATGATCCACGCGCACGCGGGGGGCACAGCAGCGCACACGAGACAGCAAGTGTGAGCGCATCCCAAAACGACGATGCCCCGCACGCGCGCGCGGGGCATCGACCCACGAGCAAGCACCGCCGCCGCGTCGTCATCGTCGGCGGTGGCTTCGGCGGGCTGGCAGCCGCGCACGAGCTGCGCCACGCAGACGTGGACGTGACGCTCGTGGATCGCACCCACCACCATCTGTTCCAGCCGCTGCTCTACCAGGTGGCGGGCGGCGGTCTCGCCGCCGGCGAGTGCGCCACGCCGATCCGTACAGCGCTCAGGCGCAACTCGAACATCACCGTCCTGATGGGCGAGGCGACCGGTCTCGACGCGGAGCGCCGCCAGCTTGTCCTCGACCGGGGCGAGCGGCTCGACTACGACAGCCTGATCGTTGCCTGCGGGGCCGAGACCTCCTACTTCGGCAAAGACGATTGGCGCGAGGTGTCCTGCGAGCTGAAGACGCTTGCCGACGCGCTCGACCTGCGCAACCGGCATCTACGGTGCCTTCGAGGAGGCCGAGCGTGCGAGCGATCCAGTCGCGCAGCGCGCGTGGATGACGTTCGTTGTGATCGGCGGCGGTCCCACCGGCGTCGAGCTGGCCGGCGAGCTGAGGATTGTCGCCCAGCACGGGATGAAGCGCGGCTTTAGAAAAATCGACCCCCGCAACGCGCAGGTGATCCTGCTGGACGCCGGCGAGCGCGTGACTGCGGCCTTCAGCGAGCGACTCTCCGGCAAGGTCGCCAAGGAGCTTTCCTCACTTGGGGTTACGGTTCGCGAGGGTGCGCGCGTCACCGCGATCGACGCGCACGGTGTGACCGCCTCGGTCAAAGGCGCGGACGAGCGGATCGACGGGCGGACGGTGATCTGGGCCGCCGGTGTGCAGGCCGTCGGCTTCTCCCGCGCGCTTGCCGAGGCTACCGGCGCCTCCACCGACCGGGCCGGGCGCGTACAGATCGAGCCCGACCTGACGGTCCCCGGCCATCCCGAGATCTCGGCGATCGGCGATACCTCGCTGCTCGAAGGACCCGGCGGAAAGCCGTTTCCTGGACTGGCGACAGTCGCGATCCAGCAGGCGCGTCACGTGGCGAAGGCGATCCACAAGGGGGCGCCCGGCGCCTCCACGCCCTTTCACTACCTGGACAAGGGCGCGCTGGCAGTCGTCGGCCGCGGCAAGGCCGTGTGTGAAGTCCGCGGGCACGAAATCTCTGGACGGCTGGCGTTCTTCACCTACCTGACCGTGCACATGTACTACCTCGGCGGCGTCCGCGGCGGGCGCCTGAAGGTGTTGATCGACTGGATCAGCGCGCGTCTCGGCAATCCCCAGAACCAGGTGATGGAGGGCTCGCTGGCCGGCATCGAGCGAGTTCACGGTGGAGCGGATGACGGCGGGTCGGCTCGAGGTTCGGCCAAAGCCGGCGGCACTCCAGCGCCTAGCGCGGAGAGCAAGCTGTGAGCCGGCTCGAAGTCCGGCTAAAACCGGCGACACACTCCGGCACCGAGCGCGGGAAGCAAACCGTGAACCGGCTCGAAATTCGACCAACGCCCGGCACTCCGACACCAAGCACGGAAAGCAAACGGTGAGCGCTCACGGGGCGGCCGGGCCGTCGGTCATGATCGAGCGGTGAGAGCGCTCGATCCGAGATTGCTGCGCTACGCGCGCGCTACACGCACATTCCTTTTTCTGTCGGTCGCATTGGGGAGCCTGCGTGCGCTGCTGATCGTTGGGCAAGCTTGGCTGCTTGTGGACATCGTCGTCGGGGCCTTCTCGCACGGCAAGGGTCTCTCGCAACTGCACGAACCGCTGGTCGCTCTGCTGTGCCTAGTACTCGCACGGGCGCTGGTCGCATGGGCGGCCGAGCTGGCGGCTGGGCGCAGCTCCGCTCAGGCGAAGTCGCAGCTGCGACGCGTGCTGCTGGAGCGAGTCTCCGTGCTCGGCCTGGACAGCTCGCGTACGCAAAGCACCGGAGAGCTGACGGTGCTCGCCACGCGCGGGCTGGACGCGCTCGACGGCTACTTCTCTCTATACCTGCCTCAGCTTTTGCTGGCCACGATCGTACCGCTGGTCGTGCTTGTGGCCGTCGTCTCGCAGGACTGGATCTCAGCCGCGATCATCGCCTTCACGCTTCCCCTGATTCCCTTGTTCATGGCGCTCGTCGGCGCCGCGACGCGCGAGAAGATGGATCTTCAGATGCGCACCCTGCAGCGGCTCGCCGGACACTTCCTCGACGTGGTCGCCGGGCTGCCGACCCTGAAGGTGTTCGGCCGCGCCAAGGCACAAGTCGCAAGCATTCGCTCCATCTCCGAGCGCTACCGCGAGACCGCGCTCTCGAACCTGCGTGTGACGTTCCTGTCCTCGCTGATCCTCGAGCTGGTCGCGACGATCTCCGTGGCGCTGGTCGCCGTGGCGATCGGCTTGCGCCTGATGGGCGGCGAGATGTCCCTGCGTGCCGGATTGTTCGCTTTGGTGCTGGCGCCCGAGGCTTTCCTACCTCTGCGCCAGCTGGGCGCCAACTACCACGCAAGCGCCGAAGGGGTGGCCGCCGCCGAGCAAGTGTTCGCGGTCCTCGCCGACGCAGAGCCGACCCAAGCCAAGCCAGCCCAAGCCAAGCCGACCCAACCCAAGCCGACCCAACCCAAGCCAGCCCAAGCCAAGCCGACCCAAGCCAAGCCAACCCAAGCCAAGCCAACCCAAGCCAAGCCGACCCAACCCAAGCCGACCCAACCCAAGCCAACCCAAGCCAAGCCGACCCAAGCCAAGCCAACCCAGACCGACCCGACGCACACGGAGCCTCCCTTCGCCAAGCCCATCCGTGCGGAACACTCCAATAGCGGGGTCCTAGCAAAAACGCACATGCAACCAAACGGTTGCATGTCGGAGCAGGTCGGGGAGCAGACCGCTGATTCTCCCGATCGCAGGGTGCTAGGAAAAGCGCACGTGCAACCAAATGGTTGCACGACCCTGAAAACTGGGGAGCGGGTTTTTGAAACACCCTCCACCCCTCGCGGCGCCTGCCCGGACATGCCCGACATGGCCCCACCGGCCATGTCCAACACGGCACAGCCGGGCATGGCCAACCAGCCGGGGATGGCCAACCAGCCGGGCATAGTCGACACGGCAGCGACGGACATGGCTGACGTGGCGGCGACGGATATCGCCGTGGAAGCATTGACCGTCTCATATCCGGACCGCTCGCAGCCCGCGCTCGACGAGGTGTCGCTGCACGTCGAAGCTGGCGAAGTTCTGGCGCTTGCCGGCCCCAGCGGCTGTGGCAAGTCGACGCTGCTGGGGGTGCTGCTCGGCTTCGTCGCGCCCGAGCGTGGAGCGGTGCGCGTCGGCGGGCGCGACCTCGCCGAACTCGACGCCGACACGTGGCGCGCGCAGCTTGCCTGGGTGCCGCAACGGCCGCACCTGTTCGCACGCTCGATCGCCGAGAACGTAAGGCTCGGCCGTCGCGACGCCTCCGAGAAAGAGCTGGCAGCCGCGGTAGCCGCCGCCGGCCTGGACGACGTCGTAAGCCGATTGCCTGACGGTCTGGACACCGTCCTCGGCGAGCGCGGCGCCGGACTGTCTGCCGGCGAGCGCCAGCGGATCGCTCTGGCCCGCGCGTTCCTGCGCGACGTGCCGTTGCTGCTGCTCGACGAGCCGACCGCCAATCTCGACGGGCAGACCGAGCAGCAGTTGCTCGAAACAGTACAACGCCTCTCAAAGGGACGCACCGTGATTCTCGTCGCGCACCGGCCGGCACTGCTGAGCATGGCCGACCGCGTGGTGGAGCTTGGCAAGACGCCGGCGAACCAGGCCGCGGCAGATCGACTTGGCGCACTCGACACGGCAGATGTGTCCGCATGAACCCGGCCGTGACTGACCGACCATGGGCCCCAGGGCGATCGAGGTGTCGGACGTGAGGGCCGAGCGGGCACAGTGCACACCGTCCGATGCCGACGGCACAGCCGAAGTGTCCGCATGAGCACCCAAGCGGCCCCGCTCGTCTCGCCTTCGGCCACCACCGAGCCCTCCGTCGCCAAGAGCCCGCCCGAGGCGCCTCTCTGGCACACGCTTGCAATCGCCCGTCCCGCGGCCGGACGCTTGGCCCTCGCGACGCTGCTCGGCGCCGGCTCGGTGGCTGCCGCGATCGGATTGATCGCCACGTCGGCCTGGCTGATCTCACGTTCCTCACAGCGACCACCGGAGTCGGTTGTCGCGGTGGCGATCGTCGGAGTGCAGTTCTTTGCGCTCTCCAGAGGGCTGTGCCGCTACTTCGAGCGTCTCGTCGGCCACGACGCGGCTTTCCGCGTGCTGTCCAGCCTGAGAGTGAGCGTCTACGAACGCCTGGAGCGCCTGGCACCGCTCGGCCTGCCCGCGTTTCGCTCCGGCGAGCTGCTCTCAAGGCTCGTGCAGGACGTCGATTCGCTGCAGGACCTGCTGCTGCGCGTCGTCCCCCCGTTCGCAATCGCGCTGATCGTCGGCGCGGGCACGGTGGCGCTCGTGTGGATGATGCTGCCCGCCGCCGCGCTGATCCTGCTGGCGGCGCTACTGCTCGCGGGGGTGCTCGTGCCGTGGCTCACCGGCACGCTCGCCGCACGCGGCGAGGCGCTGCAAGCCCAGGCGCGCGGCGAGCTGAGCGCCTCAGTCGTCGACCTGATCGAGAGCGCGCAGGAGCTTGTGGCATACGGCGCCGCGTCCGAGCAACTACAACGCACCCTGGCAGCCGACGCCGAGCTGACCCGCATCGCCCGCGCCGGCGCGCGTAGCGCTGGCATCGGCCAGGGCCTGACGACACTGTGCTCGGGCCTGGCGATGTGGGGCGCGCTGCTCGTCGGCGTCAGCGCCGTGCGCTCAGGCCGTATGGACGGTGTGCTGCTGGCCGGCATCGCCCTGATTCCACTGGTGGCGTTCGAGCTTGTCAGCGGCCTTCCGGCGGCGACGCAAACCCTGCAGCGCGTGCGCCGCGCCGCCGCGCGCGTCCAAGAGGTGCTGGACACGCCGCCGCCGGTAGCCGAGCCAGCACATCCTCTGTCGCTCGACACACCGCCATCGCCAGCCGAACGCATACCTCCGTACCCACTCAACGCACCCGCACCGGTAAGCGAGCCCGAGCATCCGCGGACGCTCCCCGCGACCACGCCCGTGGCCGAGCCGGGGCGTCCGCGGGTGCTGCCAACGGCCGACGAGCATTCCCCGGACGGCCAGGCACGCGACGACCGCGGCTACACCAACCCGCCACCTCTTCTCGATACGCACGAACTTCAATCCCACACCCTCAAGGCACGTAACCTCAGCTGCTCATATCCGGGGGCGAGCCGCCCGGCGCTCGACGGGATCGACCTCGACCTGAGCCCTGGCAGGCGCGTAGCGCTAGTAGGCCCAAGCGGCGCCGGAAAGTCAACGCTCGCCGCCGTACTGTTGCGCTTCCTCCCCTATGAGGGTTTGGTAGCGCTGGACGGCGTGGAGATCGACGCGCTCAACGGCGACGCGGTTCGGCATGTCGTGGGGCTGGTCAGCCAGGACGTGCATATATTCGACAGCACGCTTGAGGAGAACCTGCGCCTGGCCAAGCGCGACGCGAGCGAGCACGAGTTGCGCGACGCGCTGGCGCACGCGCAGCTGCTCGACTGGGTGGACTCGCTGCCCCAGGGACTCGCGACCGAACTGGGCGAGCGCGGCGCACGCATGTCCGGCGGTCAGCGCCAACGCCTCGCGCTGGCTCGCGCGCTGCTCGCCGATTTCCCAATCCTGATCCTCGACGAGCCGGGCGAGCACCTCGACACGGCCACAGCCGACGCGCTAGTGAGCGACCTGCTCGACGTGACGCGTGCACGAACGACGCTGCTGATCACACATCGCCTGGTCGGCCTGGAGCAGGTTGACGAGATATTGGTGATCGAGCAAGGCAAGATTGTCGAACGCGGCACACACGCGCAGCTGACAGCACGCGGCGGACGATATGCCGCATCGTGGCAGCGCGAGCTTCCTTCGCCCGGCGACCGCGATTCCGTCGTCTCCTCACTGGACGGACGTGATGCCCCCTCCCGATCGGAGGGGCGCGACGCAGCATGGTTCCGCCGCGCCATGGGTAATGGTGATGGAGGATGACCAACGACCTGGCGCGCTGGCAGTTTGCCACGACGAGCATCTACCACTTTCTGTTCGTGCCGGTCACGATCGGCTTGGCGTTTCTGGTGGCGCTTCTGCAGACCGCGTGGCATCGCAACGAGAAGCCAGAGTACAAGCGCATAACGCGCTTTTTCGGCACCCTCCTTTTGATCAACGTCGCCGTCGGCGTGGTCACCGGCCTGGTGCAGGAGTTCGAGTTCGGGATGAACTGGTCCAGCTACTCCCGCTTTGTGGGCGACGTGTTTGGCGGTCCGCTGGCGATGGAGGGCCTGGCGGCGTTCTTCTTGGAGTCAACTTTCCTGGGTTTGTGGATCTTCGGCTGGGATCGGCTGCCCAAGCGCGTTCACCTCGCGTGCATCTGGCTTGTGGTCGCGGGCTCGATGCTCTCGGCGATGTTCATATTGGTCGCCAACTCGTGGATGCAGCACCCGGTGGGTTACGTCCTGAACAGTCACGGTCAGCCTGTGCTGAACAACGTGTGGGCGCTATTCACCAATCCAACTTTCCTGTGGGGATACGTGCACGTGATCCTGGCCTCGCTGGTGACGGGCTCACTGGTGATGCTCGCGATCTCGGCCTGGTATCTGCGCAAGCAGCGAGAAGTCGAGGCCTTCCACCACACCGCACGGCTGTCGGTGCTCGTGCTGCTGCCGGCGATCCTCTTGCAGATGTTCGTGGGCAACAAGCTGGGAGAGATCGAGAACACTTATCAACCGGCAAAGATCGCGGCAGCCGAGGCGCAGTGGAACAACTGCCAGCCGTGCTCGTTCTCGGCCTTTCAGATCGGCGGTGGGAACAACGGCCAGACCCCGACCCAGGTCATCTCGATCCCGCACCTGCTCTCGATCCTCGCAACCGGAACCTGGGACGGCGCGGTCGTGGGACTCAACCAATTGCAGAAGGAAGACGAAAAGAAGTACGGCCCCGGCAACTACATCCCCGACGTGTTCATCCAGTACTGGTCGATGCGTGTGATGGCCTATCTCGGCTCGTTGATCGCGCTGCTGGCGCTGTGGGGAGCGTGGCTGATCCACAAGGGCAGGCTCGACCGCTCGAAGTGGTTCTTGCGCGCGGGCTTGTTTGCGGTGGTGACACCGTTTGTGATGAACACCGCCGGTTGGCTGTTGACAGAGAGCGGTCGCCAACCCTGGATCGTGCAGGGTTTGATGAAGACGGTCAACGCCAACTCCCCCTCGGTCAGCTCGCTCGACATCTGGATCAGCCTGATCGCGTTCGTCTTGGTCTACATCGCGCTCGGCGCGGCCGACCTGATCCTGATGCTGCGTTATTCGCGCAAGGGCCTCGACCCCGACGAGGGCCCCGAGGGAACAGGTTCGGGTGCGCAAACCCCGAGCCCCGCTATGAGCTACTGATGACTCGACCACTCAGGCCAATCATGAGCTACAGACGGCTCGACCACAGACCCCGACTCCAGCCATGAACTCCTGATGCAACTTCACACAATCTGGTTTGTCATCCTCGCGATCTTCTGGGTCGGCTTTTTCGTGCTCGAGGGCTTTGACTTCGGCGTCGGCATGCTGCACACGATCGTGGGGCGCACAGACGAGCAGCGCAAACGCGCGCTGAGCACGATCGGCCCCTGGTGGGACGGCAACGAGGTATGGCTGATCGTCGCCGGCGCCGGCACATTCGCTGCATTCCCGGGTTGGTACGCGACGATGTTCTCGGCGCTCTATCTGGCTTTGCTGCTCGTGCTGCTCGCGCTGATGGCGCGCGGCGTGTCATTCGAGTTCAAGGACAAGAGCGAGAGCCCGCGCTGGCGCACGACATGGCGCTGGGCGATGACGATCGGCTGCTTGTTGATCCCCTTGCTGCTCGGCGTGGGGCTCGGCGACTTGTTGAACGGCTTGCCGATCGACTCCAGCCACGATTACACGGGTAACTTCTTCGGCCTGCTCACGCCCTATGGCCTGTGGACCGGCGTGACGTTGGTGGCACTGTGCCTGTTGCACGGAGCGACGTTCCTCAAGCTCAGGACCACAAATGAGGTGCGCGAGCGTGCCCGCGCACTCGCCCGGCCGCTGGGTTGGGCGGCGATCGCGCTGATGATCGGCTGGGTGATCTGGACGCGCAGCGTCGCGGGCGGCCCCGACGTGCCCCAGCCGGTGGAGATCCTGGCGGTGATAGCGGTCGGCTTTGCGGCAAGGCTTGCGATGACCGACCACGACGGCCTCTCCTTTGCCTCCTCGGCGGTCGCGATGGCCGCAACCGTCGGCTCGATCTTCATCGACCTGTACCCCAACGTGATGGTCTCAAGCACCAGCGCCGCCTACAACCTGACCGTCAACAATTCGGCCTCTGGTCACTACGCGCTCGTCGTGATGACGGTTGTGGCAGTGATCTTCTTCCCTATGGTGCTGCTCTATCAGGGATGGTCGTTTCATGTGTTCCGTGCACGCGTACAGGCGCCACCGGCGCCGGTTGCCTCGTCGCCGGCGCCACCGCCCGCTCCGCCGGCAGCGCCGGTCTCACCGTGACAACCAGGCCCGCTGCCTGAAGCTGCTCGTGGGCAATGTGGACCAGAGCGGCGCGGCGCTCGGGTGAACCTGCGTCGGCAACCAACGGTAACTCACTGCGATGCGTTTGCCATGCGCCGAGCCACCACAGCCGACGGGTCGTGCTGGTTATGCGCATACCGCGAACAGAGTCTTTGAATTTACCAGCGACGACGCTCACACGTTGTAAGTGCAGGGCCGCAAAAGGTGTCCTCGCGTGGTTGCCTGCCCACAAGTGATAACGGGCGAGGGCATACGCGTCATCCGGACGCCAATACCAGCCGCGACCGGTCGACCATATGGTCGCCGAGAATGCCAAGCAGGGATCTAGTTCGGCGGCGGCCCTCACGCTGACCGACAACCAAAGCCCGGGGGCATCGCCTAGCTCCCGCAGCAGATTCCCCTGCTGACGTCGCGACATGGTGGCGGCACCGGAGGAGACATCCTGAACCAGGACGTAGCGCACGATCAACGAGACGACTCCGAAGACCACCAGAAACAACAGGAGGAACATGAGAGCTGGGCCGCCAACCCTCCTCGTCGAATCGCCCATTTCGATTAGAGCCCAATCAGAGCACATGCCAAGCAACGCGATGAACGCGGCGGTCCCGACGAACAGGATCCCGCTATAGGCGCGATCGAGGAATCCCGAATCCCAGGGCGAGTCTGGCGAGGAACGGACAAAGCCGGACCATGCGTTGCGAATCACGACGACCACCAGCATCACCGCCAAGGCGATGATGAACCAGTTCTCCACTTTCAAGTCGCCGGGCCCAACGGGACGGTTCCTCTCCGCATACCAAGCAGGAATAAACAGCGCCGCGCCGGCGAGCGTCCATCCGATCAGCTGAAATGCCATCGTGAACAGCGCCGCGCGGCGACCGCGCTCACCGTCGTGCTTGTGTCCGGAAATGTAATTAGCGGTCAGAACCGCGAGCCCGATACCTACCACGACCGTGATAAGCGCACTTGTGTTCGTCATACTGTCGCAACCCGCCTCATGCCAACTGGGTGAAGATCTGGCAAATATCGGCAATTGGACCTTTAGGCTTGAGGCGCAGAGCGCTGCTCGATACCTACCAGGCGTCGATATTGGGACGCCGCTTACCGGTGCGCATACGCCAGTCAGCCGGCGGAGGGTCGAACAGCGTCGCGATCCAACGCCGCGAGTCGGCTGGATCGATCACGTCGTCGATCTCACCGTAGGCGGCCATGTTGAGCCCCTCGCCGTGCTCGTAGGCCGCGGCGACCGTCGCCTGGAATACACGCTCGCGCTCCTCGGGATCCTCGATCGCGTCGAGCTCGCGACGCATGCCGAGGCGCACGGCTCCCTCCAGGCCCATGCCCCCGAACTCCGACGTCGGCCAGCCGACTGTGAACAGCGGCGCCTTGAACGAGCCACCGGCCATCGCCTGCGCGCCGAGCCCGTAGCCCTTGCGCAGCACGATCGTGCCGAACGGAATCTCCAAGTTGGCACCGGTCGACAAACAGACGCGAGAAATGACGCACAGTCGCCGTCCGCTCGGCATCGGGACCGACCATGAAGCCGGGCGTGTCGCACAGGAACAGGACAGGCAGCCCAAACGCGTCGCACAGCTGCAGGAAGCGGGCCGCCTTGTCGGCCGCGTCGGCGTCGATCGCACCGCCGAGATGCGCGGGATCGTTTGCGACGATGCCGAGCGGCTTGCCTTCGATCCGCGCGAGCACGGTAACCATCCCCGCCCCGAAGCCCTCGCGCAACTCGAGCAGCGAGTCCTCATCGCAGAGACCGTGCAGGACCTTGCGCACCTCATAAGCGCGCTTGCGCTGCTCAGGCACGATCTCGCGAAGCAAGCGCTGGTCTGGCACGGTGAACTGCTCGAGAGGCCCGTGGAAATATGAGAGGTAGCGCTTGGCGGCGGCCACCGCTGCTTGGTCATCGGCGACACGCAGGTCGACCACGCCGTTCGTGTGCTGCACATCGATCGGGCCGACTTCGCCCGGCTCGTAGACGCCAAGACCGCCGCCCTCGATCATCGCGGGGCCGCCCATGCCTATGCTGGAGTCCTCGGTGGCGATTACTACGTCGCAACAACCGAGCAGCGCAGCGTTCCCCGCGAAGCAGTAACCCGAGGCGATCCCCACGAGCGGCACCAGACCCGCTGAGACGGCCAAACAGGTGAAAGGCCCGGCAGTCCAGACCGGCGACGATCGGAAAGTCCACATCGCCCGGGCGTCCGCCGCCGCCCTCGGCGAACAGCACGACCGGCAGACGCCGGCGCTCGGCTATCTCGAACAGGCGGTCCTTCTTGAGGTGCCCACGCATTCCTTGCGTGCCGGCCAGCACCATGTAGTCGTAGGACATGGCCACACAGGGGTTGCCGTCGATTTCCGCCACACCGGCGATCAACCCGTCCGCGGGCGTCTTCTCGATCAGCTCCTGCTTCGGACGACGCCGCTCCTGGGCGGCGAACAGCAGGGGCCCATACTCGACGTAGCTGCCCTCGTCGACGAGTTCCGCCAGGTTCTCGCGCGCCGTGCGCCGCCCGCGCGCGCGGCGACGCTCGACGGCCTCGGGTCGTGCCGCGTCCAGCCCGAGAGCGTGGCGCGCGCGCACCGCGGCCAGGTCGGCCCGCACCGTTGCCCTCCGCTCCAGCCGCATCGGACCCGCGCGCCGCCCAGCCGCTTTCGGCTCGGGCGCCTCGGGCGCCGCATTGAGCTTGGTTTCGGCGCGAGGCGCCACGTGGGATGTATCCCGACATCCCGTGTCCACAAGCCCCCCCTTTATGTGCACCCCCAAACTCGGCATCCACGCCAGGCCCCCCTTTACGTGCACCCCCAAACTCGGGATCCACGCCAGCCCCCTTCGCGCGCACCCTCAAACTCGGCAGCCGCACGGGAACCTCCCTCGCGCGCTCCGTTGGCAGCGCGATCGTCAGCTCTCAGCACGACAAGCAGGTCACCCGCCTCGATCGCATCTCCCGAGGCAACCTCGACTCGCTGCACGACCCCATCGCTCTCGGCGAGCACCTCGTGCTCCATCTTCATCGCCTCCAGCACGACAAGCACCGCCCCGGCTTGCACCGAGGCGCCGGGGTGTGCTCGATCGCCACGACCACGCCGGCAAACGGAGCGCTGACCTCTAGCTCGACGGGGGAGGCACCGCGCCATCATTGCGCACAGAGGACTATTACCGAGGGGTCCCTGACGAACTGGTTTGCCCGGTCGCCCAAACTTTCGGTCAGACGCAACCATCGGACTGCAGTCCTACCTCACGGAATGGCAGTCCCGTTAGGGTTTGGTCCAACGATGTCCCAGCAAGACGCACCATCTCCCACAGAGCCAGCGCTCACGATCACGCTCGTGGCTGGCGCCGGCGCGCGACGTTCGCGCGCTCTACTACAAGCACTTCGGCAACCGCCGCAAGGAGCGCCAGCTGTTCTCGACCGGCGCCTTCTTCTTGACTTTCGCAAGTGTGCGTGGCATCACGCACGCGATCCGTGCCGAACGCGGCCCTTTCAAGAACATCACTCCCGGCGGCCGCCACATCCACCACATGACCTTCGGCATCACCGGCTTGCTGACGGTCGGCTACCTGTGGATGCTCGAGATCGGCATCGCCGAGGACCGGCGCTCCTCCCGTATCACGGCAGCCGCATACGGCAGCGGCGCGGCACTCACGCTCGACGAGTTCGCCCTGTGGCTCAACCTCGAAGACCTCTACTGGGCAAAGCAGGGCCGCGAGAGCATCGACGCGGTGGCTTTGTTCGGATCTCTCTTGATCCTCAGCGTGCTCAGCAAGGGTTTCGTCAAGGAGCTGCCGCAGGCGCTGCCTACGCCGGGGGCGGGCTCGAGCGCCGGACCGCCTAGCGCCTAGCCAGAGACCCGGCCTCGCGACACCGGCGCTCGCCGTCCCAGGCGCATCGTTTCTCCGAGCCAACGCCCAGACGAGGCTAAGGTGAGGCGGATGGCCGCCGGCTGGGATGAGACCACCAGGGAGCGCACGCATCCCAACCTTATCCTTGCCGTGCTCGCGCTCGGCGGGCTTGCCTACGCGATGCTCAGCTCGGCCGTGCTGCCTGCGCTGCCGACCTTCCAGCACGCGCTGCACACGAGCGAGACCGGGGTCACCTGGCTGCTGACCGCCTACCTGCTGGCCGCGTCGGTCGGCACCGCGATCCTTGGTCGGCTGGGCGACATGTACGGCAAGGAGAAGATGCTCCTGTGGACGCTGGTGATCCTCGCCGCCGGGACGCTCTTGTCCGCCGTGTCGAGCTCGCTGGCCGTGATCGTCGTCGGGCGCTTCATCCAAGGGCGCCGCCGGCGGCATCTTTCCGCTTGCCTTCGGGATCGTGCGCGACGAGTTCCCGCGCGAGAAGGTGGCCGGAAGCATCGGCCTGCTTTCGGCGATCCTCGGCGTCGGCGGGGGCGCCGGGATCGTGCTGGCAGGGGTGATCATCGAGCACCTCGACTACCACTGGCTGTTCTGGCTTCCCTTGATCCCGACGGTGTTCGCGGCGCTGGCCACATGGCGCTTCATCCCGGAGTCGCCGGTGCGGGTTCCCGGACGCGTCAACTGGTTTGCCGCAACCTTGATGACGATCGGCATGTCGATCGTGCTGATCTCGATCAGCCAGACCACCAGCTGGGGCTGGGGGTCCCCCAAGACGCTTGGTCTGCTCTCAGTCGGCATCGCCGTGTCGGTCGCCTGGATCGCTGTCGAGGTGCGCAGCGACAACCCCTTGATCGACATGACGATGATGCGCATCCGGGGTGTGTGGACGACCAACGCCGCCGCCTTCCTGCTCGGCGCGGGCATGTACGCGTCGTTCATCGTGATTCCCCAGATCGCACAGCTGCCGAAGAGCACGGGATTCGGCTTCGGCGCCTCGGTGGTCGTCTCGGGCCTCTACCTGCTGCCGCTGACGATCGGGATGACGATCCTGGGCCTGTCGGCCGGACGGATCTCGGGTCGCTACGGCTCGCGCAGCGCGCTACTGGTGGGAACCGCCTTCACCACCGCGTCCTTCGCGTTGCTCGCGCTCGCTCACAGCCATCCCTACGACCTGCTGATCGCCGCCGGACTGCTCGGTGTCGGGGTCGGCCTTGCCTTCGCGGCACTCGGCAACCTGATCGTGCAGGCGGTCTCGCCGGAGCAGACCGGAGTGGCGAGCGGCATGAACACCGTCATGCGCACGCTCGGCGGCGCGCTCGGCGGGCAGCTGTCCGCGACCTTCATCGCCGCCAACACGGCCAACGGACTGCCGACGGTCACCGGCTTCACCGACACCTTTCTGATGGCAACTGGCTTCCTGCTCGTCTGCCTGTTGGCGGGCTTTCTTGTCCCCAAGCAGCTGGGCGCACGGACGGGAGCGGACTTCACCCACGAAGAGGCGACCGCCGGCGCCCCCGCGGCGGAGGGCGCCCCCGGCTAAAACGCTCGAGCGCTAGGTGCGAGCGGCAGGACGCGGCACTCGCAGTCGTCGCGGTCGTAGGTATGCACGGCACTCGCAGTCGTCGCGGTCGTAGGTATGCACGGCACTCGCAGTCGTCGCGGCCGTAGCTATGCACGGCACTCGCAGTCGTCGCGGTCGTAGGTATGCACGGCACTCGCACTCGTCGCACCCACGGCACGCGCGACTGCCACTCCCACGCGCAGTGGTGCGGCTACTCCGCGTCAGGCCAGTTCGCGCTGCCCATCACGCCGTCGCCGTCCTCAGGCTTGGGCCCGCCAATCGCAACAATGTCAAGCCCCTCCGGGCCGGCCTCGAACGCGCGCGTCACCTCGGGTGCCACACGCAAGACATCCCACTGGCGCAGCTCGAGAACCTCGTCGTCGAGCAGCACACGTCCGGAGCCCGCCACGACGACATAGGCCTCCTCCTGCTCGCGATGGCTGTGAGCCATCGGGCTGCGCAGGTTCGCGCCATAGCGAAAAGACTCACACCGAGATCGCGCGAATCAAGATGCTTGCGCCCGAAGCGGCCTTCGATGCCTGGCGCCCGCTCGCCGACAGAGTCCTCGATCTCCAACAGGTTCACGGTGGCGTAACGGGACATTTTCTCTCCTTGGTCGGATGGGATCGCGAGCTTCAGCTCCACCATAGCTCGCGCTCGCGTGGGGCCGCGGTAGCCACTCCAACTTGTCACACGAAGCGCGCCACTACTCGTTGGCGATGGCCCTCTGCTTCGGGCAGCCAGCACCAGCAAAGGTGCACGAAAGGCTCACGATGTCCTGGCTGGGGTTGTTCACAGGACGGGTGGAATGCTCACAGGTCTGCTCGCCCATGTTGCCCGAAGGGCATAGCCACCCGCCGTAGAGCGTGTAGGAGTTAGCTGAAAAGCCGTTGTTCACATACCTACCCTTGCCCTCGACAATCGCCTTTAGAACCTCCTTGGCGACGCTGCACTTGACATGGCCCGTGCCAATGTAGACGCCGTACTCGACTCCTTTGGCGCGGAACGTCGCGCAGCGGCGCGACAGGTGCGTGCCCGAGGCGGCCACCCCTTGTGCCATGACCAGAGAGCACGCCGCCAGACAAACTGCCGTACTCATGCAGCTGGCAACCGCAAGGGCAGAACGACGCGGGACCCGGCGCACCGCAACGGAGCGTGCGGCTCCTCTCGGCCCCAACCTCGACAGTGTCCCGTTCGCGCCCATGCCTACCCGATAATAAACGTCTTAGGAGCTGGGTATCTGAGGCTGACCATAAGCGCGTAGCGATGCGAGGGGTCGATGTTGGGGCCCCGCTCACTCACCAGGACGGCCACCCTCAGGAGCGGATATCGCGCAGCCGAGTAGCCGGCGTGAGAGAAGCTCAGACCAGCGCGCCGGCCGGCAAGACGAAGCGAAGCGGTGCTTTTGACTGCGCCTCGCTGCCATCACTCAAACGCGAGCCGTGTAGTCCGCGCCTCGGCGCCTTTGCTGCCGCGGCCTCTGGAACACCGGCGTGATCGGTGATCCAGGCGATCACTGCCGCCGAGTCGGCGCCCGCGGCCATGATCGCGGCACGCTCGATCACCTCTCCTCCAGAGCGGTGAGGACGACTGAGCCGGATCACCAAAGCACGGATCTCATCGTCCTCGCCGCCCTCGGCCTCCGTGCCCTCGGCGTCTATGAGAACTCCGTCACCGAGTACACCGGACGGCCGACCCGCACCGCACGGCCGACGGCCTCGCTGCTGTCGTCGATGCCGTCGGTATGTACGACAAACGCCTCTTCGCGGCCGTGGTCGAGGATCGCCGCCACCACGTCGCTGCCGCTCGCAAGCCGCCTGCCGACCTCGATCTCGGTGTCGCTGCCGTCGAAGCGACAACTAAGCTTGAAGATCCTGCGCGACTTTGCCGGAGAGCCGACGACCGCCAGCGAGCGCTCGCGCAGCTCGCTGTAGGCGTCCTCCGCCTGTTTGCCCTTGCCATCGATGCCAGCGACGAAGAAAGTGGTCATTTGCGGCGACCGCGAGACGGTCGTGGCGGTTGCTGCGGATAGCGCTCGCGCTCGGCGGCAGTCATCTTGCGGATCGTCAACGACCCGTCCTTGACCTGCGAGCGGATCTCCTCCAGCTTCTCGCGGCGGCGCTCAGCCGCGCGATCTGCCTGCGTGAGCATCCCTCTACGTTAGCGGGTCAGGGGGCTCCTCGACGGTCGACGCGCGGCAGACGCCAGGCCGCTACGCGCGTCCGGCGGATGTCCACACGCATGCACTTCGGTCTCCAATGCCATCGACGCGGCACACAATCGACCCCGGTGTCCTCCGCGGCGTACCATCGGCCACGCACGATGACGCCGACAAGCACCTTGGACCTCGAGCATGCGACGCGGGTTACGCCCGACAACGACGGCTACGTCGCATGCCTATCGAAGGACTGGGAGATTTGGGGTCCCAACGGCGGCTACCTCGCGACGATCGCGCTGCGGGCTGCCGGCATGGTCGCTCAGATCAAGCGGCCGGCGAGCTTCTATTGCCACTTCCTCAGCTCCCCAGCCTTCGACATGGTCGAGCTCAAAGTGAGCGTCCTCAGAGGAGGGCGCCGCGCTGAGTCATTTGCCGTGGAGATGACCCAGCAAGGCAAGCCCGTCCTGCAAGCAATGGTGAAGACCGCCGCCGAGGCGCCCGGCTACAGCCACCAGCATCCGAGCGCTCCCGCAGTCCCCCTTCCGGGAACGCTGAAGACCTATGAAGAGCTGTTCCCCGCGAGGCGACGTCCGCCCTTCAGCTTCTGGGAGAACGTCGAGCGGCGGCCCGTCGACCAGAGCGCCACGGACGAGCCACAAGCGCCGCTGATCCGCGTGTGGACGCGCTTCCGCCCGACAGCTTGCTTCGAGGACCCCTTTCTCGATGCTGCACGCGCCTTGATCCTGCTCGACACCTATGGTTTCCCAGCCGCATACCGCCACTATCGAAGCTTGGAGTATCTGGCGCCGAATCTCGACACGGGCGTGTGGTTTCACCATTTCAGTCCTGCCTGTGAATGGCTGTTGGTCGACTGCGAATGCGCTGTCGCGGACGGCGGTCTCATGGGGGTTGGCGGCAGGGTGTGGGACGAGGCCGGCCGGCTACTCGCAAGCGGATCCGCGCAGTTGTGCTGTATCGCCAACGGATCCCAAACTGGAGCTGACTGACAACACCAAAACCGGCGTATGCGGACATGAGACTTTCAAATAGCGAGCACGAATCACGCGCTTGGCGAATCACCGAAGTCGCGCCGGACTTACTGGGCCGACTCGAGGCGCAAGCAGCACCGAAGATCCTTTTTGCGAGTGCAACGCGACGTGCCCGATGCCACCCGGTACCTCGACCTCCGCGTCGGTGTGCCCCGGGTGTAGGTCAAGCAGCGTGCTCAGCAGCAGCAATGGGGTTCCCGCGGCCCATGCCTGGGGACGCGAGGCCGTCGGGAACGCGACGGGGACCGACGTCACCGACGCAGGGTAGCCGGCAAAGACCTCGGGCAAGCGATGCTCGAAGTACGGCGCCGCGCGCAACATCCTGGCGGCGATTGTGCTCGCCGCCTCGTTGTGGCCATAGCGCGCGAGACCGGCGGCGATCAGCGAGTTCTCGTGGGGCCAGACGGTGCCTGTGTGGTAGCCAAGCGGGTTGTAGCCAGCCTCGCGGATGCCGAGAGTCCGCACTCCCCAGCCGGAGTAGAGCTGCTCGTCGAGTAGCCGCTCGGCGGTCGTAGCCGCCTCGCTGTTGTCAAGTATTCCCGACCACAGCAGATGGCCGATGTTGGAGGTCAGGCTGTCCACCTGGCGCTTCTCGCCGTCCAGCGCCAGGGCGTGACAGCCACGCTCCGGCATCCAGAAATCACGGCGGAAGCATTCGCGTAGGTCGGTGGCTTGACGCTCCAGGCGCCCCGCGAGCGTCTCGTCGCCCCACACCTCACGGGCCAGGCGCGCCGAGCGACGGCGCGCGTCGTACACGTAGCCCTGGATCTCGCAGGTAGCGATCGGCCCCTGAGCAAGCGTCCCGTCAGCGAACTGGATCGCGTCCCAACTGTCCTTCCAACACTGGTTGGCCAGTCCCGTGGCCGAGTTGCGCCGCGCGTACTCGACATATCCATCGCCGTCAGCGTCCCCGCTGTCCTCGATCCAGTCAAGCGCCGCACGAGCATTAGGCTCGAGTGCACGGACGAGCTCGTCGTCGCCCGACCAGCGGTGGTACTCGTCGAGGAGAATGAGGAACAGCGGCGTTGCGTCGGCGCTCCCGTAATACGGGGAGTGCGGGCGCTCCCCACGGGCGGTGAGCTCACCGAAGCGCAGCTCGTGCAGGACCTTGCCCGGCTCCTGTTCATGGAAGTCGTCGCGTACCTCGGCCTGGCGGGCGGCGAGCACGCGCAGCGTGGTGGCAGCCAGCCCGGGCAGGTAAGGCAGCGCCTGGAAACTCGTGATCAGGCTGTCGCGGCCGAAGAGTGCCATAAACCAAGGCAGCCCAGCCGCTGGGAGGGTGGCGCCCTTAAAGAGATCAGGATGCAAGCGCAGAGCGCCGAGATCGCTGAGACTGGCGCGGTAGGTGTGCTCCAACGCAGGGTCCGGTGTCTTTAGCACCGGTGCGAGTGCCAGCCACTCCTCGAGCTCGGCCGACTTGGATGCGCTCAATTGCGCCAGGACACCCCGCGGCTCGCGCTGCGCGAATGAGACGCCCGATTGCGCGGCAAAGGGGGTAATGGTGAAGGTGGTGGACCACCGCTCTCCGGGCGCGAGCTCCAGCGAGTAGGCGAAGCCCCCGCGGGTCACCACCGCGGGACTGCTGGCAGAGATCGTGATCGAGCGCCGAAAGTCAGCGCGCTCGTAGGCAAGTGTGAGAGTGCGATCGTCGTGGTGACAGTCCACCTCCCGCTTGGCAACCGTGCCGTCCTTGACCTCAAACAGATCGGCGAAATCGGTGTCAACCTCGAGCACCACCCGCATCTCACTGCTCTCATGGCGGTGATTAGTCACTGAGATCTCCTCCATCCACACATGGTCGATGAGACGCCGGCGCATGATCGAGCACGGCGCCTCCTCATCCGGCCCCACGCGCGGAGTCAGGAAGAACTGAGCGGAGAAGTGCGCACCCTGGTCGAGGCCCAGGAGCTCCAATGGGACCTCGCCCGTGCGCAAGACCCAGCGCGAGAGGAAGCGGGTGTCCTCGCAGTAGAAACCATGCTCGCGACCGGCCTCCTCACGCACGTCGCCAAGCCGGTCACCTACGACGAAGGTACTGCCGTCCAGCACGCTCAGGGTGCGCTCAGACAAGCTCTAGGGTCTCTGACGGCTTGCGCATCACCAATCGGTAGGCAGACTCATAGGCAGCGGCAACCACATCGACATCGCAGTGTGCGGCCACCCAGGCACGACAGTCCCGTGCGGCGATTCGAGGAAGCTGGGCGACCGCAGCGCCCATCGCCTGCTCGTCCTCGACAAGAAATCCGGTTTGTCCGTCGAGGACGAGCTCGCGGGCGGCGCCCTCGGGGAAGGCGATCACTGGGGTTCCGCAAGCGAGCGCCTCCACCATCACCATCCCGAAGGGCTCCTCCCAGCGGATCGGCATGAGCAGCGCGCGGGCGCCGGCGAAGAGCGAGCGCTTGACCGAGCCACCGACCTCCCCCACGAAGCGAACACACTCGCCATCGAGGTGTGGCGCTATCTCGCGGTCGAAGAACGCCTGCTGGCCGGGCTGGATGACCCCCGCCAAGACAAGCGGCACACCGGCGATGCGGGCGGCGGCGATCGCGCGATGGGGGCCCTTCTCGACAGTCATGCGCCCGATCCACAGCAGGTAGTCGTCCTTGTGCTCGCGCAACGGCCACGCCCGCACGTCAATGGGGTTCGGAATCGCGCCGATTGAGTGAAGCCCCGTCGGCGCCGACTCGAGTTGCGCCCGGCTGATGCCCACGAGCGCCGCCTTGTGGCCGTGGCGAGCATAGAAGGCAGCGGTGCTGGTGGTGAACTGCCCGTGGAGGGTATGCACGATCGGCGTGTCGATGCGATCGGCCATCGCCAAGGCCGTGAAGCCGCAGTGATCGTGAACCACATCAAAGCGGCGATCGTAGGAGGCGAGGTCGATCTCCTCGAACGCCCGCGCGACGTGATCGACCTCATAGAGCGAGCGCTCGATCTCGTCAGGGTGGGACTCATCGAGCAGAGTCACAACACGCGCACTCGACACAGAGCCCGGGGCGCAGAACAGCGTGACCGAGTTCCCTCGCCGGACAAGCGCCTCCGTAAGTGCGTCGACCACCGACTCCACACCCCCGTACCCAGGTGGAGGGACTGAGATCCAAGGTGGAGCGAGCATCGCGACACGCAGCGGAGCCTCAGGCGGGCTAGAACGCGTCGCGATCACGGGACGTTGCGGTGGACCACCCGAGGACCAACGAAGGGCCCCGCGGTCAGACCCGACAGTCACGGCATTCACAGATGCTCCTCACGAGCCTCTCAAGGGCCGCGATCGCGAGGCAGAGAGGTCAGGAAGGACCCGGCGAGCGCACGATCGTCGCCTGTTCAGCGCGCGATGGACTTGTCCACCGTACCAGTGGAGAGCGGCACGGCTCGCGCCTGTGGTCGTCTGATCGCCTCCACCGTCCGCTCCCGGGGAGAATATCTAGTGGATGACGCTGCCCTTCGCCGTCGATTGGCCGACGATCGCCTCGTTGGCGACCGCAGGCGGCACACTCGTGCTCGCCGTAGCGACGTTCTCCTCGGTGCGCTTCGGGCAGCGCTCGACACGTCTTGCGGAGCGCTCGACGGCGATTGCCGAGCGAGCGCTGTTGCTCGGACTGCGGCCGGTTCTCGCTCCCTCGCGCGTGACCGATCCGCCCGAGACGGTCCGCTTCGGCGAGGGGCGGACAGTGACCGTCGATGGCGGTATGGCCGCGGTCGAGCGCGAGGGCGAGAACTACTACTTCGTCATCCCACTTCGGAACGTCGGTAACGGCCTCGCGGTCCTTCAAGCCTGGTGCCTGACATCGCGGCGACCCGAGATGAATGCCGGTCACGCCGAGCCGGCGGAGCACCGCCGCCAGTCACGTGACCTGTACGTGCCCGCCGGCGACGTCGGTTTCTGGCAAGGGGCGATACGCGAACCCGACGATCCTTTCCGCGAGGGCCTACGCGAGGCGTTCCTCGCCGGGGAGACACTGACCGTCGATCTGCTCTACGGGGACCACGAGGGCGGCCAGCCAACGATCAGTCGCTTCATCCTGACGCGCGAGGAGAACGACCAGTGGCGCCCCGGTGTCGTCCGCCATTGGCCACTCGAAAGCATCGATCCACGTCAGCGCTAGCAGCAAGCGCCGGCGCGAAACGAATGTCTATCGGCGCCGCCTGAAACGGTCGCGTCGAGCGCATGCGTAGCGTGTCCGGTTTACCGGGGCAGGTGGAATGGGACCGTGGTAATGACAATACCCTCGTAGGCGATGAGCGAAGCGCGCAGGCGTGTGGCGATGCGGTTGTGCAGGATTCGCTGCCAGCGCTTGGCAACGACAATCTCGGGCACGACGAGCGTGAGGATCACGTCGGGGCGTTGGCGGTGAAGCGCGGCAATGTAGTTGGCCAGCGGCGCAACGGTGGAGCGGTACGGAGACACGACGACCTCGAGCGGCAAATGTTCGCCCCACGCATGCCACGCGCAGTGGAAGCGCTCGGCCTCCTCCTCGGTGGGGCTGACGTGCAGCGCGAGCACCGGCTGGGCCAGCGAGACGGCGTAGGCAAGCGCGTGCAGCGCCGCGAGGTCGAGCACCGCGACGGGGACGACGGCGAAGCTGTGCACCTCGGATGGGTCATCCTGCGTCTCGGCCAGGTGGGCGGAGACCTCCGGGCGCAGCCGGGGCGGCGCCACGCGTGTCGTTCGCCGGTGCCCGCCGATCTCGGGTCGCGGCGCGTCGGGTCGTGGCGCGTCGGGTCGTGGCGTGAGCGCCTCGCGGGCGCTCACGTAGTGCGCGTGCACGCGCCCGCACGCCAACACGATCAGCGGAACCAGCACCACCACGACCCAGGCGCCCTCGGTGAGCTTGGTGGCAGTGGCAATCAGCACTACCAGCGCCGAGAGGACCGCACCGAGCAGGTTGGTGGCCAGCGCCGAGTGCCACCTCGGCCCGCGGTGGCGCCACCAGTACGCGACCATCCCGCTCTGGGCGAGCGTGAAAGCGAGGAACACACCGATCGCGAACAGTGGGATCAGCGGGGCGGTCCGACCGCCGAAGGCCGCGTAGATCACAGCCGCGGGGACGGCGAGCACGAGGATGCCATTGCTGAAAGCGAGGCGATCGCCCATGCGCAGGAACAGCCGCGGGACGTAGCCGTCACGGGCCATAAAGTACAAAAGCCGCGGAAAGCCGTTGAAGGCCGAGTTGGCGGCGACCAGCAGCACGAGCGTCGTTGCCAGCTGCACGAAGCCATAGGGAATGCCGCCGCCGACGCTGTCATGCGCGATCTGGGAGAGCACCGTCTGGCTCCCACCCGGGGAGGCACCGTCGAAGTGGGCGACGAGCACGACGCCGATGAACATCGAGATCAGAAGTCCCAGCATCACCGTGAGCGTCTGGCGGGCGTGCCTGGCTTGTGGAGGGCGGAAGACCGGAACCGCGTTTGAGATCACCTCGATCCCGGTCATCGCCGTGGCCCCGGAGGCGAACGCGCGCAGCACAAGCAGCACGCCGAGCGCCTCGGTGGCGCGGTGCGGTGCCGCGGCGGTGGGGTGAAAGCCGTGGGAGCCCGCCTTGATGAGACCGGCGATCACGACCAGTGCGATCGCGACCACGAACAAGTAGGTGGGGGCGGCAAAGGCAGCGCCCGCGTCGCGCACGCCGCGCAGGTTGCCGGCCACCAACAGCACGATCACCACCAGGCCGATCTCCAGCCGTGCGGAGGCAAGCGACGGTATCGCCGAGGTCACGGCTTCCACACCGGAGGCGACCGAGACAGCAACCGTGAGGATGTAATCGAGGATCAGCCCGGCGCCCGCGAGCAGGCCCCACCTGCGGCCGAGGCTGTCGCTCGCGACAATGTAGGAGCCTCCACCGTGCGGGTAGGCACGGATCACCTGGCGGTAGCCGAGGCCGACAGACAGCATCAGTATCGCGAGGGCGGCCCCGATCGGCAGCGAGAGCTTCAGCTCGGCCGAGCCGGCAAGCACGAGCACCGCCATCATCGCTTCCGGCCCGTAGGCCACCGAGGAGAGCGCGTCGGGCGAGAGCACGGCAAGGGCGAGCAGGCGGCCCATGCGCTCCTCCGCGATCGCCGTGCTGCGCAGCGCCGGGCCGATCAGGGTCTGGCGCAGCATGTGGGCAACCCGGCCCGAGCGCGAGTCGGTCTCCCCCGCCTCGCGCGTTGCTTCGAGTTCGTCGTCATCCGCTTCGCGTGGCGCGCTGCGGATGTGCACGAAACGTCCGCTGCGCGATTGCTGCGGATCGGCGAAATCGAGATGGCGATCGACGGGCAGCGCATGCTCCCAGACCTGCCGGGGCGGCATGCACCCCTTCCAATCGCGTCCCACCTCACTCAGTGCGGCAAGCGCTCTTTGGTCGAGCTCGGGCAGCTGTGCGTTTGCCGTGACCGTCGAATCGGACCCGCCGACCCCGTCATCCCCCTTTGGCCGTCCAGACACGCGGCCTAGTCTAAGGTCGAGTCCATTCGGCTCCACTTGAGCCGCTCCGTCAAGCGCCGGGAAAGGAGAGCCTCGTGAAGATGCGTGCCGCCGTGCTCGAGCAGTTTGGCCGGCCCTTGGTTGTTCAGGAGGTCGATCTTGCCGATCCCGCCCGCGGAGAGGTGCTTGTGCGCCTGGTGGCCTGCGGTGTTTGTCATACCGACATGTACACCGCCTCCGGGGTCGATCCATCCGGGTATGCGCCGACGGTGCTCGGTCATGAGGGAGCCGGCGTCGTCGAAGCGGTCGGCGAGGGCGTGAGTTCGGTGAAGCGTGGAGATCATGTGGTTACCCTCTTCTCCCCTCAATGCCGCGAGTGTGAGCACTGCCTCAGCACCAAGACCAACCTTTGCCTCGCGATCCGCGAGCAACAGAACAAGGGCTATCTGCCCGACGGCACGGTGCGTCTCTCGCGCGCGGGCGAGCCGATCCGCCATTTCATGGGTACCTCAACCTTTGCCGAGTACGCGGTCCTGCCGGAGATCGCGCTCGCGTGCGTCAATCCAGAGGCGCCGCTCGATCGAGCGTGCCTGTTCGCGTGCGGCTTGACGACGGGCCTTGGTGCCGCGATGTACACGGCCGCCGTGGAGCCAGGTTCGACATCTGTGGTCTTCGGTGCCGGCATGGTCGGCCTCGGCGCGGTTGCCGGATGCAGGCTCCAAGGCGCCGAGCGGATCGTGTGCGTAGACCTCTCGCCCGAGCGTCTGGACTTGGCGCGAGGGCAGGGAGCAACCGATTGCTGGCAGGCCGACGAGCACACGGTGGAACGGGTCTTGGAGATGACGAGAGGCTTTGGCGCCGACTACACCTTCGAGGCAACCGGGCTGGTCTCGGTAATGCGCCAAGCCGTGGAAGCGGCGCGAATGGGCTGGGGCTTGTGCACGGTGGCTGGTGTTGCAGGAAAGGGTGAGACGCTCGACATCGTGCCTCGGATGCTGATCACTGGAAGACGGGTGTGCGGCTCCTCCTTCGGTGGGGTAAAGGGCCGCGACCAGGTACCTCAACTGGTCGATCGCTACCTGCAGGGCGACATCGACGTCGACCCGTTCATCTCCCATCGCATGGGCCTTGATGAGGTCAACCGTGCGTTTGAGTTGATGGAGCGCCAGGACGGGATTCGCTCGGTCCTGGAGTTCGATCTCTCATCCGGGCCGTCCGCTCACGGCGGGAGCGGACGGCCCGGATGAGCGCAAAGCAGAGAATCATGCAGAACGAGTCGTTCGATATATCCGGCGCCGACGGTCCCGTGTGTATAACCCCTGGGGGCTGGGCCAACCATCGCGTCTCTTGTCGCCTCTCAAAACCACACCGAAGACACGACCAGCGTCAATAGTGGCAGCTAGTCCGGGGTACGCTCGTACCGTGTGGCATCCTGGAAGTGTGGTGCCCACGTCTGGGCCGAGCGCGTCCAGATCTCGGCTGTCGGTTCGAACCAAGATGTATCGTCGATCGTTCCTGCCTTCAGGAAAGCAACTCCCTGCATCGACTCGATCGTGCTGAATATCGGCGACCCGCAGGCCGAGCAGAAGCGCCGCTCCGTTGTGCTCTGGTAGGCCTCGCTGGCAGTCTTGAACGAGGCGAGTGTGTCGCCCTCAACCGTAAGTGCCTTGCTCGGTACGCCCACGATGGCTGAGAACGCCGTAGCGGTCTGGCGTTGGCAGTTCGCGCAGTAGCAAACCCCCTGCCAGACTGGCTCAGCGTCCACGCTATAGGTGACGCCACCGCACAGGCAGCGTCCTGTTATGGGTCTGGGGATATCGGCCACGCCCCGAGACCTTACTAGGCGACCTTGAGATATTCGCGTAGAGCCTTGCGAATCACAGAGGAGGTTGTCTCGTGTTGCGAGTGTACGGAAAGCGCTCTCTTGAGACTCATCCCCTCCCTGTACGACGAAGCAACCACGGTTCGAGCTAATCGAGGCGGTCGCGCAGATCCTCTACGAGCCGGTCGGAGAGGAGCACGTCGAGCACGTCGTTTACGCTCCAGGCTACTTGGGCGAGCCCCGGCAACGGATAGTGGACGCGGTCCGCGAGCTTGCCTGGTTGGGCAACGTTGAGATGAGGACCAAGCGGTCCGAGGCTGTGTCCGGGGCGCTTATTGTCAATGTCGTAGCGAACCAAGCAACGCTCCTGGTCGCCACCTCCAAGCGCCGGTACACCAACGCAGTAAAGGCCCGCGCTGCTTTCCAGGATCTCTGGAGAATGCGCAGCGGGAACGGGCGTGAAGGTCCATGACAAGTTCAACCGCCAGCGTCCCGGGAACGCTGAATCTAGCGTCACGTGTACTCCGCGTGCGGCTACCTGCCAGTGGTCGACCTTGTCGATGCGGGTAATTCTGGCTCTTACTGGCGCAACGAGTTCGCGTTGGATGAGCTCTTTGCGAATCTGACTAGCGAGCTGCTTGACCTCTTTGGGTTCGGCGTGTCCGCTCACGTGACCCGCACCAGCTCGTCGTCGACCACTGCACGAAGCCTGTGCGACGCGCCCATCAGCTCGAAGACCAGCTCATCGAGCCTTGCGAATCCCTCGTGATAGAGGCTACGCCTCAGCATCAGGTCTTCTTGTCCAAATGCAGAGTAGATATCGTTTCGACAGTCCATGAGCCTCCGCTTGTCGCGGTCGTCCAGCACAGGCATAGGAAGCTCCGCAACGTCACGAATCGTTAGCTCAATCCACCCGCCCTGCTTTGGACGTCCGAGACCCTGAAGCAACCACTGGTAGAAGGCTCCATTGAGCAGCGCCTCATAGGCATGGAGCTCGAGCGGGGGCACGTCGTCGAGCCGGACTGCAATCGCACCAGAGACGCCCATAAGGGGCATACGGTCACCGAAGATGTCGGCAAAAGTTCCCGGCTCACGACTGAAGGTACGGACGAGTAGCTTTGGTGCCCTCAGCGTCTGAAGGTCACCACGCTGCACGTTCGTGGGAAGACCGCCTCGGCGCTTTACCTCGTCGACGATCACGCCAGTGTTGACATAGGAACCATCGGTCTCAAATGGCACCAAGACCCGCTCATGTGTCTCAGTTAGATAAAACGGATCGATGTCTCGGCCACGGACGAGGCGTGGGAAAAACCTGGCTGGAAACCGGCGACCGCCAACGATTATCTCGCCGAGCTCGTCTTCTACCCAATCGCCGGGCTTGACAACAAAGCGCTCAAGAGCTGCCGGCTTCGTGCCAAACCGCGCGACGCGCTTACTGTCATCTGGCTGGACAAGCGGTGCGACAGCAACCCCAACCTCATCACGAAGGCTGAGATCCCAGCGCAAGCGAAACTCGCTCCACCCCTCATCTACGTGACGCCTAAATACCGCACTCGGGACTTTTCTTCGGCGCAGCGAACGGCCGGTGTCGACAGCTGCATCCTGAATAAGCACGCGTCCGTCGGTTCTTGAGTCGATCGCGCTCGCGACCTCAACACTGCGACCGGCGCCGGTCGCCACAGTGCACACGTAAGCGCTGATATCGAAAAGCTTGCCGCCGCGAAAGTCAACGACCGACTTGACGCCGACTTCGCTCAGGAGCCTACGCAAGCCTAAGCCAGAGGGAGAGTCGAGCACGGTACGCGGTAGGACAAACCCCACCGCTCCTTTGTCTCGTAGCAGTCGCAGGGACAGGGCTGCGAACACATAGGCATAGTCGGCATGGCCGGAGTAGACCTCTGGGTATAGCTGCCGGACTTGCTGCAGAGCAGCTACCTCGACTCGGGAGGGTAGCTTGATGCTGGCCCCAAAGGGTGGGTTGGTAACTACGACGTCGAAGCCGCCTGTCGCGGCAACTACCACAGACCAGTTCACCGCGCCGTCTTGGGGATCGCCGCTCGGCGGCGCCGGCAGCGAGTCCCCTGGGATGAGGTTGTCGCCGAGAACCGGCAGCCGACCCCGAACATGCGCCTCCTCGAGGAGCTGGACCTGGGCCAACCCGAGGGCGCGCTCGTCGACGTCAGCACCGTAGATGCAAGTCAGCAAGATCTCCTCCCGCTCCTCGCTGGTGAGCTCACGGCCGTGTAGCTCAGCGAAGTGGCGTAGGAGTCGCCGGTATGCGGCGATCAGGAACGCACCCGACCCGCACGCTGGATCAAGAACCCGTACCTGCTCAGGGGACTCCGGGCGTTGATTCTCCAGCCACGGGCCGAGTACATCGTCAACTACCAGCCGCGCTAGTCCTGGCGGCGTATAATAACTAGCCGTCTTCTCCCGTTCGTCGACAGTTAGGGCTCGATCGAAGAGCGCCGACTGTGACTCCTGCTCACGCCGTGTCGGCAGGGAGCGTAGGTAGCTCTGGTACAAGCGCCCCGCGATTTCACTGCGGCTTACAGAGAAGTTCAGACGCAGTTCGGCCCAGGGCTCAACCATCTCTCCTATTACGTCGCGCAGCGCGGCCGAGGGAAGTTCCTCAGTAGCGATGCCAGCCGGCTCGAATAGCGAGGAGTTCAGCTTCTTCCGGTAGTCCTCCAAGACCGTCTTGACAGCATCATGGACATCGTCGTCGGGACGGACTTTACGGAGCTCTACCTCCGATGCCGCGGCGTCGCGATCCTCTTGGAACCTGATGAAGAGGAGTTGGTGAAACAGGCGCAATACAGCGGAGTCGCGGGTGTCCGGATCCTCGCCCTGCATGAGTCCGGCATTAGCGACTTGGAGACGTAGGCTGGTGAGCGCACGCGAGAGCGTCTCGTGCAGCGGCCGTCGGCGCTTACTTGGCGCCCCGTATTGACCGGGCAGATCCTCCAGTACGTCAGCCGGCGTCAGCACGTCGAGCAGTTCTCTGACGGCCCAACGGTCTTCCGCATCCGCCGCTAGAAGAGGACGGTCGCCCGGGGCGTCCTGCCAGTAGCGAGTGTCCTGAAGCGTTAGATGCTCAGACCCCCACCAGACTGCGTAGGGGGCCTCTCTGCTGTATCCGAGGCTAGCAACGACCGCTGGAGCCAGGTCATCAGCGATCACAACCAGGGCTTGTGGCTCTTCAGCACAACTAAGCTCCAACAGGTCGGCGCCGGCGGCCGACGCCACTAGCGGCTGAACGCCGGCCGTCCAACCCGTCTTCTCAAGGAGAGCGGATATTGAATCGCGCCGATTACCCCTCTGTTTGGCAACGCGGCGTATGAGGTCGTCGACCGTCGGCATGGGTAGAGTGGAGAGTAGAACGCACGTTCGATGGAACAGCCGGCCTGGTCCTACTTCCACGTCGAATCCTGGCGTCCTGCCTCCCAACGGAGCCAAACCACGCTAGGCGACACACGAGACCGGCGAGAAGGATCTTCTACTCTCGCTATTCGAGCAAATCTGGGCGCAGAACGGGCAGATCGTCGCCGTGCAACTACACGACGACTTCCTGCCCTACTTCCAAGCCATCCAACACGGGGCGACACCAAGCTGGTGCCGAAGGCGGGAGCGACGGGGGTCGGACCCCCTCTGGACACCTCATCAGACTCCGGCTGTAGCGACTCTTCCTTAGCCCACGTCCGTGCTCTGGTTCGTGTCGTGGGCAGGCTTCAACCAGCCACCATTCGAATCGCGAACAAGGGGGCCTACGGCGCAGTCTCAATCTGTCCGTCGCGCGACTCACAATCGGCCATGCCCTGAAATCATAATCTGTCCGGCTCACATGCTACGTTTCCCAGCGTGTCATCGGGCCTACTGAGCCGTCATGTCCGTTCGCATCTCCTCGAGGCACTGACAGAGAGCCGCGCCGTTGCGCTACTCGGGGCTCGGCAGGTGGGCAAGAGCACGCTCGTCGCCGATCTGGCAGCAAGCGACTATCCCGCCCGCTTCATCAACCTCGACGACGAAGCAACAGCGAACGCAGTAAGGGCAGATCCAGCAGGCTTCATCGCCGATATGTCCGGACCCGCGGTGATCGATGAGATCCAGCGCGTTCCCGGGCTGCTTCTCGCGATCAAGCGCCGCCTCGACAGCGACCAGTCCCGCGGCCAGTATCTGCTCACGGGGTCGGCGAACATCCTTACCTTGCCGACCGTCGCGGATGCGCTCCCAGGACGCGTCGAGTACCTCAACCTCTGGCCGCTCTCCCAGAGCGAGCTACGAGAGTGTCGCGATACGTTTATCGATACGCTGTTCGATGGACGGTTTCCACATGTCTCAGGCGCCCCAATCGGCCGCAACGCCGTGGCCGCAATGCTGGCGACCGGCGGCTACCCAGAGCTTCAGGGACGCAGCGCACGCGGACGATCGCGCTTCTTCGCCAGCTACATCGCGTCGATCATCGGTCGAGACCTCGAAGACATAGCCAACGTTCGCAACATCGAGAACGTCGAGCGACTGCTGTTCATCATCGCCGCCCGCTCAGGCGGGCTCACGAGCTTTCACGGCATGGCCGGCGACCTCGAAGTTGACACAAACACGGCCCGCGCTCACACCAAGATCCTCGAAGACCTGTTCCTTGTCAGACAGCTCCGGCCATGGCACGTGAACCTCGGCAACCGCCAGATTAAGAGTCCCAAGCTCCACATCGTCGATAGCGGACTACTCGCGCACCTCGTCGGCGCAAACGAGCGACGTATAGCCGACGACGGCAGCATCGCGGGGACGGTGCTCGAGAGCTTCGTCGCGATGGAGCTCTTGCGCCAAGCAGACTGGGCGCAGGAGCCCGTCCAGCTCTTCCATTACCGCGACAAGCAGCAGCGCGAGGTCGACGTCATCCTCGAACGTCACAGCGGCGAGATCATCGGCATCGAGGTCAAGGCCAGTGCTACGCCTTCCTCCGGCGACTTCTCCGGCTTGCGCTATCTGCGCGACAAGCTCGGGCAGCGCTTCAAGGCCGGCGCCGTCCTATACACCGGAGCGGACACGCTTCCGTTCGGTGATCGGCTCGCAGCCGTGCCGTTGAGCGGACTGTGGAGCCGATGAGTGCGGCGCGAGGAAGCACCACTCGGAGGGAGACGAGGTGCTTCACAATCCGGGGAACAACGAGAGCCTCGACGATTGCCCAGGAATGCCGCGATGCGAGTACTGGGGTAGCCGAGGCACTCATGCCGTCGTAACGAGTGACCTCACTCGATCCTCCCGGACCGTTGAAGCCGTTCCTAGCTCTCGGTAGTGGTGCGATCAAAGGACTGCATGCTGAGCGAGAGCTTGCGCATCACAACGCAAAGTACGGCTTTCGGCGGACGGCTTAAACCTCTAGTTCGCACAGTTAGACTCTCATTTATGTCTTCTGGGATAAGCGCTTACCTCTGGACCGCGACGAACCAGCCCCTATCGTCGTGCGACTCACGGACGACGTAGATCAGCGGGACGCCAAACCCACCACGGCAGACACCGATCGCGAGCTTCGAGCCTTCGCGGAGTGGTTCGCTGACTGGTGGCTGCGCCGCGGGCGCCATGCGATAACTGACACTCGCGACGAGTGCTGATATCTACGCACAATCGCCCTTTCGTGCCATAAGGATCACGGGTTTGAGGTTGCACCCTCTCCGACACCGAATCGGCAGTGCCTCCACTACATCCTCGACGGTTTGCCTGGCTGACTGGACTTGCCAACCCAGCTCCGCCGTATACCATTGGCCGGTTGCAGTAGCGATACAGGGTCGTTGCTTGGTGCTGGGTTTCGTCCTAAGCGATCACCTCGGTGGCGTAGGTGTTGACGCTTGCATTCGCCGGGGAGCGGTAGCCGGCAACGCGAGGTGGAGTATGGGTTCGCGGACCGGTAGCGCTCGCCGTGGGCGGCTGGAATAATCACCCGAATGCGCCTCTTGATGGGCCTACGTGTGGGGGAGAGAGCGGTCTGGTCGAGGTTGGCCGTCGTCGCGCTCGGTCTCAGCCTGTGGGGATGCTTCGCGGTGGGCGCCTCGGCGACACCGCTGGGAGCCATCTCGGAATACTCAAGCGCGTTGGCTGCGTCAAGCGACCCCGACCGGATAGCTCCAGGGCCTGAAGGCAATCTCTGGTTCACCGACGAGGGCAAGCCCGCCGTGATAGGGCGGATTACCACGGCGGGCGCCATCACCGAGTTCTCGGCCGGCCTGCAGGCCGCCAGTCAGCCATACGGCATCACCACCGGCCCCGAAGGCAACCTTTGGTTCACCGACCGGGGCCGGCCCAGCGCGGTCGGACGGATCACGCCCGGCGGGACGATCACGGAGTTTTCGGCGGGCCTGCCCGCCGAAAGCTTCCTCTGGAGCGACATCGTCCTGGGCTCGGACGGCAATCTGTGGTTCGTGGACCAGGGCGACCTCGGTGCCTTCGGGTACGCCACCCTCTCGGGACAGATCACCGAGTTTGAAGACCATAAATACCCAGTGGCCATCGCCCCAGGCCCCGAAGGGGATCTCTGGGTTGCCGGCCGGGGCTATGGCTTCACCGGATCGATCACACGGGTCACGCCGGCCGGCGAAGCCACGATCTTCTCGACCGGGCTCAACAAGGGGGCCGAACCGCTGGCTATCGCCCCCGGGCCCGACGGCAACCTGTGGTTCGTCGACGATGGACCTACGAAAGCGATCGGCCGGATCACTCCCGCTGGCGAAATCACAGAGTTCTCCACCGGCCTCAGCAGCAAGAGCTGGATACTGGGCATCGCGGCTGGCCCCGACGGAGCCATGTGGTTCGCCAACAGCGGCACCAAGACAGTGGGCCGCATCACCATGGACGGCGAAATCACCGAATACCCCACGGGCTCCAACCCTGACTTCGGTCCCGACTCGGTTACGCCGGGGGCCGACGGGAACGTGTGGTTCGCCGGCGAAAGCGGCGGCGTCGGACCGATCCTCGGGAAGATCGGCACGGGCGCGCCGCCAGCGGTCGTCTCCGATCCCGTCATCGCCGGCACCGGCGAGGTAGGAGCAGAAGAGTCTTGTGGCAGCGCGAGCTGGTCGAGCTGGGCGGGTGAGCAGCCGTCCTCCACGCTGCTCGCCTTTGACGGCTACCGCTGGTTGCTCAATGGATCGCCGGTCGCCAGCGGCCAGTCGTTCACCCCTACCCTGGCCGACGGTGGTCAGCAGCTCGCGTGCGAAGAGACCGTCACCTATCCGCTGCCGTTCCTCGTCAGCGCTATCGCCGCGAGCGCCACCATCACCGTGGTGTTACCGCCGCCGCCGGGCCAAGCTGCGCAGCTAAGCGCCGTGCGCGAGTCCACCACGCGCTGGCGAGAGGGCAGCAGGCTCGCTTCCATCAGCTCCTCGAACAAGCACAGCAGGCGCAAGCTGGCCGTCGGCACCACCTTCTCGTTCTCCTTGAACGAGAAGGCTACTGTCCGCCTCGCGTTCTCTGCGCTCGTGGACGGGCGCCGCGTCAAGCGCAGGTGCGAGCCGCTCACCCGTGCGGATGGGCGTCACGCGCGATGCACGAGGACGGTGAGCGCTGGCCAGCTTACGTTCCATGGCAAGGCGGGAGCCAACAGCGTCGCCTTCGAGGGGCGCATCTCGCCCTCGCGGCGACTGGCGCCCGGGCGCTACGTCGTGGTCGTCAGTGCTACCGGCAGTGATGGGCAGACGTCCACCTCGCCGCAACTGAGCTTCACCATTGTCAGATGAGGAGGAGGGCTCAAGGCTGTACCCGTTTCGGGCGCGTTAGGGATGTGGTCAGCGTGTGCCAGGTACAGCGGAGGTCGGCGTCGAACGAGCCGATCCGGTACTGCGAGGTTCGACGCCACGCCGGTGAAGCCATGCGATCACGTCCGACGCACCGGTTGACGTGACCGGACTACGCGAGCAGCGAGCACGGGGCTGGTGTCCGCCACGAGGACGCGTTGGCTGAGCTGTTCAGCTCAGTGCTCTCGTTGTGCAAGGAGGCGGGGTTGGTGAAGGTCGGGGTGGTCGCGATCAACGGCACGAAGGTTCACGCGAATGCCTCGCATCACTCAAACGTCGACTATGAGCAGTTCGCGCGGGAGATCTTGAAGGAGGCCGGCGAGATCGACGCGGCCGAGGACGGGCTCTACGGGCAGGATCGTAGCGATGAGCTGCCCGAGCATCTGCGCACGCGGGAAGGCCATCGTGCCGCGCTCGCGGAGGCGAAGCGAAAGCTCGAGCGCGAGAAGGACGCGAGCGCGCCGAGCGAGGCTGCCAGCGAGGTAGAGGTGGCCGAGGTGAAGATCGAGCTTGGCTCCGATGTCATCGTGGCTCGCACTCAGGGTCGTGAGGGCTGGCTGCGTGAGGCCCGCCACCAGCTCGATGAGCATCGCCGGCGGGAGGGGAAGCCGATCGTCCGTTCGCGTGCGCAGCGGCTATTGGGGGCCGAGCGCCGAATGGTGCAAGACCTCGACGTTGAGCGTGCGGCGAACAAGGCATACGAGCACTACCGCGAGCACGGACGCGACACGCAAGGCCGACGACTCAGTCGCCCGCCGAAGCCATATGAGCCACCCATATCCCGGCGGGGAAGATCAACACGACCAACCTGGACTCGCGGAATGTGAAGACGCCGCGCAGCTATACCCAGGGGTACAACGTCCAGGCCGTCGTGACCGAGGAGCAGATCGTGCTCGCGGCCGAGGTGAGCGCAAGCTCACCGGACTTCGGTCACCTCGAGCCGATGGTCAAGGCAACCAAGCGCGAACTCCAGGCGATCGGTGTTACAGAGACGTCGAGAGCGCTCGACATCCTCGCGCGGCGCTGCTTTATTGGCTCCAGCCGGAGATCATTGGCTCAGGAGCCCACTCCGGCCAGGTGGCAGCGCCGATCGGCAGTCCTTCAAAGAACTCCGCGACCCTGACTGGCCCAACAGTCCGCGAGTTGTCATACACAACGGCCCTGGCGGCCAGCGAGATAGCGTCAGCAACGAATGGCCACAGCCTGTGGTAGCGCTTGCGAATCTTGCGCTCCGGTACGTTGTGCCCGCCCGCCCGCACTCGATACGCAACACGCCTGACCGCCAGTTCCTCTGGCACGAGCATTACGTGGAGCACGACTTGATAGCCCGCCTCGTGCGCAGAGCGGATCAGGTCGAGCTTTGACGGATGGGAGAACACTGTCTCGGCTATGAACGACCGGCCGCCAGCGATGAGGTGTGCGCGAGTCTCGGCAGCGACCTGAGCCGCTTCGTAGGCGTGTGCGCCTGAGTCGGCGGGCCACCTGGCCTTGACGATTTCGTCCGCGTTGACATACACATAGCCCGGCAGTTCCGGCGCGAGAAACTCGGTGACGAACGTGGTCTTGCCGGAGCCATTCGGTCCAACGACCACATGCAACTGCTTCAAACTGGCGCGCTCGTTCCGTCAGGCCGGTACTCGGTCAGTTCGCCTTGTTCGTTCAGCGCGACGGTCGTGACCCCACGCGCGGCAAGCACCGCGCCGAGATTCGTCGTTCGCAGACGCGCTTCTAGCCGGGACTCCACCTCGGAGTCGAATACAACTCCCTCATCATCAGAGAGACGCTCAACCGGGAGAACCCCCGCCAACGCAGCTTCTACCCGACGTCTGGAAGCTGTCTGCCGCGCGCAAACCGACCTCCCGACGCGCGCCCAGTGCTCAAGCTGCTGCTTGGCTGAGCGATTCTCCTTGGCGCCCTCGACGACAGCGCTGTCGAACAAGTCTGATGGAACTCGCGTTGGCCGGTCGGCTGTGGCAGTCATTGAAACCCCTTGGTAGAAGGTTGCTACGCATTGTAGCAGAGTGATACAAAATGGATGTCTTCTCGAATGAGCATCTCTCCGAGAGAGGATGGCCGGCCACATCGTGGTCACGCCACAAGTCAGCTTCGAAGCCACTTTAACCGCCTCCCAACCTCCAAAAGGCGGATCGAGAAATGCGGTGTCCAGAGCGGGAGCGACGGGACTCGAACCCGCGACCTCTGCCGTGACAGGGCAGCGCTCTAACCAACTGAGCTACGCCCCCGTGCTTGCTGCACGGGATACCGCTACGTGCGTAGGGCAGAGTATCGCAGCGAGCGTGCCGACACCCCTGCCGGCCGGACCCGCCCCGCGGCACGCCCAGCGACTGTGTCTTGCGAAACGCCGTGCCGCGCGCGCACGCGCGTGGCCTAAGAACAAGCCAACCGTAGTTAGAAGGCCGCGCACGCACGCGCGGCCCCCTAACAAGTAAGGAGTTATTAGAGGGCACGCGCACGCGCACGCGCGCGGGGCATCCCAATTTCGAAGAACACATGCCCACCCTCGCGACCCACACCGCGTAGTGCAGCGCCCCATCCGCGAAGAAACGTCCAGCAGTCGCCCAAGCCCCCAAAAACTGGCCGGCCGGCCAAACCGCTCCCCGGTCCTCTACGCTTACGCCTATGCCCATCCTCGAGCCGCCACGCCTGCGCCACGAAAACCCGTTTCGGATCCTCACGCAGGACCTCGCCGACGAACGAGCCGCGACCGTCCCCTACCCGCCTGGCGACACCGGCTTCTCGCTGGCGAGAACAAAGCGCTTCATCGAGGCGCCGCTTCCCCTGCTGCTGGAGGGCTACGAGCGCTATGGGCCGGTCTTCACGATGCGCGTGCTGCACAGCAATGTCGTTTTTATGCTCGGTCCAGCCGCCAACCACTACATCACCGTCTCTCACGCCAACAACTTTCTCTGGCGTGAATCGCACTTTCGCGACCTCATCTCGGTGCTCGGCGACGGGCTGCTGACGACAGACGACCCTTACCACAAGCGCTCGCGCCAGATCATGCTGCCGGCGTTTCATCGCGAGCGCATCGCGGCCTCGCTCGACGTGATGACCACGGAGACCGAACGGGCGCTGAAGCAGTGGCATGACGGCGAGCAGATCGACCTGTATGCCTGGACACGAAAACTGGCGACACGCGTGGCCATGCGAGCCTTGTTTGGGATCGAGCCGGACGGTCCCGCGGCACGCAAGATCGACGCGGCCGCGATGTTCGAGCAGGCACTTGGTTTCTTCTCATCCGGCCCCGAGTTCCGCTTCATCCGCATGCCAGGCACACCCTGGGCGCGGCTACAGGACGCAACGCGCAAGCTCAACAAAATGCTCTATAGCGAGATCAAAGCGAAGCGGGCGAGCGGGGAGCGCGGCGAGGACGTGCTCAGTCTCATGCTCGACGCGCAGAGCGAGGACGGCGAGCAACTCTCAGACAGACAGATCCGCGACGAGATGATGACCCTGCTGTTTGCCGGCCACGATACGACCACCTCGACCGTCGCCTTTATGTTCTACGAGCTGGCCAAGGCGCCACATCTCGCCGAGCAGCTCAGAGCCGAGCAGGACACGCTGCTCAAAGACGGCACGCCCAACGCTCAGCAGCTGATGAGCGGCGAGCTGACACAGCTGGAGATGACCTTGGAGGAGACCCTGCGCAAGTACCCGCCGGCTTGGATCGGGCCGCGCAAGTCGGTCGAGGCGTTTGAGTTCGAAGGGCACGCCGTGCCCGCCAACGCCTATGTCAACTACAGCTCCTGGGCTTCGCATCACCTGCCCGACGTGTGGGCCGAGCCCGAGGCCTTCCGTCCCGAGCGCTTTGCGCCCGAGGCCAAGGCACAGATCACCAAGGGTGCCTACATCCCCTTCGGCGGCGGCTCGCGCACTTGCATCGGGATGCGCTTCGGCCAGCTAGAGGTGCGCACGATCGCCACCCTGATCGCTCGCGACTTCACGCTCAAGCTGCCCCGCGACTTCAAGTTGTCCTACCGCCAGATGCCTACGATCAGTCCGCGCGAGGGCATGCCGATGACTGTGTACTCAAACCAGCGTGGCGGCCAAGGACAGGCTGTAAGTGAGCGGCCGGGTGCGCAACACCCGAACACCCACTGAGCTCACCTTCAAATGGGTGTCGCTGAAGAGCGTCAGCGTGCCGAGGCTTGCCAGCGGGAAACCCTGCGGTTCGGCCACCAGTCTGCCTTCCAAGGGCTTGACTAGTGCTGTGATCGATGCCTGCACGCCGAACAGGCCGCCCGAGGCGCGCGCCTGCACCTCGCCACCGCCGCTGGCCGTCGGTTCGACGTGAAAGCCGCTGGGCAGCGCTTCGTCGAGCTGCTGCTGGGTCAACGTGGCGCTCGTGCTGATTGCCGAGCCACGCTTTTGCATGCGTAGGTCGCTGACCTTGAGGCCGGCAGGCAAGTTGGGCACGGCTGTCAGCGTGGCGGCATCGGCGCTTACGGTCATGGAGCCCACCGCACGCGCTTCCAATAGGAGCGTTGTGATCTGCGAGATCGGCACCGACAGGCTGCCTGCGGCAACACTGACCGAGTCGGCTTTGCCCCACAGCAGCTTGACGGCCGGGAAGGCGCTGACGCTGACGCTGCGCACGGTCCCGTAACGAGCCACGCGGTCGCGCACGCGCCTTGCAGCCAGCGACGGCAGGAAGACCTGCGCCAGCACGACAAGCAGCACGAGGAGCGCGACTACGCACGCCCCGAGGTACACCATTCGACGTCGCTGCACCCCAGCCCCCATCTCTACAGCTTTGCACGCAAGAAGTCCCTAATGTTAAGCCTACCCTGAAGACCTCGCCCAGAGGGCCACGGGGGCGCGTAGCTCAGTTGGCTAGAGCACCTCGTTTACACCGAGGGGGTCGTCCGTTCGAGTCGGACCGTGCCCATAATCGCGGAGCCATGATCCGCGGAGCGGGGCATGGTCCGGCTGGCGCCGGCCCATGCCCCAACTCATGAAATGATTGGGTGAGCGCGCCACAGCCGCTAGAACATCTCCATGACCCCTATCCGCATCGCAGTCATCGGCTCTGGGCCCGCCGGCTTTTATACCGCTGGGCACCTGCTCAAGGACGGGGTGGGCGGGCACTCCATCGATCTCGAAGTCGACATGATCGAGCGGCTTCCCACACCCTGGGGGCTCGTGCGCTCTGGGGTCGCGCCCGACCATCCGAAGATCAAGTCGGTCACACGCATCTACGAGAAGACTGCCTCGCATCCTCGCTTTCGCTTCTTCGGCAACGTCGAGTTGGGCCGCGACATCTCGCGCGATGAGCTGATCGAGCACTACCACTGCGTCGTCTACGCCACCGGCTCGCCGGCCGACCGTCCGCTTGGCATCCCCGGCGAGGACTTGGACGGCAGCCATCCTGCCACCGATTTCGTCGGTTGGTACAACGGCCATCCGGACTACTGCGACCACGACTTCGACCTGTCGGCTGACCGCGCTGTCGTGATCGGCAACGGCAACGTTGCCCTCGACGTGGCGCGCATGCTGACGCTGACCCACGACGAGCTGGCCGTGACCGACATCGCCGACCACGCGCTGGAAGTGCTCGACGCCAGCAGCGTGCGCGAGATCGTCGTGGTCGGCCGCCGCGGGCCCGCCCAAGCTGCCTTCACCAATCCTGAGCTGCTGGAGCTGGGCGAGCTCGCGGACGCCGACGTGATCGTCGACGCCGAGGAGTTGGAGCGTGCGCTGGCCGTCAGCGACCCCAACATGGACCCCACTTCCGTGCGCAACGTCTCCGTCTTGCGCGACTACGCTGGGCGTGCCCCGACGGGGAAGAGCAAGCGGGTCGTCCTGCGCTTTCTGCTCTCCCCGATGGAATTGATTGGGGATGGAAATGGCGTGCGTAAAGTCGTAATGGCGCGCAACGCACTTCAGGCCGGCAAGGACGGCCGGCTCAGAGCCGAGCCCACCGGTGAGACCGAGGAACTTGACGCCGGCTTGGTAATGAGGGCGATCGGCTATCGCGGTATTGCGCTGCCTGGCGTGCCTTTCGATGAACGCAGCGCGACGATCCCCAACGAGGGGGGCCGTGTTGTGGCCTTCGACGAACCGCTGGCCGGCTCCCCGGAGGCTGCGCCCTCTCGGGTGCTACCCGGCGAGTACGCCGTCGGCTGGATCAAGCGCGGGCCCTCGGGCGTGATCGGCACGAACAAGAAGGACGCCCAGCAGACGGTCGACGCACTACTGGAGGACCTAGCCGCGGACAAGCACCTGCAGCCCGCCGAGCTCGAGCCCGAGGCAATTGAGCGCCTACTCGCCGAGCGTGTGCCGGCGCTCGTCACCTACGAAGGCTGGTCTGAGATCGACCGCCACGAGCAAGCCCTCGGCGAGCCGCACGGCCGCCCGCGTGTCAAGCTGACGCGCATCGACGAACTGCTTCGCGTAGCCGCCGGCGAGAGTTCGGAGGCCGAGCCGCTGGACACGCTTGGCCTGCGCTGACGCACCGCCCACTCATCTGGCACACTGACTAGCTCGCGCGCCGTTAGCTCATCGGGTAGAGCTCCGGACTTTTAATCCGGCGGGGCGGGTTCGAGTCCCGCACGGCGCACCAAATTTGTCTTAGGGAAACCCACGGCCCCCGAAAGGGGGTCGTGGCCGTTCTGGCCGTTCCTCCGGGCTGGTTGGCTGTCCTGGGCTGCTCGGGCCAGGGCGCGGACCTCGTTGACCCAGGGGGTCGGGTTGGCCTCCAGATCGTCCTCGTCGCGGACCAGAAGCCCCTCAAAGAGGGCCTGGTTGAGTAGGCGGCGGACAGTCGGTGTGGCCTGGCGGTAGGCCACCTGAGCCTTCTCAAGCAGCAGTAGCGCCTCGTGAAGTGCTTGCGTGATCTCTCCGGCATCCTGAGCCGCGGCCTCTGACCAGCGGTGAACCTCGCGACGCTCGGTCTCGATCCGCTCCTGCTCTTCTTGCAAGACCGTTTCATCGACCGCACCGTTGTAGAAGGCGTGCAGGAGCTTCTTCTGCTGCTGCTGAAGCGTCTGAAGCCGCCGCGCGTGGCGAGCCGACTCCTTCTCAGCGCTCTCAAGGAGCGCCCCGGCGTACTGCTCGACCGCCTGGCGGATCGCCTCCCGCTCGCTTTGGGTTAGCCGAACACGCGCGTAGTAGCGCACCACCGTCCGCTCCACGTTCTCCACTTGGAGATAGCGACTGCCGCAGCTTCCCCGCGTGCCCTGGTGACTGAGACAGCCGAAGTAGTCGTAGAGGCCACCGCGCCCTCTGATGCGGTGGAAGACCAGACGCCGCCCACAGAACCCACAGAACAACGAGCCACGGAGGTAGTGTTTGTGCTTGCGCGTGCGGTTGCCGCTGAGGCGAGCCGTGTCCAAGACCTGCTGCACCTTTTCAAAGGTCGTCACGTCGATCAGGGGCGTATGCCGACCGTTCGGGTTCGTTGTGCCTCCCCATTTCACGACGCCTATGTAGTAGTCGTCACGCAGCATCCGATGAACCTGGCTCCGTGATAGGGGTTGTGGGCCGCGCGTTGGGGTTTCGCGTTTCCGCAAGCCTGCTTCCTCAAGGACGTTATGCAGTTCTGAGATTGAGTAGTTGCCGGTCGCAAACAGCTCGAAGCCCATCTGTACGAGCGGAGCCCGCTCCTGATCGAAGTCCACCACACGTACTTCGCGGCCCCCGACGAACTCCCGTGTGTTGAGGTAGCCGATGCGGGTCCGCCCATTGGTGCCGCCATCCGCGTGCTTGCGTTCCATACCCATCTTCGCCTTCTTGCCGTCGGAGCGAGAGCGATGCGCGTTGACCCCAGCCATGACCGCGAACGTGAGCATCCCACTGTCGTCATCGGTGATCCGCTCAAGCGTGGACTCCAGCTTGGCACCAGCAGCCTTGATCTCGCGCAGTATCCAGAACGCATCGAACTCATCCCGTGCGACCCGCGAGAGGTCATAGAAGATGACATAGTCAGGCCGCAAGTCAGGAAGCTCGGCAAGCATCTTCTGCAAGTTTGGGCGACGAAGGTTCGTTGCCGACTTGCCAGGCTCGACGTACTCACCGATGATCCTCGCCCCGAGCGCGTCGGCGTGGCGCTTACATGCCTCTCGCTGCCCCTCAATGGAATATCCCTCAGCGCTGGGGCCGGTAAGCTGGCCGGTACTGGAGACGCGCAGGTAGATAACAGCAGTGAACTCGGCCAGTATCTCCATTGGTGACTTTGCAAGCATGGCTGGTGTCTGTGTCGGCATATATCCTCCTTTCTCGTTAATTTGGCTTAACGATTTTCCCGTTAAAGCTGTGATTTAAGCAAGCTGTTATTTGTAGGCGCGGGCCGGTCAGGGTATGTAACCCCGACCGGCCCGCGCTGTCTCACTTCAGCGCCTCCAGGCGCTCGGTGATGGCCTTCTTACGTTCAGTCGCGCTGGCCTTGAGTGCCTTGGCCTCAGCAGTTGCCTCAGTCGCTCGCTCTTCGGCTACCTCGACCTCCCGGTCGATGGCAGTAATCGAGCGTTCCAGGGATGCGCGAGCGTCGGCCAGCGCGTCCTCCGGGGTTGTCTCCCGGCGTCGGGGCCGTGGTCGGCTCTCGCCGCCCTCGACCTTCTTCTTGTAGGAGTAATAGCTCCCCCGGATTGAGTCGTAGGGACGATCCGCGGCCTCAGCCAACTGCCTAAAGGCGGCTGACTTCTCGACGCCCGAGGCGACCAGCTCGTTCACCTTGTCGTAGATTTCTTGAGCCTTGGTCATACTGTTACCTCCTGGTGAGAGTGGATGGCTTGGTCGGCCAGCAGAAAGACGCACTGTCCTTCCACCGGCCGGAGAGCCATACACCCCGCCGAGGACGCCAGCGGTGAAACAAGAGGCGTTGCTCGTGCTCACCGTGGCACCCTCGGAAGGCCGTTTGCTGGTATCGCTACCTCTCGGTCCATGCGGACAGATCGTTTTCATCGATAGCGATCACGCTCGTACCGGCAAGGCCAAGACGCCAAGCGATGTCGAACATTTCGGCACTGTCGTTTGCCAGCAGGTCTTTCGAGTACACAATGAGGCAGTCCACAGGTCGCCCCTCGCCAACAATTCGCACCATGTCGTGTAGCTGCGGTCGCCACGGCACGGAACTCGACTCGTCAACGTACTCACTGACAACTTCGGCGTGCATCACTGCCGCTGCAATACGGCAACCCACACGCTGTTTGTAGATCGGCGGTATGTCACGCATCTGATCCTCGTTCCCTGGCTCCGGGCCGCACAGGTAGATGACGGCACGGGCAACCTCGGGCTCCACTTCGTGCTCCTCGATATCTGTTGACATTGCTACGTTCTCCTTCCTTCGGGCCTCCTTTCGTTGTTGATATTTCGAGGGGACTGCCTGGCCCTTCATGGCAGTACCTCCTCCCGAGCCGCGATTGCGGCCCAGTGTGTGAGACGCGCGCAGGCGATATCCACATACGCCGCTTCGCGCTCAATTCCCAAGAACATCCGGTTCTCCATGACGGCGGCGATCCCGGTCGTGCCGCTGCCGGTGAACGGGTCGAGTACCAGTCCGTTCGGTGGACAGGTGAGCCGTACCAGCCAGCGCATCAGGTCGATGGGCTTGACGGTGCGATGGGTGTTGCGGCGTATTCGCGGCGGGTGGTGGTGGCCGTTGTATAGTTTCACCAGTTGGGCTGGTAGCTGTTCGCATCCGACTTCCCGCTCGTGTTTGGAGGCCTTGGCGCAATAGAACAGGCGACTCAGCCCGTCGCGCTGCCGCTCAAGCAGCCCCTTCGCACAGTCCGGCGTACACATTGCACTTGTGCAGTGATCGGCGTGAGACAACGCGACGTGCGCGGGCCAGTAACTATTCACACGGGTGGCGTCGGTGTTCAGCGCCCCTGTGCCCCACTTCTGGAGGTTGTGCGGGGTGGTGTCGGCTAGAGGGGCGCGCGCCAAAAGGATCGGTTCATAGGCCGGCTTCAGCGCGGCCGCCATACCGTTTGGCAGCCTTCGCGATTTCGGCATCCCTTGGGCGTACAGCCACATGAGCACGTCACGGATTTCTAGCCCTGAGTCCTCCATTCCACAGACGAGACGGTGGAACGTCCGAGGAGCGCCAAACGCGATCAGGTGCCCGCCTGGCTTCAGTACCCGCCGAGCTTCGCGTGCCCACACCATCGTCCATCGCTCGAACATCTCACCGGCACTTAGCCCGTCGTGCGCCGTGCGTACCGTTCGGCGAATGTCCGCCCCGTCCCATGTTTCACCAGCGAAATCGATGCCATATGGCGGGTCAGTGACGATCGCGTCGACACAGGCGTCCGGAAGCTTGGCGAGGGTCAGCAGGGCGTCCGCCTCGATCAAGCCCCATGCCCGTGTGTCGTCCTCGTATAGAGCCAGCTTGGTCGTGCTCATGGGCGTACCTCGCTACTCAGTAGTGCGAGGGCATCGGCTGTGGTCGTGACGGCGAATAGGCGTTGGGTGTCGGCGGGGAGCCGCTCGAGTGTTTCGCTGATCCGCTCGGCGTGTGCGGTGTTCGGCACGATCCACAGCACGCGCGGGAACACGCCACGCTCGGCCTGCTCGGTCCCGGTGCGGTAGTAATCGTGGTATCGGCGGGCCTTGGCCTCGATCGTTGTCTGTGCCTCAGTCGCCATGTCCTGCTCGATGAACCACGAGTACTCGTAGTCACCGACCGCGAGCTTCAGGTAGGCGTCGGGCTTGAGCGTCAGGCCCGCGCCCCACGCTCCGGTGAAGGGACGCCAGCACTCCGGCTCTGGCGAGAACGCGGAGATCTCCAACAGCCCCTGACGTTCGGCGTCTACTAGGTCGACGTAGAGTCCGGCGACGGCGAGGGTATGTGCGAGATAGCGCGCGCCCGGTGTGTATGCGCGCCTCACCCGCCGCCCGGAGGCCCGCTCGGATTGCAAGATGTACTGGCCGGCACGCCCGACCGCATAGGTTGTGCTGGCGCTACCGGAGCGCTCCCCGCCGACCCGGCGCGCGAGCGGCTCAATGACGTCCAGTTGGCTGAGTCGGTTCAAGCCTCGTCGTGCCAAGCGTCCACGGGTTCGCGGTGAGCCTTCGGGCCAAAACAGCCGTCCGAGCTGTGCGCCGCTCATCACACGGAAGCGACTGACCGTCCGCAACGCTTGGAGGTCACGGTCGGTGAGTTGGAGGGAGACGGCGGCAAGCTGGCGGGGAGACAAGCGCCTGGGAGGACGCAGGTCTTTCGTTGGCGTAAGCGCCCCGGACACCGCACCGTTAGGGGCATCCTGTGGCCTCGTGCTCGATGCGACCGGACCAGCCAACGGACTCACGCGCGCCTCCTCTGCACACCGACCGGATCGTCCCCATCGCCCTCAGAGCGAGCGGATTGCTCATCGCGGACTTGAGGCTGTTGGGTACTGCCGTACAGACGCGCTGAGCGATCACGGATGGCCTTGGCCTGGTCGGTCTTGGCGGGCAGTGGCTCGGTGCGGCCGGTGACTACCGACACACTGCTGCCCGTTCCGGTTCCGACCCGTGCGGCGATCTCGAAACGACCGAGAGACTGCACGTCCTGCGGTGTGAGGCCGGGTAGCTGGCGGGCGATGGCGGCCGCCTCCTCGGCCGGAGCGCGCCAGCTGATGAATGTCGCCGCGTTTCCGAGCAGTGCTGATCTGGTCGGCTCAGGGATGCGCCCCAACGTTTGGAGGGCGACCGTCAATCCTGCGCCGAGTCCGCGGGCGCGCTCGGCGATGAGCTCAAAGCTGTTGGGCAGCCCGTTGGTCAGCGTTGCCAACTCGTCCACATAGATGTTGATGAGATGGCGCTCCTCGGGCGGCAGTGCCACGCGCGCCTCGATAGCGCTCCAGACCGCGAACATGACGGCCGAACCGATGAGCGGCGCGGCCTCGCCGAGAACCCCGGGTGCTAGCGAGACGAACAGAAACTTCCTCTCGGCGAACAGCCGGGCTACGTCCAGCTTCGGCTCAGGGCTGGCGAGTACGGCTCGTACCTTGGGACGGCTGAGCAAGGCCATTAGGCGGGCCATTGGAGCTTGCACGACATCGACCTTGGCGGCCGGGGAGAGCGCCTCGTAGTTCTGCCACGAGCTTTTCAGGAAGTCGTCGCTGAGACGGGCCATCGCAGCGCGACGGTAGGGCTCGTCGGCGAACAGGCGTCCAATATCGAGCAGCGTCGAGCCGGGTACCTCGCTCAAGGTCCGGATCGCCAAACGGCCGTAGGTCTCCGAGCGGATACCCCAGTCAGGGAACATCGACTTCAGTGTTCGAGTCAGTACATCCGCGCGGGCGTCGGGGTCGCCGCCGTGCAGCACGTCGATACCGGCAACGGGCCGAGTGTCGTCACCAGCATCGAGGACTACGACCCGCTCCGCGTGCTCAGGCTTGACGCGCTCTAGGATCGTCTCGACAAGATCGGCCTTGGGGTCGATCACCACACCGCCGTATCCGTGTTCGATATCTGACAGGACGGCCCCCGCGATCATGGTGCTCTTGCCCGCCCCGGAAACGCCTGCGGCTATGACGTGATGGCGGGCAGCCTCTGCCGACAGCGCCACCGGCCGCTCGGCTCCGCTGCCGTCGCGACCAATGAACAGTCGCCGCCCCTCGCGCGGCACGCTCGAAGGGACCGCCAAGGCGCGGGCTGCGCCGACCTCGACCCCGGCTATGGCGACCTCGCTACCCAGTGGCCAGCCGGTGAGTCCGAGCAGCTCCGGTGTGGAGAGCCACCCTGACGCGCGGGCGGTGCGCGGCATAGAGGCGAGCGTCCGGTTGCCGTGCTCACGGGTGACCCGCACGCCCCCGATCTGCCGGCGGCTGCGAATCGTGTTCTCGACGTGAGCGGCCAACTCCCGAGCACGGCTCATGTGTCGAGCACGGATCAAGACCAAGCCTGCGGTAGTGAACCCCGGCAGACTCGTCTTATGCCGCCAGTGTTTTGCAACCTCCCGCTCGCGGTCGCTGGGATGCTCCGGCTCCTGCCAGCTACGCGCGCTCCCCGGTCTGAGTGCGAAGCGGACTATGACCTGCTCGTCTGAGCGCAACCCCACCATTCCTGATAGCAGCGCCCTCGAAGCCGCGACTGCATTCTCAGAGGCAAGTACACACCCTGACGCTGGGATGGTTAGGCGCAGCGCAAGAGTAGCTCCGTCGTCTGGTGACACGGCAGCGTCCGTGACGCGAAGGCTTGGGATTACCCCGGTCATCGTTGATTGCACCGACGCCCGAACAGACTCGGGCACCCATAGAAAATGTGCGATTGAGTCCTCACCGGCCACTACCTCCGCGACCAACTCGGAGGTATGCGGCGGCAACCCTGCCAGTGCGTCCAGGGCGGCGAGCGCCTGGGAGGGCTCCAAGCCGATAGGGAAGCGCAGTCCGAGTCGCACTCGGCTACGCCGCATCGCCTCGGCTTGGCGATGCTCATGCAGCCAGATACCCGTGATCATGGCCGAGCCGCCGCCAGCCGCGACCATCGCCGGAACAAGATCCCCGTTCACTGCTTGCGCCCCCGACGCTTAGCCTTCTCCTGGGCTTCGCGTTCACGCTTCTCACGAAGCACCCGCTTGGCCTGGAGCCAATAAATAAGGGCGAGCTGCTCAGTGTCAATCTCGTCCTTCTTAATTCCTCTCACCTTGATACGCCGTGTGGCCATATGGCTACCTCCTTTCGTGTGTTAATTCATATATGCGTTCTCCTTTATTGGTTATCGCGGTCGAGTGCCTCGGCGGCCGTCGCCATCTGTTAGAGACGTAGGGCGGCGCGAGACACGAAAATTACGATACGCGACAGTTATTAAAGTAACCGTTAACTTTTAGGTTTTTTCTCACTTTCTTTTGACTATGCCAAGGCAAAACTATGAATCACCAGCGCCTAGTGGCAGCCCATACCACGCGCAACACCGCCACGACGATCCCGACGACGAGGACGAGTGGTACAAGCGCTCCCGTGAGCCGGGTAAGCGCCGGCGTTGCCGCAGTCAACAGCCACAGACCCACAATCACAAGCAGCAGTGTCCATACGGTTTTATTCACCGCGTCGTACCTCTACGGCTGTGCTCTCGATGATCTCTCCACTCCCGCTGAAGTCGCGGTGCTCTCGCGCGGCGGTGAGCATTTCGTGGACAGCGCGTCGCTTGATGGCTCGAATCGCGTCTTCCGCTCGGTACTGCTCGTACTCCACCCTTGACGGGCGGCGCACCTGCCGCCACACCCGCTCAACGTTTACGGCGATCCAAAAGAGAATGATCGCCGCGCCGGCGACCAGACCGAAAATGGCAAGCCCCAGGATCAGGTCGTGCAGTAGCTGGTTGCCCATCACAGGCTCCGACTCATGCGCGTGAGAACGTTGCCCATGCCGATGCAGGCCCGGTCGCCTATGTAAGCGGCCCGGCCAGCGAACGCTGGATTGCGTGCCACGAGTGCGCTCTCCAAGCAGGTCAGGTCGAAAGCGTTGAGCATGATCGTCTCCCCGACGGAGGCGATAGCGTCGGCCTTCGCGGCTTCCCGTGCGGCCAGCACATTGCTGGCCGCACGAGTCGTAGCGATCTCCTTGGAGGCCCGACGCTCGACTCTTGTCAGGCCGAGCGAGCCGCCAGAGTAAGGGACGGGTAGGCCGGCCATCACGCCTCGCCTCCCGCCAGCCCATCGCCGAAGCCCACGAGTTCGGCGACCCACTCCGGGTCGATCCCGTGCTGCTCTGCGACCGCCTTGATAGCAGTGGCTCGGGCCATGCCAAGGGCTATGAGCCGGTAGACCTCGGCCCGCAACACTGCGGCAACCTCTAGCCTTGTTACGGGGGGATTTTGCATCAGAGCTACCTCCTGTGGTTGATGTCATGGGCGTGCGCTTCGCGTTCTGCTTGGTTGAGCCAATGGTCGTGCTCGACGGCACTGGTCAGCAAGCACTTATTGGCCATCTACGGGCAAGCTAAATGGCAATATGCAGGCGCGGTGTTGGCAGATGGGCAGCCTCTCGCTGCCAATTTCGTTCAAGATGTGACGATGCGTCGAATACCGAGCGAGGGGCTAGAGGCCGAGCTCTGGTCGCTCATGGCACACAAATGGGGGGTCGAAGGAGCGAACTCGCTTGATCTACCATTGCTGCAAGCGAATTCACTCGTAAGCTCGAAGGTCAGCGAGAAATGCAGCTTTGAGCAGGCGCTGCGCTCGGTACTGCGCAACCTTCTCGACAATCTTGAGCCACTGTCGATGGCGGAAGCGCTCGGATGGGAATTCGCCGTGGCCGATGGTTCAGGCGGACAGTTGCCTCGAGAACGCTACCAGGAGGCACTAAACCGCTCCAAACTGGGCAAGCCTCAATACAGCCAAGATCGGCAAGGCCCGATCCGTGGTCGGCTTGAGCGGGAAAGCCGACGCACGCAAGCCGTGAAGCAGCTAGTCAGTCGCCTAGAGGAAGCGGCGAAGACTCCCGAACCCTATAGCGCGACTGGAACGTCCACAGAGAGCCGGACAACCTTGGCGCGAGAACCGAGATGCATCTGCGTCGGGCGGCTAAACATCGATCACGCCATCTCGATAGCGTCCTGTGACAAGCAGCAAAGCTCTACGCACGAGCTGCTGTTGGAGTTTGAGGGAGACTTGCGACCGTCCCGTCCCGATCCTGAGGAGTGGCCGCTACTCAACGCCCAGTTGCTCCCTGTGCTTGAAGAAGAGGCACGCCAAGCAGCCGTCAAGTTCGAGAACGACCCCATCCTCGACCTTGTCTATGTTGAGCACCAGCCTGAGACTGCGGCTGGTGCTCAACGCTACAGGATCGGGGTGGCGGAATCGCGCTACTACCACTGGGCGGCAACAGCCAACTCACTCGACCGCAGCCTCAGCAGCCTGCCCGACCTGACTGAGCTCCTTGGCCACCCCAAGCTCAGGGAAGCCTGGCGGTGCGACCCGTCGAGCTTGGCGGACTTGACCCGGCTGCCCGCTCCCGCGTTCATCGGCGTGTGCGTCGTCGTTATCGCGGAGGGGAAGATCATTCTGCTCGAGCGCCGGTACGAGCATCATGTCGCCAATACCGCCAAGGGCATCCCAGTGCACTTCATGGGTGAGGGCATGCTCCCGAAGGACATGGACGCGGGCCGCTACTCACCTGAGCAGGCTGCCCGCCGGGGATGCTACGAGGAGCTGGGTATCGGGCATACCCATTTGACGCTCATACCTACCGGCCTGATCATCGACACCAAGCGCTGGCAGCCACTCTTCTGCTTCGTCGGCGAATGCGACCTGACGATCCCGCAGCTCGAAGTCTGCATGGAAAACGCACCTCACCGCTACGAGACCGGCTATGGAGAGATCGCCGCCCGCCTGTCCTCGACAGCGCGAGACGACCAAACGCTCGCTGTACTCACCGGAGAAGACCCGATATTCTCGTTGGCGTCCAACCACGCACAAGCCGCCCTGCTCAACGCCCTTTACTACTCCGACGGACGACAGGCGGTGTACAAGAGGATTGGTGTAGGAAAGTATTGACTTTTATCACTAATTATGGTAAATTAGTGACCATTGCTCTGTCCTGAACTGTCTCCGGTGCCTAGCTCCCTTTCAGGTGGCTGCGCTCCGGAGGCCGATAAGCGGCCTCCACGAACCAAGGAGGCCGCAATGCCGGACGAGAAGCAGGTACGCGAAATGGCAACACAGCCGATGGCGGACAGCAAGATGCACCTGGGCGAATCGCAGCGCCTGATCGCTCTGGGGTTCGATCCACTGGCACCTGTATATAACGCTACTCATGGTTACAGCGAGGAGGCCATCACGCAAGCCGTGTTCTACGGCCTGCGGCATGAGCGTAAGACGGTTGACTTCCAAGTCGAACTGCGGGGCGGCGATTGCGTTCTACCGATGGAGATCGAACTCCTACAGGTCGTATTCGTTACCGAGCACGACGACGAGACCGGGCAGCCGGATCACTTTGAAGATCCGGCCTGGTACCTACGAGGTTATCTTGGCGGCTGCGACCTCAACCCCAACGGCGAAGTGATCCGGATGCACGCCTACACGCATGAGCTTGCCGAGGGAGAGCTGTCAGCTTACCTCCAGATTGTTCAGGAGGTTCCGGTCAAGATCCCGGCACTCAGTCTGGATGGCTGCCTCACCGAGAGCTTCGGCCATCCATCTGTAGCTACGCCCGTCGGCTACTGAGACGATCCCCAGGCCCCGGTTCGGCATTACGCCGACCGGGGCCTCTTTACGCTCTCATTTCACCGATGCACAAACCGTGCCTTTACGTTGACGGCGGCACCGCCGGTGTCCTTTTCAGACAAGAAGTAAGAGAAGCTTCCCTTGCGAGTGGTAGTTTCGGGATGCTTGACGACGCTGGGATGCCCAATGTCATCATTACCATTCGGCAAGCTCGGCGTGAGTTCAAAGGTCACACCTTTCGGGCAGATTTCCACCTTGGAGCTTTTGACTTCCCAGGTCCAGGTCATAGTCGCACCGGTCTTCTCGGCGTTGGTCACGCCATGGAGCTTGAGGCTGAGATACTTGGAACTCCCATTACCTCCCTCAAGACCGCGGTTGAATTCCAGCGGATGCGCGCAGCTTGTGCCTGGAGCGGTAGCCAGTTCATATTCAACTCGCTTGATGCACGTAGCCCGGACATACCGCTCATGCGCGTTTTTGGTACCGAACTTCTCTTCACACTGGCGGACCGTCTTGGGCGGGTCAACTTCGCCGGTGATGAGGCCGTGGCCGGTGGCTCCCCCGGCTATGACGGCGCTGAGCGCCATAAGTACGGCTACGGCCTGCCCTAGCCTCGTCCTACGCCTGCTCCTGTCTGCTCCCATGCGTGGCTCCTTCGCGATCTTGGTGGTCGGGCGGACACGACGGGGAGAGGGTCCAACGCCGCGCCCGCCCGAGACTTGCTCTACTGGAATGTCATAAACCGGAACCGTAGCGGAATGTAGGCAAGTCTGTCTACTGCGATGTCATCGACAAGAGGGGTGGCACCCGAAAGGCTGGCGTCATGTCCGCCTCTCCGGCCTTCCAAAAAGCCCTCGGCCTGGCCGTCAAAGCCCGCCGGGAGGCGCTCGATCTAACCCAAGAGCAGCTCGCCAACGACACCGACCTACACCAGCGCTGGATCTCCAACGTCGAGACCGGCAAGCGCAACCCCAGCTACGGCAGCCTCAGACGCCTGGCCGCCGGTCTTGAGCTATCCGCCTCGGAGCTGCTGGCCCGCGCCGAGCAGATCGAGGCAGACAGCACTCAGGCCGCCGACGCGGCCGCGCGTTGATCCAGCCGGACTGAGCGCGACAGACCACAGGTTGCGTCCTCACCGGCCTCAGCCCTAGCCTCGGCAGGACGCCCGCGCTGGTCGCGCGGGGTACCCCGTGACTATGCCTAACCAGCCCCACCATCTGCCTCAAGCACCCGAGGGCGTACAGCGCCTCATCCTGCGACTCCTGCTCGACAGTGAGAAGGAGCGGCTCTGGCCACTGGAGTTGGTTGTACGCCGCGTCGGCAACCCGATCACAGCCCTGGATGCCCTCGCCGCGCTCTCTGACGCCGGGCTCGTCCACCGATGGGGGCACTACGTCATCCCCACACGAGCAGCCATGCACTTCCACTGGCTACTCGGATAGAGACCCGCTCGTCGCAGACGCGCTGATCGCCGGCAGCACAGCTTGACCGCTCAGAGCGCTCCCACCTACGGTCGAGCGAGCCTATAAACAAGAGCGGCCCCGACACGGAGTGATATTCCGCGCCGAGGCCCAGACACAAGGAGAAGGAACCTCCCCATGTCCGATTCTGAGCCTACCCTGATGCCCGCCGAGAGCAAGGTCCGCACCGAGTCCACGATCATGAGCCTGCTGCTCGTCCACGACGACCAGCGTCCCTGGTCCACCGAGGAACTGGCCCGCGAAATCGGCCGACCGATGGAGGTAGCCGACGCCATCAGCGCCCTTCACTGCGTCGGCCTCATCCACCGCACCACAGACGGCTTTGTGTTCCCGACCCGCGCAGCTACCCACCTCGACGGCCTCGACATGTAGCGCACCAAGACCGGCACACCTGGGCGGGCGCTCACGCGCTCGCCCAGCGTCGTCCAGTGGCACTTGTGCGACGTTCAGAGCGAACTCAAGGTGTGACTCGGGCTGTCGGTTCCTTGTCATCGAGCCACGGTGTCCCAAACTTGCCAAAGCCAGCCAAATCTGGGTAGATCCGCCCACTCGATAGTCCAAGCAGATCAATCAAGCGGCTGCGAATCTCATTCTTGAGTGGTGCTGCAATTCGGTACGTGTAGGTCGGCCGATCCGGGCGGGCGCCACGCCCCGGGCCGGTCTTGTGAAACTTAAGAGGAAGCGATGTGCATCGACGCAGCTCATCGAGCGACAGCCAGTCATTCTTTGTTGTGCTCTTTCGGTATTGACCACTCGTTGGTACTCCACCGAAGAGGAAAGCTCCCTGTTGAGCTGCTATACGACGGTCAGCAGGCGACGGCTGCCACGCAAACGTTCTTTTTGTCCAATCTGCTGGCGGCCTGTTCCAAGGTCGATGCAGGTCATCCTCCCAGTCGCGGAGTTTGTCGCTCTCGTTGATGAGTCGGTCAGTGATATCGATTGCAAAAAGGCGACCGTCATTTGTGTCTGACAGCGGCGTGCCCTTCGCCCACCGCAACTCCACTGCGAACCACAACGCAACCCAAATATTGAGCGAGACATCGATAAGGCGAGTTGGGGCATGGTTGTGTTGAAGGACTGCTAGCTGGCGAAGAATAGACAGCCGGCCTCGCTCTGCATCATGAAGCCCCCAGTGATGAAGTTCGGTTAGAACCCGGTCCTCGGCCCCCGCGAGCACACCCTCACCCGGGGGAGGGTGTGCTTCCGTAGTCCTCCCGGCCTTTGCTGCTTCGGTCCACCAAACGCGACGGTAGAGACTGCTGAAGAAGGGATGGTCGGCGTTTGCTACACCTCGATAGGCGAAAATGCGCTTCTTGCGGACACCGTCTCGCTGGTCGGCCTCAAGATCAGCCATCATTTTGTCGACGTCTTGCATGCTTGTGATCACGCCCTCGAACTTCTCATAGAGCTGTGGTGCGGTGAAGGGCATCTGCGACGAATCATACAGAGATGCATGCAAGTTGTGCGAACAACACGTCTATCTGAGATGCCCTGAGGCCAGATAGGCTGGGACACAGAGTCGCTCACCATCGGTTGTGCGACGTAGGCTTGACGACCCAATCCACATGATCCGCTATTCGGTTGTGATCCTGTCGAAAACAGCGCTTGTCCTTGAGCCTAACGCCGCGTAGGCTTACGGTATGAGATCCAGAGCGCACGACCGAATCGTACGAACGAAGGCAACAAGTGTCCAGACCACCTAAGTGGCAGGGCGCTGTGCTGTCCTCGAGAGCAGAGGTACTTAATGCTGTCGAGTTCTACAATAGGCCTGCCAGCAGGCGTCCGCTAGAGGCCTTCTTGATCCACATGCACATCGGCTGGCTGTATCTCTTGCAGGCCGAGTTCACCCGCGATGGCACGAATTACTATTACAGGGAGCCGCAGCGGCCGTCTCGATATCTCAAGGTGGATGGTGAACGAAAGGCGTGGGAGTTGGCCCGGTGCGTTGCCCGTCGGTGGCCTGATGATAACGATCCCGTTCGACGGAACCTAGAATTGACTATTAGGCTTCGCAACATGATAGAGCACCGACATGAGGCTGGGCTGCGAGTAGTGTCCTTCGGCTTTGCCCAAGCGCTTGTTCTAAACTACGAGGAGGAGGTCGTGTCGCGTTTCGGCAACAGGTTCTCCGTTGCTGATGGTGTTCACATGCCAGTTTCACTGGGGACTTATACACGGGAAGGCGTGGCCCAACTAGAGAAGGCACAAAGGAGCCTGCCGCGTCGGCTCCGTGACTTTTTCGTGGACTATAGAAGCGCGCTCACTCCCGACATTCGGGACGACCGACGCTTTGAGTTTCGCATCGAGATCATTCAAAAGCGGTCCCCGCAGACCGAAGCTGACCTAGCAGTGAGCTTTGTTCGTGAGGAGGATCTTTCGGATGAGGAGCGTCAAGCCTACGAGGCTCTTGAGAGAACCGGCCGCGTGGTTCTACGAGAAAAGGAGCGCCCTGTATCGAATCTGGGACGTCTGACTCCTTCTGGCGTGAGTGTCCTCGTCGAAACAACGATTCCTTTTCGTTTTCGGCCGTTCGCAGAGTTTCCCGCTGCCTGGAAGACCCTCCAAGTACGCCCACCTAAAGGTGTCTCTCTGCGGGAGCGCCGAAAGACCGATGAGCGATACTGCATTTACGATGAGCCGCACAATGATTACGTGTATACGCAAGCCTATGTAGACTTGCTGATTGGTCGCTGCACGACGGAGGCTGGGTTCCGGGACATCATCGGATGGTCACCAACATTGCGCACAGCGGATTGAACGTCGCCAAGTGCCGCTTGTGCGACACGCCGCATTATGTCCCTCACGCGCTACACAGCACGTCGAGCGTGGCGTAGGCGGTCTCATACACATATAGCTCGGTCGCGCCTAGCAAGCTCCATCTGCTGGCTACTGACCCCTTGCTTTGAAAGGCCGGGCTGGGCAAGTGATACCTTGAAAACCGATTTGAGCAAGCGAGCTTCCTCGTCAAGACGGTACAGCGCACTGCCATCCCCCTCGACCATTCCACTATTACCATCTCGCTCGTTCCGTCGTCGCTCACGGCGGATCAAGTGCTCGAAGAGGAGGGGGACGTTACGGCGCCAGCGCACCGACTTCTGCACTTGACCACACACCTCGTAGAGATCGTCAATACGTGCCCCCGGTGTGTCCGCGCTAGAACTCTTGCAGTGGGTGAGGGAGATGACGAGATCTTGCCCTTCAACGCGGATTGCGACGATATCTGCAATCTCGTTGCTGCCGTGATCGTCGATGATGACATCCCAGCTTGCAAGACTCTTGATGTATTCAATCGCTTGTGCCTGAATCGAGTCACTGGCGCGCTCTGGTCCCTGAACCTCCTTCGTAAGGCTTGGCCAGGTCCGAGCAATGAGCCTCTCGGGATCAATCTGCGGCACCTCTCGGTCGGGCTTGAGTAGCACACCGGGCGAGACAATCAAGGCGTCCTGCTCAAGTAGAATCGTCGGCCCCGTCCTGTCGAAATACTCGCTAAGGCTGCGACGTGAGTGTCGCGAAACTACCTCGACATCGCCGTCTAGTGCTCTGTAGGCGATTTTACCTTGGCCGACTATCGCCTCATATCTAGCCTCCCACTCTGGGGTACGCACACTGAATGGTATCGGGCCGGACGATGCAAAGGCGGTGACGGTGAGATCTACATCCACTAGTGGCCATCGTTGTCCGCCGTATTCGAGGACGGTCTCTTCTGTAGTACTCAGAAGGCATTCCCAGGGCCACTCGACGCCTAGTGCGATATATGGCGGACGCTGCTCCACCGTTTCAGGGCGAATGAAGCCTCGCATAACCTCATCGATGTTGATGCCGTCGTCACCAAGCTTCGTCCCAACATCGTCGCACCAGTCGATCCAATGCTTGAGCGTGTGGGCGACGCGATAGCTCCAGATGCGCCCCTTGAGGGAGGCACCAATGCTGACCCGTTGCCCGAGCTCATATCCATACGCGAAAATATTCGTCTTTGTCTTGGTTTGTGCCTCCGCGACTGGAAACCCCTCGATTACGTCGGCGCCCACATGAAGTGAAAAGCGCCGATTGCGGTTGCGAACATCAAGCACCCCGACGTTCGTGGGTACTAGTCGCTTCACGTTGGCCATGACGCGGTAAACGGCCTCTCCTACGAAGCGAGCAGCGTCTCCTCCGCATACAGCCTGTGCTAGCGCTTCGTGCACGCTGCCGTTGTTAGAGCTATTGATAAAAAGGATTTGGGCGGCCTCGCTCCAATAGATCACATAGAGGTCATACGTGATCTCTTCGACGGAGCGAAGATCGCCCCACTGAACCGGGCTGCGCTCCTCTGTGACGAACCACGCGACTCGAGCCTGTTCGTTTACGCCGATTGGGAATGTAAGAAGCTTTTCCTCGGGATAGAGGTCGAGTATCGCCTGCGGTTTCCAGCTCTGGCAGTTGGTCCGATAGGCAACGGTACTCATCTTTGGTTCCAGATTTCGCAGTGACACCTCGTCTGGTAGGGAGCCAAAGGCTGCCTCGAAGTCACTCACTTCTTGCTGCTCTCCTACGGCGGCTTCCGATAGGTCACGAATAATGAGGTTCCAGTCGGCGTCCTCTGAGTAAAGCTTGCGCAGATTTTCGTCGTACTGTCGTTCGGGTCGGCCAACCACTACGGTGGCGTTGCCAATGTCGCTTCCTTGCATTACCCTCGCGAAACGCCCGATGAACTGGAGCGTGATGCCAAGACTCTTATGTGGATCATGGATCGCCGCTATCTTAAGCGAAGGTAGATCAAAGCCCTCTCCCAGCATATCTACGCATACGATAATCTTGCTGTTGCGGTTGGCTACAGCTTGAAGGGCGATTTTGCGTGCGGTCGCAGAGAGAGTGCTGTGAAGTACGACAGGACGAAGGTCAGGAGCCAGTTCGGCATAGAGTTCGAGAAGCTCCGATGCCCGGCTAATGCGCTTTGCACGGGCCATCAGGAGGTGGTCGCGACCAGCTGCAAGATCCTCCCTGAGTTGCGCGATAGCTTTCTCAGCTATGGCTTTGTCCTGATTTTCGAAGTCCATAACCGACACATAGTTGATCGTTGAGAAATAACCATGGCGCTGAGCTTCACGGAGAGGGAACGCATATATCAAGCGGCCACCAACTTGCCGCCCGTCCTCGCGGTATGGGGTAGCGGTAAACTGAAGCACAGGCTTCGCTCCAAATGCGTCACGAATACGCCGCCATGTTGCTGCCTCAACGTGATGTGCCTCATCGACGACGAGATGGGAGCATGTTGAAAGCAACGCGGCACTTGTGTCGGGGTTGGATGCGAAGAGCGCTGCTGGTGTTGTGACGAGAACATTGCATGCATCGGCAAATGCGCGCGCCTCATCTGGAGACGAGAACTTATGGGCGATACGACCCACAACAGGACGTAGAGCGCTTGGCGCGATGACTTGCGCCTCTTGAAGGACACCGAAGCTCTCAAACTTGGCGGCGAGCTGATCGCGCAGGGCATCTGATGGGACGACAACCAACAGCCGTTCTGGACGCACACTCGCAAAAAGTGCGACCATCGTCTCGGTCTTGCCGGTGCCTGTGGGCATGACAACTGTTCCAGCTTGCGTCGCGCCGGTCGTCCAATACCCGAGGACCGCATGTACGGCTCCGAGCTGCGGTAGCCGCATTCTTGGCGTGCCAGCCTCACCGTCTGCGAGTACGAAGGAAAAGGTGTTCTCAAGCGACGCCAACACAGTCGTAGCTGGCGAAGGCGCGAGGTTGCCGATCCAGACAAGCCGAGCAGAGGCAAGGAGCGCTGAATCCTCCCTAGCCGCGCGCGGTATCTTGAGTGCGCGCTCGCCGTCCGCGAGCTGGGCTGGGCCAGTGAGCAGGCGATAGCGATGCCCGTGTTGCGCAATGACGAACATGCCGGTCTCACCGGCGCTTACGGTCGCGATCCACTCGGGCTCAAGGAGCTGACGGGCTCTGTTGCGGTCGATCTTCACCTCCGCGGAGTAGGCCGCGGGAATCGCGATTTCTGGTGTCTCTAAAGGCTCATTATGCATGCTCTCAGTATCTTCCAAGTGTCGGATGGTGTCGAGTCGCGGACAGCCGCGTAGGCGCAATCATTCCGATGGCCAGGGCTTGTGCTTGGCGACGCCGCGATCTTGGCTGCACGCTCAAGCGAGTTGCGATAGGCTTGGTCGACCGGCGAACGCGCGTGCGGTCGCTATGAATGAAAGGAGGCCCGCGTGGGCCACGCAAACCACGGGTGGTGCAAGCTTGCACCACACCGCGATAAGAAGGCGCTTACCTGGTTCGATGAACAACAGGTGGATGCGCTGATACGAGACGCATGGGGCGATGTTGGACATCTCACGGTGTTTGTTCGACGCGACGACGCGGCACCTGAGCGCCACTGGAGTGCCACCGTGTTCGACCACGAGAACCAGCCTCTCGTGACTGCGCACGCCGAGACGAAGCAAAAGGCAGATCATCGAGCCGTTGAAGCGCTCAAGGCGCTTGGGCATTCAACGACTGGCTATCGAAGCAAGGATGGCAAGCCGCTTCGCCCTGACGACAAGGAGTTCCCAGCGGCGGCGTAAGAAGCACAGGAACGATGGCGTCCACGCCGTCCCGTGCAGGGGCGGGTCAGGCGCGGGCGCCAACATAGGATCTCTACATAGTCTTGCGGATCGCCTCAGCCGCCCGCCGTCGCATCTTTCGTCCCACAGGCTCCAGAAGTTCCGCCGTATGCCGATCGAGGGCCTTATGGTTTGCAATGCGTCCTCGAACTCCCCGCTGAGCGAGACGCGACCTAGCTTCATGTATCCAGTAGCCCGATCACCTTCTGCCGCTGCCTCCGCCCTACCGGCTCCAGCAGTAGTCGCACCAAAGCCTCGACCTGTTCTTGACCGTTTCTTTGAGACCCCACCTGCCGCACTTCCAGTCCCGCACAACCAAGCGGTTTGCGACCACCCTCAAGCGCCTTCCGACAAACTTGGTACCCAATTGGTACCGAGATTTGCGGCTAGGAGGGCGTCAACGTCCTAGGCACAACCCCAGCCCAAGCCGTTGATCAGGGCCGTGCAGCGGGTGACCGGGCAAGAAAAGCTCCTCAATACCCGCCATGCAGAGACGCGAGCCGGCGCTGTTGATACTCGGCCGGCGCGCTTGGCTAAACCTCTTCGAGCCGATCCCAGCGAGTACGCCTCGCTCTCCTTAAGAGCGTTTCCCGGCCAACTTCAACGCAAACAAGCCAGATCCGGGCCCTAGGCCTTGATCGCTGAACCAACCCGCCGATAACTTCAACACAACCATCAAAACGCTATTGGCCCCGCGCGCGTCAACGCCGGGGCCGTGGCCTGGAAAGGAGCTGAACCCTTCCCATGCATAGCCAAAATATCGACTCAGAGCCGCGCTCGTGCAAAGACGCACCGGAGGATGACCAGGACCACGGCCGCACCGAAGCGGCCGTCCTTGTGTTGCTGCTGAGCAGCGACCACCACGGAGTCTGGTCGCGCGAGGAGCTGATCCGCGAGCTGAGCGCATCGCGCCTGCAGGCGAACGACGCGCTCGCAGGGCTCGCTGCCTCAGGGCTGATCCACGAGCTTGGGGGCGACTTCGTCGCGGCCACCAGAGCCGCCCAGCGGATGGACGACCTCGAGCTGTAGCCGAGCAACGCGACCGTAGACGCCGCAAGCTCGCCTCAAAGGGCTGCGCAGTAAGCGCAGAAGGCTCATGCCGCGCGTGATAGCGGGGACAGGCGACCGGTCCGGCCTACGGGTCGATCCTCCTCCGGTCTCCTGAACTCATCACGCGCGCGCATGGGTTCAACACGGATTTGGGGTGCGCCCGCCTGGCCGATTTTGCCGCGCAAGCGCCAGCCGCGCTTGCGCGTACACACCCCCAAACCCTCGCAAAGGAGCAACGGTCTGGGTGTCATCTGCGCGCACCACAGGCAATAGATCCCGTGGCCGCTCGCACGCGACCACGCACGCCCGCTGCGGCTCAACGAGCGAACAGCCCTTCCCCGATGAATCCACCGGACGAGCCCACGCCGGGTGGGATCGCGAAGATCGCGCTCGAAGTGTGCAGGGTGTGATGGTTGAGGGCATCGGAGGCCGCAAGCCGGCGCTGCAGCGGGATGAACTGGCGCGTGGGACTTCGCTGGAAGGCAATGAAGAACAGGCCGGCGTCGATCTCACCCGATTCCGGTTCGACGCCTTCGGAATAGGAGTAACCACGTCTCAGGATGCGCTGCCCATTGTTATTGGCGGGGTTGGCGAGGCGGATGTGGGCGTTGGTGGGGATCACCTGTTCGCCGTTGCTCATCGCGCTCAGGTCAACCGGGTCGTACTCGCTGCGCTCCCCGAGCGGTGCACCGGTGAGCTTGTCGCGGCCGATCACCCGCTGTTGGCCTTCGAGGGTCGTGGCGTCCCAGACGTCGAAGATGATCCTGATGCGCCGCGCAATCAGATAGCTGCCGCCCACCATCCACGACGGACCGTCCTTCTCCTGCACCCAGACGTAGTCGCGCATCGCGTCGGTCTGCTCGGCGCGAACGTTGTCGGTGCCGTCCTTGAAACCCATCAGGTTGCGAGGCGTCGTCTGCGTCGTACTGGTGCTCGACGTGCGCCCGAACCCCAGGCTGAGCCCAACGCAGGACCGCCGTGCCGTTGGCGACGCGCGACAGCACATGGATTGCGTGAAAGGCAACCTGCGGGTCCTCTGCGCAGGCCTGCACGCACAGATCGCCTTCCGACCGAGTTGCTTCGAGGTTCTCGCCCTGGAACGCGGGCAACGGCGCAAGCTCGGCCGACTGGCGGCCGGCAAGGCCAAGATGACCAGAGCTGAACAAGCTCGGGCCGAACCCGAACGTCAACGTCAGCCGCGAAGGGCCAAGCCCAATTGCCTCTCCGGTCTCCACCGGAGCTTGCCCCGGTTCCAGCTTGCCTGCAGACTGATAGGGATCACCCGCAGTAAGAGACGCCGCCGCCGCCGTCCACTGCTGCAACAGCGCCCGCAACGCTTCCGGCGCGCCACTCGTCACATCGAAAGCTGCAAAGTGCAGATACTCCTGCGCAGGTGTCGCGATCCCAGCCTGATGGGCACCGTAGAACGGCACCGACCCCTCATTGGCTTCTGAGGACACGGCCTTCGACGACGATCCGCCGCCAAAGCCGCCCAACAGCCGATCCGCACCAGCACCCAGACCAAACAGAGCAGCACCCGACACGACCTGCCTGCGAGTCACGCCCGTGTGCTCTGTTCGATCTTGCTCGTCCATTGGGGTTTAGCTATCCGCGTCGCGGTCCGATAAGTCCAGCATGCGAAACACAATTCTTGGAGCGGTCCTCGCTATATGGGGGGCCGCCATCCTCTCCATCAACCTACTCGGCAACAAACCAAACCACGGCGGCTCATACGGAGCCGGCCAAACCGCAGCCCTCGTTCTTGCCGTGATCATGATCGTGGCTGGAGTACGAGCCGTACGCAAGGGCCTACAGACACAGCGGTAGTAGATCGTGCCTCTACGGGGGGCCGCTCACATTTTAGGCAGCAGCCGCCCTGAAGTGCTCGCGAACAGCCTCAAGTTGTGTCCTGAGGACGAAAACATCACTTATTCGCTCGTCGAGTATGGTGATCGCTAGCCGATCACCCTTGGAAACCAGCACTACCGCTTCGCCATCAACAGTCTCACCTCGGGTCATGTGAAGCTCAGAGCCTCCAAGCGACGACACAAGCGAAAGAGTGTCCTCTACGTTGATTAGGATGTCAGCGTCCCACGATCGTTCGATCGACACGACGAGATGCACAAAAGGCCCTGACTGCGCACGTCGTGCACTCAGACCGACGCGCCCATGGAAGGGCTCGTCCAGCACAACCGAGGCACCCGACGCAGATGATCCGATGTCACTCATCGCCTTTAATATCCCGGAATTGGATCGCCCGGCACAAACGTCTGGTGCAGTGCATCGGGTGTATCGAGATGCCAATGAGGTCCACTATGGAACGAAGGTGCATCTGGGTGGTACGGGTGCTGCTCGAAAGTGATTTTCGTGAATTCATTTGGTTCCCAGGTTACCTTACCGCGGCCCGGAGTAGTCGGTCCGTCTGATACTGATCGACCCTCCATTCCGAGCATTTCGTTCATCTCCTCGGGCGTATCCGGCCAGACATGAGCGGCCTCATCAGCAGCTTGCTGCCTCCTCGTCGCCAACAAAGTATCCCGTCGCGATTCTGCTGTCTGGGGTGTTTGGATCTCGGCGTGAGCGGGGGTTTCTGACACTTTGACCCTGGGTGTGGATGTGGGTGGCGGGGTTGGAAGCCCCGGCGCGGTTTTGAGCCCCGAAAGCCGGGGCGCCGAGCGCGGCCACGGTGCCGAGCGCGGCCGGCACGAGGATCGCGGCTAGGGCGACTAGGAGAAGAACGAGCGGGGCCGGGACACGGCGAGCACGGTGGCTGTGAGGAGATGCTGGATAGTGGGAGTGTTCGTGCTGGGCGGCCATGGGGAGCGGACGATAGAGGTCGAGGCGGCGGGCAGGAGGCGGATTGGACCAAAGGACGAGACGGCCGCCGCGTCGAAGATCATGGAGTCATGACTGCCCCAGATCAGCCAGCGCTCGGTGTCGCCGTGAGGACGATCCGCGAGGAGAAGGGCCTCAGCCAAGTCGCGCTGTCCAGGGCGACCGGGTTCCGCCAGAGCTGGGTCAGCGACGTGGAGAACGGTCGGCGTCACCCGAGCTTCGCCAGCGTCGTGCGGTTGGCTGCTGGCCTGGGGGTGCAGACCTCGACGCTCGTCAAGCGTGCGGAGGGATCGCCCGACGACTGAGACTCCTTTTCGAGTACCCCAAGATGTGATAGAAGTTTAGGGCGATAAGCCCAAACAAGTGCCCCCGCGCTGCAGGAACAGCCGGGGGCGTGGCACCGAGAGGTATCAGCTCCCGGCGCAGACGCAGCCTATCCAGCGGCGGCTGAGCGCGATTGCTGTCTTCCCGGGGCCTCCAATCAAAGGAGGAACCGATGAGCCCGAACACACCATCCGAGCACGAACACAGTCAGATACTGGCCGCAGTCCTGCTCGCCTTGCTGATCGACGCCGGCCAGGCAGGCTTGAATACGGAGCAGGCCGATTGGCATAACCCAAGCGAAAACGGTCGATCAACTCCTCACCGCCCAAACCACGACGCTCAAGCACCCCCAACGCCTCCGGCGACTCCCTCAGCGTCTGCGCGTAAAAACCGACGACGCGCTCCAACAGCTCGCGCTCATCGGCACCAATCGGCAACGGCGAAGGCAGCTTCGCGACCGTCGAGCGCGCCGCGCGACGACCGTCAAGCGCCGACGGAGCCACACCGTCGCGCAACAACTCGACCGCGTGACGAAACGACACGCCCTCCGCACGCATCACCCAGTCGATCACCGACCCACCCGCCTGACACGCGCCCATGCAATGCCACAAGTTCTTCTCGAGCGAGACCACCAGCGAGCCCGTGCGCTCCTCGTGGAACGGACACAACCCCACCCAATCTTTGCCCTGGCGGCGCAGCTCCACGCCCGCCAACTCCACCAGCCGCTGCAAGGAGACCTCCTCCTTCAACCGCTCGATGACCTCCTCTGGAATCCTCGCCATGCCTTCCTCAACCACACCCTGTCAAGACGAAATTATAGAAGCTGTGCGCTAGCATATATGCGTGCGAGGACAAATGCTCTCCCAAGGCAGCCATATCGTCTCGGTGATGGACTTCCCCGAGCGCCTAGCCAGCCTACGCAACGAGCGCGGAATGACCCAAGGCACACTCGCCCAACACGTCGGCATCCACGTCTCCCAACCCCGCCGCTACGAGGCCGGCCGCAGCTCACCCACCCTCGAAGTGCTGCGCAAGCTCGCCATCGCCCTATCCGTCAGCGCAGATACGCTCGTCTTCGACGCCGAACGAAACCCAGACCAAGAGCTACGCCTACAACTAGAAGCCACCCAACGCCTCACACCCCAGGACAAAGAACTCGTCAAACGCTTCATCAACGGCCTACTACTCAGCCACGAAGCCAAACGCCTCGCCGCATAAACAGCAGGCGCCACAAACGCGACCCCGACCTACCGCGCGATCAACGCGCGCAACGCCACAACAGCCTTCGCGACATCACGCCGCTCCTCGTCGCTCAACGATGATCGTCCTTCGTCGAGAGCGACCGCGTAGATGATCTCAAGCGTATCCCACACACGGCGCAACTCAGCAACCCAACCAGCATCGGACACATTCTCCAGCTCGTCGATGGCCGACTCAACACGACGCACAAGCCGCCCAAGGTTAGACAGACCATCCTCATAGCCAACGAGCGCCTTCTCGATCACGCCAACAAGCAACTGCTCTTGCTCACTCCGATCGGCCATGAACCCACCTCATCGAACCGTCACCACATTCCCGCTGCCACCGACAACAACGGTCACACCATTCTGCCCGGAGTACACCGTCGCACCATCATGCCCGGCCGACGCCTGCCCATTGGTAATCGCATCCTCAACCGCACTCGGCGGAATACCCCTCCCCTGCATACGGTCGAACGCGTGACCCGAATACGGGCGACCGTTAATCTCACCCGGCACGTTAGTCCCCGGCTCGACTTCAATCGGATTCCCACGGCGACCAACCGGCGTACTCGCATCAACTGCGTCCTGCGCGACCCTCTCGCCCTCGTCTAGTGCGGCTGCCTCCTCGTCTCCAAGGATCTGCTCGATCGTACGAGAGGATCGCTCGGAAAGGTCGTGGAAGGGACCATCAACATGGTGCGTCAACCAGCAACGTGGTCGATGCCGTCATACGCGTGGCCACAACGTCGTAGGCATAAGCTGGATCTCGGCGTGAGCGGGGGTTTTCAACGGTCCGACCCCCGGCAAGAACCGTGATGGCCGAGTTGAAAGCCCCGGCGCGATCCTGATCCCTTGGAGCACGGGCGCCCAGCGCCGTTACGGGGCCGAGCACGCCTGGCACCAGACCCAGGACAACGACTACCTGGAGGAGGACCAGTCGCCGCAATCGCTGGGGACGTATGGTCGTGGTTCGACTCATCAGGGACCTGCTAACTGTCCAGCAAAGATCGGGCTTCACGCACGATGTCTTGCTCGAACTTGACCCGATCCTCAGGACGCTCTTCCCACTCGCTCGCCGCGTAGATAAATGGATCAAGCTCAGGGATCGGCTCGATTGGGACGCACAATGTCAGGTCCCATATTTGCTTCGCCCCCGCGTATGGTGCGATTGTCCCGTTGGTGATCTCTGAAGCAACACCGCGCGCCAGCAACATGACCGCCTCACGCTGGTTCGGCTTCGGCACGCTCAGCTCATTCAAGGCCCTATCGAATAGGGCGCGGGCTTCACCGATATCGGCATCGGATAGAGAAATCAGTGCGGGGGAAACCAGCCCGTCGTTCAACGCGGCATTAGCAGCCACGGGGAGATCCTCAGGGCCGGCCAGCCCAAGCACAAGCCTGGCCGCCACGTCAATGAGTGCATTGGGGCTCACTTGATCTTGAAGCCTTCCCGCAAGCCTGTTGCGAGATGTTCCCAATAGTGGACCGTCGTCTTTGAACCTTCGAGACTTCTGTGCACATGCTCCATCTTCGCCCAAGCATCCTCTGGGTATTGAGGATCATTGATTTCGCCCTCCATAATCCGCCGTCCAGCACCTGCTTCAGCCTCCTCCAAGGTTAGTTGCTCACTCAGGTCTGTGGCAGCGTCCTCTCCGGTGTCTAGTGCGGCTGCCTCCTCGTCGCCAACAAAGTATCCCGTCGCGATTCTGCTGTCTGGGGTGTTTGGATCTCGGCGTGAGCGGGGGTTTCTGACACTTTGACCCTGGGTGTGGATGTGGGTGGCGGGGTTGGAAGCCCCGGCGCGGTTTTGAGCCCCGAAAGCCGGGGCGCCGAGCGCGGCCACGGTGCCGAGCGCGGCCGGCACGAGGATCGCGGCTAGGGCGACTAGGAGAAGAACGAGCGGGGCCGGGACACGGCGAGCACGGTGGCTGTGAGGAGATGCTGGATAGTGGGAGTGTTCGTGCTGGGCGGCCATGGGGAGCGGACGATAGAGGTCGAGGCGGCGGGCAGGAGGCGGATTGGACCAAAGGACGAGACGGCCGCCGCGTCGAAGATCATGGAGTCATGACTGCCCCAGATCAGCCAGCGCTCGGTGTCGCCGTGAGGACGATCCGCGAGGAGAAGGGCCTCAGCCAAGTCGCGCTGTCCAGGGCGACCGGGTTCCGCCAGAGCTGGGTCAGCGACGTGGAGAACGGTCGGCGTCACCCGAGCTTCGCCAGCGTCGTGCGGTTGGCTGCTGGCCTGGGGGTGCAGACCTCGACGCTCGTCAAGCGTGCGGAGGGATCGCCCGACGACTGAGACTCCTTTTCGAGTACCCCAAGATGTGATAGAAGTTTAGGGCGATAAGCCCAAACAAGTGCCCCCGCGCTGCAGGAACAGCCGGGGGCGTGGCACCGAGAGGTATCAGCTCCCGGCGCAGACGCAGCCTATCCAGCGGCGGCTGAGCGCGATTGCTGTCTTCCCGGGGCCTCCAATCAAAGGAGGAACCGATGAGCCCGAACACACCATCCGAGCACGAACACAGTCAGATACTGGCCGCAGTCCTGCTCGCCTTGCTGATCGACGCCGGCCAGGCAGGCTTGAATACGGAGCAGGCCGCCGAGCAGTCCGAGCGTGACTATGACTCAGGTCCCGAACGTTTGGAAGTCGTCGCGGCGCTCGGATTGCTTGTCGAGCATGATCTTGCGACGCACGACGGTGAGCGTTGGCGAGCCACGCGCGCGGCGTTGGCGAGCCGTGTCTTCTCGTTCTGAACCACACGCTGGACCGCCACCGACTGAGCAACCCGGAGCGCCGCGCGCAGCTCACCGACGTGCGCGGCGCTCCCTGCACGGCATCGATTCGCGGCCCCCGCGCTTGCCGGCCGCCGTGATCGCGTCCTTGACGAACCCAAGCGGGCTCTGTAGGCGTCCCTGCGGCGCCGCTTTCGCTGCGCTTCGCGTCACCGCACACAGTTGCACCAACGGTGCCCGGTCACGCTCCCGCCAACGCTGCCGGCACCCGAAAAGGAAGCACAGACCATATGCACGCCAAAGCGAGCGCTGTGCGATTGCTGTGTCCTGAGCGTGCCTGGCGGCACCGTAGCCGCGCTGTTTGGTAGGTCTTTTGGGGTCTCAGGAGGCCCGCTGGCGCGGCTGGTTTGGGGCGCCGGGGTGCGTGGCGGCGTGGATCGCTTGGAGGGCGCGTAGCGAGACTTGGGTGTAGACCTGGGTGGAGGAGATATCGGAGTGGCCGAGCATCTGCTGGATGTAGCGGATGTCCGCACCGCCTTCGAGCATCACCGTGGCCATCGTGTGACGGAACAAGTGGCACGCGCCGGGCTTGCCGACACCTGAGCGGCGCACATAGGAGCGGGCGAGCTGGCTCAGACGCTCGCCGCTGAACCGTTCGCCCTCGACGGTCAAGAACAGGACGCCCTCGTCGGGCACGAGAGCGAGCTTGGGTCGGACATCTGCGAGGTAGCGCGCGCACCAAACGCCGGCACGCTCGCCGGTCGGGATCATGCGGTCCTTCTTGCCCTTGCCTTGGCGAACCGCGAGCGTGCGACGCTCCGCGTCCAGGTCAAACACTTTGAGGTTCGCGAGCTCTGAGCGGCGGATACCGGTCGCGTAGAGCAGCTCGAGCATCGCCCGGTCGCGCAACCCCAGCGGCTGGGAGAGGTCCACTATCGCGAGCACCCGCTCGGCCTCTGAGGCGCTCAGCACCGCGCGCGGTAGACGCTGCTCGACCTTGGGCAGCTCAAGCTCCGAGGCCGGGTTGTAAAGGACACGGTTCGCTCGTGCCAGGTAGCGAAAGAACGTGCGGATCGGGACCAGCCGCTGCTCTTGAGCCCTGAATGACAACGGCTGCCCGTTGGGCTTGCGGCGATAGTAGAGCGCGCGCTGATAGGAGTCGAGCATCGGCTTGGTCACCTCGCAAGGACGGCTCACACCCCGCTCGGAGAGCCAGTCCGCGAGATAGGCCAACGCAACACGATTGTTCTGGATCGTCCGTGGCGAATAACCACGCACCGCCAAGGACTCACAAAACACCTCGACCAGCACCGGGAAGCCCTGACCATCCCCGGGATCGCCCGGGATCACCCTCGGCGTCCGCTCACCACGACGCCCCATCTCAACCCCCCGCCACCGCAGCAAGCGGCGGACGAGCGTCCGCCGACCCGTCCCCGACCGAGGGGCGACCATCCCCCGACCGATTTCCTGCCGGCCCCGACCGCTCGCCGTCATAACCACGCTCGGGTGAGCCCGCCGGCTCGTCGAGCTGGTCGGGGTCGATCAGGCCCGCCAAGCGCGGCTTGCCCTGCTCGTCCGCGCCGTCCCACGCAAGCTCGTAGACGTAGGAGCCGTGCGGGCCACGTTGGCACCACAACAGCTCAAGCGAAGAGAGCCGACCCAGGTGAACCTTCAGTTGCGTGTCGCCCCAACCAAACTGCTCGCGCAGTTCGCGACGGGTGAAGCGAACACGCTCGCGGAGCGTGCCCTGCTCGGCGGCGACCCGCTCAACGTGGGCCTCGATCAGCGAGAGCAGCCGTCGTGTGCCGGGCGGCAGCTCATCCAGAGAACGGCCGAGCACCGCGTGCGCGAGCCGGTTCGCCAAAACGATGTCCTCGCGTGTGGCCTCGATGTATGTCAGCACGCCACCCTCAGCGGTGGCCGTCTTGCGCGGCCGCTGGTGCTGGTGCAAGAGCGCGATCACGCGGATCAGCGTCAGGTACTTCATATGATCGCGGCGGGTGCGGGTGCGCGCATCGGAGAACGTCAGCGCCCGCGCGTAAGGGTTAACGACCGCCAGCGGTTCAAGTAGCCGCTGCGCGTCCTGGTGGAGCTTGAGCACCCGCGCGCGCTGGCGCTCTGCCAACAATCCGTCCAGCGTCTCACTCTCGCGCTGGCGCTCATGGATCGCCCTGGTTTGCTCGCGCTCCTCATCCACCGACAGGACAACGCAACGGTTCAACAGCTCCTCGTCGACGTCGATCGTCGTCGTCGTCAAGAAGATCGCGACCGGGCCGCGCACCGTGTAGGTATGAGTCACAAGCCGCCCGGTCTGTCCCTCCTTGCCCGTCGAGGCGATCCGCAGCTCGCCCTCCGATTGCAAGAGCTTCAGCGCGTAGGCCGCGCGCTCGGCGCCCTCCTCCTCAGCGACCGCCAACACCTTGTGCTGCAAATCCGTCTCGCCCATATAGAACAAGCTCTGGCCCGTCATCGCACTGAACGACACACGCTCCTCCTCTGGCACCATCGCAAGCACCGCCTCTTGCAACGCCGACTTCCCTGCCGCCGACGTGGACTGCACGATCACAGCGAGCGGCCGGTCCAGCTTGCGTGACACCGCCGCGAGATAGCCGATCAGGCAGTTGGACTGCTCGCCTACCATCCCGACACGCTCGAAATCGGCGACGATCCGCTCGATCAGCGTGGGATCTTCAAGCAGCGACAAAGCCCGCTCGCGCTCGGCCTCTGAGAGCTGGACCACGGGCTCGCTCGGTGCCTGCGCCTCGCGCACCGCCCGCTCGGCGTGCTCCTCACACGCCAACAGCACCCGGCCCATGTCACGCGCGATCAGCTCCTGCGCGACCCCAAGCTCCTCGCCGGCCGCTCGTGCGAACACCCCGCGCGCCCGCGCCGAATACAGATCGAGCGAATCGACGTGAAAGACCTCACCGCGTCGCGGATGCTCACCCGCGACGAACACGTTCACGCGCAACACCTCAAAACTGCTCGCCTTGCCCAACCCACGGATGCGCCAGCGCCGGTCCTCGACCCCGATGCGCAGCTCGTCGCCTTCGAGTTTCACCACCGGCCCCGTGGCAGGCGCCTGCGGCAGCGGCGAGGCCGGCGGCAACGTAGGCGACTCGGCGGCTGAGAGAGGATCACCCTCGCGATCCTCGTTTTCCTCCTCGCCGCCCGGCTGCTTGAGGACCGCGAGCACCGGCATATCAACCTCAGACTCTGCTGGCGCAGGGGGCAACGGTGGGACGCCAGCACTAATCCACACCGCCTCGCGCAAGAGCTGCGCGAGCGCGCCCGCCGGCTCCTGGGTGCTCGTCGCGAAACTGTTGGCGTCCTGGCCAGCAGGGAACAACACCCGCAAGCACTCCATCCCATCCCCACCGAGACGCTTCGCCAGAGCCTCAGCGCCGCGGTCACCCGCCTCGTCACGGTCAAACGCGATCAGCACGCGCTCCACGCCCGCGTCCTTGAGCGCCGCGTGCAGCTCGTCGGTGAAACCATCCGCGCCGAACGCTGCGGTCACATGCCGCAACCCATACCGCCAGAACGTGAGCGCGTCGATCAGCGACTCACACACAATCACCTCACCACCACACGCAGCAAGTGCCTCAGCGTTGAACACGCCCCGTCGCGGACCGGGCAGATAAAGATGACGCGCGGAGCCACGATTGTTCAAGTCATCGCGCAGCTTGCGCCCATAGAGCTGCACCACCCCACCGTGCGCGTCGCACACCGGGATCACCAGCGACCCCGACAAGTGCTCGTGCCCCGACGCTCGAATCACCCCGAGCGCCTGCAGCTTGCCGCGCAGCTCCGCGCCCGGCTTGCGATTCTTCGCCGGCAGCCGGTAGCCGAGCGTGCGATTGGCATAACCCAAGCGAAAACGGTCGATCAACTCCTCACCGCCCAAACCACGACGCTCAAGCACCCCCAACGCCTCCGGCGACTCCCTCAGCGTCTGCGCGTAAAAACCGACGACGCGCTCCAACAGCTCGCGCTCATCGGCACCAATCGGCAACGGCGAAGGCAGCTTCGCGACCGTCGAGCGCGCCGCGCGGCGCCCGTCAAGCGCCGACGGAGCCACACCATCGCGCAACAACTCGACCGCGTGACGAAACGACACGCCCTCCGCACGCATCACCCAGTCGATCACCGACCCACCCGCCTGACACGCGCCCATGCAATGCCACAAGTTCTTCTCGGGCGAGACCACCAGCGAGCCCGTGCGCTCCTCGTGGAACGGACACAACCCCACCCAGTCTTTGCCCTGGCGGCGCAGCTCAACACCCGCCAACTCCACCAGCCGCTGCAAGGAGACCTCCTCCTTCAACCGCTCGATGACCTCCTCTGGAATCCTCGCCATGCCTTCCTCAACCACACCCTGTCAAGACGAAATTATAGACGCCGTGCGCTAGCATATATGCGTGCGAGGACAAATGCTCTCCCAAGGCAGCCATATCGTCTCGGTGATGGACTTCCCCCAGCGCCTAGCCAGCCTACGCAACGAGCGCGGAATGACCCAAGGCACACTCGCCCAACACGTCGGCATCCACGTCTCCCAACTCCGCCGCTACGAGGCCGGCCGCAGCTCACCCACCCTCGAAGTGCTACGCAAGCTCGCCATCGCTCTGTCCGTCAGCGCAGATACGCTCGTCTTTGACGCCGAACGAAACCCAGACCAAGAGCTACGCCTGCAACTAGAAGCCACCCAACGCCTCACACCCCAGGACAAAGAACTCGTCAAACGCTTCATCAACGGCCTACTACTCAGCCACGAAGCCAAACGCCTCGCCGCATAAACCAGCGAATCCGCCTCCTCAGCGCGTCACTGATCTTGACGAAGAAGTCGCGCGATCCAGTCGTCCGTTTTCACATCGTCAATGTCAAACGTCATCCGCTGCTCCGTGACGGCCAGTTGGTCGCCGGTCAGCCAAGACGGCATCGAATCGACCACCTGCAAATCACGAAACTTCTCGTGGATCTCATCCACAGACCGCGCCCAAACAAACGCCCAGACACCACCCTGCCCATAATCGTAGACAACGAGAAAACGACTCTTTGCGGCATTCTCCGGCAAGCTAAAGCCGGTTAAACGGTGTTCCCGGAGTTCTGCTCCAGAATGGTATCCACTTCTTTTTCCACCCATTGCCTGAACTCATCCAGCGAACTGACAGCTACTCCGTCCCGCACAATGTGATCCTCAAGGCCGTCGACGAACTTGTCCCCTCGCCAGAACGACATTCGCAGCTCGCAGTTCTCCCGCCCATCAGTGAACCATCGCTTGACTTCGACTGTAGCTCGAAGACCCGGCGCAGACAGCGCTGCACTTCGCGCCGCCAGAACTCCATGCGCCAACTCACGAACCGCCTTATCGATGTCCGGCCGCTCCGTCACGGAGACCCCACATCTGGGTATTGAACCCACTCGTTCGGGAATTGCCGTTCGCCACCATACTTGCCAATGTACGTCTGGTGCTGGTGAACCACATCGCCTTCGACGTTGACCCTGTGCGCCGTCGAGATCGTTTCTTCCCCCACGCGCTCTTTTCCGTATTCCGAGATTCCATCGTCCGCGCCAGGCTTCTCCCGCGTCTTCCAAGTCCAACTCGGACCCGGCTCCGCCTCCTCTGCGGCCTCTGTGGCTGCGTCCTCTCCTGCGTCTAGTGCTGCTGCCTCCTCGTCTCCGGGTGTGAGGGTGGCGGCGAGGATTCCGGCGTCTGTTCCGCCTTGGTATGCGCCGGATGAGAAGTCTGGTTGTCCGAGGCCGAGTTCGCTGCGGATGGCGATGGTGAGTCCGCCTGAGGCGGCGTCTCCGAAGCCGGTGACGCTTTCTCCGAGTTCTTCGAGAAAGTTGTAGCCGGTGGGGTCGGTGTAGTTGAGTGGGTCGTCGCCTGTGTAGGCGTAGAGGTTGGTGCCGCTGCCTTCGAGGCCGAGTGGGTCTTGGCTTGTGAAGCGGCCGGTGGTGGGGCTGTAGTAGCGGGCGCGGTTGTATTGCAGGCCGGTGCCGTCGTTTTCGCGTCCGGTGTACTGGTAGGGGTTGGTACTGGTAGCGCCGGTGCTGGTGGTCGCGCCGAAGGGATCGTATGTGTATTCGGTTGTGGGTTCGCCGCTGCTGTTTGCGAGGGCTATGGTGCTGCCGAGCTGGTCGGTGAGGTAGGAGCTGGTGCCTGCACTCGTGGTGCGGGCGTAGCGTTCGTCGAGACCAAGACCGTTGAGCAGACTGGCTGTTTTGCCTTCGCTGGTTTCGGTTGCGACGTTGCCTTCGTCGTAGAGGTAGTCGGTGGCGACACTGTTCTTGGTCTTGGTGGTGCGGCGTCCGAATGGGTCGTAGGCAAAGCTCCAGGTGTTCGAGCCTTGGGTGAGTTCGGTCAGCTGGTTGCGGTCGTTGTAGGTGTAGCTGGAGGTGCCGTCGTTTGTGAGGTTGCCGTCTTCGTCGTAGGTGAGCGAGGTGCCTTCACGGCCTGTCAGCTCGTTTGCGTCGTTGTAGGTGAGGCTGCTGACGGCTTCGGGCAGGTTTGTACGCGCGAGGCTGCCGGCGATCGTGGTGACGCGCCCCAGCGGGTCGCGGGCGTATTGCAGGCTTCCGATCTGTCCGCCTTCGGGGTTCTCGTAGTCGATCCCGGCCAGCTTGTGAGTCGGGTTCGTAGGAGTAGTTCTCGCTGTCGCCGTCGGGGAGCACCGTCTGGCTTGTGCGGCCGTCTGCGTCATAGCCGAAGGACACTTTGCCGTGAGGCGTGTCGATGCTGGTGAGCTGGCCGTCTTCGTTATAGGCGTATTTGGCTTCTTCGCCGCCGATCGTCATGCCGGTCCGCTCGCTGTCTGTGTTGTAGCTGTAGCCGACGGTGCCGTTCGGGCCGCTTTCTTCGGTCAGATCGTGGTTGAGGTCGTAGCTGAGGGTGTAGTTGCCTGCGCGGGAGTCTTTGACGGAGTCGACGTTGTTTTCCATGTCGTAGCCGTAAGCGATGTTGCTGGTCGGTGAGCCACCGCCGGTGGCGCCGAACGATGCGGATTCGAGCCGGTTGAGTTCGTCGTAGGTGTAGCTGGTGTGCTGGCCCTTGGGGTCGATCGTGCCACTGAGTTGACCCATGAGGTTGTATTCGTAGGTGGTCGTCTTGCCCAGATCGTTGGTCCATGAGGCAACCTGATCGAGAGGCGTGTAGGTAGCGGTTTGCGTGTGGCCTCGTGGGTCGGTTACGGATGTGAGGTTGCCGTCGGCGTCGTATTCGTAGGTGGTTTTCTCACCGGCTGGGTTAGTTTCGCTTGTGAGTTCGTTGTCGTTGTTGTATGTGAATTCTGTCAGCTTGCCTTCGGGGTCGCGCACACCTACGGGTTGTCCGAGGCTGTCGTAGACGATCTTCGTTTCGTGGCCCTGAGGATCGGTGTTGCTGACCCGGCGTCCGTGTTCGTAGGTGTAATGGGTGGTGTTGCCCTCTGGATCGGTGACGGAAGTCAGCTCACCGTGGCCGTCGTAGCCGAATGCTGTGCGGTGTCCGGCGGGATCGGTGATCGTGGTGAGGTTGCCTTGACTATCGTAGGTGTAGTCGGTTCGTCCCAGCGGGTCGGTGATGCTCGTAGGCTCGGAATATTCGTTGTAGGCGAGACTTATCGCACGCTGCGTTCTGGTGACATGGCCGCCTTCGACCCGTTCGCCGTATTGCGTAATCTTTGTTATATCGCCGGATTCATTGCGTTCCAGTGCTATGGATTTGTCGGACGTCCCAGCCGACCCTATTTGCTCTTCGCCAAACCCATCCTGGCTGTAGTTTCGCAGCCAGTTCTTTGCTACTACATGGTAGGACCAACAGCTAGGAAGAAGATCGTCGCCTACGACTTCGCAACCACCTATTTCACCGTCGCCGTATGCACCTTCCGCATGTAGCTCTCCTTCTCTAAACTCAAGTCGGCGCTTGATTTTCGCCGGATTTTCGACTTCCATTTCAGTGAACCCAACGGGACACACGAGAAAATCTGGATACCGGCCACACTCCTGGAGGTAATACTTAAATTTGTAGGTTCCCTCTTTACCCAACGTTTGTTCGGAGACTGCTCCAACTTCGTCGTATTTGTTTTCGATGAGAGTGTTGCCGCGTGCGTCTATGACCTTTGTCATGCCCTCGTGATAAGGGCCATAGGCGTATCGGGTGACGTGTCCCATCGGGTCAATGGCCTTTATCAGATACCCTTCACCGTTGTATTGGTATCTGACGATTTGTCCTGCGCTGTCTCCGGCCTTAATGATGCGTCCGTCGCTGTCGTAGGTCATGCTGATCCAACCGCCGTGGGGTGTGCGGGCTTGGACGACTGGTCCGTTGTCGCTGCCTTCGCGTACGAGCGCTATCCGGTTGCCGTTGCGGTCTTCTATCGCTTTCAGTGGCGCATAGATGGGGAACATGAACTTCATTCCGTCGCGCCTGCGCAACACCCATTCGTGTACCGATTCACTCCAGTAGAGGACTGAGCCGTTCCATTCGGATTCGGCGGCTGTTTCTTTCGCGGCGTATTCGGCTTCTTTGTAGCCACCACCCGCCGATGTTCTTACGTACTTGATCTTGCTCCCATCCGGCAATACCAGATAGGCTGTTTTATAGTTTTCGTTAGACCAGAGATGGAGGTCGAATGTGCTTTGTGCGCCGACTCCGAAACTGTATGAGTTGTCGTCTTCGGGTCGGTAGGTTCGGGTTAGGGCGATCGGCATCAGCGAGTCGGGGACGCTGAGGTCTGTATGTTTGTAGACGAACAGGCCGGTGTAGAGATCTACTGGGTCGCCTGCGGTTGTGCTTGCGCCGTTTCGCGGGGCCTTTTCGGGGGCTTCGCGTTCGGTGGTGATCATCGCACCGGTGAATTCCCAGACGCGGACGTTGGGGTCGGGGATGACTTGTTGGCCGTTGGCGCTGACGGTGCCCTTGCCGTATACGTACCAGCCCTTGTCTGTCGGGTCGTAGTTCCAGAAGTCAACGCGCTGTCCAGCCGGGACGTGCCCCCAGTTGGGGTAGACGATTTGTGCCCCCTTACTCAGATAGGCACCACCGGGCTGAACCGTGAAGTACGTCGGCACTCCCGTCGCAAACAGCGGAAGCGGGAATGGCGGGCGATCCACCGGCACAGCGGTCAGGTTTACGTTGTGGACTAGCGCCCCGGTTGAGGAGCGGATCGTCGTTCCAGCGGGGAGCTTGACTTGGAGTCCCGGGATGCTCGTGTTCGTGAGCACAGTTTCGTGCTTGAGCGGCTCATGGATCGTTTTGTTCCCGGCCGGTTCCAGGGGCGTCATCCAGATCGTGTAGCCCAGCGGCGTGACCTTGTCGCGGGTCACTTCAACGCCGACGATGAATCGGCCGTAGCGGCGGCTGCCATGGTCGGCGCTTTCGCCGTCGATGACAAGGACCTGGTGTCCAGCTGACAGTCCGTCGAGTACGAAGCGGCCGGTATGGTCTGTCTTTGTCTGCTTGCCGGTGCCCTGGACTTCGAGTGTGACGCCAGCCAGTGGGGTGCCGTCGATCACGAGCGCCTGGCCGGAGATGCCGGTCGCGCCATGCGGGACTGAGAGTGGCCGCAGGTTTGCCCACGGTGAGGGACTCCGTCCGGTAGTCCAGTTCTCATCCCTGCGGTTGCTGGCGGTCGGATCCCACGTCGCGGGATACGGTGTCTTGTAGTTGGTCGGAATGACCGTGGTCCCGCCAGGAGCCTGCTGAGAGGATCCTGAGGGCGCTGCGGGTGCGGCGGCTGCCGGTTTGGTCGACGATGCCGTGCGGACCACGGGCTTGAACGTCACGCGTCCTACGCCGCTACGCCGCGCACCCGTCGCCTTGCGGGTTGTGCGCGATGCGCAGCCGGTGCGCCGCGCTGTGCGCTTCGCTGGCCGCGAGCGCAGACATGCCTTGTGCCGGCCAATGTTCTTGTGCGCTTGTCGCGTGCTGGTATGTCGTGACACGCGCCCGCATCTGCGCTCGCGTGTGCGATGAGCGCACGTCCGCGTCTTGCTGGCCGCTTTCTTTGCGGCCGGGTTGCTCGGTCGAGAAGCCAACTTCGTGGTCGATGGGGTCACGTCTGGCGAGGGCGGCGGCGTCAGAGTCGCGAGACTCACCGTTGGCGTCGGGGTAGATTGGCCGCCTGGTGGCAGGCGCTTTGCGTGTGGTTCGAAACTAGTGGGGCTTTCCGCGGATTTGCCTGAGACAGTGACCGCAACCGGGCCTTCTGTGGTTCCTGTCGGGACGGTCACGATCAGGTCTGTCGTATCGGCTTCTTCGACGCTGGCTGGCGTCCCGTTGAACGTCACCGCATCGTCGGTCTTTTCCGCACCGAATCCCGTGCCTGTTATATCGACCCGTGAGCCCGGGGGAGCGTGCGATGGGGTGATCGCAAGGACAGCGACCGTGCTGTCCGGATAGCGTTTGATCGACGTGAGGTTGCCATCGGCATCCCATTCATAGACGGCCGCGCCCTGACTGGGATCGTCGAGGACATGCAGACGCCCTGCGTTGTCGTAGAGGTAGCGGATCCCCGTCCCCGAAGCAGCGGTAACGACCGTGGACGCGCCAGACGTCGCGCTCGCGGAGCCTTCGCTGTTGGTCGCGGTCACCTCAACCCGTAGCGTGCTCGAGAGATCACTTTCGCTGGCCGTGTAGCTCTGTGGGGTCTCGCACCGCTGATATCGGCGCACGATTCGCCTTTGCTGTCGCATAGCTGCCACTGATAGGCGTAGGAGAACGGTTGGACGCCTCTCCATTCGCCCGGGTCGGCGGTCAACACAGCTCCCACCTGCGGGCTGCCCGTGACCTTCGGAGCGACAACGTTGCCAAGCGTGTCGGCGATGACAACCGCGGTCGGCGTAGCACTCGCCGAAGCGTCCCCAGCACCGTTGGTCGCGGTCACGACGACCGTGAGGGTTGAGCCGACGTCTTCGCTGGATGGGGTATACGTGCTTGCGGTCGCACCCGAGATGTTGGTGCAGCTTTCCCCTGCTGTGTTGCAGCGTTGCCACTGGTAGGCGTATGTCATCGGGCCGGCACCCGACCATTTGCCTTCGCTTGCCCTGACGATATGTCCAGCGACGGGTTGGCCGGAGATAGCGGGAGCAGTGGTGGACGACGGGCTGACGCTATCGACCGTCATCGTCACCGGTTCTGTCGTATAGCTGTTCCCGACCGTGTCAGTGATGATCGCGCGTAGCTGATATTCGCCGTTAGCCAGCCCCCCGGTCGTGATCGTGCACCCGTACACCGAGTCGAACGCGGGCATGGTCTGTGGTAGGCACGGTTCGCTCCATGTTTCGCTCCCCACGGGCGCGATCTGCAGCTTCCATTCGGCGACACCCGAACCCGCGTCCGCAGCGTAACCCTGGACTTCGACTTCCCCCGTCACATCCCCGGTCAACGGGTAGATGAACCCAACCGGTGGCGTGTTATCGACCATCGTCGGATACGAGCCAGTGACATACGTGTCTCCTTCACTGTTCGTGACCACCGCCCGCAGCTCGTACGGTCCATCAGCAAGACCAGCAGTTTCCATTTCACACCGGTAGGTTGAACCGCTGACCGGTACCGTCTGGAGCGGACAGGCCCTGTCCCACGAACCCGTACCCGCGGCCTCCTCCTGGAGTTCCCAGCTTTCGACCGTCGCGCTATCGGCGCTGGCAGCGCCTTCGATGTCTACCATGCCCCTGATCGCGCTCGGAACGTTTTCCAACGCTCCAGTGACCGCTTCATTGGCGACGTGCAGCGTCGCCGAGGAGGTCGTGTAAGTGTTCCCGGCACGGTCGGTGATGACCGCCCGCAGCTCGTATGCCCCGTCGGTGTGTTCGTTGGTGTTAACCGTGCAACCGTATTGGTCGCCGCCTGTCGCGGACGTTTGCGCCGGACATATGTCGGCCCATTCGGATGAGCCTTCAGGCGCAATCTGCGGTTGCCACGACAGAACCCCGGAACCACTATCGGTCGCGGTGCCCGCAACCGACAGCACACCGCTCATACCATGCGACGGCGGCGCTTCTATCGAACCGCCCGGCGCCGTGTTATCGACCATCACAGTCATCGTTGTCGTCGTGACGTTTTCCGGTGGTGTGGAGCCGCTGGTGAGTTTCGCCCGTAGTTCATAGTAACCGTCTGTATAGCTACCCGATGCTGTGTTCCACGAGCATTCAAACGTGCTCGTCAGACTGGGCGTGAGCGGCCCGCAGAGCGTGGTCCATGTACCCGACCCTTCTGGCCTGACTTCGATCGACGCGTTTTCGAACGGGCCGGCAAGCCCGCCTTCTCCGCTGCCGGAGACCGTCACGGTCCCAGATACGTACGGTGGGAGGGTGTCCAGTGACCCGTTGAGGCCACGCGAAATCCAGACGATGTGTGCGCCTTCGTCCTGTATCCCTGCCTGGTTGGTGCCTTCGACGAGGATGAACGTGCCTGCGGATAGGATTATCGCTCCTTCTGAGGCTTCCCAAGACCCATCTGCAGCCTGTTCTGTCACGCCGCCGTCACTGAACACGAGATCGCCGCTCACCGTCTTTACAACGCCGTCGTTGTTGAACGGCACGCCCACCTTTGCGGTGTTGCCTTCCCCTACTTCGGCATTGAGCCTGCCCGTGTTCGTAATACTCGGAGTGCTACCGCTGCCCAGTGTTATCGAGTAGCCCGTGTTATTACACGGTCCCGCATCATTACTCCAACTATCCACGTTGAATGTGCCGCTGTTGTGAATCTGTGCCCCGTCAGACATGACGATGTCACCGTTAGGGCCGCCTTCGACGGCACCAAGCGTGAAGGTCCCCTGGTTTACAAAATCCACCCCATCGAAGAAAAAGTCTCCCCCGCCGCTGTTACACGCCGATTTGTCGATCGTGCCATTCGCACCAGACCGCATCACGAGACGACCGGCACCTTCGATTCTCGGGGTGCCAACTCCAGTCCCCGTGAAGGACGACGTCACTTCCAGTTCGCTCGTCACATCGATTTTCCCGCTATTTACCGACAACGAACCGACCGACGAAGTCCCGGTCTGTGCGTTCAACGTCCCGCCATCCACGACAAAACTCGCCCCAGAAGCATCAGCTTCTGTCAGCGCATAGGACCCGCTGGGGACGCTAATGTTGCCCGATCCGGATGTTCGCCAGGTACCGGCACCGACAGAATCTCCGCCCACCGGCGAGAGGGCACCGCTTTCGACGGTCACGGTCCCTTCATTGTTGAACGGAACACCGATCTTTCCGTCATTACCACCCCCGATGTCCGCGTTGAACGTCCCCACACTCGTGTTCGTAACATTCGGAGTGCTACCGCTGCCCAGCGTTATCGAGTAGCCCGTGTTATTACACGGTCCTGCGTCATTACTCCAACTATCCACGTTGAACGTGCCGCTGTTGTGAATCTGTGCCCCGTCAGACATCACAATGTCACCGTTGGGACCCCCGCCCGCAACACCCAGAGTGAGGTTCCCGCGGTTAACGAAATCGATGTTGTCGAGGGAAAAGTCGCCTCCGCCGCTATTACACACTGATTTGTCGATCGTTCCCGTAGCTTCCGACCCGATCACAAGACTACCGGCACCGTCGATCGTCGGGGTGCCAGCTCCAGTCCCCGTGAAGGACGACGTCACTTCCAGTTCGCTCGTCACATCGATTTTCCCGCTATTTACCGACAACGAACCGACCGACGAAGTCCCGGTCTGTGCGTTCAACGTCCCGCCGTTCACAACGAAACTCGCCCCAGAAGCGTCAGCTTCTGTAATCGTGTACGACCCAGACGCAATATCGACCTGTGCCCCAGCGGCCGATTCCCATCTACCGCCACCAGTCGTGTCACCACCACTCAACGCAAGCGTTCCACTCAGAACATCCACATGACCACTGGTATCGAACGGTACATCAACGGACGCGTTGTTAGCGCTTCCTACGTCCACCGAGAACGTTCCCGTGTTCGTCACACTTGATTCAGGACTCCCGCCATTGTTCTGGATGGACGCCACATTGCTTCCCGGTACGCAGGATGCCTCATAGGAGTCCGCGTTGAACGTCCCAGCGTTATCCAGATGCCCACCTTCTTCCATATCCAACTGTCCGCTCTGCCCGCCGCTAGCCCCCAATGTCAACGTGCCGTCATTTCTAAGGGTCGCGCCGTCGAGCATCAGCATCGTGCAGGCTGCAGTGTCGATGGTGCCTGACGCCCCGGAGTCCACAACCACTTCCTCAGCGCCATCGATCCTCGCGCTGCCGTTCGTCGTGAGCTCACTGCTTACGTACAGCGTGCCCGACCCAGTCAGACTGGTCCCGTCGAGCGCGAGACCACCGATTTCAGAGACCGTGGAGTTGTCAGCCAGTTCGAGCGATCCGCTTGCGACGGTGATGTCACCTTCGCCAGTGATCGATCCCACTGTCGTACCTGAAGTGATGATAACCGTTGCCCCAGAAGGGATACATGCGTGGTCGCTGCTGGTCGGTACGCTGCCGGTGGACCAGTTGTCACCTGTTTGCCATTTGTCGTCGCCGGTTTCGCCGGTCCAGTCGTCCGTGCAACTAGGGCCTTCTTCGGCTCCTTCGCTGTTGTGCACATGCGTTGTTACCGGCCGTGTAGTGTAGATGTTGCCAGCGTTGTCGGTGATCACCGCGTGCAGCAGGTAGGAGCCATCGATCAGGGTCGTTGTATCGAGCGAGCAGCCGTATTCGTCGCCTTCGATCGGCACGCTTTGAGTCAGACAAGCGCTATGCCATTCGCCGGAAGTTGCCGACCTGATTTCAAGCTGCCACGTCGCGACGCCGGCCTCTGGATCGCTTGCGGGACCCTCGACGGTGATCGTGCCTTTGTTCGTGAGTTCCAGAGCGTCCAGGCTCCCGGTGGGCAGCGCGTTGTCGATCGTGACGGTCTGTACGGAGGTCGTGTGGGTGTCTGTAGCATTGTTCTCAGCGCGAGCGCGGATCTGATATTTCCCGTCGCTGTAGCCGGTCGTGTTCAGGCTGCAGCCGTAGGTTGAGCCCGAGATTGGAGTGGTCTGTGGAGAGCAGGCATCTGCCCATGTGCTTGAGCCTTCCAGGGCGATTTCTGGTGTCCAGCTGGCTACCCTGGAGGTCGAGTCGCTTGCCATGCCTTTCAGGGTGATCGTGCCTTTGACGTACATCCCTTCGGAGACTTCGTCGAGGGAGGCCGCGGGGGGCGTGTTATCGACCGTCGTGCTTTTGGTGGCGGTTGTGTATTCGTTGCCGGCCCTGTCGGTCACGATCGCGCGGAGGATATGGGCGCCTTCTGCGAGCCCGGTCGTGTCTACTGAGCATTGGTAGGTTTCGCCGCTGGTCGGGCTGGTCTGCGCTGGACACGCGTTCGTCCATTCAGAGCTGCCTTCTGGAGCGACTTGCAGCTGCCAGGACTGCACGCCTGAACCACTGTCTTTGGCGGTGCCGCTGACCGTGGTACTGGCACCACCGATGTAGGCTGGTGGGGCGACGGAGCCTGTAGGCGGAGTGTTGTCCACCAGGATCGTGACGCTTGGCGTTGGCCCCGTGTTCGGCGGTTCAGATGCGTCGCTCAACTGTGCGCGGGCCTTATAGAGCCCGTCCGGATAGAAGCCAGATGCCGTGTCCCACGAGCAGCTGAATTCGTCGACGAGGCTCGGGGTGAGCGGGCCGCATAGCGGTTTCCATTCTTCAGAACCGGCCGGCGTCAATTCGATGCTCGCGTCCGAGAAGCCTGTGCCGACGCTTTTGCCTTCCCCAACGAGCGTGATCGTATGCGACGCGTAGGGGTAGGGGAAGAGATGCCCGTGTGGTGGGCCGGCGGCAGGTATCCGTTCTACGGTGGCGCCGCCGCCGATCGTCACTGCTGAGAGATCTGCTTCTTCGCTGACCAAGAAGGTGCCAGCACCAAGGATCAGCGAGGCGCCACTTTGTGTCAGCCATTCGCCGGTAGCTACATGTTCTGGGACTCCACCGTCTTCAAGATCGAGGATACCGGTCTTCTCTTCGACGATGCCTTGATTGCTGAACGGCACGTCCATTTTGATTATGTACCCGTCGCTTGCGTCAAACGTGCCCGTGTTCACAATGCTTGTCGATCCGCTGCCGCTGTAGAACGCGTAGTAATAGGGATTTACGCCAAATCCGCAACTGTTGTCGTAAGATTCGTCGTTGAATGTGCCCTTGTTATCGAACTCGGCGCCTTCCTCCATCATGATCGCACCAGCGTTAACACCGCCACTGGCACCGAACGTCAACGATCCTTCGTTTACGAGCGTTACCCCGTTCAACGTCGGATGCGCCGAGCAACTACTACTTGTACCGATCGTGCCCGACACAGATGGTCCGACGACCAATTTGCCCGAACCGGTGATTGTCGGCGTGCCAATCATCGTAAACGTCCCTGAGGTGTCGGACATCGTGGACCCTTCCGGGATCGTTAGGGTGCCACCGCTCACAGTGACGTCCGGACCACCACTCGTATCTACACCTGATGCGGTGACGCTAGCTGAAGCGAAATTGACTTCACCGGACCCAGCCAGAATATCGCCGTCGAGCGAAAAGGAGCCTCCTTCAAACCGCAACGCAGCGCCACTCACAGCACCCCACGTACCCGCCGAGCCCGAACCACCTTCATCGAACCCCACCCAACCCTCCTGCGCCCTCACAGTACCTTCGTTCACGAACGGCACACCAATTTTAGTTATAAACCCAGCGCTCGTATCGAACGTACCCGTATTCACAATACTCGTCGACCCACCACCGCTATAAAACGAGTAGTAATAGGGATTGACACCGTACCCGCAACTATTGTCGTAAGACTCGTCGTCGAAGCTGCCCTTGTTATCGAACTCGGCGCCTTCCTCCATCATGATCGCACCAGCATCCACCCCCCCGCTGGCACCAAAAGTCAATGAGCCTTCATTCACGAACGTCACACCACTCAACGTCGGATGCACCGAACAACTACTGCCCGTGCCGATAGTGCCCGACACGGACGACCCGACGACCAATCTGCCGGAGCCGGAGATTGTCGGCGTGCCGACGGCGGAGAACGAGTTCGAGAGGTCCAACGCGCCGGCGATGCTGAGCGTGCCGCCGCTGAGTGCCAAGCCACCGATACTCGACGTTTCAAGACCAGCGACCAGTTCCAGCGTGCCGCCCGAGATAGCGAGCACGCCTTCGCCCTGGACCGAGGACGCCTGATTGCTCCCGCCCGTGACCTGAACCGTGTTGCCGGAACCGATACAAGCGACGTCGCTTGAGCCCGGCACTTCTTCTTTGGACCAGTTCGACGCAGTCTGCCAACTGCCTTCCGCTGGCCCCGTCCATGAGTCTGTGCACAGAGGTTCCGCCGAGGCAGTCGCGGGCAACACCGCCATCGACAGGCCGGCTACCGTCATTGCGACCGCGCAGAGGCTGATGCCAAGCCTTGTCATCCTGCGCGGCCCGCGTACACCGGCCGGGAACCGACCCTCATCGAACGAGCCCCGTATGGAACGCCTAAAGGCGTACAGCATCGACGACCATACTCGCATGCCCGGCTCCTCCCATGAAGTTGTGCTCAACGGACTCCCAGTGCCGAACCCGTCCGCCGACGCACGGCAGTGTACACGAAGTCGCGGCGACGATGCACGTAGTTCGAATGAATTCGGATAATAGCGAGGACCACTTCATCTTAGATAGCGACCTGGACCGTTGATGGCAAACTAGAACCGGTGTGTGGTTGTGCGTCGGTAGCCGAGGCGTGCGGATATGTCATCGGCGGTCGTCAGGATGTGCGGCAGGAGCTGGTCGACCATGTCCTCCGAGGAGGTCATCGATGAGTGGGCAGCCAAATTGATTGCCGCTACGACCTGCTGATTCTCGTTCAGTACTGGGCAGGCGATCGACACGAGGCCCTCCGCGAGCTCCTCATTGTTGACCGCGATGCCCTCGTCAAGCACGAGCTCCAGCTCGGCGCGAAGGGCCTTCTTGGTGGTGATCGTGTTTGGCCCGCGGCGCTTGAGCGTCATGCTGGCAATCAGTTGCTCGAGCTCTGGCTCGGGCAGGTTTGCGAGCAGGACCTTGCCCATCGAAGTGCAGTAGGCCGGCAGGCGTGAGCCGATGCGTAGGTTCAGGTCGATCTTGCGCTGGCCGCGCCGGTAGCTGCGTGCGCGTTCGACATAGAGGATCTCTGGGCCGTCGAGTACGGCCAGGTTGGTGGTGTAGGAGGTGCGCTGGCGCAAAATTTCCAGGTAAGCGTACGAGTGCTCGCGCAAACCGGTTGAGTTGAGTGCGGCCATCCCCAAATCGGTGACGCGCAGTCCCAGCCTGTACTTGCGGGAGGCGCCCTGCTCCAGATAGCCAAGTGCGACGAGGGTGATTACGTATCTGTGCGTGGTGGAGCGGCTCATCCCAACGTCATCGGCGATCTCCGCGATACCGAGCACAGAGCGCTGTGGTGTGAAGCAGCGGAGAATCGCTAGGCCGCGCTCCAGAGATTGGGAATACTTGGGCTCGCGTAGGGTCGGTAGCTGCCGCAGATCGTCTGCTTCCCCCGGCTCCGTTCCCGTCTCAAAGGATTCGTGTTTGCGTGTGGGGCTCATCACGGCATTCAAGGGTCGGTACAGAACGACACTCGTCGATCTTCCTCTGATGCGCGTGCCGCGACAACTGGTCGGACTAATACTGGTGCGACCAATACTGGTCCGACGAATAGTTACGCTAAACGGCAACGTCCATTATCTTCAGGATGATCGTCGATGCCGTGTCCCACGGCGAACCCTCATGATCAGTAGTGTGGGCGCCATCAAGTCGCCCATCGCTGAGGTCACACTGGCCGAGACGTACTTGGTCCTTGGCCTGTGTGCTTCGGGTGCGGCGAGGTAGAGTCCTGTCATCCCGGCCAGAAGGACGGCGTGCCGGTCTGCTCGTGGAAGCGATCTGATGGCCTTGCGTGAGTGTCCGGTCAGTCTGCGCATAGTTTCTGCCAGTTCGGTGATCGTGTCGTAGCTGTCGAGCAGGCTGGGTTGGCCGGCAAGCTCGTCCTCTTCCCAGTCGATGAGGCTGTCGAGCAGCGTGTGAAGCGCTCCCACCCAGGGGTGATATGTGCTTTCTATCGCGACCACATCCCGTGCTTTGAGTGAAGGGTTTGCTGCTGCTGAGATTAGGGCCAGCGCCGTTAGTGAGGATGCACAGGCGGCGCTTGTCTCCCACCATCGCAGGCCCGTTCGGTGAAGTGTTTCTTCCTGAGCCCAGGCGGCGAGCAAATCATGTGAGTCGCTGCCGCTGTGGTTCAGGCTCTGGTACGCGACGATTCGCTCGGCCGCCCGCTTTGCCGCGGAAGCGACCATCGCGTGAGCGGGCAATTCCTGGAATGCCCGCTGGCAGCTGTCGGTTAGACCGCAGAGATAGCCGCCGTCGTTTTTGAATGGACTGTGTTCGTAGTAGTCGGGGTGTTGGGCGGTATTGTCGAGTGCCATCAGCAGCGACCGGTGGAGCAGGCGGCCGCCTGCGATCGGATCGTCGTGCGGTTGCTCGGCGATCGTGTCCGCGTAGTCATAGGCGGCCTGAAAGCTGACGATTGCCCTGATGGTCGCAGGCCGGTGGGCGCGTGGTGCGAGAGTCGCAAACGCGGCGGCGCCCTCGACGTTGCACCACTTGGAGTAGTGGGTCTCAAGCGCCAGACGACGCAGCTCGGAATTCGGGATCTCTCTGGCCCGGCAACGCCAATAGTCAAGCTCGCGCTGGACGCGAGGGAAGACATCCAGCCAGTAGCACTGGGCAGCCGAGAGAAACGCGATGGTGAGCTCCGCACGACGTAGGGCTCGTGAGGCCAAATTGGCGCCGTCCGCCAGCTGCACCGGGCAACGCGATCACTCTTGAAAGCTTGCTTCTGGCGAGACTCGAGCAGCTGAGAGGCCGGGGAGAGCAATCACACTCAAGGCAATACCTGCAACAAGGGCGATCGTGAGAAGCAACTCGACCTCGCCCAGCGAGAATGGCGCAGGGAATCCCGTGGTCAGCTTCAGCCAGCGTCCCGCTAGGGCATGACCGTAGATCCCGAGGATCGCCCCGTCCACACATCCGACGCCAAGGACGATCGCGCTCTCGAACAGGAGCGAGCGCCACAGCTGCCGGCTGTTGAATCCCTGTGTCTTTAGCGAGGCCAATCGTCCACGACGCTGCCAGATCGCCGCGCTCAACGCGAACGCGACCGCGAGCGCGGCGGCCACCAGGAGCAGGGTCGATATCTCCCCGAGGGTACGCAGCGCCTGACTGGCGCTGGCGGTGAACTGCGCTTCTCGCTGAGCCCTCGTTTGGACTGAGAGTCCGGGCCTGAAGCCGATGGCAGCCAGCACTGCCCGCCGTCCAGTTTCCGGGCTGACACCGGGCTTGAGGTTGACCTCGATAGCGGCCGGGATTAGTTGTCTGCCAGTACTTTCGGTAGTCGCTGGCAGCGATCGTGAGCGCACCCGATGGCCATCCCGTGTTCGTCGTGATCGCGGCCACGCCGAGACGCTCAGGGCCGGCTGGAGTTGGAAGTGAGAAGCTGTCGCCGACGTGTAGTCCGCGTTCTGAGGCAAAGCCCGCAGAGACGGCCGCCCAACCACCTTGGCGGATCAAACGGCTCGCCTGCACGTAGTTGCCTTCCAGTAGTTGGCTTGACTGGAGCACCACATTGTCTTGCGGGGGACGTGCTCGTATCCACAGCCGATGGTTCCCAACGTTCAGGAGCCCACCCTGATAGACGCGTGCGGATGCCACCCCGGGCGCGTGTGCGATCTTCACGAGCGCTCCATTGGCATGGAAGCTGTCCGTCGTAAAGACGCTCTCCCCACTGGTTACCCACACATCCGCGGTGCCAAGGAACTGGACGATGGCGGAGTGCAGTCCCCGTGAGAGGTCGGCGCGGGCACCCTGGATCGCGACGCTCCCGTATACCGCTACCGCCGCGACCGCCGCCAACACAACAGAGCGTGTTGCGGTCCCCCTCAATTCGACGATGGCCAGCGCGAGCATGCTGCCACGCAACCTTTCGCTGATGGGCGCTATCGCGCCGATCAGACCAGTTAGGACAGCCGGCACCAGACATGCGGCGGCGAGCGCAAGTCCCATCCCGCCGACGATTGTGAGCTTCGGAGCGACCAGTGTGCCGATGGCGACGATCGCGATCAGCGCAACACCAGCCACACCGAACGTTACGATCGTTTGTGTGCCGATGCGCTGTCCCGGCTGTCCGCTCTCGCGCAACGCGGCATCTAGCGGCCTACTCGAGCGAAGATCGAGAGCTGGTGGCAACGACGCCAGCAGAACAGCGAGAATTCCGCAAGCGAGCGCCAGCACGACTGTCGTGAGAACTATGACCGAATGGGCGCTGACCGGAAACGCCACTGTCAGATAGCTCGGGATTTCGTCGAAGACCGTCCGGGCGAGGATGGCGCCCACAACGATGCCTGTTGTTGAGGCGGCGATACCCAGGATCAGTGCTTGGGAGCCGAGGACGAGCAGGACTTGGCGCGGACCAAAGCCTTGGGTGCGTAGCTCCGCGACGAACCGGCGTCGCTCGGGGACTGTCAGCAACATCGCGTTGAGCGCGAGCAGGAACCCGACGATCGCGCTGATCGCGGCGAACAGCGTCGTCGACTGGCCGCTCGGGCCGGCGGCATCGCTCAACAGTCTGATTTCGCTATCGGCCGGTTCTACATCCAGCCGTCCGGCCGCAAGAGCACGAAGCTCTCGAAGCAACAGCCGATTCAGAGCCCGGGCGTGGCCTGAGGAACACTTCGGTGACTCGTCCGGGTAGATCGGTGAGTCGCTGGACCTCGCCCAGGAGCGCTACCGCGACCGGACTGGACGCGATCGGGCCGATCGCTTGGCTGCCAAGCACACCACGGACCTTTGCGATGTGGGCTTCTCCGTCAGCAAGGATCGTGACGTTGTCGTTGATTTCAGCACCGATCGATCCCGCGACCGAGGAAGGGAGACCGATCCCACCTGACAGCAAGCCTTCCGCGACACTTGCGTCTTTTGCCGAGGGGCCACCGAGTCCGGCCAGTGTCGGGGTGACGCCGATCAACTGGATCGTCTGCCGCCGCCGCGGACCGACGATCACGGCATCCTCGCGGAGTACCGGAGCGGCCACTTCGACACCAGGCAGTTCTCTCACGCGTTGGGTAAGTCGTTCGTCAAACCCAGCTGGCGAGCGGGCGGCGAGCTGCAGACGTGCGGAGCCGATGACGGCGTGAATGAGCTGGGACTCTGAGCTGGTCGTGCTCGTGTTCGCGACGAGCACACCGAAGAACAGGGCGACGCCGATCGCGATCCCGATACCGGCGAGCAGCTCTTGGACCTTGTGACGACGCAACCGCCATCCGTAAAGCGCAAGCAGCGTACTTACCCTGACTTTCAGGATCGTCGGCGTGAACACGCGCCGCTTGCTCACCGGCTCCCCCATGCGCTTGCCAACTCCGCGTCGAGCCCGTCAGCGAGTTGGCCGTCTCGCAGCGTGTGGACACGATCAACGAAGCCCATCGCCTGCGGATCGTGCGTCACGATCAATCCCGGTATCTGGCGCTCATGGCACACATCGCGCAATAGGCCCAGAATCTCCGCACTGCGCTTCGAATCGAGATTGCCGGTCGGCTCGTCCGCCAACAACAAGCTCGGTTCGTTCACGAGCGCCCGCGCTATCGCAACGCGCTGGCGCTCACCCATCGACAACCGATCCGGCGTATGACCAACACGCGCCGCGAGGCCGACACGCTCAAGCCAAGGAAGCGCCCTTACCTTTGCCTCACGCAACGTCAACCCGTCAGCCAACAGCTTCAACGCCGTGTTGCTCAACGCCGAAGCACCCGCGACAAGATGAAAAGCTTGGAAGACAAAGCCGACCTCGCGCAACCTGAAATTGTCGGCCTGGGAACCAGACATCAAGGAAAGCTCGCGCCGGCCAAAGAGGACACTTCCGCTGTCGGGCGTGCTCAGACCGGCCGCGAGCAACAACAGGGTCGTCTTGCCCGAACCGCTAGGACCGTACAACGCGACAAACTCGCCAGGAGAGATCCCAAGCGAAACACCATCCACGGCCCGCACCGTCTCCCCACCGCTTACGTAGTACTTGACGACAGCGCGCAGCTCCAGAGCGCTCACGATCAGCCCGACCGTCCATCAGAGGCGCGCCCGCGCGGGAACGAGACGACCTCTCCCTCCTTATCCGATGAGCGCAACACACCGTTACCGATCGTCATCATGCGCCTCGCGCGACGCACTATCCCAATGTCCTCAGAGGCCACCAGAACAGCAGGCGTCGAGGCACGTCCAAGCGAGACGATCAGCCCATAAAGCTCCTGGCGCTCACTGGGACTGAGTACCACCGCGGGCTCATCCACCAGCAACAGCCTCGGCTCAGAAGCCAACGCCGCCGCCAACCCAACCCGCAAAGCCTCGCCGAGCGAAAGACTGTCTGTCAGCATGTGCGCACAGTTCAGGACGCCCATCCGCTCCAGCTCCTCCCGGGCGACTTGGCGTGCCTGGTGCAGGCTCAGCGAGTCCGCCAGAAGCGGCAAGGCCACATACTCGATCGCCTGCTGGCGCACCCGCGGCCGCCAAGCCGAGGTGACAAAGCCGATGCCGCGAGCGCGCAACAACTCAGCACGAGCATCACCAGAGAGAGCAGTAAGCTCTCGGCCGTCGAAGAGAATCCGCCCCTCATCCGGCAGTTCCAAACCGGCAGCCAGACGCAAGAACGTCGACTTGCCCGAGCGGCGCATACCCCAAATGCCAACGAAGTCTCCCGCGTCAAGCTTCGAAGGACACATCCTCAAGGACGGTGAAGGGCCGACGCCCGTCCCAATGACGCTTCGTGACGTGCTCGAAAGCCAACAGGCTCATAGCCCTTGGATGCCATGCTTGGTCGCATAGTCGCGCATCGATTCGCGGGTACGCATGATCCAACGCAACTCACCTTCCAAGCGCTCCTCCGTCCAAGTGCTCGCGACATTCATCCTCAAGCCAGTCCACGAGGACATCAAGACCTCCGCGTCTAAGCATTCAGCGAGACGATCCAAGCACTGCGATTCGTATGTGCCCAAGGTCTGCAGCAAGACATGAGCGTCACACGGTCGCGAGAACGCAAACTTGATCTGCAACTCAGTACGGATCGCTTCCCCAGCCACAGGGGTAGCCATCCACTCGCTCAAAGCACGACCCGTAAGGTCCGTCGCGCCATACACCTTCTGGGAATGCCCATCGTCATCCCTGTGGGTCGTGCAAGCCACAAGACCCTGTTCCGCCAGCGCCGCCAACATTTTGTAGATGACACCCGGGTCAATCCCCGACGCCGGGCCCAACCGCCGTGAGGCCAACATCGCCAACCTCCACGGGTACGTCGGCTCCTCCAACTCAAGCAAAAGAGCGAGCAACGCCCCTTTCAACGGCGAGCCCCGCATCCACTTCCGATCCACAGCCGCCTCAGCCACAACCCATCCCTCCTTCGATCTCGGCCCATTCGAGATATGCAGACAGTCGGAACATTACCTGACCGGACCTCAAAAGTGGCGCTACAGGAAGTGTTCGTCTCTGCTGGTTTCCAGCCGATAGGTCGGTCCGCCCAACAGGCGTCGGACACCAGCCATTCAAGGGCCGAACCGGCGCGCCAGAGCGGTCGTAGCTCAAGAGAGGCGAGTTGATTGGGATGGATGGGCGTACCGGTCCATCCAGAAGGCGTCTACCGCGTCCGTGTAACACCTCTCACCCTGCTTGCATGTCCCTCGAACTCGGGTTCGGGGCCGTGGCCGAGACGGCCCCGAACCCTCAGCCAACATGCGAGTAGGAGGCACGCCGACCACATGTCCGAACGCCGGTGGCGGGGTGGCGCCGACCCGACCCATTTTTGCACGCTGCGCGTGCATGGGGATCGGGATCGGCCCCACCCCCCAACAAGGCCACGACGAAAGGTCGCCACATGCCCGAGCCCCTACCCAGCGCTGTCCCATCAGCACGAAAGCCAACGGTTGCACAGTTGCGCTACCTACGAGCCCTCGCTCTCCGAACCGGGACGACCTTCGCTGCACCGGCAACCACGGCCCAAGCAAGCGACCAGATCCGGCGTATGCAAAGACGTAAGCAGACACCGCGAGCGGAGATACGCCGTGAACGACTCGCGGTATCCCGGGATATGGCGACCCTTTGAGGCGGCTGCTGTGAGCGGTACATCCGCCCGCCGGAGGGGAGGCCACCTTTGATCTCGCAGAACCGCCTCTCGGGTGAAGACGGTGTGTGCCGACCCCTCCCGATTTTCGCACGCTGCGCGTGCGGGCGGGAGGGGACCGGCCCACACCTCGCGCGGGCCTCCCGAAAGGAGCAACCATGAGCACCACGACACTCACCCCACAGACCACAAGACGAGCACGGCGCTCGCGATGCCAAACAGCCGAGAAAAAAGCGCGAATTGCCACATACAGCGACGTGCTCGGCAGACACCGAGAAGTGGTGATGCAGCGCGGAGCAGGGCAAAGCACGCTGTTGATCGACCGCTTCGCAAACACCCAGGATGACCCGCGCCTTGTGGCTCATCTACCGGCCGACGAGCCACCGGCGAACGCTCAGCTCGTATGCGCCATGTATCTCAAAGACGAGAACCGCCGCTGCCGCTGCCTGCAAGCAAGCGATCTAGACGCGACACCGCTGATAAGCGAGAGGGCGCGTCCACTTGGACCACCGGAAGTGACCGACAAAGACGGACACATCTACAGGTTGGGGATCTCAGCGGCCTGCACCCCACCCAACCAGTTGAGCTGGTGGCGCCTGGGCATCACACCGTGGGACAGGCCAGAAGCGGTGAGCGTGAGAGAGCTGATCGGAACGCTCGAGAACTACGAGCCGGTACGGAGCATGACCCTCAGAGCGATAGCGAATGTCAAGGAAGGCCTCTCCACGACGCGACTGTGCGAGCAAGTAGAGCGCGCGTGCAACGGTCCGATGGTCCTCAACCGCGGCCTGCGCGAAGCCGTTCAGAGAGCGATCGAGCGCGAAGGCATCAACCCGAGCGCGATCGCGATCCGTTGTGGACGCTTCAGGCGCGACGCGAAGGGCAACATCTCCGGGGAGACGAGCTGGCTCATGCGTCGCATAGGCCTACGCGCCGAGGCAGGCAAGAACACACCAAGTGCCTGGGTACGCAACGACGTGCTCGCCCACATCGCCCGCGAGGGGCTCAGGATCGACCCGCGCGAAGTCGAGTTCGACTAGCCTCGCGCGACCCTAGCGGGAGAAGGATTTGGATTTGCGGGGCGTGCCCATAGGTCCCAGTGGGCCTCCTCCACATTCGCGTGGCCCACGCCCCGACAGATAGTTCGCCCGCCTCTTGGACTCGGGTTCGGGTCCGAGGCCGAGACAGCCCCGAACCCTCCGCCCTCCTCAAAGCATCTCGACCTCGCCAGTAGCCACAACGCGCAGTCACCGCTCAAAGCGCCCCCGGAACCGCGCCCGTACCAGGAACCGTGCAGTCACCCCTCAACGCCCCCACAACCCGATGCAGACTATACGCACCGATGGTGCTGTAACCCCAATCTCCCTCTCTTGGAAATGTTAAGAGTAACCATCTCAAATGAGCTGAGCCCTGCTGAGTTTCACTTTCAGCCCTCGCCTCTTGTACCGCATGCCTGTGCCGCGTACGTTCGAAACATGCAGACGACTCACAAGGTGCAGGGCAGCGATGCCGATAAATATGCGACCTATCTGACCTCGACCTCCGAACGGGGCGACTACTACATTGATCCCGCCGACGAGAGCGGCGATGGTGCCGCCGGCGAATGGCACGGCAACCCAACCGTTCTCGCCTCCCTCAGTCTTTCCCCCGACATGATCGTGCAGCGCGACCAGCTCCTCTCTCTGATGAATGGGCAGGCCCCAAAGAACGGTCGTGAGATCAGGGCCGTCGGCGGCGACGGCACGAGGGTCGCCGGGATCGACATGAGCTTCAGCCCACCCAAGGACGTATCCGCCCTATGGGCCGCGTCCTCACCCGACTATCGCGAACGGATCGAGGCAGCGCACAAGGACGCCGTCACTAGCGCGATGAGCCACCTCGAGCGCGACGTCGAACTCGTTCGTGTGCGCGAAAGCGGCGAGCTGAAATGGCAGACCGCGAAAGGCGTCGTGGCCGCTAAGTTCATGCACAACGCGAGCCGCCTCACAGCGACCCAGGAGAAAGACGGGGTACCCGACCCGCAAGCTGCACACCCACGTCGTCGTGGTCGCCGCCGAACGCGATGACGGCAAATTCGCGGCCGTCGATTCCCGTCAGGTCTTTCTGAGTGCGCGCGAGAACGGTGCCTGGTATCGCTCGGTGCTCGCACAGAACCTTCAAGAGCTTGGGGTACAGGTCGAGCCGGGGACCGGCAAGGACGAACGCTATTTCGAGGTCAAGGGCGTCCCGCAAGAGTTGGCGAAGCGTTGGTCAACCCGCACCAGCCAGATACGTCAAGCTGCGCGCGACTTCAGGACACAGTACGGGCGTGAGCCCAATGCGCGCGAGCTTGCGGAGCTAACGACCGGCACCCGCGGCACGAAGTCATCGCTCGCACCCGAGAAGGTCGATGACGCCTGGCGGGAGCTGGCCGCCGAGCACGGCCTCACCCAAGAGCGCGCCCACCGTCTCTTCAACATGCCCGAGCACACGCGTGCACAAGACACGACCGTCCGACAGGCCGAATCCCCGCCCCTTGGCTTCTCGCACAAGCTCCTCGAGCGGGTGACCGCGAAAAGCTCGACGGTCAGCGAGCGCGAACTCTACGCCACCGCCTACGAGGCATCCGCCGGCGTCTGCCACCCGAGCGAAGCCCAAACCCTCGTCAAAGACCTCGCGCGCTACGGCGAGCTCATCCAACTCCAGGGCGGCAAGTGGACGACCCGACAGCTACGCGACCGCGAGCAACGGACACTCGCGACCGTAAAGGAGCGCACCACCGAGCAAGCGGCACCCGTGAGCGATCAGTCGCTCAACGAAGCCGAACGCGAGGTTGCGTGCGAGATCGGCGGCCCCCTCAGCCAAGAGCAACAGCAGGCTCTACGGAGCATCACCGGTGAGGGCGGCGTCACAACCCTGATCGGTCAGGCCGGGACCGGCAAGGGCGTCGTCCTTCAAGCCGCCACGAACGCTTGGCAGAAGGACGGCTACACCGTGCTCGGCACCGCCGTCGCCGGCGCAACCGCCGAGCGCCTCAGCGCCGACGCCAAAACCGACCAATCCCTGACGACCGACTCGCTACTCGGCGGTGTCAGGGCGGACATGCTCAACCTCGACAAGAACACTGTCGTGGTGATGGACGAGGCCGGGATGGCCGACACCAACCGTCTCTCCCGAGTCGTACAACAAACCGCTGAGAAGGAATCGAAGCTCGTGCTCGTTGGTGACAGTGCGCAGCTCTCTCCGATCGGTGCTGGAGGTTTGTTCGACCACATAACGGACTGCGCCCCCAACGCCCAACTAACAGAGGTCCACCGAGCCGAGAACCAATGGGAGCGAGAAGCATGGTCACAAGTCCGCGACGGCAACGCGACCGCTGCGCTTGCTGCCTACCAAGCCCACGACCGTCTACACATCGCCGACACCCGCCAACAAGCAGCGGAACAGATGGTCGCCGACTGGAACGAGCAACGCCTTGAGCATCCCGAGGGGCGGACCGTGATGTTGACCGACAACACCAACGAGGAGCTCGACCGGCTCAACAAGCAAGCCCAGGAATACCGCGAGATCGCCGGCGAGCTCGGCAACGACCGAGCAAACCTACCCGACGCCCCCTACCAGCTCGCCGCAGGCGACCACGTCATCTTCACCAAGCCCCACTTCCAACCCGGCGGCCAGGCCCGTGTGGAGAACGGGACACTCAGACATCCAAGACCAAAACAAACTCACCGTCGACACCCACGGCGCAAAGGAACGCGAGGTCAACGTCGACACCAACGAGTTCAAGGATCTACGCCTCGGCTACGCCCAACACGTCTACAAGGCCCAAGGCCTCACCACCAACACCGCATTCGCCCTCATCGGCGGCTGGCAAACAGACCGCGAGCGCAGCTACGTCGCGCTCAGCCGAGCACGCGAGCAAACCAACATTTACGCCAGCCGAGACAACCTCGGCACCCAAGGCATGAACCCCGAAACAATCCAACGCCTCGCAGAGAAAATCGAGCAAAGCAACGCCCAACAAGCAAGCATCAGCCAACAAGCCATCACAGCAGGGCGCGACACCGACCGCGACCTGAGACAAACCAACGAACCCGTCAATGCGGACACCCCCGACCTCCACCACGGCCAGACCATCGAAAACGGGGTCGAGCCCGCCGTCCTAAACGGCCCCGACCCCTCAGCCGAACTCTACGACCGCGAAACCGCCGAATCCAGCCGCGAGCAGCAACCCTACCGAGACGCCCACCAGCTAGCACACGAGCAGGCCGACGACCGGGACCATGACCTCGACCATGCTCACGACTTCGGGATCGAGATCGACTAGGGATCCTTGCACTGCTTACGCTGGGGTTCGCCTGCGCCCAAGCAACGATCCGCGCCCTCCGGCGATGACGTCGCCATCATCGAGCGCCAGGACGGGCACGACGCGACTTCCTGTGAGACGTTCGACCTCGCGGCGCCCCCGAGTCTGGTTAAAGAAACCTAGGCAGGGACTTCGCTCCGTAACAGCGGATTACCTCCGGGCGATAACCAGTTGCGACGAGAGCAGACAGCGTGGGGTGAGTGATCGACACGCCCCCTCTCAGTGGAATGGGCAGTCTTTGCGCGGCAACTCTCCTGTGTTTGGAGGGGTGGCGACGCGGCCTTTGGATCCGGCGATGCCCGGGAGAGAGCAGCCCTGACCTGGGCGGTGCCTCTCCGGCCTTTGGGCGTGTTGGCCTGGCGCATCGTTGCTGAATGACGGATCTTCAGTTCCGACACGACATCGTCCGTATTTCAGCGTCTGCGCGCGCGGAATGCGCGATTCTTCAGGCGGTTGCCGCACAGCGCCATCTCGCACCAGTGGCCCTGCCGGTTGCGCGAGCGGTCATAGAAGACCCATCGGCACTCCGAGTTGCCGCACACCTTGAGGCGGCTCCAGCTGCCGTGTTCTTGGGCGTCTCGAACGATCAGCAGCAGATCGAACATTCCATCACCGAGATCGTTGTGGCGCGGGTTATCGAGTCTCAGTGTCCCTTGCTCGTCCATAGTCAAGCACGCACTGTGCGCGCCTGCCAGTTCGCGCAGGGGCCGTAGCACAACAGCGCCGTGCGTCTCTCCGCTCCGAAAGCTGAGCAGGCGGCGGATGCTTTCGCGCATGCTGCGGGCCACCTCCAGTTCGTCCGCTGTCACTGTCGCGGTGGGGGGCAGCAGCTTGAGTATCAAAGAGCCATCGCCGCGCTGCCTCGGGATCGCTCAACAGGTCGGAGTCGCCTGCGAAGTACCGGGTGTTCAGGAACGCCTGCACCAACAGCAATGGCATCGGCGCCGGCTTGCCCTCCTCGGCGAACGGATACCACGACGGGAGACTCATCACGGCTGAATACCCAAGGGGCCTTCAGTGACCATCAAACAAGTTTGACAGGTTATCTGACCAGCGTATGATCTATGCCAGTCATGCAAGAAGCGGCGAAGCACACCGGCCCAGCGATGCACCCGTTCGTGCACCGCCTGCGCGTTCGTTACAACGAGTGCGATGCCCAGGGCCACGTCTTCAACGCCAACTATTTCGTCTACTTCGACGTCATCCTGACCGAGCTGTGGCGCGAGTCCCTCGGTTCCTACCAAGCGCTCACAGCCGACGGCCTCGACCTGGTTGTCGCCGAGACGGGGGCGCGCTTCCGCGCCCCAGCGCGCTTCGACGACGAGCTCGAGATCACGCTCGAGGTCGAGCGCCTCGGCAACACGTCGATGGTGTCCGCGATCGGGATCGCGCGGGATGGGGACATCCTCGCCGAGGGTCGCATCGTCCATGTCTTCGTGCACGCCGACCGCCTCGGCGAGAAGGCCCCGATCCCGGATCACGTGCGGCGCATACTGCAGCCCTATGTCGTCGAGGATCTCGACTCACACGCGACGAGCACGATCACCAAGAGCTGACCTCAAGGCCGCTACCTCGCCTGGCGCATCAGCGCGCCGAGGTCGGGCATCTTGCCCTGGGCCAGGGGGGCCCTGCTTGGCGCGGAAGCGGGACCATCGCTTACGTCATTCGAAGAGGAAACCTCCAACGGCGTCCCGTCGCTCGCGCTTGGGACGACGTCCAACAGCCGGCATGAATGTACCGTTTGACAACCGCGTCCCCCACGCAAAGCGGGAGCCAGAACGCTGGCGTCGTGGACCACCGCTGCTCGTCCGGAGGAGAAGCGACCCAGACACCCGTTGAGATGATCGCTCGTCACGCAAGGAAGAAGCGAGCCTCTCCCTCTCCCTACTCCTATCCACCGCGCATCAATTGAGTCACGCCATCACGCGATCACTTCTCTTACGCCTCCTCGATGGACTCGGGCACGGGCGCCGCGTCGCGCTCGAGCACCGTGACTTCGTGCCTGCCGCGCGTCAACAGCATGCGTGCTTCAATCCGCCTAATCGAGCGAGAGCACGTTGGCGGTCTTGGGGTCGACACGACCCTCGAGCACATCGAGGTAGACGCGCTGAACCGCTTCGAAGCCCCGGTCATCGACAACTTCGAGCCAACCCCTCATCCACTCACAGAATGGGTACCAGGCCTCGGAGACCCTGCTTTGAAGCTCGGCGCGGCCCCAGTCCTCGGAGCGTTTGGCGAGGCGATCGGGGGCGAAGAACAAGGTCGGTGACGGGCCGGGCAGCTCGCTCTCGCCAGTACTGAGCTTCTCCCAATGCGTGACGCCCACGGTCATGCTGTGGACGAGCTCGTCGCCGTAGTGCGAGTGGACAGCGAGGCGCACCTTGCCGTCTCCCGCAATATCGACGAAGGTGGCGGGTCCTCGCTCGAGCGACTGGATCGCGTCGTAGGTGACGGTGCGGCCGTAGATCCCGAGACCGTTGACAAACTCGGCGTTCCGCATCGATGTCAGCCCCACGAGCTCGACTCCCTCGCGCTGCGCCAACAGGAAGGCCGCGGCGATCGCGGTCTTGCTCGAGGCGCTGGAGATCACGATCGGTCCACGCGCAGCCAGCCCCTGGTCGACGAGCTGGTCATCGATCAGAAACGAGGTGAAGAACAGCGGGCGCAAGAGCATCTGCAGCTCCTCGGAGTCTGCCCGGTAGAAAGGGTCTGAGTCGGTCGCCAGGTAGCTTTGGTAGGACGAGGGCAGCGCTACGCGCTGCGGCGAGCCGTCGACGAACCCGTCCCTACCAGCGTTGGCGGGCGTCACGACAAGGTAGGAGGAAGGAGGCAGATATCCGTACAGGCGCACACCGGGCTCGACACCCTGGGCCTCGCTTCGCTCCACCTCGGCAAAGCCCCACATCGGGACGCGGCCCCATCCCTCCTGCGCCGGAAAGAAATCCCAGTAAGACATGATCTGGCCGAACACCGCATAGGTGACGTTGTTCGCGGTCAGCCCGAAGCGCTCGACCCGAAGTAGCGCTTGGCCAGGCTCGAGCTCGGGCACCCTGGACTCCGCGATCTGGCACTTGCGGAGGTCGTCGCGCTTGACCAAGAAGTCGCTCATCGACATGATCCTCTCACGATCGGCATCGCGACGCAGGCACGAACGGGCGCTAGCCATTGGCGAAGTCCGCCACAGATGCTCGAGACTGTGAATATGAGCGCATTCGCGCGAAAAGGAGGCGTCATATCGAGGGCGAGTGCGCTGTCGCTCTGGACGACAAGCATGTGTGGCGATCGCACCGACGTAGACTTCTACCTTCCACTATGAGCGGTAGAGATCCGCTTCCAAGGCTGCGTCCGATGCCACGGCGTCCTGCGGATGAGTCCCCAGCGCGTCCCCTGCAAGTGCAGCGCCCGCCCAGGTGGCAGTCGTGCGATCTCGCCGGGTGAGAGCACGCGCTGTCGATTGGTGTGGTAGGCGACGCTATCTGTATCGGTCGGCCTTGGTATCTCAAAGAATCCGGTCTCTGTCTCGGAGCGTCCAAGCGTGTGGGTAACGAGCTGGCGGTCGTATTCTCCAAGACACAGCGAGATTGCTTCCAGTGTTTTCGGGTCGGCGATCCCGTTCAGCACAACCTTCGTTTGAAAGAGCGAGAGGAATCCGTCGGCTGCGTCATCGCCCCAGCGTTTGCGTGCCTGGGAGAGGTCTTGTAGGCAGACCATGACGTGTAGACACTGGCCGCCGGCTTCGGACACCAAAGCGGGTAGATCGTGAATCGGGGCCATGTTGGCGACCTCGTCGAGGCACATGTAGACGGGTGGGCGTCGTGTGTCGCTCGCCTCCGATGCGTGCCGGTAGGTGGCGTGTCGGATCTGCTCGAGCAGACCGACGACCAGTGGTGCACACAATGCCTGCTTGTGCGCGGGGGCTGTGATGTAGAGCGTGTCGGTAGAGCGGACGAAATGGTCGGCATCGAAGTTGGGGTGGGCGGCATTGCGTCGCGTCGCGTCGGCGTTATAGGCGGAGAGGACACCGGCGGTGGCGGAGAGGATCGAGGAGCGCTCCCGCTCATCGGTTTTCGCGATCCCCGCCAATACGTCCGCCGCGATCTGCGCGCCATGATCCTCAAGCGCTGTGCGTGCGGGCTCCAACTCGGCACGCAGCACCCAGGTCAAGACCTGCGTGATCTGCCGGTCGGTGACAAACGCTGCGTGTAGCAGCGGTGCGAGTAGCGCGGTGGAGCGCTCGCGCCAGTGCTGTTCGTTGGTCGTGCCCTTCGCCGCCGATCCTCCCGCCGCCATTGCGCGTGCCATCAACAGCGCCCCATCCCAACTCGCCGCCCCGGGCACCGGTGACCAGCACAACCGTCGTATTCCCCGTGGCCATACCTCGCGCTCGCCCGAGGGGTCATACAACCAGACCTGTCCGACCTCCGACCGTGCGCGCCACGTGGCGTTCATCACATCGGGCTTGGTCGCGGTCGAAACGACCGGCCCCGCCGCCGCGAGCACCGAGGGAATCACGATCGAACCCGTCTTCCCCGACCGTGGCGGCCCCAACACCATCACCGCATGCTCAGGGTCGGCCGTCACCCACCGTCCCCCGGGTCCGAGTCCGAGATAGGCGCCGCCGCCGAGTCGCGCCGACTTCGCGCGCACAGCCGCCGCATCGACAACCGGTGCTGGCGCTGGCGAAGGCTTATAGGTATGGGATCTCCACAGGGACTGCGAACCCCGAACCAGCAAAAACAGCACCCCGAGCCCGAAGCCCCAGCGGGCCATCGTATGAACCGTGAACGCGGCCGCGCCCACTCCCCCATCATTGAGGGCGTTTTGAGCAAACAGCTCGAAAGCAACGAAACCCAGGCCGAGGCTCCACGCCAGCACATGGTGTTTGCGTCCGCGTGGCGGCGGCCGGTACTGGTGCGACGGCCCCCAAGGCTGTCCAGACATTGACATAAGAATAGTAACGTACTATAGTGATCTTATCTTTGCAAGTACGAAAGTAGGGAAATGGACTAATGGTGGATAAGCACCCGGGTGTTCGCGGTGTACTAGCCGGCATCGAGGACGAGCTAGACCGCGTAAACAAACAGCTCGCCGGCTACGACGACCTGTTGGCCGAGCGTCGCCGACTACTAGCCGCCCGTGCCGCACTCACCGGCGAGCACGGCGAGACGATCGGGAAACGTCGGATCAGCCAGGACGAGGTCGCCACATATCTGGCCGAGCATCCAGACTCCTGGCCCGCCGAGATCGCCCAAGCACTCGGCGTGCCCGTGACCAACGTCTCCGCCCATCTACACCGCGGTAAGGACACACGATTTTTCAGGGGGGGGTCTGGATGGCAGTTGCGACATACCTAGAGGACATCTCCCCTCACCTGAAATCACGGAGGAGCACACAATGCAACCGCCACGGACCGGCGAATACTTCATCTCACCCAAAGAGCTATCCCCAAGCTGGCTACTGCTCTACCTAGCAACCTTCGCACTGCAAGTACCCTGCGCCGCGATACGCGGGTTCGTCGCATATCCCGTCATCTGGCTCCTCTTCAAACTCCTCGGCCAACCCACCACGCCCGTCCACCCGATCGCGCTCGTCGTCGGCTACGGGCCACTCGCACTATCCCTCGCGACGCTTGTGCTGCCGCTCAGTAGCTGGTGGTGGGAGCAACAAGCAGGCGGACGATCGCCATCCGAGCGCGAGCAACTGATCTACCAAGACGCGCTCGCCCAACTCAGAGCAATCGATCCCAGCTTGCGCGAGCCACGACGCTGGTTCGTCGTCGATGAGGAAATCGAGAACGCCGCCGCCTACGCCGACACCCTCATGGTCAACCGCGGACTGCTCGACAGCGGCTACCTCGAGCCAGTCCTCGCACACGAGCTCGGACACCTCAACAGCAGCGACGGACGACTCACCGCAGCCCTCCAAAGGATCACAATCCCACCCCGAGGCCAAGTCCACCGCGGCCTAAAGACACTCTCCTTCCTCGCAACCGGCGCAATCGGGATGTGGCCACTGCGCGCCGCCTGGGGAGCCTACTGGCGCAGCCGCGAGCACCACGCCGACCACTACGCCGCACACCTCGGCCAAGCCGGCACCCTCGGCGAGTTCCTCGACGAGCGCAGAGCACTCATCGACCTACCCGTCCCCTTCATCTGGCTCAGCGAGCACAGCCATCCCCCGACAGAGCACCGCGTCGAGCGCCTCACCCGCGCCGCCACCCACTACCCCAACGTCCCACCCGCAACCAAGAACGACGCGAGGGCAGTCGACCAGCAGTCTCGCCCGCAGCATTCCGACCGCCAGCCAGCCAACAGGCCAAGAAGAAGTTACACAGCGGACGCCCGCGCGGCGACTCCCGCCACAGACCCCCGAACTCCCCGCCGTCGAATAGCGGACCGCTCAGAACCTGTCAAGGAAACCCCTTCGGGGCCGCCTAACGGCGGGTCCTGACGGACTTCCCTTGACAGAACCATGACCGGCCCGCTGATGGGCAACTAGGTCGGCAAGCCGACCTTTGCCGAATTTGACATTCGACCAAAAGAGAAAGGATGACAAGATGCGAACCCTAACTGCGATCCCCCAACCGGGAAGGCAACACAAACGCCTCAAAGACACACGCTCGGACATGACCAGAGCCGGGAAGGTCAACAACACCAAGAACGAAACACCAGCGCCGATAAGCCCGCAAAGACACCCAAGACCCCATACCCAAAAGCTCGCCGGACGCATCGGCAAACACATCCGCCGAGCATTCACACCCCTAATCGACGCCAAGGCCGCAAGCCTCCTCCTCGGCGTCCCCTACACCTGGCTCCTCGCCCAAGCACGCGCCGGCAAGATCCCCCACCACCGCCTCGGCCACTACGTCAGATTCGATCCCGACGACCTCGCATACTGGCTACACGAAGAAAGGTCGGGAGCCTCGGAGAGCGAGAGCCAGACACGCTGATTGGCACTCGCGTTCCGTCCGCAATGTGGCCTAAAATCTACAGACAAGCAAATTGGCGGCGCGCCGCTGGAATCGGCCGCCGCCCGGCAACAGGAAGGAAGTCCTGATGCACCATCACCCTACCGAGACACGGATCACCGGACATGTGCTGGTGCGCAAGGGCAAGCGCAAGTCTGTGTACTACCTCAAATACAGGCTGCCCGACGGTCGCCAGGTCAAGCGGCGCCTCGGCTTCGCGTGGACCGAGCGCGGGCGTGCGCCCGCCGGGTACTTCACCCGCCGCATGGCAGAGGAGCAGCTGCAGGCGATCCTTACCGACGCGCGGCGCGGAACGCTTGAGGGTATGCGGATCACGGGTGCCCAGTTCGCCGACGCCTCAGCGGAGTGGCTGCGCTACGTCGAGCACGACCGAGACGTAAAGCCGAGCACCCTCTCCGACTACAAGCACATGGTCAAGCGCCTGAACAAGACATTCGGCGAAACACCGCTTGAGCGCGTCGGAGCAGACGCGATCGAACACTGGCGCGCCGGCCTCTCCTGCTGCAACCGCACCAGCCAGAAGTACCTGATCGTGCTAAACGGGATCTTCAAGCGCGCGATGAAGGTCTACAAGCTGCCCTCGAATCCGATGAGCCTGGTCGAGCGCCCGCGCGTGCGCCACGCAAGCGAGATCGATGTGCTATCCGCGACAGAGGTGCGCGCGCTGGCGAGGGCCACGCCGAGCGAGCTGTACGCGACCCTGTTCCTGACGGCAGCGTTCACCGGCCTGCGCATGGGCGAACTGCTGGCCCTGCGCTGGGGCGAGGTGGACTTCGCGGCCGAGACGATCCGGGTCGTGCGCAGCTTCACACTCGGCGGCGAGAGCAGTCCCAAGTCGGGCAAGGGACGCTCCGTTCCTATGGTCGCCGATGTCGCTACCGCGCTAGCGCGCCTCGGCCAACGCGAGCACTTTACCGGCGATGCCGACCTCGTGTTCGCCGGGGTCATAGGCGGACACCTCGACTCCAACGAGGTCCGCAAGGTCTACCACGAAGCCCTCGACCACGCCGGACTGCGGCGTCTGCGCTTCCACGACCTGCGCCACACCTTCGGCACGCGAGCCGTCGGGAAGGCCGAGTCGATCCTTGAGCTGAAGGAGTGGATGGGTCACGCAAACGTGCAAACCACAATGCGCTACCTGCACTACAAGTCCAAGGCCGACGCCGCCCGGCGCCTGTCGGAGGCCTTCGCGGAAGAGACAACCTCGACGGACATGCAACCCACGACCCAATGAAGCGTTCTGCTCAAAACAGGACATTTTGGGGTATATTGAGCATATGCCCACGAGACGATTCACCGAGCTTGCCGAGCTTGCAGCAGACCAGTTCGGGCTGGTGACGCTCGCAGACGCCAAGGATGTTGGCTACGACCCGAACACGGTCGCGAAGCTGGCCGCACGCGGGCAACTAGAGCGCCTGAGCCGCGGCGTCTACCGCGTTCCCTTCCTAGCCGGCGGAGAGATGGCCGCATATATGGCAGCGGCGCTATGGCCCCAAGGAGCACGCGGCGTCCTCACACACGAGACGGCACTCGACCTGTGGGACGTCAGCGACGTGAACCCAGCCAAGCTCCACGTAACAGTGCCCAAGCATCACCGGCCCCAGCGGGACATCCCCAAGGGATACGTCATCCACCGCGAAGACCTGGATCCAGCCGACGTGAGCGCGATCGCCGGCGTGCCCGTGGTCAAGCTCGCGCGCGCGATACGCCAGGCAGCCGCCGAACACCTCGGACGCGATCTACTGGAGCAGGCCACACGCCACGGCCGCGAACGCGGGCTACTCAGCGCGACCGAGCACGAACATCTCGTGAAAGACCTCAACCTCGACTATGTCAGCGGGCGCGCATGAGAACACCACCGAAGCGACCAAAGACCGTGAACCGATTGCAGCGGCTGATCACTGACTGGGAGCGCGACTCCGGTATGCCCGTGCGACGCCTAAACCTGCGCGTCGCGGCAATGATGCTCGCCGGAGCGCTCGGGCGCGTAAGCGACGATCAAGACGTCCCTGTCTTTCTCACAAGAGGCGGGGTGGCGATGGAGCTACGCACAGGCGAGAAGGCCCGCGTGACCCGCGACGTAGACCTCGTGCTGCGCGGTGAGCCCAACTCACTGATCGCCCACCTCGACGCGGCGTTTGCCGAGGCATACCGCGAATTCTCGTTCGAGCGCGATGAGCCGCGGCCCCTAGAGCTTCGACCGCACGTCCAGCGGGTGCGCGTGAAGATCGCGTTCCGCTCCAAGCCGTTCATGACAGCCGTGGTCGAGGTGGCACCTATGGAGGCCGGAGAGGAGTCCGAACAGCTCCCGGGACACGACCTCAGCACCGTCGGCCTGGACAGCCCCGACATGATACTCGTGCTCTCAGTCCCATGGCAAATCGCCCAGAAGCTGCACGCCGTCACCGAGCCCCCACTGCGTGCCGGCGGTGAGAACGCGCGCTATTGGGACTTGATCGACCTGCAACTTCTCCAAGCCCTAACCGAGGAGAACCTTGCGCCTACCAAGGAAGCCTGTCAACAGACCTTCAAAGCCCGCCGCCAGCAAGCATGGCCACCACGCATCACGATTTATCCCGACTGGGCCGAGCGCTACACCACAATGGCCACCAGCCTCGACATGCCGATCACAGACGTTCGCGAGGTCGCAGGCATCATCCACGACTTCATTCGCCTCATCGACGAGAGCGGCTAACGAGACAGCCGCGCCCTGAAGGCCGACCAACGGGCCAAATATAAAAGAGCGGCTCCGGCACGGAGGTGATGCTCCGCACCGGAGCCTTGACACAGGAGGTTCTATCTCCCATGCCTGATGCGCAGCCTACCCCTACCCAAGAGCCTGATGACACCATGATCGAGTCCGGCATCCTCGACCGCCTGACCTACCCCGATGACCAGCGACCCTGGTCGGTAGAGGAACTGGTGCGCGAAATCCGCCACCGGCTCGGCGTGGTCGACGCCATCGCCAAACTCCAAGCCGCCGGCCTCATCCACCGCACCCACAGACGACCTCATCTTTCCCACGCGCAGCGCCGTCCGCGCTAAAGAACTCGAGATATAGCCGGACGGGAGGAGCGCCACGGTCGAAGGGACGTGACGCTCCTTTTCGGCGGCGAGTAGCCGCGTCATCTAGTGGCACTTGTGCGACGTAGCCGATCATCAGCATTATTTCGCTGCCGATTACCACGGATTCGCCACGGCGCGAGCTGCTTGGTGATGCCATATCACTCGCGGTGTTGTGCCCGCCCTCTCCCTGAACATATGTTGCTGACGCCCGATAGTGGTGTCATACTGAGACTTTAAGCAGAGGAAATACCGACGGAGCACGAGTCACCGGAGCCAGCTTCACAAGAAGGCGATCACAAAGTAGACGCCAAGCCACCGCTAGACGAGTACATAGCAGATCGCAAGGGAGAGATTGAGGCACAGCAAGTAGAACACGAGGCGCTGGTAGATAGGCTTGAGCGTGAAGTTTTGACCGCGCGGGTTGATACCGCGGTGCAGACAATCGAGCTGCTGAAGCAGCACACGATACCCGGACAGCGCATAGATGTTTTCACAGCCTCAGATGATGACTCCATCGGCGCGGATGTTCTTGATGCCATCTATGGGCGGCTCGGCATCCGTGGTGCTCGGGCCGATGCTTCTGCCGAGGATCTGCTCGCTGACAACGGCGAACATACCGGGTCCGAGTTCCGAATCCTCGCAGCGCCCGATCTAGCCATCAGCGAGTTGCAGCTCGACGGCCGGATGGCGCATGGCTCATACTGCACACTCCAAGTAGGCGGCCACGGGTCTAGCTCCAGGCTGCACATAAGTAGGTTCCTCGTTCTGATCGAATGATTCCAGAAGCTGCAAAGTTCTGATAGCCTGGCCGCGCACCAACGAGCGACAAGGGGCGAGGATGGAGACAATGGCCAGCAACGGCGCTGGGGAAGACAACTCGGCAGAGTCGAGTCGTATTCTTGAACTTTACCTGCGTGCGGTAACTGATACGCACGCAGAGCGCGCTGCGGATGGGGGTCAGCCCGAGGAGGGCATGTTGCGAGACATGGTGGCCGAGGCCACGCGTGTGTTGAAGGGGCGGGTCGAGGTTCCCACAGGCGACATCGACACCATTTTGAACGCGGCGCTGGCCCGTCCACCCTATTCGGCAGGCTTCGAGTACACACGTGGACAGGTGGCGCGGTGGTACGAGGTCCCTCTAGATGAGTTCGACGCCCTTCCGCTCAGCAGCCTCCGACCTGATGTCTTGCTCCGCCATATCTACTACGAGCGATTGGTTGCGGATTGGTTCAAAGAATGGGGCTATGTCGTTGAGCCGGGCGAGGAGTTGGAGGGTCTTGACGGTGCTGACTTCATGCCAGACGTTTATGCCGAGTTGCCAACGCTTCACGGCACCTTCCAAGTCGCCGTCACGCTGTTTTGCGATAATCCACCAAATACGTGGCGTGCGTTGGGGATGCTTGAGAGCATCGAGGCGTTCGCGCCCAGGGAAAGCGAGTTTGGGGAGAACGATCTCTACCTCGTGATTACCCCGTTTCGGTTTCGGGAGCAAGCGAGCACACATTTTCGCATCCAGTCACAAGAGGAGAGCTACTCGGTCGTGGCGATCGAGGGCAATGATTTGCAAGATCTCGAGCACGCTCACGACCCTCAATCGCGCCGTGAGCGTCTGAGTGACATGGTCGCAGCGTCCGCCCGGCGCAAGTCCTCATGAGTTCGGCCACCCCACGTGTATCGTCAACTTACGCAGAAGAACAACCCGGTCGTGAGATTGTCGAACTCGTAGCCAGGGACTTTGACGAAGCGCATCGAATGCTCGCAGCTGGGTATCGTGAGATGGCTGTCGTACGCGCCGTCGGGAGTTTTGAGTGGCTAATCAAGCAAGCCTTGCTGGAGCCGTACCTTCGAACAGCCGCCCTAGCTGTTGATGGCGAGATCGCAAGGTTGATGGTCCGTGGGCTGCTCTCGGCGCAAGGCTGGAATGAAATGCCGAAATTGTTCAAGGCGTGTTGGGGGATCGAGGTCGGCAAATGGCCACTGTGGAAAGACTTCAGAGAGCTTTGGAAGGTACGATCCGAGATCGTGCACAAAGGCGCGCGCTGTGAGGCCACCGAGGCGCGAGGCTACATTGAGAATTGCAGTCAGCTGTTGGAGGCGCTGTTGTGCGCACGAATTGAGGCGAACCGGAATTGTTGTTGACAGCGTTAGCAAGATTTCACTACATGTGTCCATCAGAGAACAATCGTCTCGCCGAAAGGACGATTCAATAATGCAAGCGGTCGGTTTCATCTACGCGGGTGGTTTTGTCGTGACGCTGATCACTCTTTATGTCCGGGCAGGATTTCCCGGAATAAAGCAAGACTGGCGGCAATTCCTGCTTCCCAACCTGCCGTGGTTCGGCCTGATGGGTCTCAAGGCCTGGGCTTGGCCGGTCACTCTAGGGATATGGTTCTACAACGGTCGTGGGCCATCTGCATGGGAAGCCGTGACCGAGATGGACGGGCGCGAGGTGCGGGCCATTAGGCGCACTCGCCACAACAAATAGCGGTGCGCACATAGATAACGGAGCCGTCTTGAAGACATTGCGGAGCCGTCTTGAAGACATTGGTTACGACGACTCGCGACGGGTGCGGCAGAGACAAGCCGTAGCAGATCGCACACTGCCCGTTGTGCGACAGGCAACGCTAGGCTAGGGATGACCTTGCCCGTGCCCGGCGCGGCCGGTAGAATAGGAGCTAGAGGGAGTCCAAGCCATGAGCAGTCTCAATATTCAGTCCGTGATCTACCGCGAAGGCGAACATTTCGTCGGCCAGTGCCTGAACGTCGATGTGTCCAGCTTTGGCGATACCGAAGCGGACGCTCTAGCCAATCTCCGCGAGGCTGTGGAGCTGTATTTCGCATGAGTGAGCATCGCGAGTTTGACGTCGTGTTCGAGCCGCAGGCAGAAGGCGGCTATACCGCATACGTGCCAGATCTGCCGGGTTGTGTAAGCGAGGGGAACACGCTCGAAGAGGCTACCTCCATGATCCAAGAGGCGATGGCGCTCTATCTCGAGTCCCGGGACGAGCGTGGTTGGTCATTGCCCAAGATTGAGCACCTCAAGCTAGCGCCAGCTTGTGTGAGTGACAAGCTCCCTCGACTCACAGCCAAGGAACTTATCCGCGTCCTAGAACGCAAGGGCTGGGAACACGACCGCAGTCGCGGCAGCCACCAAATTTACGTCCACACAGCCACCCGCCGAACGCTGGTAGTGCCGATAGCCCACCGTACGATGTCAATCGGCACCCTGGCGCGACTGTTGAAGGATGCAGAAATCAGCCGGGACGAACTGCGACGGCTCCTGTAGCCTGATCATCACTTCGCAGAACACCGATTGTGCGGCGGTGGTCGGTGCGTAGGGAATATCTTTAGTCAGCATGGCGTATATCGCACCCACACAGGTTCTTTGGACGCGCACGGGTGAGGCAAGTCAGGACTGGGACTTCCCTACCTTGTCCGCCGTAGTAAGTCGTCACAACTTTCACGGTGTCGGCGATCTGGTTGACGCATGGGTGCACCTCGAAGAGCGCGAGTACGACGCCATGCTGATCGATGATTTCTCAGTGCCGTTCCGCGACTCTTGGATGACCGCACTCAGTGAGCGCAATATAGATCATCTCCCGCCGCTTATCATAGTACGTTTTTTGAAGAATACGGGTTTTGCCCGAACGGCTTGTGTTTCGACCCGATCGGGATACCGGCGTGCTCCATATGCCGGTTGCTCCTCCCGACGAGGTGGATGTGCTGCTCGACTCGCTGGTCGCATCATCAGGATCGCTGGATCATGACGGAGCGCCGCGGCCTCCAAGCGAGGCTTTGCGCCTAGCATTTCGCCAAATCTCGGATGATGTATTGCGCTGGATCGCAGACCATCCAGACCATGTCTCCGGCATGCATTGGCGGGATTTTGAGCACCTAGTCGATTGCCTACGGTACCGATCCACGCTAACCGTTCAGTCACTCTCTAAGTCGCATCGAGTATTGCTCAAACGACGTGCAAAGCCAAGTCTCCGCCAATCGCCGAGGCGATACGCCGTAGATCGTCGGGGTCGCTCGTGAGTACCAGATCGCCGCGCGCGAGCGCCGTCACCACAACGACGGCGTCGACGATATCCTTGTGGTTGCTCGCTGCCGATGCGGCTCCGGCGGCTCGGGCCCGGGGCTCGCTCAGCGGCTCGACGCGACATCCCCGCAAGAGACGCGAGAGCTGGGCTTGGGGGCCTCCACGCCACACTTGGCCGAGCACGGGCGTCGAGATGGTGGGACAAATGCCGCGCTCAAGCAGCCGGCGGTGCAATGCCCAGATCGATACAGAGCCGCGTTCGGCGGCGATCAGAGCCCCGGAGTCGTAGGTGACGCCACTCACGCGGCGCGATTGACGCGCGGGGCATCCAGCACCGCGTCAGCGGCGGCAAGCGTCTCAGTAGAAAGCGCACCGTGCTCGGCTTCCCATTCGGCCACCGCGATCAAGCCGTCCTCGACCGTCAAAGCGCTGCGGGAGGCCTCGTTTAGCCAGGCCGACAAGCTGATGCCGCGACGCTGAGCCGCACGCTTTGCGGCGGCCGCGACAGGCTCTTCCAAAGCGACCGAGAGCTTCTGAGCAGACACTCCGCCATGGTAGCACCCGATTCCCACCGTGTTTGCGGATGTCGGCCGCCCTTGGTCAGCGCGAGCTTTAGCGTGACCTGCCGGCCAGCTCTACGGCTGTTTGCAGCGCGCTTCGCGAACGCCCGCGGATCGTCAAGGTCCGCCACAAGCTCGCTCCTGAGCGTGATCATCTGTCCTCCTCCGTCGATTCTGCCCGCGCGTTTTACAGCCCGCCGAGCCGTTGCAACGCCGAGATCGAAGGCGAGAAGAAGTACTCCCCGCCGGTCGTGCGCACGAACTGGGGAATGCTCAACTGGGGCTGGCCCAAGCCGGGAACACGGACACTGCGCGGTTCATTCAACTGCGCGATGATCGGGTCCTGACCGTCTTCGGGCTGGGGAAAGTTGGGATCGTTGACCCAGCGCTGTTGGACGAACTCGAACTGCTCTTCCAAAGAGCTCTGATAGCAAAGGAACAGGAGTCCGCGATCGTGCGGGAACTGAGCATTGCCTGCCTGGGGGCTACCACTGGGCGCGCCGGGATCGAAGGGCTCTCCGTAGGCGATGCCGCGCCGCAGAAGCCGATGTGTCTGCGTCTCCGCCTCGCCTCCGCCGGGCGTGGCCTCGTCGCGCGGATAGACCTTGCGAATGTGCGACGCGCGGGGCACGAGCGCGCCGTCGGCGTCATCCCCGTACTCGAAATTGTTGATCTTGGCTTCCGCGAGCAGCGAGGGATCAGCGATCGAAGGATCGGCGGTCTGCGGGTCCACGTCGGTGGGCTCATCGGGCGTGCGCTCCAAGGGACAGCCGCTCTTGTAGCGGCCAACGAGCTTGGCGCCCATCAGCCCGGTGGAGACGTTCTCGGCCGCAGCGGACTGCGCTACGAACTTCGCAAAGCTCGCGACATCCTGCTGGAGGCGACGAAACACCAGGTAGGAGCCATCGACAGCCCATTCCGGTCCGCCGCCAGAGACTGGGCCCGGTTCGAGGCGAATATCGGATGTGGAGATCGCAGGCGGCGCTCCGCCTGTGCCGTAGCCGGGCGAGCCGGGCGCTGGCGCTGGCGCGGGCGGCTCCAGGGGCGGGAGTGGGGGTGGGATAGCCGAGCACGAACTCTCCGGCCCAGAGCAGATCCTGGCCTGGCTGGCCCTGGCTGGGATCGGCCGGGTTGGCGGGCGGCGTGAATTCGCGGATGCCGGGCTCTGGGAGACGCCGTCCTTGAAGCCGAAATGCTCGTGCCCGGGCAGGTCCGAGCGGGCGCGTCCGTCCTGCTTGAACAGCAGGTGCAGATCGTGCTCGCCAAGCCGGTCGATCTCACGCAGGGCAGCCGCGTCGAGATCCGCAGGATCATCGGAGGCAAGTAGGAGCACGGCGTGAACTTCAGGCGAGCCCAGGGGCTCGACCCAGTGAGCGGGCGCATTTGCCACCTTCATCACCAATGACCCCAGCCTGGGCAGCCATGCCGGCGCGAAACGAGGCCGAGAAAGCTTCGAGTTCCTGCTGGGGCACGCCAAGTGTGGTCAGTCCAGAAGCACTCAAAGCCACATTCAGCCAAGTCGCCTTGACCGTCCCGAGCTCATCGCCACGGCGCGTGTTGATCGCTTTGAAAAGTTCGTTGAAGGCATTGACCTCGGTTGTCGTCGCGACATCCGGCGCAAGCGCCGCCAACCACCCCTTGGCATCCCCACCAGCGGGAAAGCTGACGAACAGGAAGCTCTGAAAGTCCTTGTTGAATCCTGCCAGGACGTTGCCCTGGATGTTGTCGAGTTTGAGGTTCGGCATCTGTCCCCCATCTGGCATGTTGACGAAAAAATGGAATCGTAGCGATCTATGCGACAGAAATGTGGTCGATACGGGTGAGGAGATCGAACTCGTCCGCAACGGCTATCCGACGGCTGATACGGAAAGCTGTAGGCAACCCGCGAGCGGAGAGCTAATACCGGCGAGCCTCTGCATGCCGATACCCGAGGCGGGCGGAGATGTCGTCGGCGGCGGCCAGCAGGTGCGTCAGGAACTGGTCGACCATGTCCTCTGAGGAGATCATGGACTTGTGGGCCGCCAGGTTGATCGCGGCGATGACCTCGCGACTGTCGTTGCGTACCGGGCAGGCGATCGATACCAGGCCCTCGGCCAACTCTTCGTTACTGACCGCGATGCCCTCGTCAAGTACGAGTTCCAACTCGCTGAACAGCGCCTTCTTGCTGGCGATCGAGTTTGGGCCACGACGCTTGAGCGTCATAGCCGCGATCAGATCATGCTGCTCTGGCTCGGGTAGGTTGGCAAGTAGGACCTTGCCCATCGAGGTGCAGTAAGCGGGCAGGCGCGAGCCGGGACGTAGGTTCAGATCGATCTTGTACTGCCCACGGCGGAAGCTTCTAGCACGTTCGACGTACAGGATCTCCGGACCGTCAAGCACCGACAGACTCGCGCTGTAGGAAGTGTGCTGGCGCAAGTTCTCCAGGTAAGGCCGCGAAGACTTACGCAATCCCGTCGAGTTCAACATAGACATACCCAGATCGGTGACACGCAATCCCAAGCGATACTTACGCGAGGTACCCTGCTCCAGAAACCCGAGCGCAACGAGCGTGATCACATACCGATGAGTGGTCGAGCGACTCATCCCAAGGTCGTCGGCGATCTCAGCTATCCCGAGCGCGGCCCGCTGCGGCGTGAAGCAGCCAAGGATCGATAGGCCGCGCTCCAGTGATTGCGAATACTGGGGCTCACGTAGAGTCGGCAACTGCCCTGACTTGGGCGGCCACCGCTTGGGCGCAGTCATTGCGTATCTATCGACGCCACAGCCGGCATGATCGGACTCTTGGTGCTGTTTAGCTAGGCATTGTTTTAGGGTCCAAAGTTTGGAACACCCAAATAGACTAGAAAATAGGGCTTTTCTGCAGACCCGAACTTCCGGTACGCTGCATAGCTCAATGTCAAAGACCTCGCCAAGAAGACCCCCTTGTCGGGCGATGAGCTCGACCGTCTATTGGGCGGTCCTTGGCCTGGTCATCGAACGTCCCAGCTACGGCCTGGAGCTATACAACCGATACCAGCGCCTGTATGCGGACCTACTCCCCGTCAGCGGTAGTTCGCATATCTATACGGCGCTCGACGAACTGGAAAACCGAGGGTTCATCGAGACTATCCCTGAAGTCTGGACCGGCCGCCAGCCTAAGCCGCACTACCGCGTCACCCTCCTTGGGGCCAACAGCTTTGAGGACTGGTACGTAGAGCAGACGGACGCTCAGCGCCGCAGCCTGGAGCTATGGGCCAGGCAGCTGGCGATCTTTGCTCACGACCCGGCGGTGGCTGTTGGTCTAATCGGTCGTTTCCGACGCGAGTACCTGGAAAATGCAGGCCAGATCGGACTCGAGCCGGGGGGCTCTGTAGACGGCTCTCGAGGCGCATTGATTGACGAACTCGTCGCCGAGCAGCAACGTATCGCGGCTGGAGGAATGCTTTCCTGGCTGCGGTTCGCCAACGCCAGGTTCGAGGACCGCGCAAGGAGCATCGGTAACGATGGCCCTCCTTGAACTTGAGCGCATTGGCAAGCGCTACAAGCGAGGTTCCCGCGTCGCGCTCGACGACGCGTCGATGGAGATCCACGCGGGCGAAATGGTCGTCATATGGGGCGAGCGCCAATCCGGGCGCTCCACACTGCTGCGAATCGCCGCCCGGATTGAAACACCAGACACAGGCACGGTGCGATTCGAGGGCGACTGCCTCACCGCACGGGATCAAAAGAAGCTCGGCCAAAGCATCGGTTACTGCCGACGGGAGTTTCGTCGCCGCCTGGGACCCACCGTCCTCGACCAGTTGATTGCGGGCCAGCTCGGCCGCAGAGTCCGGCAGTCCGCAGCGCTTGCACATGCCTGGAGAGCGTTGGAGCGCGCACAGGCCGGCTCCTGTGCTGAGCTCCGGGCGACTGAACTGAAGACCGATGAAACGGTGCGTGTAGCGATCGCTCGCGCACTCACTTGCAACCCGCGTCTGCTCGTTATCGATGAGCCAACGCTCGGCGTCGAGCCGCTCGATCGAGACGGCATCCTCGAGCTGTTGCGTTCGCTCGCCGACGAAGGCATAGCAATCCTCTCCAGTACTGGCGAGGGCACCGGCTTCTTGGGCGCCGACCGCGTACTGGCACTCGACAAAGGCAAGCTGGACGGCGATCTCACCCCAGACCTCGCACCAGTGACAGACCTCAACCGGCACCGGCGGGCGCGCGGATAGTCGGCGGCAGGCGCGGCAGGAAATGCTGGAACTCGAAGGCGTAGTCAAGCATTACCGAGGCGCGGATGAGGACGTGCGCGCGGTCGATGGCGTGAGCTTCACGATCGCCCCCGGGGAAATGCTCGCCCTGCTCGGCCCCAGCGGCTCCGGGAAGACGACGCTCTTGCTGCTGATCGCAGCACTGCTGAAGCCAGACGCGGGCGCGATCCGCTACCAGGGACGTGACATTACCTCGTTCTCTGAGCGTCAGGCAAGCGAATACCTGTTGCGGGATGTCGGGTTCATTTTCCAGAACTTCCGTCTCATGCCCCGCGTCCGGGCATTGGAGAACGCGGCCCGCAAGCTGCTCATCAGCGGCGTGGGGATGCGTGAGTCCCAGACCCGTGCGCTCCCTTGGCTCGAGCGCGTCGGGCTTACCAGCCGCTTGCAGCACACCACCGAGAAATTGTCCGGCGGAGAGCGCCAGCGTGTCGCGATCGCCCGCGCACTCGCACCCGAACCGGGGCTGATCCTTGCCGATGAGCCGACAGGGAACCTCGACAGCGCCCGCAGCCTAGAAATCGCGGAGCTACTGGGCTCAGTTGCGCGCGAGCGTAACGCGTGCGTGCTGCTCGTCACCCACGACACCGAAATTGCCGGAATCGCCGACCGTTGTTGCACGTTGCATGACGGCAATCTCACCGAGGGCGAGCACAGCAACAACATCGACGCGCCACTGGACACACAGACACAATCCGCATCAGCGCAAGGGTGAGCAGCCTTGGACAGCCTTGAGTACTCGAAGTGGCACGGACTGATGCGGACACGCGCGCTCGTCTACTTCTACGGCCGACGGCTACGAGTACATGCGATGCAGGAGTTGCTTGCTTGTGTCGGGGTGGCCGTCGCTGTGGCGCTCGTTTTCGCGGTCACGGTTGCTAACAGCAGCATCACGAGTTCCACGAACGATGTGGTGCATGCGGTGATCGGCCCGGCAGATCTTCAGCTGCATGCGGGTGACCCGAACGGCTTTGATGAACATCTGATCTCCCGGGTTGAACATCTCCCCGGCGTCAAGCACGCCGGGCTATTCCTCGAACAGGCAGCTACCATCGTCGGCCTTAACGGTCGTCGGGTAACGGTAACTATCGCGGGTGCCAGCGTCCGTCTTGCAGTGATGGACGGTCTCTCAAGCACCCTGCCCAGCGGCGTACTCTCAGAAGGCATCAGCCTCAGTGAGGCGAGCGCCGGCGCACTGGGGATCACCAGGCCGTCCGCGGTGACGGTGGATCTTCGTGGAAGAGCAATCCGGCTGAACGTACTTGCGATTCTGGGACGCGAAGCCGCAGGAGCACTGTCAACCGCCAAGATCGCGATCACGCCGCTCTTTCGCCTACAGGAACTGGCTGGTCTACCTCACCGCGTCAGCCGCATCCTCGTCCAGAGCGAGCCTGGACACGAGGCTGCGGTGCGCGCCGAGTTGGACAGACTCGCCGGCGGACAGCTAACCGTCGCCGCGGCCGACCAGGACGTCTCGCTACTACGCGAAGCGCTACGTCCAAGCAACCAGGCAAGCGAGTTGTTCGCCGGTCTAAGCGCCCTGTTGGGCTTCCTGTTCGCGTTCAACGCGATGCTGCTCACGGTCCCCGAGCGACGCGAAGCAATCGTCGATCTCCGCCTCGACGGTACCCCACGTACCGCGATCGTTCAGATGGTCCTCTTCGAGGCACTGTGCTTGGGGCTTGCTGCCTGCGTGATCGGGCTGTTCGTCGGGTACGCCCTGTCGATAGGACTCTTCCACCCATCGGTGGCATATCTCGCACAGACCTTTACGCTCGGAACGAGCACGAATATAGGGGCTCAGCCCATCGTGCTCTCCGTTGCAGGTGGAGTGGTGGCGACGTGCCTCGCCTCGCTTGTACTACTGCAGGATCTGCGCCGCGGACGCCCCCTGGATGGCGCCTTCGCCGAAGGCGATGACGCGGACGGCCCGCCCGCGAATGCCAGACGATGGTTGGCGATGACTACGGCGGGTCTTGTAGTGCTCGCCAGCGGTCTATTCGTCTTGGTGCCAAGTGCGGCACTCATCGCTTGTGTCGTACTCGCGCTGGCGACCATGCTCGCGGTTCCCTTGGTATTCGGAATCGTCCTGCGTGTATGCCATGCACTTGCGTCCGGCAATCCGAAATTTACAGTTTTGCCGCTGGCGCTCTCGTCACTAAGGAGCACAACACTACGCTCGCTGGCTCTTGCCGCGACAGGAGCGGTCGCACTTTTTGGCAGCATCGCACTCGGCGGCGCCCGCGACGATCTACTTCGTGGACTGCATAGCTTTGCGAGCGCCGATGCGGCCGATGCCGCTATTTGGGTGATGAACCCAAAGGACACCGCGGCAGCCGGCAATTTTCGGCCCGACCATTACATATCCGACATCAGCAGAATACCCGGAGTCGCCGGCGTCCATCTCTTCCAAAGTGAGTTCATGACAATTGGCAATCGGCGCGTATGGATCATTGCGAGACCGACCAGCGCAGGCGTCGGATTGCTAAACAGCCAGATAGTCGAAGGCGATGCTGCCATTGCTGCCCAGCGTCTGCGACAAGGAGGCTGGATCGCGGTGTCCAAGCAGATTGCAAAAGAACGTCGTGTCGGGATCGGGGGGGTGTTGGACCTTCAGACTCCAACAGGTACCGTTAAGTTCAGGCTGGCCGCCACAACGACCAACTTTGGTTGGACTTCTGGGGTGGTATTGATGAACGTCAACGATTACACCCGGTTCTGGGGCACCTCGGAGCCTTCAGCCCTTGGGATCGAGCTAACTCAGGGCACGCCCATCGGGCGCACGCTGCGAGCGATCGGAATTGCGCTCGGCCCAAAGAGTGGCTTGGAAGCAGTCACTGCGCGTACTCGGGCAGACCGATTTGACGCCATCGCCGGCGAAGGACTTCAGCAGCTTGAGGAGATATCGACTCTATTGGTGGCCACGGCGATCCTCGCAATGGCCGCAGCACTCGGATCGAGCATCTGGCAGAGACGCCAGTCGCTCGCCGAACTCCGCCTCGAAGGCGCTCCGCGCCGTCAACTTCAGCTCGTGCTTCTCGTTGAATCAGCGCTGATGCTCAGCGCAGGATGTTTGAGTGGCGCGGTTGCCGGCGTCTGTGGTCAGGTGGTGATCGACGGCTACCTGAAGCACGTGACTGGTTTCCCAGTCGCAGGCGTAGCCACAGGTCAGCACCCGATCGAAATATTCGCACTTGTCATCGCTGCTGTGCTCTTGATCGTGTCTCTACCCGGCTGGTTCGCATCAGGCGTACCCGCAACGCTCGCCCTCAATGAGTAAAGGACGCACGCACCCTCTCAGCAAGGGCAGCGCGGAAACACGAGCACCAATGGGCGCTTGATCCGAACCCCAAATGTCTGCATTTGGTGATCGTCGACTTCTGACGCGGGCCGGCGTAGCCCTGGTGATCGCAAACGCCCGCTTCTGGCCCTCCGTCGCCCCGGTGGTTGGCAAGCAGCTCAGGCGATGGGAGGTGCGCGCCCGCGCTATCAATGACCCAGTGCTCCGGGCACTGGCGCTTGAGAAGCTGCTTGAGGAGCGGTTCAACGCCGAGGTCGCCGCTACGCTCGCCACGCTCGCGCCGCGAGAGCACCGCCAGTCCGTTATCGAAGCGATTGTGGCCTATGAGGTCATGTATGACTATCTCGACGGGCTGACCGAGCAGCCCACAGTTGATCCGCTCCGCGACGGGCGCAATCTGTATCAAGCCTTCGCCGACGCAATCACCCTCCACACGGAGCCGGCATGCGACTACTACTCTTCCCGCCCGGCGAACGACAGTGGCTACCTGGAGGAGTTGGTCGATGTCGTGCGGAAAGCGCTGGCAAGGTTGCCCTCCGCGACCACAGTCGCCCACGCGGCTCGACGGGCCGCGAAGCGTTGTACTGAGGTACAGATACGGGCCCACGCTGTCTCAAGGCTTGGGACGAGCCAGCTTGAACAGTGGGCCAGAACGGAGGTCCACGGAACACCACTCGGATGGCGTGAATTCCTCGCGGGCGCAGCCTCCTCGGTACTTACCGTCCACGCACTCCTCGTCGCTGCCGCCGATGAGCGCATCACACCCGAGCAGGCCACGGCAATCGACACCGTCTACCTCTCGATCGCCGTGCTGAGCACGATGCTCGACAGCCTCGTCGACCACGAGGGCGACAGGCAGACAGGCCACGTCGGCTACATCCGCTACTACCCCGACCATGACCTCCTCGCCAGAGACCTCGCCGGCGCGGCGCGGCGCGCCGTCGAGTGCGCCTCACCTTTGCCTAACGGCGCACATCATGTAATGACTCTCGTCGGTGTCGCCGCCTACTACATCTCGGCACCGACAGCCAACGGCGACTTCGCGCGGCCCGTTACCAGCCGAGTTCGCGAGGAGCTCAAGCCGCTCATCACCCCCACCCTTGGAGTCATGCGCACATGGCGGGCCGCAAAGCGAGCCCGCGGGGCGATCCGATGTGAAGGCCGCCTGTAATGGCCACTGCGAAGGAGTCAGACGACGATCCCTATCGAGCCCGCTACGTCGCGATCATTGCCGACGGCAACGGCCGCTGGGCACATGCGCGCGGACTACCCATCCACGACGGCCACAGGGCAGGGGCTGACACACTGAAAGCCAGGCTCCGCGACGCGGTAGAGCTCGGCATCGAGGAGCTGACCGTGTACTCATTCTCCACCGAGAACTGGGCGCGACCCGCAGATGAGGTGCGCGGCCTGATCGCGATGCTCTCCCAGCGCATCGCCCAAGAGACCCCCGAGCTTCACCATCAAGGCGTCCGTATGCGCTTCCTTGGACGCCGAGAGGAAGTCTCAAGCGAGACTGGTGGAGCAGATACACAAAGCAGAAGCACTCACCGCGGAGAACAAGCGCCTCGTCTTGTTCATCGCCTTCAACTATGGCGGACGCGCCGAGATCCTAGACGCCGCCAAGCGATTCACCGGCGGCAGCGAAGGAGAGTTCCGCGCCTGCCTATACGCGCCGGAGATGCATGACCCCGACATCATCATTCGCACCGGCAACGAGCGGCGACTCTCCAACTATCTGCTGTGGCAAGCCGCCTACTCGGAGCTCATGTTCCGCGATGAGCCGTGGCCGGACTTCACAAGACAATCCCTCATCGATTGTCTAACCGAGTTCGGCGAGCGCCGTCGATGCTTCGACAGACGGTGATCCCAGCTCGAAGCCGACGCCGAGACGGCCCCGACCCTTTCGGACCCCACATCAACGATCCTCAAACTCAGACGCGTAGCCGGTAGCCTCCGACGCTGTGAGCACCTCGCCCGCAGTGATCCCGGAGAGCCGCTCGTGGCCGCGGCGCCACCGACGCTCGCTGCTGGTTGCAAGTCTGCTGCTAATTCTCGTCCTGCTCGCCGCCGGAGCCGCGGCCAGCTGGTACTTCTCCTCGAAGGTCGTGGTGCCCGAACATCCGCCCTGGCCCACAAATGCCACGGTGAAGGCGCTCTTCCCCGGCAAGGTGGTGCTCTCGCGCTCGAAAAACACGCTACGGCCAGGCGTCTACGGCTTGGAATGGCCGACCGGCCACGCGATTGTCGAAGGCGTGCTGAGCAACGACGCCGACACCGTCACGCGCAGGCTCACAACACTGCAAGGGCATCTAGCCCCCGGCACGAAAGTCGACTTCGACACCAATGTATACAAGGGCAACCCCCAGCAAGCCCTGGGGTTGCCGTTTGCCAACGTGAAGGTCCCAGACGAACTCGGACCGATGCCGGCCTGGCTGATCCCGGGGCGCTCGACCACGTGGGCGCTCGTCGTACACGGCATCAACGCCGACCGCGAAGACGGCCTGCGAATCGCGCCGACCCTACACGCCGCCGGCCTTCCCACCCTGTTGATCACCTACCGTCAAGACGTCGGCGCGCCGCCAAGCCCCGACGGCCATCACCACATGGGCCAGACCGAGTGGCGCGACCTGCGAGCTGCCGCGAGCTACGCGCTGGCCCACGGAGCAAAGCGTCTGGTCCTGGTCGGCTACTCGATGGGCGGCGCGATCGTCTCCCAGTTCATGGAGAACTCTTCGCTCGCGCACGATGTCGCCGCCCTGATCCTCGACGCGCCGGCGCTTGACTGGAAGGCGATCCTGGCCTTCAACGCTAAAGAGATGGGCCTGCCCTCATCCCTCGCCGATCCCGTCGAGTGGGCGATCGACCTGCGCATCAAACCCAACTGGGCCAGTCTCGACGCGCTCGATCATCCCGGCGACTTCCACCTGCCGATCCTGCTGTTTCATGGGCCTGAGGACGAAGTCGTGCCGATCTCAAGCAGCGACTCCTTCGCCAAAGAGCTCCCCGGCTGGGTCACCTACTACCGCGTGCCCTATGCAGGGCACGTCGAGTCTTGGAATGTCAATCCGGCTTCCTACGCACAGCGGGTCAGTGCATTCCTGAGCGCCAGGTTGCGACCTCTCCCAAAATAAGACAACACCAGCTCACTTCCCAAGCGGGCAGGGCACGTTGTCGTTGACGATGACGGTTTCGCCGCTGAGGAATTTCATTTCCATCTTGACCGGGAAGCCGCCCTTTGGGCATTTCTTCGGTTGCGTGAAATAGGAGACCGTTTTCTTGCCGTGCTTGTAGGCGGCGCCGACCTTGACCGTGAACGATGTGACCGACGCGTCGTTGCCCCCGGGGTCGGTTTCGACCAAGGGCACTTCGACCAGCACCTCCTGTCCGTAGGGTGGGCTTGCGTTTATCCAGTGCGCTTTTTCGAGGACCTGGAAGTAGGAGGGTGTGGTTCCTTCCACCAGGAACGTCAGTCCGCCGCCAGGGGCGAAGAACGATTCGATCGTGACTTTCTCGGGCACCGGATCGCCGCCGAAGGTGACGACGCCGAGTCCGACGCCGACCGGCCCGGCACGTGAGCGCTGCGGGCAGCCTTTGCCACCGGCATTTTCGAGCACCGAGTTCGCGCACGTCACGAACCCCGCCGGAGTAATCTTCGACCCGGCCGGCGAGTACAGGTTCAGCTCCGTCAGGGGGGATGGATAGCCGCCGTATTCAGTGCCGCTGATCGTGGACTGCACTTCCACCTGGGCGCCCGCGCCCAAGACGTTGCCAGTCCCCGGGAACCCGGGGATGGGCAGCGCTTTGACCTTGAGCGTGACCACTGGAGCCGCCGCGACGGCGCTTGTGAGCACGAGCGTCGCGAATATGACCGAGGCCAGGGCGACAAATCCCCGGCCCATCGGCGACACTCTGCGGCAGCGGCGCAGCGGCTCCCCTGTCCTCTGTGACCCTTTCCACCTCATAGTCCGTAACATACCATCCGTCACAGACCAAAGTCAAGGCCAATCATGACAGACGAGATCGACCTGACCCACACCTCCTACATCGTCCTCGGGATGCTCTCCATCTACGTCGGCGAGCCGACCCCCTATGACCTCAAGCGCATGGTCGCCGCCTCTGTCGGCCAGTTCTGGACGCTGCCGCACTCCCAGCTCTACTCCGAGCCCGCACGCCTTGCCCGCGGCGGCTACCTCACCGAGACACGCGAGCAGCACGGCCGCCGCCGCAAGCACTACAGCCTCACCGACCAAGGACGCCAAGCGCTCGACGAGTGGCTACACGTCTTCACACCTGAGCCCTACGTACTGCGCGACCTCGCCCTACTGAAGCTCTTCTTCGGCGCCGACGGAGCAGCGCTCGCCGAGGGCCAGCTCGCGACGCTCCGCCCAAAGCTCGCCGAACACGAAACCCTCGCCGCCCACGACCCCGGCGACGGCCGTCGCGGCCCCTGGGAAGCACTCAAGCTCGGCATCAGACACCACCGCGAGACAATCCAATTCTGGGAAGAACAGGCGCGAGCCAACGTTACACCGCAGTAAACTGATCAAGCGCCTAAATGGTAGACTGAAATGCATGAGCACGACAATCAGGATCAGTGAGCCTACCCGCGATCGCTTCGCCAAGCTGGCGCGGGAGACCGGCCGTCCGATGAGTCAACTGGTCGACGAGGCCGTCGACTCGCTCGAGCGGCGCGTGTTCTTCGACACGCTCTCCGCACGCTACGATGCGCTGAGAGGTAACGCCAGCGTGTGGCAGGAGGTCGAGAGCGAGCGCGGCGCCGAGAGCGGATCGCTGAATGACAGCTCGTCGTGAACCCGCACAGGGGCGAGGTATGGCTCATCGATTTCGGAGATCCGGTCGGCCGTGAGCAGTCGGGCAGGCGACCCGCGGTAATCGTATCGGCCAACCCGCTCAACGACAGCCCCGCCGGCGTGACGATCGTCGTTCCGCTCACAACCACTGCTCGCGGACTACCGTCGCACATCGAGATCGACAAGAGCCGCTCGGGCCTCGACGAGACGAGTTACGCGAAGTGCGAGGACGTCAAGTCGATCTCCGAGCAACGCCTGATCGCGCAACTGGGGGCCGTCGAAGAGCAGGCCATGTTCCGGGTTGCTCGCGCGCTGCGCTTCCTGCTGGAGCTCTGAGGAGGGCCCTGGCGCGCCCACCTCCCCCTACTTCCTCTTGCGCTTCGTTGTCACCCCGTATTTCTCATGAGCCCGCTTTTCGCAGCTGGCGCGCTTCTGCTTCGATTTGTCCTTCTTGCACTCTTTGAGTGCGTTCGCGAGCTTTTGCGCCTTGGTGAGTGTCTTTGTCTTGACCGTGCCGGTGTTTTCCTGGCTTGTGGTCGGGAACGCAACGCTCGGGAACGAGATCTCCGGTAGCTCTGACTGGGGTGTCAGTAGGACCGGGAATCCGGGTGTGGCGAACATGACCGGCTGACTATAGACCGTGCCATCGTCGTTGGTTGCAATGAGCCGGTAGTAATAGGTGGTGCCTGGTTGTAGTTCGCCGAGCGTGACGCTGACAGCTTCGGTGAGCGATCCGCCGATCGTGCCAAGCCCGGTTGGGGCTCCGTAATTCCCGGGTTCGGTTCCAATTTCAAAGCCGTACTCTGTTTGCAAACCGTTCGTGCCGACGGTACCTGAAATGGTCGCCCCATTCTGGCTGATCGCGCTGGCGGCTCCGGTACTAATGGTGGGCAGTACCTTGGCCGGGGTCCTGAATGTCCGGTCAGCTCCGTAGTTCCAGCCAAATTGGTTCTTGGCTACGAGCCGGTAATCATAAGTCGTTTCTGGCAGTAGCCCGCCGGCTTGGATTGGACCGGCGGCCTGTGGCGTTTCGCTTGGCGAGAGGCTGACGGGGACGGTAGTTTCGCCTTCGGCGTAGGGGTTACTGGCATGTTTGGCGAGCGCGGCCTGGTAGTAAGTATCGTTTACGTATTCGTAGTAATAGGTGACTGGTGCGAATGGTGCGATCACGCTGCCCGAGAGTGCTGCGGTGGTGCGCGTGACGCTCAATGCTTCGCCGGTTGTGGGGAGTCCCAGGCTGCGTGTCGTGAATGTTTCGATGTTCCCGAGTACTGGTTTGCCTTTGTCGGCGTTGCCGAGGTTTTTGGTTGACTTGTTTTCGGCGATCACGCGATAATAGTAGAGCGTGTACGGAGTTAGGCCGCCGATACTATTGCTTGCTTCGATCATTTCGGATTGTCCGACTTCTCCACCCGCGCTCCGTATGCCTTTTTCGGATTCGATCGTTTCCTTACTGGTCGCGTATTCGAAATAGTACTTTGTGTTTACGAACTCGTCGTCGAGCACAACTCCGAATATCGCGCTCGTCAATGTCAGTTCAGAGGCCGACTCGCTATCGACGATCGGTATTTTCGTATAAGCTTCGATTTTGCTTACGGTCGTTCCTGTCGTGTTGGTCGCCGTGACACGGTAATAGTATGTCGCAGCATATTCTTCCTCTTCTGCAGCGACGCTAAGCGTCTGCGCGCCGAATATTCCCGCAGGAATTGTCCCGCCGCCCGTTCCGACCGACCCTTCCAATGTTTCTGTCGCCAGATTTGCTTCGGTAGAATATTCGAACGTGTAGGTGGTTTCCTCGTTGTTCGGGTTGATCTTTGCCTTGAATTCTCCCTCCAGTATTTCCCCAACGGTCGTCGCGCTAACGCTAACGATTTCAGGCTTTTCGCCTTGAGTCGTAAGCGATTCAATACCACCTCGAGTCGGGCCGTATTGATTTTCGGCGACCAGGCAATAGGAGTATTCAGCGGCTGGCTCAAGTCCCGTAACTTCTACAGAGACTTCCCCGTTTGCTTCTTTTACGGACGTGCGCTTACCGTTCTTGCATTCCGTGCCTTGCTTATATTCAAAATAGTACTTAAGGGTGGAACCCAATTTCCCCTTTAGGACAGCCGTTTTTTGCTTTATTTCGCTTGCCGCAAGCGTTTCCGGCGCTGCGGGCGTCGGGCCGGGCGTGAGGACCACAACATCGTCGCCTGTCCTTTCAACAACATAGAGTGTGTTGTCGGCAGAATCCACACCGACACCACTGCCAGCGTTCAAATATCCCAGGCCGGCGTGTTCCTGGCTAACCGTACCATCCGGTGCGAGGACTTCCACTGAAGTCCCCTCGTCCACATAAGCGTCGTTGTTCGCCAGATCCACCGCGATCCCCGTGGCCCGAATATAGCCTTCTCCAAGCGGTTCGCCGAAATATCCAACCGATTCGCCGTTATTATTGAACTTCTGAACCCCATAGTCAGAGGTCATCGCATAGAAATTACCTTCAGTACCAAACGCCAAACCGGGAGCATACCCATCACCCCCTACGATGTTTCGTGGCGAACCTACCAAACTGTTAACAAGCCCGTTGCTGTACTCCTTTACTTGACCTTCAGAGGGTTTACTTCCTCCTATAAGAGGGTGCTCATCGACCCACACCGTACCGTTTGCGTCGACACTAACACCATAAATAGGTTTATAAAGACCAAACTCTTCTTCTGCTTCACGTTCTGCTGTACCGACTTCTCCGCGCTCGTCGATCTGGCCCACGTATTTCCCGTCGGCTTCGAACTTGTCAACCACGCGATCATGGCCAGTATCAGTGACATACACGTCCCCGTCGGAGGGATCTTCTTCTTTACATTGAGGTTCGCTCAATTTACGGAGATAGCACGAATTATCTATTGCGATCCCACCACCGAGTGGCGCGGTCCCCTGGTCCCCCCTGACGGAAATTGGTACATTTTCGAGTGTGAATGCTTTTGCTGGTGTTTCGCTGCCGTTGAATTCGCCGGTTAGTGTGCCTGTTGAGGTGAACTCCTCGATGCGGTTGTTGCCTTGGTCAAGGACGTAAATGGTCCCGGTGGCGTCGTTGACGGCGATCCCGGATGGTTCGTTGAGCTGGCCCGGTCCTGTGCCCGTGCCACCGAAGGAGCTGCTGTATCCGTGCCCAATATTGGCCAAGGCTGGGGTGGCCGATAGTAGGGCGCCGGCCAGTGCGCCGCACGCGACCATGATGGTCATGGTTGTTCTTGATAGCGACCTCATGACCGACCTCCCTGTCCGTGACTGGACTTTCGTGCCTTATGCCTTGCTGATGTTGCTTTGCGGTTTGCCTTCTTGGCCTTTGGACAGCCGGTGACGGAGATCTTGGTGGAGTCGTGTATTTCTAGGCCGTTTTGTGCGATCATCGCTGTCGGCATCTGCAGGTTTGACGTGCAGAGGGTCCCGTTTGCGGCTAGTGCTGATCCTGGTCCCTCGGGTAGGTACAGCTCGAAGCTGCTAAACGGCACGTCAGGGACGGTGTTCAGCGTGGTGCTTGTGATCCCGGCTTTACTGATGAACGTGTTCCCGACAAGGTCCACGCGCACCCCTTCGCCTTGTAGGACGATCACGAGGTTCGGGAACTGTTCCCCACCGTGAGAGACGAAATACACCGGTCCTGTGAGCTCGCTCCTCAACACCGGTGTCGAGACCTTGGCTATACCAACAATCGATCCTGGTGCGCATGATGCTGGGTTCGCGGCGAACGTCGCCGCGGGACACGCCTTCTGCAACGTCGTCAACCTGGACGGCAGTTGCCTTGGCAGGTCCACCTTGAATTTGGAGATGCTGGCCTCCGTGCCCTGGGCTCCCGCCGGATAGGTGAGCCGCGCGTCGAGGCTGGCACCGTTTTTCCGCGACGTTTTGCCTGAGGTTGAGACCTTGAACGTCGGCTTGAACTTCATAGCTCCACAGTTTGTGACCTGGAAGGAGCTGTTCGTGTTCACGCTCGCTGCCTGCGTGCTCGTCAAGGTCGCTCCCAACGACAGTTTGTTGCAGTTCGTCGGGTTGAACGTGAATTCCGGCCTGTTGATCGTCACGTTCACGAGTTTTAGCTGTAGCGGAATCCCATCCAACTCCGTCGGCAACGGGTCAGCCGTGACAGTCAACGCCGAGGTTTCGGGGTTCACGTCGATCGCCGAGCGAACCACAACCGTACCCTGGCCCGTGTTACCCGAAAGGGTGTACGGTCCAGCCTTCGCCGGCACCACGATCGACAGGCCATAGGGTGCGCCCTTGTACGGGCCGGTGATATACACCTTGCCACCTGTCACCAAGAACGGATCCGCCCCCGGTCCCGTCTCAACACTCGTTTCCCCGATCTGACTTTCCGGACCACACGCGCCCGTCGATGCTTGTGGTTCGGGACACAACGAGACCTTGGACAACATCCCCAAGAGTCCTGGTGGCATTCGTACTTGCAGCCCGTTTAGGAACTCATCTGAATCGGATCGGCCGAACGAGAGCGTGAACGGAGCGAAATCGCCCGCCTGGTTGCTTGTCGTGCCAGCGAAGAACGTCGGGTTAAACTGCGGGCCAAAACAGTTTTCGTTCAGGTCGAACGTGCTCGTCGGGACCGCATCCGGTGTGTACGGCGTGCTCCACGGCGTCAAATCGACCTTAGTCGTCTCAGGACCGCACGTCCGGCCGTTAGCCAGCGTCGCGCGCTCGCCGCCTTCGAGCTTCAGTTCAAATTCGTCGAACGGCAGCTGTGGGTTTTCGTTGAACGTGGTGGTGACCTGGCCTGTCTGCTGGTTGATCTGTCCGGTACCTTCGAGCTTCACGACGATCCCCGATTCCCCTTCGCCGACGACCTGTACGAACAGGCGGATCATCTTCCCGTCTTGGGCGTCCTGGGGAGAGCACACGTCGCATTCGGGAGTCGCCAGATACACGATCCCGGTCAAATCTTCTTCCAACGCCGGCGTTTTGATACGCACCGTACCCACCTGCGAATCACGCGGACACGAGCCAGGCACACCTGAATGCAACCCGAACTGTTCGTTCGAGCAATCACCCAGGCCATCGGCCGCGGACGGTGAGACCACGGTGCCCTGCGGCAGTGTCGCCACCACCTTCCTCACGTCCGGGGTTGCCAGTCCTTCGGGTTCGGTGTTCGCCGGGACCGTCAAATTGAACTTGTATCCCGCGGGAGCGCCGGCTTCCAGAGTGTCCGGCAACATCGACACACCGGCTTTGAAAGACAGGTTATCGCAACCAGTCTCGATACCCATACCCGTCGCTTCGTTCGCGAATACTCCCGGACCCGCTCCTTCCCAGGAGTCCGATTCAAGGATTCCTTCAAGCGGAGAGGAGCACTGCGACGGATTCGTTATGAGCGGCACACGTGTGCTATTTGGATTTACGTGAACAGTCCCGCCTTCGCGCACTTCTTCTTGTCCCCTACCCCCAAAACTGTACTGGTACACATCTTCTCCTTCGGACCCTCGGAGGTTCCTGGCCGATGCGTCTGGGCCTGGACCATTATGGTCTGCCGGTACACCCCAGATCGTGATCGAGGTCATGTAATCCGCGGCGCCGGCGGTGAGATCCGGTCCGGTGAAGCGAACACCATAATCACCGCCGGACAATACACTCGTGTCCAACCGAACCGGGAACAAGGCAGCCCAGAACGCAAACGCGGCAGGCTCACCCGGCGCCGGCGCGATATTGAACACAGGAGCATTAAAGGCAATCCGGCCGATACCTGAAAGGAAAATGAGGGTCACTGTTCCGACCATCGAGTCGCGTGGACATTTAGCTTCTTCGCCTACAGCCGCCATAGAACACCGAGGCATACCCACCGTTGTACCAACGAGACCGGGTGGAAGGTCGAAGCTCACGTCCTTCGGAGAAGTCACAGGTTCAGAGTCCGCTGGAGCGTGATGGGAATTTATCGTGTTCAGGAAATAGGTGGTTGTGATGTTCGGGTGAGCGCCCGCTTGATCGGATGACGCGACCGCGAACAGACCCCCTTTAGCTACACCGTATTCAGGCAGCGCAGCGCTGATCGTCACTGGATCGCTCACAGAAGCGTTCAATGCACCGCCGCCGGACACCGACGCGTCATTTACTTCACCGGAGCCTTCCAGATCCGTTTCCACATCGACGTTTATCATGACAAACAACGTATCCCCGGGATCGACTCGCTCAGAATCCACACAGTTCACTGCCGATCCAAGCGAACACTTCAATTCGTTTTTTTCAAAAAAAAGGGTTTGCTGGACGACAGGCGTCTTATAAAGATCGACGCCTCTTATTTTTACTGCTTTCAACCCTCCCGGCAACACGTCGCTGATGGTGATCGGACTGCCATCGGTCGAGCCGCCACCGACATTCGTCACGGCCACAATCAATTCGTCGGCACCGCTTTTATCGCCCGGCTTGAAATTTGTCGGCGTTGACACCGAAATAATCTTCCATACAGGCCCTTCCGCCGCGGACGCACTCGCGGGCACAAGCGCTACCGCGAAAACGACCATCGAGACAAGCAACAGACCCGCACGAACAGGGAAGACTTTAGAAAAGTACATTTTTATCTGCTCCCCTTTGCCGATGCTTTGGACCTCTTTGCTTTGACCTTCACGCACTTGCCCTTCTTCTTCACGAAGCCTTTCTTGCATTTCGCTGTCTTTGACTTTGGCTTCGCTTTAGCAGCCGCTTTCGCCGCCTGTTCGGGTGGAGTGTTCCCCAATCCCGAGAACGTCGCGCTCACCGGCGCACCCAACGGCGCCTGCACCCGCGGCGGACCCTGACACACCGAACCCTGACACGGCACTGCCGCCGCTGGCGGATTATCACCAGGGCGTGGAACCCGCGCGTCATACACGCTATACCCACCATCAGTATCACCGGGAACGAGCTCGCTCGTCGTCGCGAAGAACACGTCGTTGCCGCTTTCGCTGTTATCCAAGAAGTAGGAGTTGAGCGAAGTTCTTACCAGTCGAAATCAAATAGACAACACCATTCTCCCACTCATACACATCAACCCCCTGCGGTTCAACCCCTTCCGCTTCAAGGGCTTGACGCGTCGTATCGATATTCGTGTCCTGCGGAACCAACGGCGTCGCCGTCTGAAAGAACACACGATCACCATCAGAAGACATACCACGCTCATCAACCTGACCCGCATTACCGAGCTTAGCCGAAGCTTCAAGCTGGCTATATCGCCATATCGACAATGAGGAGTTAACCGAGTTAACCCCCGCAGGTCCACATGACACGCAACCCAGCGTGTTGGCGTGAGCGTCATAACGAAATATCTGCTTAGAAGGGCTGATGTTACCTTTGATTTCGGATGATGTCCCCTCGTTGAACCCCGGCACTTCGGTGGCCGTGAACACGACCACCGAGCCGTCGCTTGACATTCTCACCGGTTCGACGTCTGCCCCACCCGGCAATGGCGTGATCGGAGTCACGCTACCCCCGGCCCCACCGGGACCCGTGGACCACAAATCCAGTTCCGCCGGCAAAGACCCGGCAGTCGGTCGCACAAAGGCCATCGACGACCCATCTTCGCTGGTACCCACAATCTGTCCAGCGACATCCGGTAGATACGTCAACACACCAGTATCTACGTCGAACTCATAAGTCTTCGTACTCGTGTTCCCAGGCGGACCTTCCGGAGCATTCGAAGTCAACTGATCCTCACTCTGAAAGAACGCGTGCGACCCATCCGGCGACGCAAAAACATACATTTCAGTCAATATGCCGCTCTGGGTTGGGATCAGATTAACCATCCTCGACACACCATCAGGTGCACCAACGGGCAACCCGCTCACTTCCGGCAACAGTGTATCCCGAGACACCAAACGCGTCTCGCTCCCATCTTCACGCACATACAACTCAGGAGGATCAATAGCACAATCGTTCATGCCATCATTCTGTTCACAAGACTTGGGGTCGGGACTCACAAAGAACGCGCGCGACCCATCCTTGGATACCTCATTCCCAGAGAGCGCTATACCATGCCCCGACGTGGCCGGCACAGCACCAAACGGACTCAACGAATCATCAGGCAACACGCCAGCCTCGTGCAACACCCCTTCAGAATATTCATAGAAACCCCACGCTTCAACATCAGCCCCACCTTCCCTGCTCTGAACATGGACTGCGCGCGGTGCGTCTTCCGGCAACAATGTACCCGGATATGTGAAATAGACGGTACTGAAATCCGGTGTACCACCAACAGGCACACCATTTGCGGTTCCCTGCCTACCACAGATAGCAATGGGATCGGCCGTCTCGGGCTGCTCCAACCAAGTCCCTGCGACAAACGGGTCAGAACCAGTCAAATACATTTGGGCAGAGCACGGCGCCTGCGGCGAAAGCCTAACACTATTAGCCTGGACCATCGCATGAGAGAGATCCGGAGAAGGATCGAGAAGGCCGGGGCCGGTACTTATGATGCCCTTTTCAGCCGCCGATTCTTGCGGACGCGGAGCCACCGATCGCGTATGCCAACCCGAACTCGTTCGCGTCGCCACGTAATACCACTCAGTCGCGGCCGGCGTTTCACCCATCGGACCATTCACTTCAAACAAAACAGAATCCCCTTCAGCCGAAGCGACCCCATAACGAGCATTCCCAGGCACCTCCCCAGTCAGATTGAGCGATGACGAGCCGGCCTCATTACCGTTCTTATCCGGCGGAGAAGCCAATTCATACACACGCCCATCCGGCAACCCCGGCGCCGTCGAATAAACAGGAGGACCTTCGGGCGTCGCATACGCGCCCACCACTCCCGCCCACACAAGCCCCAGCGTAAACATCGACAGCAGCGAGAACATCGTCGCGAACGTCAGCCTGCGAATACTCATGGGAACGGTCCCCCTCTTAGTGTTAAGTGTCATACCTGTCCCCGCGCGTGCCGCACGACGAGCTCACCTGCGATTACGCCTCTCACGCGCCCACCCGGCCGACGGCGCCCATTCCCACGACCTGGGCAACCTGCTCGCCCTCCGGTGTCAACTTCCAGGCGTTTGCGGCTCCCCTGCGAAGCGGGGCCGTGTTCTGAACCAAGCCAAGTCCCTGCAGCCGCGCGAGCAGCTTTGAGAGCTGCCCCTGATCGGGGATCCCGGCGGCGTTGCCGACGCCGCGATTGGACATGCCCGGCTCGGCCGCGACAGCATCGAGCACGCATGCCGTACGGTAGGTAAAGCGCATCGAGATCCCGTGCAGCGGGTCGCGCTCGGCGCTCACCATTGCGCCGCCGGCGACGGCGCCGTCCGCACCTGTGCTCGACGCGGGAGCCGCAAGCGGCGCCGGCGCCGGGCGGTTGCGCTCGGCGCGCGCGGCGGCCGGGCCGAGGTAGGGCGCGAGGATCATCGCCATCAGCTCGCCCTGCAAACTCTTCAGCGGCGCGTGCTCGCTTGCCTGCCCCCCGCGATGGGGGGTGCCCTTCAGGGTGCCACGCACCATGCGCGTGTGCAGAATCGACAGCACGGCCCCGACCAACCCTTCGGCGGTCAACTCCGGGCAGTCGACGACGCGGCCGCCGGCGCTTCTGCCTTCGTCGATCGCGCTCGCCGACTGCGCGAACAGCCGCTCGCGCAACTCGATGATCTGCGGTCCGCCGCGAGCCGATTGCACGATGGCGACGCGCGCCAGCACCGGCTCGGCGTCGAGGAAGCAGAGGATTGCCCACAGGCCGCCGCGCACGCGCTCGCGCCAGGCCAGCCCGTCGAGCTCAGCGGCCTGCACCTGCAAGCGCGCCCGCCCGAGCACTTCCTCATACATCGCCAGCAGACACTCTTCGCTGCCGGCGAACAGCTCGTAGAAGGTGCGTCGCGAGACGTGCGCCAGCGCCGTGATCTCGCTGACCGTGGCATGCGCATAGCCGTACTTGTCGACCGCACGCACAGCGCCGGCCAGCAGCCGTGCCCGCTGCACGACCGCGACGTGCTCGCCGCGACGGTCCCTGACGACCTTCAGGCGCGTACGACCTGCTTGCGCGACGCTCCCCATGCTCAGTGCTACTCCCCTCCTGTCGACTTCAGACCCAAGACGATCGCCCTGACCGCCTGCCCCTGGGTTGGACACAAATGTCCTGCTCCAATAAAAACAGATTTTTACGTGCGTGTCAAGAGGGAACCTTTTTTGGCAACCTCCGCACCAAGCTCCGTCAACGGCCGCTCCAGCTCGCGCTGGGCCGCCTCGTCGCCGAGGTAGGGGTGCACGATCATGCTCATCAGCGACGGCGCCAACTCGACGAGCGGCCCGCTCTCCTGCGCCAACCGTTTGTGAACCCAGGACAGTGCTGCCCCCACCAGGTTCTCCCCGGTGGTCTGCGGCAGTGCCGCGCGCGGCTCGACCTCGACGCGCGCCTCTTCCAGCGCGTCGGCCAGCGCTTCGAGCAGCTCGCCGCGGCGCTCGAGCACGGCCGGCCCCCAAGCGATCGAATCGATCACAAGCGCGTGAGCGAGTTCGGGCCGCTCGTCGAACGCACGCAGCAGCGCGAGCAGCCCGGCCCGTGTGCGCTCCAGCCAGCCGTCGACGGAGCGATAGGCGGGCAGCGTGCGTGCCGCGATCTCCGCGACACCGCGGTCGAACGCGGCCAAGTGCGCGTCTGTCGGCATCACTACATAAAAACAGATTTTTATGCCGATGTCTAGTGTTGCCTACTGACTTATGGAAATGAGGCCCGTCCCACACAGCCCAAGGTTGAGCCTGAGACTGGTCGCAAGGCGTGCGAGGTCGCCGGCCGCGAGGGCTGGCCTACACCCTGTCGTGCGAGCGATGCCGCGCGACGACGCCTGCGGCCAGGGCAGGCGCGTGGTGCGCACCGAGCAGCGGCACGCACACGATCTCGGCGAGCTGGCCTCCCAGCGCCGGCAGCCACTCGACGCGCCGCTGCAGCGCGTGTTCGTGCAAGACCTCGAGGATCGCGCCGACCAGCATCTCGGCGCCCGCCTCCGGCAAGCCTGGGGCGGCGGCCAAGGCCGGGCGCAGCAACTGTTTGAGCGCCCGCGCTCTGCGCTCCAAGAACTTGCGTCCCGGCTCGCCCAGGCTGAGTGAATCGAGCACCATCACGCGCGTCGCCTCAGGATCGCGAGCCGCCTCGCCCAGGTAGGCGCCCAGACCGTCGCGCACGCCCGTGGGCCAGTCTGTCGCGGCGGCCGACGCCCTGCGTGCCGCCGCGATCAGACGCTCGTGGACCCCCTCGCACGCCGCCAGCTGTGCCTCCTGGCGGCTTGAGAAGTGCTTGTAGAAAGTGTCGTGCGAGACGCCGGCGGCGGCTGCGATCTTGGGGTAGGTGCAGTCCTCGCCGTCGCTGCTCGCGGCCAGCGATACGACCGCGCGCAGGATGCGCTCGCGCGGCTCCTCGCTGGAGAAGTCGAGCGCCCCGGGTGCAGCGCCACCTGCGTCAATCGCCAGCTCCTCGCCGCCATCCTGGCTGCCGATCTCGCCCGCAAAGCCGGCATCGCCGTAGGAGCGGATCCATTCGTACAGCTCCTCGCCTAGCCGTCCCAGCTCGCGTCGCGGGCGCTTACGCAGGTGTACGTATGCCGCCCAACGCACCCCGCCGAGCACGGCGTTCACGAGCAACGGCGCCCGCCCCGCGTGCGGGCCACCTGAGCCCAGCGCCGCGTCGAGCAGCGCGTGCACTCCCGCCAGCTCCTGCGCGCGCGCCTCCAGCCCACCGCGGGCCACCGTCAAGACATCGACCGCACACACGCGTGCACCGGCCGGCCACTCACGCGCAAACTCAACAAGCGCGGCCAGTGCCACCGCGGCGCGCTCGCGATCGTGCTCCAGCTCAGGCGCGTTGAACGCAGCGACGACCTGCCCAGCGCCCCAGGCGAAATGGCTGTTATAGGCGGCCTGGAAGCAGACATCCATGCTGCCGTAATGCCGGTAGAAGGCGTCGCGCGGCACGTGCGCCTGCGCGATCAGGTCGGCGAGGCTCGTGCCGGCAAATCCCTGAGCATCGACCAGTGCGAGCATCGCGCCGGTCAAGCGCTCGCGCTGGCTCTCGGCGACCAGCTCGCGTGAGAGGCGCATGCCCGGGGCGAGCTTGCCGGGGGGCGCGCCGCCTGTGTCATGGATGGGCTTGCGGGGTGGCATCAGCGCTCCATCTCCATTTTAGAATACCAATGATATTGGTAAGGATTCGTACTTACTGTCATTCTACGCGCCCTTTTGCATCCTGGCAAGAAGGGGCGGTGAGGAGGGACAAAGCTCGCGGATGGCTCACGGCTCGCCCCCCGCCAACGTGGCCGCAAGGATCGGCGCCAGGCAGGCGAGCGCGCAGTCCAGGCGCTCGTCCGCGGGGTCGTGCGCGCGGATGGCCCGCCGCTCGGCCTCAGCCTCGTGCCAGGCGCGGCGCTCGGCGAGCGGATCGGGGTGGACGGGGCCGGCCGCGTAGGAGAAGACCTGCGCGTGCGCGCGGATCGCGAGCGAGTGCAATGCCGAGAGCAGGCACTCCTCGGCGGTAGCGAAGTGTTCGTGAAAGCACGCCTCAGATAGGCCCGCCCGGGCGGCGACGGCCTCGACGCTCGTGTCGAGATAGCCGTGCGCGCGGGCCTCGGCGAGGATCGCGGCGAACAGCCGCTCGCGCTCGAGCAGCCCGCTCAACGAGCCCGGCGAGTCCCTGAGGACCGGACTCCGCATAAGAACTAATTCTTAGCACGCGCGGCTCTTATTGTCAATGGCAATAGACTCCGCGTACAAACTACTGAGTTGGGATGCGGCGCTCTCGCGTTGACAATGTTCCGTAGCACCGTCAAGCTCTTGACGACAACGGGCAACTAGCCCCTGATCAAATAAGGACGGTCCCGATGGTTGTTGCAGCAACAAGTTACCCGTTCCTGGAAGTTTTCTGGACGATGTTGATCTTCTTTGCCTTCGTCGTCTGGCTGTGGATTCTGTTCACCGTGATCGCCGATCTCTTCCGCCGTCACGACACCTCCGGCTTCATGAAGGTGCTGTGGATCATCTTCATTATCGTGCTGCCCTACCTCGGCGTATTCGTCTATCTGATCGTCGAGCACAAGGGCATGACCGAGCGCGCGATCGCATCGCAGAAGGCGGCGCAGTCGCAGTTCGACGACTACGTGCAGTCGGTGGCCGCCAAGACCGATCCGACCGAGCAGATCCACAAGGCCAAGAGCCTGCTCGACAGCGGCTCGATCACGCAGGCCGAGTTCGAGCGCCTCAAGGCGAACGCCCTGGGCACCGCCTGAGCGAAGAGGGCGCCGGCGTGCACGGATGTGCGCCGGCGCGGCCTCGCCTTGCCCGAAGACGTAGAGTTAGCGGTCGATGGGCCGCAACCAAACTCCGTACGAGGTAGCCGGCCGCACCGTGTTCATCACCGGTGCGGCCCGCGGCATCGGCGCCGAGACCGCCAGACGCCTGCACCGCAAGGGCGCCAACGTCGCGCTCGTAGGCCTGGAGCCCGAGCGCTTGGAGCGACTTGCGGCCGAGCTCGGCGAGCGCGCGGCCGCATTCGAGGCGGACGTCTGCGACTACGAGGCGCTGCAGCGAGCCGTTGGCGCCACCGTCGAGCGTTTCGGCGGCATCGACGTGGGCATCGCCAACGCCGGCATCTCCTTCACCGGCTCGCTGGCGAGCGCGCCGATCGAGCAGGTCGAGCGCACGCTCGCGGTCAACCTACTCGGCGTGTGGCGCACCGACCGCGCCCTGATCTCCCAGATCACCGAGCGGCGCGGCTACCTGCTGAACATCTCCTCGCTGTCTGCCGTCGCGCACGCGCCGATGATGGGGCCCTATACAACCGCCAAGGCCGGCGTTGAGGCTTTGAGCGACGCGCTTCGTATGGAGACTGCGCCGAGTGGAGCGAAGGTCGGTTGCGCCTACTTCGGATTCATCGACACCGATCTCGTACGTGCCAGTTTCGCCCAGCCCTCGACCGAGCGGGTCCGCGACAACTCGCCCTCGTTCCTGACCAAGCCGGCCCCCGTCTCCAAGGCCGTCGACGCGATCGAACGCGGCATCGAACGGCGCGCCGCACGCCTGTGGTCGCCGCGCTGGATCGGCGCGATGATCGCGGCGCGCGGGCTAATCCAGCCGCTGACCGAACGCCGCATGCTCAGCGACCCGGACAGCCTGCGTGAGAGCATGCGCGCGGCCGAGGCCTCACAGGAGACAAGCAAGCAGGATCCTTTGCTGGGCGTGGCGATGCAGGCCGTATCCGAGCAAAGCCGCCCCTGACGGCCGAAGGGCAAGCCTCGCCAGGATCGAAATGGCCAGCCCCCCCCGACGTGGCGTGCCGTTTTTGGACGATTCACGATAATGACTACAAGTCGTAGCTACTAAAGTAGTGGATCAAAAAAGTTAATATACACACCCATTCCTCCGTTATGCCTTCGTGTTGTCCGGGGTCTCGAGATCTCCGTCAGCGAGGATCCGGTAGAGGTCGCGTCGCGTCGCTGCCAGCAGCTTGCGGGCCTCTGCGATTTGCGTATCGCTGCCGGTGCGCATCACCTGCACAAAGGCACCGGCGACCTCGCGCATCGTCCCGGCCAGCTCGTGGGCTTGGTCTGAGACGTTGCCGCTCATCTGCTCCCACGGGGTTGGGGCGTCGGCGCCGCGCTCCTGCACACTGGCCTTGCCCGCATCGGTCAGCTCGAACACCTTGCCGGTGCCGCCGCCGCCCTCGCTCGAGCGGATCAGGCCCTCGTCCTCCAACTGCTGCAAGGCCGGGTAGACCGAGCCCGGACTGGGGCGCCAGACGCCCTCGCTGCGCTCCTCCACCTCCTGCATGATCTGGTAGCCGTTGCGCGGCTCCTCGGCCAGCAGCAGCAACGCAGCGGTGCGGATGTCGCCGCGCCTGGCCTTGCGGCCACGCCCGAAGCGACCGCCCCCGCCACCGGGGCCGAAGCCGCCGAAGCCGCCGAAGCCGAAGCCCTCGAAGCCACCGCGGCCTCCGGGGCCGAAATCGCGCGGTCCGCGATGGTGGCCATGACGGTGTCCACCACCCTCCGGGGCGCCGCCGCGGCCGGTCATCGCACGCAGGTAGTCCCTCAAGTCGTGGCGCGAGACGCCATGTACACAGCGAGGGTCATCGTGCAGACAACCCCCCTCATCGGTTGCATATATCGCGTGAGCGAACATATCTATCTCCTATCGTGATGTATTACATAAGGTCACGATATATCGTTAACTTAGGAATGTCAAGTGCCTCCCGTTATGGGCTGAGCGGGCCTGCCACGAGACGTTGGCCCGTAGGAGCGGAACTTCGGTTGCGTCATGTCCCGCTCGGCGGTCCCGGTCGGATTAGTAGGCATGACCCCATTTGTTTTTTCGCCACAGTACGGGTAGAATGTGTTCATGGCTACAGCCACATCAGACCTGCCGCTCTACCGGCTCGACGTGGACACCTACCACCGGCTGGCGGAGGCAGGCGCGCTGGATGGCATGGACGTCGAGCTGCTCGACGGGCTGCTCATCGACAAGGACAGCGCCCGCGAGGATCCGATCCACCGGATCGACGTCGGTACCTACCACCGCATGGGCGCTACCGGGGCGCTCGATGGCAAGCGCATCGAGTTGCTCGAAGGGCTGCTGGTCGAGATGAGTCCCAAGTCGACCGCCCACATCCGTGTAGTAAGCCGCCTGCTACGGCATTTCATGGCCTCGCCTGACTGGTGGGTGCAGGGCCAGGACCCGATCGAAGCCGCGTACGATTGCGAGCCCGAGCCCGACCTGGTCATCGCCGAGCACGAACCCTTCGGCGAGCAGCTGCTGCGTTGCCCGACGCTCGTTATCGAGGTCGCTGTAACCACCCATTGGCTCGACCGAAGCAAGAAGACCAAGCTCTACGCAGCGGCCGACATCCCCAACTACTGGCTTGTGGACGTGCGCGGCAGAGCCGTCGAGGTGCGCACGCAGCCGGGGCGACACGGCTACGAACAGTGCGAGACCTATCCAGAGGGCAGTGTCGTACCTTCACCGCTCGACGGCATAGCCGACCTCGACATCGCCGCGCTGCTCGCCAAAATAACGAGCTGATCAACGGCCCCGTGCGCACGCACGGGGACACGTCCTTTTTGAATACGCCGGGCCGCCGGCGCGGCTACTCCACAGCGGAGAACTCCGCGATCGCGATCGCCAGCATCACGAGGCCGATGATCCCCACCATCGCCGCCTCGAGCAGGCCCGGCACGTGCCAGCCCCACCAGGTCACGCCCGGAGCGAGCGCGTGGCGTACGAGCGGGGAGATGTTCAGGTGGGCGAACACCGCGCGGCGCATCGGGTCGACCGCGTAAGTGAGCGGGTCCAGACGGTTGAGCACTGCCAGCCAGGTAGGCAGGTTGTTGACCGGGAACATCGCGCCCGAGAGGAAGAACATCGGCATGATCGCCATCTGCATCAGCGCCATGAACGACTGCATCTGCGTCACCCGCGCCGCGGCCATCATGCCGAAGGCGGTGATCGAGAAGGCCAGCAACAGCTGCAGGGCAAACACCTCAAGCGCCAGGCCGAGCGTGTAGTGCACGCCGACGAGCGGCCCTATCGCCATCACGATCACGCCCTGGAAGGCGGCCACGGTGGCGCCACCGGCGCACTTGCCGAGCACGATTGAGGAGCGCCTGACGGGTGCGACCATCATCTCGCGCAGGAAGCCGAACTCGCGGTCCCACACGATCGAGGCTGCCGAGAACATCGCCGTGAACATGACCGCCATGCACAGCACGCCCGGGTAGATGAAGGTGCGGAAGTTGACCCCGTGCGTGCTCGAGGAGACGAGCGAGGAGAGACCCGTACCCAGCACGAACAGGAACAGGAACGGCTGGATCAACGATGTCAGGATGCGCAGGCGGTCGCGCGAGAAGCGGATCAGCTCACGCCGCCACACCGCACGGATCGCGCGCACCTCTGAGCGGACGCTGCGCGCGGGTATGTGCTGGCGCGCCAGTTCAGGCGCGGAGTCCTGCCGCCCGGGTGACGCGGTACGGGTCCGGGTTGCCATTCAGCACGTCCCCAGACGGCGCAGATCGCCACAGGCGCGGATCATGGGGCGGCGGGCGAGCATCGGTGGCTCGCCATCGCCGCCGTGTGCCGGGCAACGGGTGGGCATCAGCGGCTCATCATCCTTGCCATGTTGCGCATCATGTCGTTGGAGCCGGCCTCCGCGTCGCGAATCGTCGAGCCGGTGTATGACATGAAGACATCGTCCAGCGACGGGCGCGCGACGCTCACCGATCGGATGGGCAGGCCAAGCTCGCTGAATAGACGCGGCACGAACTGCTCTCCCGACTCAACCCCAAACGTGACCTCGCCTTCAGCCACCTGCGCCTCGATGCCGAAACGCTCGCTCAACGCGGCCATCGCCGCCTGGTCGTCGTCGGTCGTGATCCGCACGCGGTCCTTGCCGACGCTTGCCTTCAGCGCCTCGGGCGTGTCCAGCGCGACGATCTTGCCTCTGTCGATGATCGCGATGCGGTCGCAGTACTCGGCCTCGTCCATGTAGTGGGTCGTCAGGAAGATCGTGACGTCCTGCTCGTCTTCGAGTTTCGTTATGTAGGACCAGATCGAGCTGCGCGTCTGCGGGTCGAGCCCGATCGTCGGCTCGTCCAGGAACAGCACGCGCGGGGAGTGCAAGAGGCCACGCGCAATCTCAAGGCGCCGCTTCATCCCGCCCGAGAAGGTGCCGACCAAGCTCTCGCGCCGCTCCCACAGCTGCAGCATCTCAAGCACCGTCTGCATGCGCGGGGCGATCGACTCGCGCGGCATCCCGTAAAGCTCGGCGTGCAAATGCAGGTTCTGCTCGGCCGAGAGGTAGTTGTCGAGCGTCGTGTCCTGGAAGACAAGCCCGATGTTGCGCCTGACGCTGTCGCGTTCTGAGACGACGTCCATGCCGGCCACGCGCGCCGAGCCGCCCGTCGGGCGCGCCAGCGTGCACAGCATCGAGATCGTCGTCGACTTGCCGGCGCCGTTGGGGCCGAGAAAGCCAAACGTTTCCCCGCGCGCGACCTCGAAGTCGATCCCGCGCACCGCTTCGATCTCGTCGCCTGTCCCCGAACGGGGGTAGCTCTTGGTCAGGCCTTGCACGGAGATCGCGGGGGGGCTGCCGTTGGACACAGACCTAATTATGAGGCAGGGCCAACACGGCCCAGGCGTCAAGGACAATCGCTAGATCTGCGCGGCAATCGTACGTTGGACTTCGGCGCCCTTAGCCGTCAAAGCCCAGGCGTTGGGCGCGCCCTTGACCGGGGGGGACGTATTCTCGATCAGGCCGACTCGTTGCAAGCGCGCTAGCAACTTCGAGATCTGGCCGGGGTCGTCGACCCCGGCGACACGTCCGACCTGACGGTTGGAGACACTGGGCTGCTCGGCGATCGTCTGCAGCACGCGGATCGTGCGGTAAGTGAGGCGCATGTCCAGGGACGCCAGCGACTCGGGTCCGGGGGAGCGTCGCGGCGCTCGCATCGGCGTCGGTTGCTCGAGCTCCGCGCGCGCGGCAGCCGCCCCCAGGTATGGCAGCACGACCATCCCCATCAGCGGGTTCAACAGCTCCGCCAGCGGCTGACGAGCACCCTCGAGCATGCGCTGGTGCAGAATCGCAAGCACCCCGCCGACGATACCCTCGGCTGTCAAGGGCGGTGGCTCCACGCCCTTCCGCGCGGCCTCGCGACCCTCGTCGATCGCCGCCACGGCCCTGGCGAGCACGTGTGCGCGAAGCTCGAACGCGCGCGGCCCGGCGGCAAGCGACTCGACGACCAGCAGTCTCGCCGCCTCGGGCTGGTCGTCGAGATAGCCCAGCAGCGCGATCAACGACGAGCGCATCCGCGTGCGCCACGGCGCCCGCGCGTCGTATGCGCCAAGCACCTCCTCGCCCGCCACCGCGATCGCCTGGTCAAGCGCCGCCAGCAGACAGTCCTCACAGCTGTCGAACAGCTCATAGAACGTGCGCCGGGAGACGCCGGCGCGTCCCACTATGTCCGCGACCGACAGTCCCGCGGCGCCTTCCTCGGCGCACGCTTCGAACGTCGCGGCAATCATCCGCGAGCGTTGCAGACCCGCCACCTGGCTGCGCTTCAGCCCAGCTTCCGCCACGCTCGCCATGTCGCCCACCAGGCTCACTCCGGTAGACGCTGCCGCGCCCGCCTCAACCGACGTTCACGGTCACGCCGGCCCTCAACTTCTGACCATGCGCCGGCGTGAACAGAAGCTTGACGGCAACCGCGAGCTTGCGCCCGGGATGGTCGCGCAGCAGCGCCCGCTTGCGCGCGGACAGCTTCAGCGAGAAGCTCAGCTTCCCGGCTTTGCCGGTGCGCTTGACCACCCGCGAGAGCCCGGAGCCTTCGGCGACGAGCTTGCCGGCGGCCGGCACGCTCGCGACAATCGCGACAATCGCGCCTTTGACGCTGTGGCGCACGATGTTCACCGACGGCTTGCAGCCGGTGACTTCGATCGGCGTCGACTCGTGGATTTCCGCGCCGTCTTGGGCTACGAATGCCGTCGGCATCGCAAGCGCGCTCGTACACAGGTTGCCGTTGGCTGCTAGGGCCGAGTCGGGTCCCTCGGGTAGCGTCAGTTCGAAGCTACCGACTGGTGCGTCGGGGATGGTGTTGAAGGTGCTGCTGGTGATGCCTGCTTTGTTGATATACGTTTCGCCGTGCACGTCGAGGGTGACGCCGTAGCCTTGGAGGACCATCACGAGTTCGGGGAACTTCGCGCCACCATAGGACACGAAGTAGGCGGGTCCTTCCAGTGCTACGGGGATGAGTGGTGTGTTGGCCTTTGCCTGTCCGACCCTTGAGGCTGCCGGACAGCCCGCGGGGTTCGCTTCGAACTGGGTGCTGGTGCAAGCCTTCTGTAGTGTCGTGAGCCTTGATGGGAGTTGTTTGGGTAGATCGACCTTGATTTTGCCGATGTTCGCGTCCTTGCCAATCGCACCGGGCGGATAGGAGAGGTTGACATGCAGGTTTGCCCCGTTGTTCCTGGATGTTTTCCCGGATGTGGTGACGGCGAATTTGGGTTCGAACTTCAGGCTCGCACAGTTGGTGACCTGGAACGGCACGTTCACGGGCGAGGATGCTCCTTCGGCGCTCTTGATCGTCCCGGTCACCTCACTTGGCGTGCAGTTGGTCGGGTTGAACGTGAACCCTGGCCTGTTGATCGTCGCGTTTACGTGCTTGACCTGTAGTGGGATCCCATCGATCATCGTCGGGATCGCGTGCGCTGAGCCTGGAGGATCGGTCACGACCGTCAGTGCCGCTGTGATCGGGTTGACTTCGATCTTCGCCCGCACGACTACTGACCGTCCTTCCTGTAGGACGAATGGTCCTGCCTTGGCTGGGTTCACGATCGACAGTCCGAACGAAGCACCCTCGTATTTTTCGGTTATGTAAACTTTTCCGCCGGTGACGGTGAAGGGGTCGTTGCCGAGACCGACACTGATAGTTGTTTCGCCGATTTCGCTTTCCGGACCGCACGTCCCGGCGTTTGCTTGGGCTTCCCCACAGAGCTTTACGCCATCCAACAATCCTGAGATGCCGTTGGGGTAGTGCAGTTCTATGGAGGAGAGGTTCTGTTGGCCGTCTTCCTTTGAGAACGTCGTATCCAGTGTGCTGAACGCGCCAGCGTCGATGTTGGTCGTCCCGGACTCCATGGTGGGTTTGAACGGGAGTGGGTCAGAGCACGGCAGCGTTTCGACTCCTGAGGGTCCCTCTACTTGTGGTCCTGAGGTGATGTTGAAGCTGGATGCCGGTGTGACTGTCGGGGTACCTGAGGATGGCGTGAACGCTGCTTGCGTCGTGTAGGTCCCGCACAGTGCTGGTGTTGCCAATGGTGCACGGTCGGTACCGAAGAATTCAAGCTTCAGGTCGGTGAACGGCAGTGCGGGCGTGTTTTCGAACGTCGAGACCAGTTGTCCCGTCTGTGCGTTGGGAATCACCTTCCCAGCGAGCTTGATCAACACGCCAGCGGTCGGTTCTTCAGCCACGAGATACAAGGACACCAGTGTCCCGAACGGGTTTTCCAGTGGTCCCGTAAAGTTCTGCGGGGCGGCCAGGTACACCGCGCCTTGTAGTTCGTGTTCCAACACCGGTGTCTTGATATGGACGTTTGCGACCTTAGAGGCGTTTGGGCATGAGGGAACGTTTGGTGTGAACTGCGGTGTCTGCACGCCGGGTTCCCTACTCGGATCGAGTTCCTTCATGCCAATGAATCCGATCTGACTGGTCGAACAGGCCTGCAGTCCGTCTGATGCGGACGGGCTCAACTGTACTCCCGCCGGCAGCGTGACGGTCGTATCTTTCACGTCGGCCTCCGCCAGGCCCTCGGGGTTTTCGGTTGTTTCCTGGGGCACGTGCAACCCGATGCTCAACCCCGTGGGGGTGCTACCCGTCGTCCCGTCTGGGGTTACACTGACCGCTGGGCTGAAATCCAGTTTTTCACAACCCGATATTTCGGGCATCTGCAAACTCTTTGACCTCTCGCCACTGAAATCGCCTGGTTCCTGCCAATCATCGACACTCAACGTTGCCGTACGCGGCGTCCCACATGAAGTTGGATTCGTCAACAACGGAACCAACGGGGTTTGTGTCGCACACCCACCAGTCTTTTCAGACTCTGGCGTCGGCTCAATGATGTCTTCCGTATAGGCCGGTCCGTCTGGGCCTTCCAGTGCATCTTCCGTTTCGCTCAAACCCTCTCGTGGTTCATTGGGAGAAAACACAATTGTGCCGCCGGACTGTATGAGACAGCTTCCGCGATACAGGTTATGCGATGGGTCCGCAGGCACCCCCCAGATCGTCACCTTGCTCGCGACTATTAGCGCCGCCGCGTTGATATCGGGCACATTTATATTCAAACCATAGTCCGTGCCCGTACGGACTCCAGCTTGCAAGAATACGGGGATACTTTCAGCCACAAGGAAAGCAAACTCAGACGCCACGCCATTCGGGGGCACCAGATTATAAACCGGAGCATTAGTGGGATAGAATTCGTTGGGCAAGCCCCTGAGAAAAGTGCTCGATACCCCGATCACTGTTTCATTCGGGCATTTTTGCCGAACGAATGCTTGATAGCCGCAATGCGGGGTTGCGTTAGGGTCACCGACGAAGCCTGGTGGCATTTCAAGCCTTACATCCTTGAGGTTGTAGTCGGAGGGTTCGTCCACGTTCAGCACGAACGTCGTATTCAATGAGTAGGGATGCGAACCGGCCTGCACATCTGGTGTACCGTCCTGGTTACGCGCCGAGAACGCGAACCGTTCTACACCAAACCCGGCCATCGCGGGTACCGGGGTGACCGCAAGCGCAACTAGAAGCGATGCACAGACTGCGAGCGGGAGCTTTATCGATATACGCATGGTTACTTGCTCCCCTTGCGATCGCTTGACTTTCCAGCCCGCTTCCTGGGCTTCTTCACACACTTATCCTTCTTCTTCTCATAACCCTTCTTGCACTTCACGTTCTTTGCCTTTGCTTTCACCACCGGCGCCCTCGCTACCACGGGCGGAATGTTGCCTGGACCGGAGAACGTCGCGCTCGCCGGCGCACCAAACACTCCCGGTTGCGGCACGGGCGGCGGCTTACACGAATCACCATTGTCGCATGACGACGGAGGGACACTCACAGGGAACCCACCGTCTACCCTTGCGTCATACACCGCCACATTATTACTCGTGTCCTGCGGCAATAGTTGATCCGCGGTGCCGAAGAACACGTTATCTCCGTTCGGGCTCGCGTCCATGAAAAACGATTCGTAACCGCCGGCCACCTCGGAGATCGGATAAATATGCCCATCCTCATACTCATACACGTTTATACGACCGTCGCTCGCGTGGGGCACCAAAGCGTCGCTGCTGTCGAAGAACAACACGCCGTCTTCGAGAAGATTATGTGGACGGTACTCGCTAAATCCTCGCTGTATCTGGGCCTCCCCATACCCGATGACGGACAAACTAGACGAGCCTACCGGTCGAGCCCCGGTCGGATTACACGACGCGCACACAAGCCCTTCTGTTTCAGCATCATAAAGATATACCTCCTGACTCGCTTCATTCTCATAACCCGTCAAACTCAACGTCGAGACGAACGCCAACCGTGAACCATCAGGCGATATGGCAGATTCTGCTTCGATCGCTGATGTGGTGGCTATGAACGTCGGCGCGCCACCATCATGAGACACGTACAGGTTCTGTTCGCCCGCGACCGCTTTCCCTGCAAGGTCACCATCAGCTACGAAATACACGTAGGACCCATCTTCTGAGACCTGCACCACATTCTGCACCGCCGCACCATCAGCATCGGTGTGGTCGACCGTTAGATCCTTCAACCGTTCACCCGCAGGTCGTTCTAGATCATATTCATAAAGATTCGCCGCGTTATCCGCAGGACCCGTATACGCGTCTTCGGTCAACTCCGCGCTGCTCGTAAAGAACACTCGCGACCCATCCGCACTCGCACTCGAATAATGTGCGGTCTGAGGTCCATTCGGATCGACCACCTTCCGCTGCGATGCAGACACTTCGATCGTGCACGCATCCGTCGACACCGTGCATTCTTCCCCACTCATAGGACTCTGGGGCTGTTCAGCGTTCACACGCACAAACAACTGTCCCGGAATCGGACTAATTCCATTGTTTTTCATTAGGAGGAGTTCACCCTCAGAATACCCGTAACTGGCGAAATACACGCGCGACCCGTCAGTCGACACAGCATGCCACGTATTATCCACACCATTCCCACTATAAAGAACTCCCACAACAGGGATTGCTATTTCTTTGCCCCCATTGGTGACGCTCACTAGCACAACTTTCCCATCCACCCACTCAGACACCGGCGCAGAGGGCGCAGCGCCCTCGTCGATACCACTAACTACCACATGACTGAGATCAGTAGATGTACCTACAGTATTGAGATATTCCAGATTTGACGCGAGGGGGTCATTCACATACCGGTAGGAATCATTGGCGAAATCATCCACATACAACCCGAACCGAGTGCCATACCCACCGACGCCTTCGATTGCTTCACTGGTCAACGCATCATCAGTACTCGCGATCCCTTCTGTCAATTCCGGTGTAAAAGCAACTGATTCATAAGAAGAAAAGGTTTTCGTTGAGACTGGATGATGCAACGGCGTAATCGCCTGCGTCGACCAGCCCTCCGGACCACGCCTGGAAAGGAACTGATTTTCGAACGTACCACCCTGTGGACCTGCGAAATTACCACGCGACCCATACGTCACAGCTTCACCAGACACCGACGCGCGCCACCCCGATTTGGTGAGGAATGGATCGGTCGCATCCTGCCCTTCGGTGTTAACCGGCGAGACCATCTCATACGCGCGGCAGTCGGGCAGACTCAAGCGCATACGGCTGCTCCGCTCGCAACTGTTCGTTCGCACAAGAGGCTGGCGAACCCGACGCTAGCGCCGCGGGCGTCGTGAACGTCTGATCGGGACCATCGACACTGCCAGGTAGCGCGTTGGACGCGACCACACGATAATGATAGGTGGTGCTGGGCGTGAGACCATTCAGGACCGCGCTCACACCCTGGCCTGTCAAGCGCGCCGGAATCTCCCCGACAGGCGTACTCGCGTCATAAGAACCCGCCGCGGGACCGTATTCGAAATGGTACGTCGTTTCCGAGTTACCCGGGTCTATCGTAGCTTGAAGTCTCGCTTCCGTGGCATCCAAATTCGCGAAAGACTCACTTTCGATCACAAGCGCCACCGGCAACGTCGTGAATGTCACGGGCGAGCTGGGGGCGGACGCTTCGCCCGCTTCGTTAGACGCACGCAAACAAACCGTGTACTTCGTGTACGGCAGCAGCGTGACTTCGGCCTTGACTGCTTCCCCCTTGCCACCAAAAGCGCTACCGCCAACAGTTTCGCGGCCTTCGCCTTCGCATTCGGTGGCGGACGCCCTATAGAGGAATTCATAAGACCCCGGATTGCCAGCCGCACCAGGATTCAATACGCCTTCAAGCGTCGCCGAAGTCCCCGTGACGGATTTGACCGGACTGACCAGCACAGGTGTTTCCGGAGATATAGCCGTCGTGAAGTGTTCGACTTTGCCGACCCCTTCTTCACCGGACGCGTTCTTAGGGATCGCGCGGTAAAAGTAGGTCGTGTTCTGCCTCAAAACATTACCCGTATTAACGCTCACCGGTTCGCCTTCCGGATTGAAACCATTGAGCGATCCTGCGCCCGCAAGCTTGGTGCCTTTGCCGGCCAGCACCTCCGTTTCACTGCTCGAATATTCGAACGTGTATGTCGTTTCCTGCTTCTCCGGGTTGATCCGCGCTTCCAACGTTGCTTCAGTCGCCTTGACCGGCATCGCGACACTCTCGCTAACCACCAACGGCGGGGCCTTGGAGGTTTCAAAAGGCATTTCGCTGCCGTGCGTGTATCCGAACCCGTTGACCGCAACCAGACAGTAGGTGTATTTAGCCGCAGGTTCGAGGTTCGTAGCCTTGGCTTCGACAATCGCTTCCTTGGCTTCCGCTACTTCACCAGCGGGGACCGGGACGCTCTGCCCGCCCGTGCACGATCCGTTCGTGTTGTAATCGAACAGGTATCCAAGCTTGCCGGTTCCACCTTTGGGATTCAGCTCGCCATGAAGTGTCGCGGTCGTACCGAGGACTTCGCTCGCCGCTTCGGTCTTCGGCGCTTCCTTGGGCGTTTCGCCAAACGCAAACACATCCACAACATCACCCGCGCTGTCGCTAACATACACAGCACCAGCAAAGCTCACCGCGATCCCGGAACCGCTCACTGGATGAAATTCGCCAAACGTGTCGACATGGCCTGTCGCCGTATCGAACACTTCAACGACGTCGCCAAAATTAACGTAGACATCATCAAATTCGCTACTTGAAGGATCGAGGTTGACAGCGACCGCGCTAGCTCGTTCTTCGCCGGTTACACCTTCCTTGATTATTTTCCCGGCGCTGTTGAGCTTGTTGATAGCGTGAGCGCCTCTGTTGATCAACAGATTATCTTCCGAATCGACAGCGAACCCCGGGCTAATGCCACTTCCTATTTCGCGACTTGCGATAAAGGCGTTCGCCAGCGCATCGCTGTAATCGTCGATCTCTTTAGTTTTCTGGTCAACCCACAGCTTCCCTTCAGGATCAACCGCGACACCATCGAGTTCGCCAAACGCAGCGCCACCGGCCCCCGTGGAGATCACGCCCTTGTATTCCCCACTCGGGCCGAACTTCTCGACCACGTCATCCGCAGTGTTCGTCACATACACGTCGCCAACCGACGGATCTTCAGCCACCGACTTGCCCGAATCGTCCACCGCGATCGCTTCGGGAGCATCCAACTGCCCTTCCCCCGAGCCCGCGAAACCCTTAAAGCACGTGATCGTGCACATCTGCAGTTTCTGGGTGATTCCATCGGCAACACCCCAACCCCACGCCCGCAAAAATGTGCCATCCGCTTCGAACTCGTCGATACGATCGTTGCCCTTGTCGACCACATACACGTCGCCCGTGGCATCGTTCACCGCCACACCTTGCGGTTCTTCCAACTGTCCGGCGCCCGAGCCCTTTTCGCCGAGATGGCCCGTAAAGCCACGATGAGTTTCGGCAAAAGCCGGAGCGCTCGCAAACACCAGCACGCCGAGCACGGCGGCGATAGCCGAGAAGACCAACCTATGAGCATTCACGACTCGCACCCCTGCTCGAGAAAGCCCACGCAGAAACCCAGCCTCAAAGTTAGACGGCCCCTCATCCCCAACAACTCCCCTCTCGTGCCCGTTCATGCCACTCCATTCTCTTGACAATAGCGGACATGACTGGTGCCTCTCGACATCTGTTCTGCCAGATCATGCACGTACCGCACCCGCAAGACAAGCCAGTATCTAGAAGCTTCTAGGTTGTGAATAGCTAACACAGCCGTTCCTGTTTGCGCAGGTCTCTACCGGCGCTCTGCTCTCGGAGCCGGCGCCCGCGCCGCCTCAGGAAAGGCTCAGCTTGCTATTTCGCGCAGGTCGACCAGCTCGGCGATCGGGCCGATCGCAAGGATCTCCGGGTCGCCGGTGAAGAGGGCCGCGCGGTGGCGGATCGCCGTAGCCACGCAGAACGCGTCGGCATAGGACAGGCGGCCGGGGACCTTGACGCGGGCGGCCAGCACCACGAGCTCCCAGTCTGGGTCCTCGACCACCGTCACCGAGCGCAGCTTGTCGACTAGGCGCATCGCCTGTGGACGCCCGTGGTCGCGCTCCAACTGGTAGAGCACCTCGCCGAGGTTGATCGCCGACATCAGCGCTTCGCCGTCCTGAATCGCCCGCGCGACACGTCCCGCGCATGGATGGTTCTCATACAGGGCCAGAACAGCCCAGGCGTCGAGGACAATCGCCAGCTTACAGTCCCGCTCGCGGGCGCTCCTCGCGCGCACGTTCAGCCTGGCGGTCGCGCTCCAGGGCTGCCGTCGAGGACTGTCCCGCGCCGAGCGCTCCACGTAGCGAGGCCACAATCGCGGCACGCTCGGCCGGGCCGGGGAGCGCCTTGCGGATCTGCACGACACCGCCCTTCTCGGCGACCGTCACCTCGTCGCCCGGGTTGATCCCCACACGCTCGCGGACCGCCTTCGGCAACACCACCTGGCCCTTGACGCCTACCTTGTAAGTCATACTGAAAGTATAACCAAGGGCGGATACCCATCCCGCGATCCCTTGGGCCTGAGCCCGCCCGAGAACCCGCTTCACGCCGTCTGGCGGCATTGAAGCACCGCCTACGACTAGAACCTTATAGGTTGTGAATAGCTAACACAGCCGTTCCTGTTTGCGCTAGTCTCTGGCAATGGGTGGAGTGGGGGTTGTCAATGAGAAGAATGGTACCGCTCTGCGCTCACCTGTGAGCTGGGCGTTGCTGGGATTGGTGATCCAGCGCCAGAGCTATGGGTACGAGCTTGTCCAGCGCTTCGAACGCACGTACGGACACGTGCTCGAACTGTCAAGCCCGTCGCAGATCTACACCGCGCTCGACGCGCTCGAGCGGCGTGAGCTGATCGAGAAGCTGCCGCCCGGCGAGACGCCGGAAATCTCGCGCCAGCCAAAGCCCCACTACCGGCCCACCACACTCGGCGTGGAGAGCCACGCCGAGTGGCTGATCGAGCAGGCCCAGGACGAGCGTCGTCGCTCGCACCTGTTCGCGCTGCAGCTGGCGGTTCTCGGGCCGCGGGGGGCGCTCACGATTCTCGACCGCTACGAGCAGGCGTGCTTGAAGGACGCAAGCGACGCCATTTCGCGGCAATCGGGCAAGCCCGGCGAGAGCTCGACCGCAGGGACATCGCCCGGCGCCGCGCCTCGCGAGGGGGAGAGCGGACAGGTCGGCGAGTTGGCAGGGCGCCTCTCGCGCGAGGAGCAGCGACTTTCGGTGCAGGCGAGACTGGCCTGGATCGGCTACGCGCGGCGCGAGCTGAGCGCGCTTCCTCGCGCCGGCGCGCGCCAGGACACGGATAGGACAGACATCCGCGGCGGGGAGTCCGCCGGCGCCAAGCAAAGGCAGGCGAACCGGCGATGAGCCTGCTTGCGCTCGAGCACGTCGCACGGCGCCACCGCCACTCCCCATCGCGGGGGGCACCCAAAGGGCACACGGCAGACGGGCCGCAGCGCACGATCCTGCGCGACGTCTGCATGGAGCTCGACGCGGGCGAACTGGTCGCGGTTTGGGGGCTGCGCCGCTGCGGGCGCTCGACGCTGCTGCGCATCGCCGCCGGGATCGAGCCGGCCGACTCGGGGCAGGTGCGCTTCGCCGGGCGCCCACTCGCCGGCGGCGATCTCGCGCTGGGCGGGGGAATCGGTTATTGCGCCCGCGCCACGCTCGACGCGCCAAGCGTGCTCGACGCGCTACTGCTGGGCCAGCTCGCGCGCGGCGTGCGTCGTCCGCTGGCGCGAGCCCGCGCCTATACGACGCTGGCACGCGTGGCCGCCTCCGACTGCGCTGAGCGCGCTCCGCACGAACTCGACGGCGCCGAGCAGCTGCGCGTCGCGCTCGCCCGGGCACTCGTGCTCGATCCATCGCTGCTCATGATCGACGACCCGGTGCGCGGCGTGGACCTGCTGCAACGCGACGCGATCCTGGCCTTGCTGCGCTCGCTCGCCGACGAAGGCATCGCCGTCCTGATCGGCGCCGACGAAGCGACCGCGTTGGCCGGCGCCGACCGCGCGCTGTCGCTGTCAGAGGGCGTGCTGCGCGGTGCAAGCGCACCCGCGCTAGCCGAGGTGCTGCCCCTGCGCCGCAGGGCGAGCGCATGAGCGCCGACCCCCGCTAGCAACGATGGCGCTGCTCGAGCTCGAGTGCGTGGTCAAGCGCTACCGTCGCGGCTCAGAGCAGGTCAGCGCCATCGACGGCGCCAGTCTTGAGCTCGGAGCCGGCGAGATGCTTGCGCTGCATGGGCCCAGCGGCTCGGGCAAGACGACGCTGCTGTTGCTCGTCGCGGCCTTGCTCTCCCCCGACGAGGGCGAGATCCGCTTCGACGGGCGCCCGATCTCAGCGCTGTCCGAGCGCGAGGCCTGCGACTACCTGCAGCGCGACGTCGGCTTCGTCTACCAGTCTCCACAGCTGATGGGGCGCGTCTCGGCGCTTGAGAACGTCGCGCTGAAGCTGGTGCTCGCCGGCACGCCCCGCGCGAGGCTCGCGTCCTGGCACTGCCGTGGCTACGGCGCGTCGGCATCGCCGCACAGGCCAGCAGACGCCGGAGACGCTCTCCGGCGGCGAGCTGCAGCGCGTCGCGATCGCGCGCGCGCTTGTGGGGGAGCCACGCCTGATCCTCGCCGACGAGCCGACCGGCAACCTCGATAGTGCGCGCAGCCGCGAGATCGTCGAGCTGTGCGCGAAGTCGCGCGCGAGCGCGACGCGGGAGTGCTGTTGGTTACGCACGATCTGGAGGCGGCGAGCCTCGCCGATCGCCACGTGACGCTGCGCGACGGGCGGCTCACGCAGCTTGCCCAGCCGGCAGGATCGGCATCGCCGCCGGCCGAGTCCAGGAGCGCAAGCGTTGCCACCCGCTGAGCCGATGAGACGGGCCCGCTGCCCACCCGGCGCGCGCCCGTGCGCTGATGCGCCTTGGCGCGCTCCTCTACCTCTACCGTCGTCGCCTGCGCGTACACGGTGTGCAGGAGCTGCTGGCCGGGCTCGGCATCTCAAGCAGCGTCGCGCTCGTGTTCGCGACGCTCGTCGCCGGCGGCGGCGTCGCCGGTTCCTCGGCACAGCTCGTACACGAGGTGACCGGGCCGGCCACGCTGCAGCTGCGCGCACGCGGCGCCGACGGCTTCGACGAACGCATGCTTGCGCGCGTCGAACGGCTGTCCGGCGTCAAGCAGGCCGCGCCGCTGTTGGAGCAGACGGCCACGCTCGAAGCGGCCGACGGACGCCGCCTGACCGTCTCACTGGCCGGCGCCGACACAGCGTTGACGGTGCTCGACGGGCTCGCGCACACACTGCCGCGGGAAACGCTTGCTACGGGGGCGGTCGGCCTCAGCCAGGCCAGCGCGCAGGTGCTCGGCCCAGGCGACTCAATCACACTCTTGCTGCGCGGAGCGGCGCCGCGCCTGCGCGTCTCCGAGGTGCTCGGCGCGGGCACGATCGGCCCGCTCTCCGCAGCCGACGTCGCGGTCATGCCGCTCGAAGACCTGCAGCGGCTCGCCGGTCTGCCCGGCCGCATCACACGCGTGCTCGTGCTCGCCCAGCCGGGTCGCGAAGCACAGGTGCGCCGCGAGCTTGGGGGCTCGCCGGCGGGCGCATCGAAGTCGCGGCCGCCAACCAAGACGTCGGGCTGCTGAGCCAAGCCCTGCGTCCCTCAGACCAGGCAAGCACGCTGTTTGCCACGATCAGCGTGTTGCTGGGAGTGCTGTTCGCCTTCGCTGCGCTGCTGCTGACAGTGCCCGAGCGCCGCCGCGCGATCGCCGACCTGCGCCTGCTCGGGACACGGCGCAGCGCGATTGTGCAGATGCTGCTGTTCCAGGCGCTATGCCTGGGCGCAGCCGCCTCGCTCGTCGGGCTGCTGGTCGGCTACGCGCTGGCGCGCTCGGTGTTGCAGCAGTCAAGCGGCTATCTCGAGGAGGCGTTCACGCTCGGCTCGCGCACGCTCGTGACCGCGGGGCCGGCGCTGGAGGCGGCGCTCGCCGGGGTGCTGGCGACCTGCGTGGCCTCGGCCGTGCCGCTGCTCGACCTGCGCCGCGGCGCCTCGCTCGACGCGGTGTACCGTGCCGAAGGCGGCTCTGGCGCGACGCTCTCGCGCGTCTCGCGACGCTGGCTGGCGCTGGCCGGCGCGCTCCCACTCGCCGTGGCCACCTATCTCCTCGCCGGCGACCCGGCAAACGCTTTGATTGCCTGCGAGCTTTTGGCGCTGGCGACCGTGCTCGCCGTGCCCTTGACGTTCGCGGGCGTGCTTCGCGGTGGACGTGTGCTCGCCGAGCGCCACCAAAGCCTGACCGTGCTGCCGGTCGCGCTCGCCTCGCTGCAGAGCACCAAGCTGCGCTCGCTCGCGCTGGCCGGGACGGGAGCGCTGGCGCTGTTCGGCGCGATCGCGCTCGGCGGCGCGCGCGCCGACCTGCTGCGTGGCGTGCAACGCTTTGCTCACAGCTACGCCGCCGAGGCCGACATCTGGGTGGGCGCGCCCGGCGACAACCAGGCGACCGTCGATTTCCGTGCGAGCGGGCTGACTACACGCATCGCCCACATCCAGGGCGTCGCCGGCGTGCAGAGCTTCCAGGGCGGCTTCGTGCAGCTCGACGGCCGGCGCGCGTGGCTGCTGGCGCGCCCGGCCGGCGCCGAGCGGGAGCTGCTCGACGGGCAGGTAGTGGCCGGCAACCGCGCAAGCGCGGCACGGCGGCTGGGCGAAGGCGGCTGGGTCGCCGTGTCCGCGCAGCTCGCGCAAGCGGCGCATGTCGGCGTTGGCGGCACGCTGCTGTTGCCAACGCCAAGCGGCAACGTGCCGATGCGGGTCGCGGCGACGACGACCAACCTCGCCTGGAGTCCCGGCGCGATCCTGATGAACGAGGCCGACTACAGCCGCCTGTGGCAGACCACCGCCCCCACCGCGCTCGACCTGCGACTTGCGCCAGGGGCCGACACGGCGCGCGTGCTCGCGCAGGTACGCGGCGCGCTCGGGCCTGCAAGCGGTCTGCGCGCGACGAGCGCGCGCGAGAGAGAAGCCAGCATCGATGCGCTGATCGGCGAAGGGCTCAGCCGCCTACAGGAGATATCGACGCTGCTGCTGCTCGCCGCCACGATCGCGATGGCGGCCGCGCTCAGCTCGGCGATCTGGCAGCGGCGCGTGTCGCTGGCGACGCTGCGCCTCTCGGGCGTGCGGCCGGCGCGGATACGGACGATCCTGGTGGTCGAGTCGGCACTGATGCTCGGCGCCGGCGCCGTCACCGGTGTGCTCGCCGGCATCTACGGTCAGCTCGTGATCGACGCCTACCTGCGCCACGTGACCGGCTTCCCGGTTGCCTCGCTCTCCGCGAGCCCGCGCCCCGTCGAGATCCTCGCGCTCCTGATCGCCGCCGTGCTCGCGATCGTGGCACTGCCCGCCTGGCTTGCCTCACGCGTGTCCCCAACCCTCGCGCTCAATGAGTAGGCAGCTCGCATCGCTCGCGCCGCTGTGCGCGTGCGCGTGCCTCGTGCACGCCGGCCACACGGCGGCGAGCGCCTACGCAGGCCATACCGCATGGACGGCGCGCACGACACCCCTCGCGCGCGCCGCGCATGCGCTTAAAGCAAGCGACACCGCCCACCTGCGCTACCTGTCGGCCTCCGGCTCGCTGCTGCTGGAGGAAGGCCAGACGACCGGGACACTGCCAGGCAAGATGCGCGCGCACGTCGACGTCGGCGCGACCTTCACCGGCAGCTTCGTCACCTATACGCGCTACGGAACGATCGTCGGCCACGGCCGCGCCACTCCTCACGGCTCGGGTACATACGAAAGCTTCTCAGGCACGCTCGTGGTGACCGGCGGCAGCGGGCGCTACGCGCACGCGCACGGAACCGCTGGGCTGTACGGGACGTTCGACCGCGACAACTACGCCTTCGTCGTGCAGACGACCGGCACGCTGCTGTACTGAGAGCGACCGATGAAGTCGAGCGTCGCCCTCCGCAGTATCTCCGCCGTAGCGCTGGCCGCGCTCTGCTTGTACGCGGTAGCGCTGATGCAGGAGACCACGGCCGCGGCGACTGCCGGGACCGCACACCTGTCGCGAGCCGGCGCGAAGGCAACGGTGACAACAACGGAAAGCACGACCGCCACGCTCAGCGCGGCCTTTACACCAGAGAAGCTCGGCCGCCGCACGACCTTGCACTTCGGCTTCGCCTTCTCGGCACCACCCGGGCAGGTGCCGCCGCCGCTTACGCAGATCGAGCTGCGTTATCCCAATAACCTCGGCATCGCGCTCAGCGGGCTGGGGCTTGCGACCTGCGCTCCCGCCATCCTGAGCGAACTGGGTCCAAGCGGCTGTCCCTCCAACTCGATTATGGGCCGCGGCGAAGCGTATACGGGGATTGTGCTCGGGATCACACCCATCAGGGAGAACGCGCCGATCTGGATCGTGCGCGCGCCCGACCAGGAAGGGCACCTGTCGGTGCTGTTCTACTCCGAAGGCTCGACGCCCGTCGACACGCACATCGAGTTTCCCGGCATCCTGCTGCCGGCCAATTCTCCCTTCGGCGGGGTTGTCTCGATCGGCATCCCGCTCGTGCCAACGCTGCCCGGCGCGCCCTACATCTCAGTGATCCATCTGCACGCCACGCTCGGGCCGATCGGCGTCACCTACTACGAACACGTCGGCGGCGTGACGCTTGCCTATACACCAAAGGGCATCCTGTTGCCGAGCAACTGTCCGCGCAGCGGCTTCCCGTTCGACGCGACGTTCAGCTTTCTCGACGGCAGCGAAGCGCATGCGAACACGGCGATCCCCTGCCCAGACCCAGCCAAGAAGAAGACCAAGAAGAAGCGCCGCTGAGAGAACTCAGTGTCGGAAATGACGGACGCCAGTGGCCACCATCGCCACTTTGGCGGCGTCCGCGGCGGCGACGACCTCCTCGTCGCGCACCGAGCCGCCCGGCTGGATGATCGCCGTGACGCCCGCGTCGATCGCCAGCTGCGGACCATCCGCGAACGGGAAGAAGGCGTCTGACGCAAGCGAGGAGCCCGCCAGCAGGTCCGGTTGGCCCGCCTGGGCCTTCTCGATCGCGATGCGCACGGCATCCACGCGGCTCATCTGCCCGGCGCCGATCCCGATCGTCGCACCGTCGCGCGCGATCACGATTGCGTTGGAGCGCACGTGGCGGCAGACCTGCCAGGCGAAGCGCATGTCCTGCCACTCGGCGTCGGTGGGCTGCTTGGCGGTCATGACGCTCATCTGCTCGGCGGTCTCTGCGACCTCGTCGCGGTCCTGCACGAGCAGGCCCCCGATCACGGGCTTGGCCTCCAGGCCGCCCGCCGGCTCGGGCCAGTCGGGCAGCTCCAACAGGCGCACGTTCTTCTTCTGCGTCAAGACCGCCAACGCCTCGGGCTCGAAGCCAGGGGCCAGTAGGACCTCGATGAACTGTTTCGAGAGGGCCTGCGCGCAGGGCTCGTCGACTGGGCGGTTGAGCGCGATCACGCCGCCGTAGGCGCTGACCGGGTCACTGGCGAAAGCGCGTTCGTAGGCATCTTGCGCGGTCTTGCCCAAGGCGCAGCCGCAGGGATTGTTGTGCTTGACGATCGCGCACGCCGGCTCAGAGAAGTCCTCGACCAGCTCGCGTGCGGCGCTCAGGTCGAGCAAGTTGTTGAACGACAGCTCCTTGCCGTGCAATTGTTTGACACCGGCGAGCAGGTGCGTTGGTGCGCCCACCTCGGCGTAGTAGGCGGCGCGCTGGTGCGGGTTCTCGCCGTAGCGCAACTCGGCCGCCTTCTCGTAGGCGAGCGTGCGCTGCTGCGGGAAGTCCTCGTCTTCGCGCGCGGCAAACCAGGAGGAGATCGCGGCGTCATAGCGCGCCGTGGTGGCGAAGGCAACCGCGGCAAGACGCTGCCTAGTAGACAGCGATATGCAACCGGATGGTTGCATTAGCTCGTTTACTAGGACCTGGTAATCGGAGGGGTCAACCACCACCGCCGCGAACGCACTGTTCTTGGCCGCGGCACGGATCATCGTGGGGCCGCCGATGTCGATGTTCTCGACAATTTCCTCGGGCGTTGCGTCGCCGCGCGCGACGGTCTGCTCGAAGGGATAAAGGTTCACGCACACAAGGTCCACGGGCTCGATCGAGTGCTCGGCGGCGGCGCGCAGATGCTCGTCGTTGTCGCGCACCGCCAGCAGCCCGGCGTACAGGCGCGGGTGCAGCGTCTTGACGCGGCCGTCCATCATCTCCGGAAAGCCCGTGAAGTCCTCGATCGCACGCACGGGCACATCGGCTTCGGCCAGCGCGCGAGCTGTGCCGCCGGTCGAGACGATCTCCACGCCCAGCTCGACGAGGCTACGAGCAAACTCGACGATGCCGGTCTTCTCAGAAACGGAGAGCAGCGCCCTGCGCACCCGCACCGCGCCGGGCTCGGCGCGCTCGATGCCGGTGTGCTGGGACTCAGCGCTCATCTGGCTTGCAGATTATCCGTCGGGGGTTTGAGGAGCATTTCTGAGCGCATCGTGCGATCGCAACGGGGAGAATGCGGCCAATCCAACGGGGAGAAAACGGCCAACTCAGGGGAGAATGCGGCGCGATCGTAGCGGGAAGAAATGCGAACTGATGACTCTTACAACGTCCCGGACGGCGCGACCCACTCGCTCTCGAACTCGAGGCTGGTGTGCTCTACGAGGATGTCGTAGTCACGGTCGTAGTGGAGCACTCCGGCGCCGGCTTCGTGGGCGCAGACGGCGATCATGATGTCGATCGGCGCCAGGCGATGGTGCCCAACCGCAGCCAGCTCGTACTGGGTCTGCGTCGCCCGCGCCTCCACGATGGCCGTGAGCGCGACACGCGGAAACGCGCCGAGCGCGGTCACGATCTCTTTGTGATGAGCCGCCGACCGAGCGGAGTAGCCTGCCTCGAGCAGGAAAGGAAGGCACGTCGCGATCTGGCGTTGCTCGATCCAGCCCGCGATCGTCGCGGCGCGATCGTCGTCCAGAGCGCCCGCGACGATCCGCGACCAGGCCGAGTTGTCGAGCAGCAGCACGCTACTCGTATTTGGCGATCAGGCCGATGTGCTTGACTTCGTCGGCGGCGTCGACGTCCATCTCATAAGGGAACGAGCGTGTACGGACCATCTCGGCGAGGCGTTTGAGCGCGTCGGTAGTCGCCTGCTCATCGGATCGCAGTCGGCGTGCCTTAGCTTGGGCGCCGAGCGTGACCAGTTCGGCGAAGTCGATCCGCTCCCCGTCGTCAAGCTTTGCGCGCAGCTCGTCGAGCGCCTTCTGGACGGGTGGCGTCTCGGTGATCGTATGGCGGGGACGAACAGTCGGCACGGAAGGAAGTGTAGCACCGTGCAGCACCGATTAGACAGGCGTTTCCAAAAGGATCCGTCGCGGGTTCTCGGGGTCGGCCTGTAGCGCCCCGCGCGCGAACAGGCGCACGGCCTCTGGCAACAGCGAATGCTCGATCGGGCGCAATGCCGCCAGCACCTCGTCGGGGTCGCGTGCGTCCGGCAGCTCGAGCGCGCGCTGGGAGATGACCGCGCCGCTGTCCACGCCCGCGTCTACGTAGTGGACCGTCACGCCGAACACCTTGACCCCGTAGGCAAGCGCCTGCTCGATCGCGTGCAGGCCCGGGAAGGCCGGCAACAGCGACGGATGCACGTTGATGACAGCGCTCGGGAAGCGCTCGAGGAAGACGAAAGTGAGTAGCTCCATGTAGCCAGCGAGCACGACCAGCCGCACCCCGCGCTCGAGCAGCCAGTCGGCCATTGCGCCGTCGCGCGTCTCGCGGTCGGGATAGGCCGAGCGCTCGAACACGGCCGTAGATACACCGCGCGAGGCTGCGCGCTCCAGAGCCAGGGCACCAGGCGCGCCGGAGGCGACGGCGACCACCTGCGCCTCGTTGCCGTGGACCGTGTCCAGGAGCGCCTGCAGGTTGGTGCCAGTGCCCGATACGAGCACGGCGATCGGCAGTGGCTCACTCACGGGCGGCTCGCAGACAGTGACACTGACCGCGCACCCTAGCGGGCACGCATGTCGTCGTCTCATCCCCGTCCCCACCTTGTAGCCACTTGTGAGCACCCTCACAGAGACCTGGGCCTTTCTGTCCTTGAATCAGGTACATGATTTCTTCACTCATAGTCGCGGGTGCACTGCTCAGCGGCGCCGCAACGGCGCTGCGCGGCGGTCGCAACCGCGGTCTCATCATTCACAGGCCCTACAACAATCGTCATAGCGACGCGACTGGCGCGCGCGACGAGCGCGCGCAGATGCTCGACTAGGTTCCTCGACTGGGCGCCGGCGACATGACGCAGGCTGCGCACCAGCAGGACGCGCCCAACCGACTACGCGCCGGCCACCTCGAGGGCGTACTTGCCCTGGGCTCCGTCTGAGCCCTTGACCGGATACTCGCCCGTGAAGCAGGCGTCGCAGTGCGTGGCGCGTGTGGCGCCGACCGCCTCATACACGCCGTCGAGCGACAGGTAGGCAAGCGAGTCGCAGCCCAGCTCGGCCGCAATCTCCTCGACGGAGCGCTCGTGCGCGATCATCTCCTCGCGTGTTGACATGTCGATGCCGTAATGGCATGGGTGCTTGATCGGGGGAGCGGAAATGCGCATGTGCACCTCGACGGCGCCGGCGTCGCGCAGCATCTGCACGATCTGGCGCGTCGTGTTGCCGCGCACGATCGAGTCGTCGACCACGACCAGGCGCTTGCCGCCGACGATCTCTGGAAGCGGGTTGAACTTGAGGCGCAGGCCGTGCTTGCGCAGCTCCTGACCCGGCTGGATGAACGTACGGGCGACGTAGCGATTCTTGACAAAGCCGTCGTCCTGGGGCAGGCCGCTGGCACGCGCGAAGCCGCGGGCGGCAGCGTTGCCTGAATCGGGCACGGGGATCACGAGGTCGGCCTCGACCGGCGACTCGCGCGCCAGAATCTCGCCCATGCGCCCGCGCGCCACCTGAAGGACCTGGCCGTTCATGCGCGAGTCGGGGCGCGCGAAGTAGATGTACTCGAACACGCAGAACGCCTTACGAGCGTCGGGCATGACACGCCGGCTCTGAAGGCCCTGCTCGCCGAGCGTGACAATCTCGCCCGGCTCGACGTCGCGCAGGAGCTTGGCGCCGATGATGTCAAATGCACACGACTCGCTGGCGACGCAGTAGCGGGGAGCCTCGGTGTCCGCTACTGCGCCCGCCAACTGGCTACCGTCCGCCTTCTCCCCCGCTGACCCGCGACCGTCCAGCCGCTCGCCACTCGCACCACCCGCCGGGCCGCCGTCCCGTGCATCGACCGCGGCCGGGAGCACGCCCAACGCAAGCGGACGCAGACCGTGCGGGTCGCGGAAGGCGACGACGCGATCCTTGGTCATCACCACGATCGAGAAAGCGCCGTTCAAGCGTGGCAGGACGTCGGCGATCGCGTCCTCGATCTGCTCGGCCGGGTGCGTGGCGAGCAGGGCCGCGACGATCTCCGAGTCCGAGGTCGAGCTGAAGGTGACGCCACGCTCTGTGAGCTCCTCGTGTAGCTCCAAGGCGTTGATCAGGTTGCCGTTATGGGCGAGGGCCAGCTCACGGCGCGAGCCGTTCATACCCTCCGAGCGCTGCACCGGCTGCGAGTTCTCCCAGGCGTTGGAGCCGGTCGTGGAGTAGCGCACGTGCCCGATCGCCAGCTCGCCGCGCAGCGTGCGCAGATCATTCTCACTGAACACTTGCGATACGAGGCCGAGCTCGCGGCGCGTCATGATGTTGCCGCCGCGATCCGCCGCCGCGATGCCGGCGGACTCTTGACCTCGGTGCTGCAGCGCGTACAGCGCGAAGTACGACAGACGCGAGACCTCGTGCCCGGGCGCGTATATGCCAAACACACCGCACTCGTCGCGCGGTCCGTCGCGGTCCTCCGGACGAGGGTCCAAGGGCATTGCTTGCTTTAGGCTATCAGCAGCGTGACTCATCGCGGTGGACTGCTGCTCGGGGGAGAGGTTGTCTATCACTTTTTGTGCGATTGCCAATGGTGACTACAAAATGTAGCTGCCATGGTGAATTGCATAAAAAGTTAATACCTATGCTCACGCAAACAGCTCCGCGAGCGCGCCGTGTGCCTCGGACAGCTCGGCAAGGGTCAACGAAATCGGCATTGCCCCCTGCGCGCCTGTCCCCGTGAGGGGGCGCGTGGACCACTCGATCTGCAACAGATCGCCGCCCACGCTGCCGAGGATCCGCACCGGCACCGGCACCGAAGCGCCAAGCGCTCGCAGCGCATCCTCACCGCCGCTAACAACGAAACCGCCCGAACCCTCGCCAAACAGCCTGTCCACGAACGTGGGCGCGACAGCGGAGTCGGGCGAAATGCCGCTCCCTCCAGCCTCGCGTCCCGTCGCGTCGGCCGGCTCAGCCCCAAAAAACTCCTCCCCAAGCGACACGCTCGCTCCAAAGCCGCCGCCCAGGCAGCACTCCGCCAGCGCGACCGCGAGGCCGCCCTCGGCGATGTCGTGGGCGCTTGCGAGCGTGCCGGCACGCACCGCCTCGCGGACGGCCGCCAGCGCCGCGGCCACGGCGTCGATGTCGATCGCCGGCAGCTCATCAGGTAGATCCCAACCCCACAGCTTGGCCAGCTCGCTTGCCTCAAGCGACGGAGCGAACAGGCCCACGAGCGCGATCGCATCGCCCGCGTGCGCGAAGCCCGAGCGACCCGCGGCACGCACGTCCGGCAGCTCACCGACCATGCCGATCACCGGCGTCGGGTAGATCGGTCCCATACTTGCGCGGGTGGGTGGGCTCTCGTTATAAAGGGAGACGTTGCCGCCCACGATCGGGGCCTGAAGCGCACGGCAGGCATCGCCAAGGCCGCGTACCGCCTCGCACAGCTGCCAGGCGATGTGCGGCTTCTCGGGATTGCCGAAGTTGAGGTTGTTGGTCGTCCCAAGCGGCCTGGCGCCCACGCAGGCAAGGTTCGACGCGCACTCCAGCACCGCGGCAACGGTGCCCGTGTAGGGATCGGCCGCGACGCGCCGCCCGTTGCAGTCGATCGACACCGCGATCCCCGCCACCGGCCCGCCTGCTTGTGCCCTTTGGGGTGCCCCCCGCCTGCCTGCGCCCCCGAGGGTGTGCCCTTCAGGGTGCGATGGGGGGTCCGTCTCATGAACACCGTCGGCGGGCCCCATCGTCCCGTGCGCGGCGATCGCCAGCACCGCAGCGTCGGCCTGCTCGGGGCGCCTGACCGTGCGCGATTGCACGATTGCGTCGTACTGCTCGAAGAGGGGTCGACGTGAGGCGATGTTGGCCGAGGAGAGCAGAGCCAGAAGTGCTTCAGAGACAGTTATTTTTGGGGAGAGGAGCGCCTGCGGCGCTCTGAAGGGCGTGCCTTGTGGCTTTACGGGCTTCAAGTCATAGAGCGGGCAGTCGTCGACCAGCGCCCGCACTGGCATGCACCCGACCAGCCGCCCCGCCTTGAAGATGCGCATCTGACCAGTGTCGGTGACCGTGCCGATCGGAGCCCCGCCGACCTCCCACTTCTCACACAGCTTCAGCACCGCCGCAACGTTTGCCGGCTCGACCACGCACAACATGCGCTCCTGGGACTCAGACACCATGATCTCAAACGGCTCCATGTCGGCCTCGCGCAGGGGCACGTTGGCGACGTCGATGTCGATCCCGACCTCGCCCTTGGAGGCCATCTCCGCGGCAGAGGAGGTCAGACCGGCCGCGCCCAGATCTTGAAGGGAGACGAGCAGGCCGCGCTCAAGCAGCTCAAGCGAGCACTCCATCAACTTCTTCTCCTCGAAGGGATCGCCAACCTGGACGGTGGGCCGCTTGTCGTCGCCTTCGCCCAGCTCGGCGGAGGCGAGCACCGACGCCCCGCCGATCCCGTCGCGGCCGGTCGAAGCACCGAACAGCAGCACGACATTGCCAACGCCGACAGCAGCGCTCGTCACGAGCTGCTCGCGCCTGGCGATGCCAAGCGCCATCGCGTTGACGAGGCAATTCTGCTCGTAAGGCGCCTCGAAGTAGACCTCGCCGCCGATCGTCGGCACGCCGATCGAGTTGCCGTAGTGGCCGATACCGGCGACCGCCCGGTCGAGCAGGTAGCGAGAACGTGCCCCGGCCCCCGTAGTCCCACCCCCATTCCCCTCCTGACTTTCTCTTTCCCCAGCCTCGGTGAGTGGGGGCGCATCCTCCCCTTTTCCTCTCTCATCCCCCCCAATTTCATTGGGGGGATGAAAGGCCTTCAGGCAAGGCTCGCCGAACCTGAGCGAGTCGAGCACCGCGATCGGGCGCGCGCCGATCGCGAAGATGTCACGCAAGATCCCCCCCACGCCGGTGGCCGCACCTTGAAAGGGCTCGACCGCGCTCGGGTGGTTGTGCGACTCGACCTTGAACGCGCACACCAGCCCATTGCCAATGTCCACCGCGCCAGCATTCTCGCCGGGCCCCATCACCACGCTGGGACCTTCCGTCGGCAACGTGCGCAACAGCTTCTTGGAATGCTTGTAAGCACAGTGCTCGCTCCACAGCAGCGAGTACATCGCCAACTCCACTTGGTTTGGCGGCCCACTTTGCTTCTCGCGGATCAGCTCGTACTCGGCCTCTGTCAGCCCAAGCGCGAGCGCATCCTCCAGGCCAGGAAGCGTCGCGGCCTCAGACACGGGCACCCTCAACCGCCATCCGCATCGAGGCAAAGATGCACTGGCCGTCAGTTGAGCCAGTCAGCTCGTCGACGGCGTGCTCGGGGTGGGGCATCAGGCCGAAGACGTTGCCCTGCTCGTTGCGCACACCGGCAATGTCGTCAAGCGAGCCGTTCAAGTTCTCACCGGACGCGTATCGCAGCACGACCTGGCCGTGCTCTTGCATCGAGGCGAGCGTCGGCTCGTCGGCGTAGTAGCGGCCCCAAGAGTGCTTGGCGGGGATGCTCAGGTGCCGACCATCACAAGCGCAGGTGAACGCCGTATCGGCCTCCACCACGTCGAGATCAACCTGCCTGAAGGTGAAGCGCAGGTTGGCGTTCGGCAGCAGCGCCCCAGGCAAAAGGTGCGCCTCGCACAGGACCTGGAAGCCGTTGCAGATACCGAGCACCAAGCCACCGTCGTTGGCGAACGCGATCACGGATTCCATCACCGGCGAGAAGCGCGCGATCGCGCCGGCCCTCAGGTAGTCGCCGTAGGAGAAGCCGCCAGGCACGACGATCGCATCGGCACCTTTCAGATCGCGCTCGCCGTGCCACAGCAGCTCAGCGTCGCCCACCCGGCGAGCCGCATGCAGCGCGTCAACCTCGTCGCAGCTGCCTGGGAACTGGAGGACGCCGAACTTCATCGCGGCGAGCTCGCCGAGAACGTGCCGACCGCGGGCACGGATCGCGCGTCAGACGTCACTCGCCGGCAAGGACTATCTCGTAGTCCTCCACGAGCGGGTTGGCCAGCAGCTTCTCGCACATAGGCTCCAGCTGGCTGACGTCCTCCACGTCGAGCTCCACGAGCCGGCCGATGTGGACGTTCTCGACTCCGTCGAAGCCAAGCGCAGGCAGCGCACGCTGCACCGCCTCGCCCTGCGGGTCCAGGATGCCCGACTTCGGGCGGATCAGGACGCGAGCCCGCACGCTCATCGCCCCCTGGCGCTGTCTTCGCCGGCCGAAGTCCCAGCGCCGCCGCTCGCAAGTCCATCAGCGTCGGTGGTCACCGATCCGTCCGCGTCGGCAGTCGATCCCGTGCGTCCAAGCCACGCTGAGAACGACTCACCAGTGATCAACTCGTACGCCTCGACGTAGCGCGCGCGGGTCCCTGCGACGACGTCATCCGGGATCACCGGCGCCGGTGGCTTCTTGTCCCAGCCGCTGCCTGCCGCCCAGTCACGCACGTACTGCTTGTCGAAGCTCGGCTGCCCCTTGCCGACTTCGTAGCCGGCGACCGGCCAGTAGCGCGAGGAGTCAGGCGTCAGCACCTCGTCGCCCACGACCAGCTCGCCGTCCTCGTCGAGACCCAGCTCAAACTTGGTGTCCGCCAAGATCACTCCACGCTCGCGCGCATGAGACGCCGCGAAGGAGTACAGGTCGATCGAGATGTCCCGTACGCGTTCCATCAGAGTCCTGTCGCCCACGAGCTCCGCCGCGCGCTCGAAGTCGATCGCCTCATCGTGGCCAACCTCGGCCTTGGTGCTCGGTGTGAAGATCGCCTCGGGCAGCTGCTCGGACTCGCGCAGTCCAGCCGGGAGCGCGATCCCCGAGACGGAGCCCGTCGCCTGGTAATCCTTCCAACCCGAGCCTGTGATGTAGCCGCGCACGACACACTCCACCGGCAACATCTTCAGCTTGCGTACGACCAGCGCTCGCCCACGAGCCTCCTGCGGCACGCCCTCGGTCGCCGAGATCAGGTGGTTGGCGACGATCCCCTTCGTCTGCTCGAACCAGAAGTCCGACAGCCCAGTCAACACCTTGCCCTTGTCGGGAATCGGCGTGGGATGAACCGCGTCATAGGTGGAGATGCGATTGCTGGCGACCATCAGCAGCCGGCCGGGGTGGGCGGGACCCAATCCATACAGCTCGCGGACCTTTCCGCTGGAAAGGAGGGGCAGGTCGGCGAGCGAAGTCACTTTTCGCGATGCTACCAACGCCTGAGGACCGGATGGCGGCGCGGCGCGACGTCCTCAGTCGCTCGCGTGCTTAGCATGCCACGCGAATGTGCCTGCCTGCCTGTGCCCCAAAGGGGTATGCCCAGAATGGGTATGCCCGTCAGGATACGTCCTTGCATCGCTTGCCCTCCTGCCCTCAGGTGACTTTTGAGCTCAGGCAATCTCATCCAGGCGCCCCACTATCTCGTGCGCGTAGCGCGTGTAGTGGCCATAGTCGAAGATCGCGTCGAGGTCGAGCCCGACGGCGCGCTCGTCGGCGGCGAGCAGCTCGCGCAGCGGCGTACCATCGTCCCAAGCGCGCTGGGCCAGTTCCTGGGCGATGCGGTAGGCGTCGTCACGCACCATCGGCGCACGACCGCGCTCGCCTGCCTGCCCGCCGCCTGCGCCCTGTGGGGTGTCATCGGTCGCGCCCCTCGGGGTAGCGCTCCCCTCGATGAGCGCCAGCAGCACACGTTGGGAGAACAGCGCACCGTGGGTCAGCTCGAGGTTGGCGAGCATCCGCTGCTCGTTGACCACCAGCCCGTTCACGAGCTTGGTGGCGCTGTGCTGCAGATGATCGATCAGGATCGTCGAGTCCGGCAGGATCACCCGCTCGACCGAGGAGTGCGAGATGTCGCGCTCGTGCCACAGGGCGACGTTCTCTGTCGCCGCTTGCGCGTTGGCGCGCAGCACACGCGCAAGCCCTGAGATCTGCTCGCTCTTGATCGGGTTGCGCTTGTGCGGCATCGCCGAGCTGCCCTTCTGGCCGGCGCGAAATGGCTCCTGCGCCTCGCGCACCTCCGTGCGCTGCAGGTGGCGAATCTCGGTCGCCAGACGCTCAAGGCCCGCGCCGGCGAGCGCGATCGCCTGCAACAGCTCGGCGTGGCGGTCGCGCGCGACGACCTGCGTGGAGACGTCCTCGCGCCGGAGCCCGAGCCGCTCCAGCACGCGCCGCTCAAACTCGGGGCTGGTCGCCGCGTATGTGCCGACCGCGCCCGAGATCGCGCCGACAGCCACCTGCTCAAAAGCGCGCTTCAGCCGCAAAGCATTGCGATGCGCCTCGAAGGCAAAGCCCGCGAGCTTGACGCCGAACGTCGTCGGCTCGGCGTGGACACCGTGCGTGCGCCCGACGCACAGGGTGTCCACGTGCTCACGAGCGCGGTCGGCAAGCGCCTGCACCAGCGCCTGCGCTCCCGGCACAATCACCTCTCCGGCCGCCTGCAGCTGTAGTGCCAGCGCCGTGTCGAGCACGTCCGAGGAGGTCAGCCCGAAGTGGATCCAGCGTCCCGCCTGGCCTGCGCCGGCGGACAGCACGTCCACAAACGCGGCCACGTCGTGGTCGGTGGTGCGCTCACGCTCGTTGACGGCCTCGACCGTGAACGTAGCGGCACGGATTGCCTCCAGCTCGACCGGGGTCGGGCCGTCACCATCGCCGCCTGCCCGGGCCCCGTCACGGGGCGTGCCCGTGCGGGCGAGCAGAGCCGGCAGCTCCTCGCAGGCGGCCACCTCGACGCGACGCCATGTCTCCATGCGGGCCTCGTCGGTCCAGAGGGCGCCCAGCTCGGGGCGTGTGTAGCGGGGGATCACCCTTTGATTATCCCTGCCGCCCTCCAATCATGTACAAACGAGTTGAGCGCGCCCGCGCGAACCGACCCGCAATGGACGGAGGAGCCATGCCTACCTACATCATGCTCTCGACACTCACACCGGAGGGCGTGCAAACCGTCAAGAACAATCCGGAGCGCATCCGCGAGGTCAACAAGGAGGTCGAGCAGCTCGGCGCAACCGTCAAGGCGCAGTGGGCGACGCTCGGCAACGTCGACTTCATCTCGGTGGTAGAGGCCCCTGACGAGAAGACGATGGCGCGCGTGTCTTTGGAGCTGGGCTCGCGCGGGACGGGGCGCTACGAGACGCTGGCGGCGATACCGGTAGACGAGTTCATCGCGTCCCTGTAGGCGCCCGATGACGCAGGCCAGGTGAGAGGCTAACTCCATGAAGGTTCTTGTCGTGGGAAGCGGCGGTCGCGAGCACGCGCTCGTACGTGCGCTCGCGCGGTCTCCCCAAAAACCGCAGTTGCTGTGCACGCCGGGCAATGCCGGGATCGCACGAGACGCGCGGTTGCTCGACGTCGCGGCAGACGACATCGCCGAGATCGTGGCCGCCGTCGAGCGCGAGGGCGTCGAGCTGACTGTCGTCGGCCCCGAGGTACCGCTCGTCGCCGGACTTGTGGACGCGCTCGCGGAGCAGGGCCATGCTGCTTTTGGCCCAACCGCCGCCGCCGCGCGGCTGGAGGGCTCGAAGGCGTTTGCCAAGCGGGCGATGGAAGAGGCCGGCGTGCCGACCGCGCGTTGGCGGCGCGTGGAGACGCTGGAGCAAGGGATCGAGGCGGTGAGCGAGCTGGCCGGACCGGGCGTGGTTGTCAAGGCCGACGGCCTCGCCGCCGGCAAGGGCGTCACGGTCGCCAAGGACGCCGAGCAGGCGAAGGCTGCGCTGCGCGAGATCTTTGTGAAGCACCGCTTCAGCGGAATCAAAACAGGCAGATCGAGCAGCGCAGACCGACCTGAGACCGAGAACCGGAACGGCACCACCGACCAGAACGAGAACGAGGTCGCTCGACCCAGCGCGGTTGTCGAGGAGCTGCTCCTCGGCGAGGAGCTGTCGCTGCTGGCACTTTGCGACGGAGTGCGCGCACTGCCGATGGCGCCGGCGCGCGACTTCAAGCGCATCTTTGAGGGCGATGAAGGACCAAACACGGGCGGGATGGGCTCCTACTCGCCGGTGGCCGGCATCGACGAGACCACCACGCGCGAACTGGCCGCCGCGGTTCATCAGCCCGTCGTCGACCTGATGGCCGCACGTGGCACGCCCTTCCACGGCGTGCTCTATGCAGGCTTGATGCTCACGGCAGACGGTCCGCGTGTGCTCGAGTTCAACACGCGCTTCGGCGACCCTGAGACACAGGCCGTGCTGCCGCGTCTGCGCTCAGACCTGCTGGAGCTACTGCTGGCGGCCACGCGCCTCGGCGGCTTGGAGGGGAAGTCTTTGGAGTGGGCAGACGAGTGGGCGGTAACACTGGTGCTCGCCAGCGCCGGCTATCCGGCGTCGTCGTCCAACGGCAATGAGATTCACGGTCTGGCGGATGTGCCGGCCGGCATCGAGGTGACCCACGCGGGCACGGCATGGCGCGATCGACCAGCCAGCGTCGAGCATTCGGTGCAAGACGTGCCGACATGGGGCGAGCATGATCACCCACGACCAGGCTGGCCTTCCGAGGGCGGGGGCAGCGCGACAGGCAGCGACAATGCGATTGTCACGGCGGGTGGCCGCGTGCTGAACGTCACCGCGCTCGGAGCGAGCGCGGAATCAGCACGGACAGCGGCGTATGCTGCCGCTCAGAAGATCTCCTTCGATGGAATGCAACTGCGGCGCGACATCGCCGCCAACGCCGAACGCGAGGCCACAACGACCACATGAGCGACTCAGCCCCCACCCCAATACGAACCGACCTCGCCCAAGCCGAGGTGCGAGCACAGTTGGAGGAGTTCGACGTCGAGGGACCGCTGATCGGCATCGTGATGGGCTCGGAAAGCGACATGGAGGCGATGCAGAAGGCGGCGAAGGAGCTGCACGCACGCGGCATCCCACACGAGATACAAGTGATGTCCGCCCATCGCGAAGCAGACACCGTCGCCGAGTACGCCAAGAGCGCCAAGTCGCGGGGCCTACGAGTGCTCATCGCGGGCGCCGGCATCTCCGCGGCGCTGCCGGGCGCAGTGGCAGCGCACACTGACCTGCCTGTGATCGGCGTGCCGCTGTCCGGGCGTCTGACGGCTGCGGGCGGCCTGGACGCGATCCTCTCGATCGTGCAGATGCCGCCGGGTGTACCGGTGGCATGCGTGGGCTTGGACAACGCACGCAACGCGGCGATCCTAGCCGCGCAGATCATCGCGGCCTGAGAAGGCCAAACGCCTACGAAGCAGTCGGCGCTATCCAGTCCTCCGAGTCGGCGATCCCATTGGGGTGTAGGCGCATCAACGCCTCGATCGCGTCGGCAAGCGCGCCGGTCGCGGCGCGCTTGCGGCTGCGGTTGGCGGGCAGGAGGATCAGGCCGGCGTGGCCCTGGCCGCTGGCCAAACGCTCGGCGGCAAGCGGTCGGAAGTCTTTGATGTTGTTGGTGACGACAGCGCGTTGCTCTCGCGCAGCCACCTCCATGACCTCGCTGTCTGGGGCCTCCGGTAGGTCGTCACGCTCCGCTATGGCCTCAACATCCAAGCTACGGTCGCGCAGGAGAAGCGCTATCTGGAAGGAGAAGCGCTCATCGAGCAGCACCCTCACGAGGCAAGCGCCTGCTTGCCCGCCTCCCAGGCTGCGTACCCGCGCTCCCACTCGGCCTGGTTGAGCGCGATCTCAGCGTCGATCTCGTCGCGATAGTCGCCGTAGTAGGCGATAGCCGCCTGAACGAGCCCGGGCGCGATCCCCAGGTACGCGGCGGCCTCATCGGGATCGTTGTCGTTGTCGCGGACCGTGGCAATGACCTCCCACACGTCGAGACCCTTGCCGACCAGCGCCGCCCGCCGGCCACTCGGCCCGTTGGCAAAACGGATCAGCGGATAGTCCTCGCGACGCAAGCTCTCGTCAACGTAGCGCTGAGCGAGTGTACGGGGAGCCAGACCCGCTCGCTGTGCTTGCGCGGTTAGCCGCTCGCTGACTCCAGGGCGAAGACGGAGCGTGAAGTGATTAGCGGCAGCCACACGACTAGCGTAGCACCACGTGACACGGTGCACCACAGCAGCCAACCGGGTAGGCTAGCCTTTGCCGTGCTTGCCTTTGGCCGTTTCTTGCTCGGTGCACGACGGCGGACTTCTGCCGGCGAGCGGTCTCGCGTGCCTATACCAACATTCGTCGAGAGCGTTTGTGGTGACATGCGGCTCGGATAAGGTGTGCGACCCGCCGGTTTCGGCTCGCAAACATCCACGCTAGTGGTACCTATACCCATGGAGGCGCAATGCATACCTTTACTAAACGGCGACGCGGCCCGCTTGTCGTCGCGATAACGGCGTTCCTGCTGCTGACAGCGGGCGCCGGCAGCGCCTATGCGATATCGGCGCGGGATTTCCGCCTGCCCGTGACCGTCGTGAGGACACACGAAGGTCACGTGTCGAAGTCGAAGTCGAAAGCAAAGAAAAAACCGTCCAACGTCGGCCCGCGCGGTCCACGCGGAGCGACCGGTCCAGCGGGTCCTGTTGGTCCGGCGGGTCCCACAGGCCCAACCGGCGCCACCGGAGCGACGGGGCCGGCGGGGCCGGGAGCGACAAAGGTGAACTTCTTCGAGGCCCCGAGCCCCGGTGACGGTATCCACTCGGTGCTGGGCGTAGGCCCCCTCCAATTCGGGGTCAACTGCAAAGCCGCGGCGACCGGCACGGAAGAAATCAAGATGGGCACGTTCCTTACCATCCCGGGCCCGCAGACACTGCTCACGGAGGTCCCGGCCGCAACGGTGGAAAAACCCATTTCCGAGTATGACTCGATCACCGGGTCGATCACGGACATCGGCAGCGAAACAACAATAAAAGGCAACGAAGGAATGACCGCCTCCGGCAACTTCATCGTGGCGGGCGCAAACGGCGTGCCCTATTGGCTGTGGATCGCATACGGCGCGAACAACGAAGAAAAGAGCGAAGCGGCGAGCGGCCTAGTCGTGACTCGCCCGCGCGGCTGCTGGTTCCTGGCCGAGGAGGTCTAGCAAGGACGCCGCGGTTTGGGCTGGGGTGCACGACATGAACGTGCGCCCCAGCCGTTGGCCTTGAACGCAACGGACACGTGTGGAGCCGGTTTACGCGAGCTGCGCCGAAGCACACAAGCCAGGCCGATACGCCTGCCGAGCCGGGATTATCAGCACCGTGCTACGCAGTCACGCCCTATATTGCGCGCCGAGTCCGGTTCACGCAAGCTGCGCCGGCGTCTCCGCCCGCTCCAGCGCTAGCTCCCCGTCGCGCGCGTCGGCGAGAACCGCATCGCCCGCGTGGAAGCGTCCTTCGAGTAGCGCCAGCGCAAGCTTGTCCACCAGTTGTTTCTGGATCACCCGCCGCAGTGGGCGCGCGCCGTAAGTGGGGTCGTAGCCCATGTTGCCAAGCAACTCGCGGGCGGCGGGGGTGATCTCCAGCTGCACTCCACGCTCGGCGACGCGCTCGATCAGGTGTTGCAATTGCAGATCGACGATCTCTCCGATCTGCTCACGCGAGAGCGGGTCGAAGCGCACGATCTCGTCGAGGCGGTTGATGAACTCGGGCTTGAAGTGTTGGGTCAGCTCTGAGCGCATGTCGTCGCCCGTGGCGGACACCGGAATGTTGGAGGTCATGATCAAGACGGTGTTCTTGAAGTCCACGGTGCGTCCTTGGCCGTCAGTCAGGCGGCCGTCGTCCATCACCTGCAGAAGCGTGTTGAACACGTCGGGATGGGCCTTCTCGATCTCGTCGAGCAAGACGACGGAATAGGGTCGACGGCGCACGGCCTCGGTGAGCTGGCCACCCTCTTCGTAGCCGACATAGCCAGGGGGAGCACCGACAAGGCGAGACACCGAGTGCTTCTCCATGTACTCGCTCATGTCGATCCGGATCATCGCGTCCTGCGAGTCGAACATGAACTCGGCAAGCGCACGGGCAAGCTCGGTCTTGCCGACACCGGTCGGACCGAGGAACAGGAACGTGCCGATCGGGCGATTTGGATCCTGTAGTCCAGCCCGCGAGCGGCGCAGCGCGGTGGCAACAGCCTCGACCGCCTCGTCCTGGCCGACAACGCGTTCGTGCAGACGCTCCTCCATCTGGATCAGCTTCTCCACTTCACCCTCCAACAGGCGCGAGACGGGAATGCCGGTCCAGCGCGCCACTACCTCGGCAACGTCCTCGGCGTCGACCTCCTCCTTGAGGAAAATCGGGCCACCTTCCCCAGTCTGAGCGTCATCCGCTCCACCGTCGCCTGCGTCTCGTGCACGCTCGGCAGCCTCAAGTTCTGAGAGCTCCAATTCGAGCCTCGGAATCTCCCCATGGACCAGTTGCGCGGCGCGATCGAGATTGGCTTCGCGCTGAGCGCGCTCGGCTTCCACGCGAGCCTGCTCGAGCCGTTCCTTAGTCTCGCGCACGCCTTGCAGCGCCTGCTTCTCCTTCTCCCATTGCGAACGCATCTCATTAGAGCGCGCCCGCAGCTCGGCCAGCTCGGCCTCGATCGTCTCGCGGCGCTCGCGCGAGGCCTCATCCTTCTCCTTGCGCAAGGACGTCAGCTCGATCTCCAGCTGCATCACGCGGCGGTCCACCTCGTCGATCTCAGTCGGCACAGAATCGATCTCGATACGCAAGCGAGAAGCGGCCTCGTCGATCAGGTCGATTGCCTTGTCGGGTAGGAAGCGATCGGCGATGTAGCGGTGTGAAAGCGTGGCCGCGGCGATCAGCGCCGAGTCCTGGATGCGCACGCCGTGGTGGGTCTCATAGCGCTCCTTGAGTCCGCGCAGGATCGCAATCGTGTCTTGAACAGTCGGCTCACCCACCATCACAGGCTGAAAGCGACGCTCCAGAGCCGCATCCTTCTCGATGTACTTGCGGTACTCGTCAATCGTGGTGGCACCGACGCAGCGCAACTCGCCGCGAGCAAGCATCGGCTTGAGCAGATTTGCAGCATCAACCGCCCCCTGAGCGGCGCCCGCGCCCACGATCGTGTGCAACTCGTCTAGGAACAAAATGATCGTGCCTTGAGCGTCTGAGACTTCCTTCAGCACGCCCTTGAGCCGCTCCTCAAACTCGCCGCGATAAACAGCCCCAGCGATCAGCGCACCCATGTCCAGTGCGATTACGCGACGCTCCCGTAGGGACTCGGGCACGTCCCCGGAGACCACACGCTGGGCCAACCCCTCGACGATCGCGGTCTTGCCCACGCCGGGCTCGCCGATCAGGACGGGATTGTTCTTCGTGCGCCGCGAGAGCACTTGGATGACGCGCCGAATCTCCTCATCACGCCCGATCACCGGATCGAGCTTGCCCTGCTCGGCGAGCTCAGTCAGGTCGCGCCCAAACCGCTCGAGCGGCTTTTGCTCGTCCTGCGCGCCAGGGGATTGCATGCCGGCCGCGCCGGGCGCCTGTCCCCCGTCAGGCGGGCTCATAGCTCATTCCTCCAGGATGGTGTTGTTCTTTTTTGACGATTGTCCATGGTGACTACGATATGTAGTTACTATTGTGAATAGATAAAAACGAATGGTTCGCCCCCGGCCTCAACTCAAGCTGTCGCCCGGTCGGCCACCCTTCCCGCGCGTTACCCCGAACTGCCGGCGCGCATCCGCCGCACGCACGAGTTCGCGCCCGGCGCCTCTGTAAGGCACAAGCTCAGCCCGGAACGAGCTTCGCACCCGCTCGAGCTCCTCGGCCAGTTCGACTTGAGCGTGCAGGGCCTTCACTTCGAGCTCTTCGATGCGCTGGTGCATCCCTTGCACCTCAGACTCCAAATCCAGAACGCGCTGCACGCCGGCAAGGTTGAGCCCGAGATCGACCGTCATCTCGTGGATGCGCCTCAGCTTCTCGACATCCTCTTGGGAGTACAGCCGAGTCCCCTTGGGGGAACGCTTGGGCTCGACCAGCCCGCGCGACTCATACATGCGCAAAGTCTGGGGATGCATCGAAGCAAGCTCCGCCGCAACAGAGATCATGAACACGCCACGGTCGGTCTCGACCTCGACACGCGTGACGCGCTTGGCGGTCACGAGGAGACCCCCGTGAAGAACCTGGCCCGGGGACTGCTCCTCGTGAGGAGGCTTCCGTGAGGGAATCTGGTCCGGCCGTCGCCCTTCATCACGACGTCTCCGTGAACAACTTGGCGCGCGGATTGCCGTTCATGACCTTCGACAGCTCGTCGACGGCAGCACGCTGCTCGTCGCTCAACTGCTCGGGCACGTCGAGCGTGAAGCGGTAGTGAATGTCGCCGCGATTCTTGCTGCCAAGCTTGGGGGCCCCCTCGCCGCGCAAGCGCTGCAACGCACCGTGCTGGGTGCCGGGCTTCACACGCAGTGTCTTGGCCCCGTCAAGCGTCGGCACGCGCACCTCGGCTCCGAGCAGCGCCTCGGGAATGCTCAGCGGAACCTCGACCTCTAGGTTGTCCCCCTTGCGCTTGAAGGCAGGCGAGGGATCGACGTGTGTAACGACATAGAGATCGCCGGCCGGGCCGCCGCGGGGCCCGTCCTCGCCCTTGCCAGCCACGCGGATGCGTGAGCCCTCCTTCACACCGGCGGGAATGTTCACACGGAATTTCTTGACCGTACGTATTGCCCCAGAGCCGTGACAGGTGGGACAGGGATCCTCGATCACTGTCCCAGAGCCACCGCACAGCGAGCAGGGCTGGGTGATGGAGAACATCCCCTGCCCCTGACTCTCGATCCCGCGCCCTTCGCAGCGAGGACAGACCTTCGGCGTCGTGCCGGGCTTGGCGCCGGTGCCATGGCAGGTATTGCAGATACTGCTGGTGGGCACCGAAAGCGGAACCTGCGCACCGGAGATCGACTGATCGAAGGAGATGCGCACCTCGGTCTCCAGGTCGCGCCCGCGCTGCGGACGATTGCGCGCACGCCGGCCGCCGGCACCCGCGCCGCCTGGCGCTGCGCCGCCGGCACCACCGCCGCCGAACAGGTTGGAGAGGATGTCGCCCATCGAGGAGGCGTCGAAGTCGAAGTTGCCAAAACCGCCGAAGCCAGGCCCACCGGATGCTCCACCGGCGAAGGGCCCAGTGCCATTGTCGTACTGCTTACGCTTCTCCGGATCGCCAAGCACGTCGTGGGCTTGGGAAATCTCCTTGAAGCGCTCCTCGGCCTGCTTGTCGTCGGGGTTGCGGTCGGGGTGGTACTTACGCGCAAGCTTGCGGTAAGCCTTCTTGATGTCCTCAGCGCTCGCCTTCTTGTCTACTCCGAGCGTCTTGTAGTAGTCGGGACGGGTTGCCATGTGACCTATGCCTCTACGCGGCCACGAGCACGCGCGCCGGTCGGATGATCGTCTCGCCCATGCGATAGCCGTCCTGGTAGACCTCGGCGACGGTCCCGCTGGCAGCTCCCTCGACGGGCTGCTGGGCCATCGCTTCCTGTTGGTTGGGGTCAAATGGCTCGCCGAGTGGAGCGAATGCCTCGATGCCGACGCGGGTGAGCGCAGCCGCGATCTCCGCGCGCACGAGACGCACGCCCGCGAGCAACGGATCCTCGGCCTCAGCCGCCTCGATTGCGCGGTCGAGGTTGTCCAGCGCAGGCAGGAGCTCCTTGGCTAGTTTTGCCACGCCACGATCCTGCGCCTGCGCTGCATCGCGCGCGACGCGCTTGCGGTAGTTCTCGAAATCGGCCTGGGTGCGCTGGGCGAGCGCGAGGTACCGATCGCGCTCGGCAGCGGTCTTCACCATCTCGCCGTGTGCCCCGAATGGGGTATCTAGCTCGCCCTCGATGGCCTCGCCGTCGAGATCTTCTTCCACTTCAACTTCCGTGGCAGGCTGGGCCTCGACGGCCGGCGAGGCCTGAGCCTCGTCGCCGTCGGGTGCTGAGTGCGTCCCGGAGACGCCGGTTGTGTGCGACTCGGTGTCGGTCATCGAGGCTAGCTCTTGCCCTCGTCGACAACCTCGGCGTCGACGACGTCCTCTTCGGCGGCGGCACCGTCGCTGGATGCGCCGTCGCCCCCTCCAGCGCCGTCGCCGGCAGCGGCCGCGTCGGCCTGGGCCTTCTGATACATCGCCTCGGAGACGGCATGGAAGGCGGTCTGCAAGGCCTCCGTGCGGGCGTTTATCGCGGCCGGGTCCTCTGCCTCGAGCGACTCGCGCACCTCCTTGATCGCCGCTTCGATGCGACCCTTGGAGTCGGCGTCGACCTGATCGCCCAGGTCGACCAACTGGCGCTCGGCCTGGTAGGCGGCGTTCTCGCCGTTGTTGCGCGCCTCCGCCAGCTCACGCGCCTTGCGATCCTCCTCAGCGTGGGACTCAGCGTCCGTCACCATCCGCTTGATCTCATCCTCGGATAGCCCCGAGCCTGCCTTGATCTCGATCTTCTGCTCCTTCTGGGTACCAAGATCCTTGGCGGACACGTTGAGGATGCCGTTGGCGTCGATGTCGAAGGCAACTTCGATCTGGGGGATGCCACGTGGCGCCGGCGGGATGCCTGTGAGCTGGAACTTACCTAGCGACTTGTTGTACTGAGCCATCTCGCGCTCGCCCTGCAGGACGTGGATCTCAACCGAGGGTTGGTTGTCCTCGGCGGTCGAGAACACCTCTCCCTTGCGTGTGGGGATCGTGGTGTTGCGCTCGATCAGCTTGGTCATCACGCCCCCCTTGGTCTCAATGCCAAGCGTGAGCGGTGTGACGTCGAGCAAGAGCACGTCCTTCACATCACCGGCGAGCACGCCGGCCTGGATCGCCGCGCCGACGGCGACAACCTCATCGGGGTTCACACCGCGATGAGGATCTTTACCGGTCAGCTCCTTGACCTTCTCCTGCACAGCGGGCATGCGCGTCATGCCGCCGACCAGCACGATGTGGTCGATCTCCTTGACGCCCTTGTCCTTGGCGTCGTCGATCGCCTGGCGCACGGGCGCCACCACGCGGTCAAGCAGCACAGAGGTCAGCTCGGCGAGCTTGGCTCTGGTGAGGCGCGTGTCGAGGTGCTTGGGACCTGAGGCGTCGGCCGTAATGAATGGCAGGTTGATCTGGGTCTCCTGCGTTGTGGACAGCTCGATCTTGGCCTTCTCGGCGGCCTCGTAGAGACGCTGGAGGGCCATTGGATCGGCGCTCAGGTCGATGCCCTGGTCGCGCTTGAAGTCGGCCACGAGCCAATCGACGATCGCCTTATCGAAGTTGTCGCCGCCGAGGTGGTTATCGCCGGCGGTGGACTTGACCTCGAACACGCCGTCGCCAATCTCCAGCACTGACACGTCGAAGGTGCCGCCGCCGAGGTCGAACACAAGGATCGTCTGGTCTGACTCCTTGTCGAGCCCGTATGCAAGCGAGGCCGCGGTGGGCTCATTGATGATGCGCTTGACCTCGAGGTTGGCGATCTTGCCGGCGTCCTTGGTGGCCTGGCGCTGGTCGTCGTTGAAGTAGGCGGGGACCGTGATCACGGCCGAATCGACCGTTTCGCCAAGGTAGGCTTCGGCGTCGGTCTTGAGCTTCTGCAGGATCATTGCGCTGATCTCAGGCGGGGAATACTGCTCGCCTGCCGCCTCAACGCGTGCGTCGCCGTTGGGGCCGGAGACGACCTTATAGGGGACGATCGACTCCTCCTCGCGGACCTCGCCCTCCTTGCGGCCCATGAAGCGCTTGATCGAAAAGACTGTGTTCTGCGGGTTGGTGACGGCCTGGCGCTTGGCGACAGTGCCGACAAGCCGCTCACCGGAGGCGGTGAATGCGACTACTGAGGGGGTGGTGCGGCCACCCTCGGCGTTCTCGATGACGGTGGGCTCGCCGCCCTCGAGCACGGCCATGCACGAGTTTGTGGTGCCGAGGTCGATTCCTATGGTCTTGCCCATGGGCTGATGCTCCTTGCGTTAGCGTGGTTCAAAAATCTGAGTGAGAGAGTAGCAGATTATCTGTAGGCGTCAAGTAGCGCAATAGGGCTTTTGCGCGTTGACGCCGCGCCTTGACACCGTCAAGTTGGCCAGTGCGTTTGACGCGCTCAAGTTTGCTTACCCATAGCTTGGGAGAAACAGACGCATGATCCAGATATATAACCTCAAGGTTGTTGTCCGGGAGCGCATAACCTTCAGGTTGTAACTCGGGGGACGATATTACGTATTGTCAACGTTGCCGCAAACCGCCCCGCGCGCTAGCGTTTGAGCTATGAACCTCCCCCGGCCACAGCTGCCGGCAGGGCCGATCAAGCCGAAGTTGCGTGGCGTCTCGCACCAGTACGCGTTCTTCGTCTCGCTGGCTTGCGGCGTGGCATTGATCCTGGCCGCCTCGAACGGACGCGCGCGCCTTGCCGCGAGCATCTACGCGGTGGCGGTATCGGCCCTGCTCGGCACTAGCGCGCTCTACCACCGAGTTACGTGGCGACCAAAGGCACGGCGCTGGATGCGGCGCCTGGATCATTCGATGATCTTCGTGCTGATCGCCGGCACCTACACGCCGGTCGCCCTCCTCGCATTGAGAGGTTCACTGGCAAGCACGATCCTGATCGTGCTGTGGGCCGGAGCGCTCGGCGGAGTGGTGTTCAAGCTGTTGTGGATCGACGGGCCGAAGTGGCTGTTCGCGGGCGTATATGTAGCGTTGGGCCTGGTGACAGCGGCCGTCTTCGGCGAGCTGCCGGCTGCGATCGGCTGGCTCGGCGTGGCAGGCTTGGCGACAGGCGGACTGCTGTATGTGCTCGGCGCGATCGTGTACGCAAGTGGCCGCCCGAACCCATGGCCAAAGGTGTTCGGCTATCACGAGATCTTCCACGCGCTCGTGATCGCCGCGGCCGCCTTGCAGTACGCCGTGATTGCCTTTGCGGTGCTGCCTCACGGTTGAGCACTGGGGCACATCCTCGCCAAAGCGCATTCGCTGCAAGCCGGAGTGCGAGCGTGACATGTACGCCGTCCATGGCGCAGCAGGTTGACGTGAAACTCGAGCTCCTGCCCCGTCGGCGTAAGCGCAAGCATCTGGTCGTGTAGCTCCTCGAACGGAGCGCCAGGCCTGAACAGGCCAAGTCGCGCGCCGACACGCGAGACATGCGTGTCGACCGGGATGTCAGGTAGCCCATAGGAGAACAGCAGCACACAGGCTGCGGTCTTGCGCCCCACGCCGGGGAGCGAACATAGATACGCCCGGCTCGTCTCGACCGGAGCGTCGCGCATCCACCCCAGAGGCAGGGAATCGTCGATGCCAAGCACAAAGTCTGAGTCATACGCAGCTTGGACCTCGGCTGCGGAATCGACGATTGCGGCAAGAATCGCCTGGATGCGGGCCGACTTGACCTTGGAGATGCCACCGGGACGGATCGCCTCCTCCACATCCGCAACAGGCGCCGCGAGCACGGCCGTGTAGTCAATCGGTCGACCCGCCTTGGCAAAGCGCTCGCGCAAACGCAGAAAGGCAACATCGCGGTTGCGGTCGTTGGTGCTCTGCGAGAGAACTGTCAAGATCAGCTCGTCGAGCGGGCGCCCGTGAGGCGCCATGCGCGGAACGCCGTACAGCTCGCGCAGCCGATCGCGAATGCGCGCCACGCGAGCCGGCGGCGGGCGCTTCCAGCCGTTCTTTGACACCGGGCTACGGTAGCCGCAAGCAGACCCTCAGGGTCGGGCCGCCAACGCTACGTGCACTTCTTCGCCCTGCTTGGTGAGCACCCACGCATTTGGTGCGCCGGTGCCGGGCACCTTGCTCTTGTTGATAACGAGCCCGAGCTTCTCCAGACGCGCCAGCAACTTGGAGATCTGTCCCTGGTCACCTATCCCAGCACGCGCCGCAATGCCACGGTTGGAGTCGCCCGGCTCGCCAGCAACAGCCAAAAGCACGCGCACCGTACGGTAGGTGAGCCGCATATCCAACTGACTGAGGGGATCGCGCTCGCCGCGATGGGGCTTTGTCGGAGCCTTGGGGATGGGCCTGGAGAGCTCCTTGCGGGCGACCGCCGACCCCAGGTAGGGGAGCACGATCATGCTAGCCAGCGGACCCCTGAGCTCGAGGAAGGAGCCGGATACATCTGCCAGCAAGCGCGAGTGCAAGATTGAGAGCACTCCGCCGACAACCCCCTCCGCGGTGAGCGAGGGAGTCTGCTTGTCAGCCTTGAGCTCCGCGTTTGCCTCGTCCACGAACGCGATCATCCGCTCGACCATTGCTCGACGGCGCGACAGCGCACTGTTTCCCGCCGCAAGCGACTCCACGATCAGAAGCCGGCCGGTGGCATGCTCGGCGTCCAAAAACGCAAGCAGCGAGGTGAGGACGCCGCGCATACGGTCGATCCATCGCCCCGTCGCGTCATAGCCGTCGAGCGCGTAACGGGAAGCACGGGCGATGCCCTCGTCGAGAGCCTCGAGGAAGCACTCTTCGCGGTCTGAGTAGATCTCATAGAACGTGCGACGCGATACACCCGCGCGCTCGACCACGTGTGCGACGGTGACGTCGGCTACACCGTACTCGGCGCAGACATCGATCATCGCGGCGAGCAAGCGCGCCCGCTGGATCTCGCCTACGCGCTCACGTCCAAGCTCGCGCACCGCGCCATCTCCAACCGAGCGGACTATCGCGCCGCGTGCCGGTGTGGAGGTGCGTGACGGCGTCCGTCGTCTGCCGGCCATCTCATCCTCTTCTTTGCGTTGGCCTTGGCTTGGGTGTGGGGCAGCCGGTGACGTCTATCGGTTGCTAGGAGCGTAGATGGCACCGCTCAGACGGTGCCGTTTTGCCCGCGCGCTGGAACCACATCGGTTAGCGCGCGAACACGTGGAAGACGCGCGCCAATCTAAACCACAACTGGCATATTGTCAAGTCCTTGTTCATAAAGGTCGCTTGTCTTCCAGGCTCCGCTACCGCACCTACCAGGTCATACGGTGCCGGCAGAGCCCAGCGCCGCTATATCCTCGCGAGGTGCCCGCGGTCAGCGACAACAACGCCAAGATCGATACCCCATTCGGGGCACACGGCGGCCTGCCCGTGTTCTGGCGCAGCGCGCCGGCAGATAACCCGGACGTGGCGCCGGTGCTCTACCTACACGGAGTGCCAAGCAGCTCCGAGGACTGGATCGCGCCTCGCGCGCATCACGAGAGCCGACCGCGTTGGAGGCGCTGGTGGAGGCACAAGCGCAGCGAGGACAATTGGGTGCAAGCACCGTTGTACGACAGGGGTTTCCTCGAACGCACAGGCGGCCTAGCTCCGGATCTACCCGGCTTCGGACGCTCCGGCAAGCCAGGTTACCTGCAGTACACGATCGAGGAGTACGCGGGCTTCATCGAGCGCTTCCTTGACATGCTTGGCGTCGAGCGTGTGCGCATGCTCGTACATGATTGGGGCGCGGTAGGACTCGCGTTCGCCCAGGCTCATCCCGAGCGCGTCGAGCGGCTAGTCGTATGTAACGCGGTGCCGTTGCTACCTGGATATGAGTGGCATCCCACGGCGCGTTTGTGGCGCACGCCGCTGCTGGGAGAGATAGCGATGGGCGCGACCATACGGCGGGTACTCAAGCGTTCGACTCGCGAGGCGAACGCAGCGCCTGGCCCCATGCCCAACGCGTGGATCGACTCGGTGATGGAGCACTTCGACCAAGGCACCCAGCGCGCGATACTGCGGTTGTATCGCAGCTCTCCGAGCCAGGAGCTTGCGCGAGCCGGCGAGCGCCTGAACTCGCTGCGAATGCCCTCGCTCGTGCTGTGGGGCATGCGAGATCCCTACATACCCGAGCGTTTCGCCCGCGCCTATGCGCAAGCGCTGCCCGAGAGCCAGCTGGTTGAGCTCCCGGACGCCGGGCACTGGTGGTGGCTGGATCGCCCCGACGCGATAGAGCGGGTCGTCGAGTTCATGAGCGCCGCCTGAGAGCGGCCGAGAGCGCCCTGAGCGCAGAACAGCCAAAACCCGAGCGGAGAACAGCCAAACCAGAGAACAGCCAAAACCCGAGCGGAGAACAGCCAAACCAGAGAACAGCCAAAACCCGAGCGGAGAACAGCCAAACCAGAGAACAGCCAAAACCCGAGCGGAGAACAGCCAAACCAGAGAACAGCCAAAGCGATGACAACACCCAGCGCAGTGACCATTCAACAGGAACTTCGAGGGCGCCATGAGCAGACGAGGCGCCTTTCGACCGCTCCTTTGACGCTTGCGCTGGCTGTGGCCGTCCCGCTCGCACTGGCCTACTTGATCCTGGCGCCGCCGGCGGGTGACGTGGCCGCGGCCACGTACCGCAGCGACCTGTTTGCGCGCGTGGGGCTCACCACTTGGGACACAGGCTGGTATGCGGCACACGGCTACTGGCTACCGGGCTATTCGTTGCTCTCACCGGCCCTTGGAGCGCTGCTGGGAGTACGTCTACTGCTCGCGCTGTCGGCGGTCGCCGCCTGCGCCCTGTTCGCGCTGATCGCACAGCGCGTATTCGGCACCGCCGCAGCGCGCCTTGCGGCGGCTTGGTTCGCGCTTGGCTTCTGTGTCGGGCTGCTCTCCGGGCGTGTGCCGTATGACCTCGGCTTCGCGATCGGGCTCGCCTCGGTGCTCGCACTGATGCGCGGAGCGCTACCGGCAGCGCTGGTGCTTGCTGCGCTCACCAGCATTGCCAGCCCAGTGGCCGGCGCGTTCCTGGGTCTCGCAGGCTTGGCCCTCGCGCTGGCTGAGATACCCACAGAGATACGGGCGCCGGCAGGCCCACGTCGTGGCATAGCTTTGTGCGCGGCGGCCCTGATCCCAGTCCTTGCGCTGAGCGTCGCCTATCCCGACGGCGGCTATGAGCCATTTGCCGCGTCCGCCTTCTGGCCGGCGCTTGCCGGCGTGCTGCTGATCGCGCTGCTGTTGCCACAAGGACCGTTGACCCCGCGGGGCAGACGCCTGCTGCGAGTCGCGGCCGCCCTATACGCGCTCGCACTGATCGGCGCGTATGCGATCCATACGCCCGTCGGCGGTAACGCCGCCCGACTCGGACCGCTGCTCGCCGCACCGCTGCTCGCGGGGGTGCTTTGGGAGAAGCAGCGCGCAATGCTGCTGGGGCTCGCGCCGCTACTGCTCTACTGGCAGCTGGCGACGCCAATCCGCGATTACAGCTCGATCGCCGGCGACCCGTCGGTGCATGCCTCCTACTACGCCCCCGTGCTCGCAGAGCTGCGAAGTCTAAGTCACGGGAGGCCAACCATCGTAGAGGTGCCGATGACGGCGGCACACTGGGAATCCGCCTACCTGGCCGGCCACGACGGCGTGAAGCTTGCGCGCGGATGGGAGCGCCAGCTCGACACCCGCTATGCGGCGATCTTCTACCGCAGGACACTCAGTCCGGCGGCCTATCACGCCTGGCTCAGGGAAAACCGGGTGATGTATGTGGCGCTGCCAGACGCTCCACTTGACAAAGCAGGCAGCTTGGAGGGCAAGCTGGTCGCCCGCGGACTGCTGTATTTGCGCGAGCTATGGCACTCTGAGCACTGGCATCTATACCGGGTGATGGGCTAGGCTTCTCCGATGTTGTCGCGCATTTCCTGGCGGAGGCTGCAGGCACGGGTGATGCCAAACGGGTGGCTTGACCTACTGCGCCAGATCGTATTGGTCGGTTTGGCCTACGGCGCGTACAGCCTCGTGCGCGGGCTTGTCTCCGGAGATACCACCACCGCTTTCCAGCACGCGCGTGATTTGATCGGAGTGGAGCGCTCGTTGCATGTGTTCGTCGAGCCGAGCATCCAGGCCTGGGCGTCCAGCAGCCACCTGCTGATGGACTTCTCCAGCTGGCTGTACGTGAACGCGCAGACCTCAATCACGCTTGCAGCCCTGATCTACCTATACGTGCGCCACAACCGCTCGTTCTACTTCGTGCGCAACATGTTCGCGATCGCCATGCTGATCGCTTTGGTTGGGTATGCGGTCTTCCCAACCGCGCCACCGCGCTTCTTGCCCGAGTGGGGCTTCATCGATTCGGTGTCGGATCTGACCGGCGTGCACGTCTCGCATGCGAGCGCCTCGATGAACGCGCTGTTCAACCCCTATGCAGCCGTTCCCTCAATGCACGTGGCGTTCGCGCTGATGATCGGTTGGCCGCTGGCCTCGCTGTCGCGCACTCGCGTCGCGTCAGTGCTGTGGCGGCTGTATCCGCTGCTGATCGCGTTTGTGATCATCGCTACCGCCAATCACTTCATCATCGACGCACTACTCGGGGCGCTGACAGCAGGCGTCTCGGCGCTTGGGGCGCGACGCCTGGCACGGATGAGGCCGACGGCGTGGCGCTTTGGCCCGGAGCCGGCGGGAGCCGGGTAGGGTGCAACGCCGCAGTCTATGTCCAGGTTATTCATGACATGCAACCATTTAGTTGCATGTCGCCTTTTTCTAGGCCCTCACTTTCCTAGATACCGCCACCCCGTCGCATAGGCCCCTCACTTTCCTAGATGTCGCCATCCCCCCCCTCGCATAGGCAACCAACGCTACGCCGACGTGGACGCCCCGGCGGCTCAGGTCGCTCGCGCCGCAGCGGACGCGCACCGCTGACCGGACCCCAACGGCGAGAGATGGTGCGTGAGCGGCTGATCGAGTCGCGGCTGACGCCCAATGCGATCTCGCTGACTGGGCTGGCGCTGAATCTGGTGGCGGCTGTGCTCGTTTGGGAGCGTCTGTACTTCCTCGGCGGGATCGCGTTCATAGTCGGCTCGGTGATGGACACGCTCGACGGGCGCTACTCGCGCATGTCGGGCAAGGGCACGCCCTTCGGGGCGTTTCTGGACTCCACGCTCGACCGCATCGAGGAGGGGATCGTGCTGACCGCCGTGGCGGCCGACTTCGCGCGCGAAGGACGCTCGGGGGCCGCCGCCGCAGTGGTCGTAGCGGTACTGGCCTCGCTGATGGTCTCCTATACCCGCGCCCGGGCGGAGGCGCTTGGAGTAGAGTGCAAGGTTGGGATCGCCACGCGCCCAGTGCGGGTCGTGATCCTCTCGATCGGGCTGATCTTCGGGAAGGGCGCCTCGCTTGGACACTTCAGCCTGCTGGCCCCGGCCGTCTACGTGTTGGCTGCCCTAAGCGTGATCACCGTCGCCCAGCGCGTGTGGCACGTCAAGCGCGCGTTGTCTGTCACCTAAAACGCCTACCGGGGTAGTCTCCCCCGACCTCCACAAAGGACTGAGTAACTAGATGAGCATTCAAACGAGCAACGGTGCACCCCATGGAGGGGCACCCCCCACGACGGGGGGCAGGCAGGCTGCCTCCACAAACGGCAAGGCGCGCTACCAGCAGGACAAGGTACGAGTGGCGATCATCGGCGTTGGCAACTGCGCCTCAGCGTTCGTACAAGGCGTGCACTACTACAAAGACGCCGATCCGAACCAGCTCGTGCCCGGGCTGATGCACGTCGACCTTGGCGGCTACCACATCAGCGACATCGAATTCACGGCTGCCTTCGACATCGATGCCGCCAAGGTCGGCAAGGACCTCGGGCAAGCCATCTGGGCCGGGCAGAACAACACGATGAAGTTCGCCAAGGTGCCTAAGAAGCTTGGTGTGCCCGTGTATCGCGGCATGACCCACGACGGCCTCGGCAAGTACCTCAAGCAGAAGATCAAAAAGGCTCCCGGCGAGACTGCGGACATCGTCAGCATCCTCAAAGAGACGCACACCGACGTGGTCGTCTCCTACCTGCCCGTCGGCAGCGAGGACGCAACCAAGTGGTACGTCGAGCAAATCCTCGAGGCCGGCTGCGGCTTCGTCAACTGCATACCCGTTTTCATCGCGCGCGAGGACTACTGGGACAAGCGCTTCAAGAAGGCGAAACTGCCGATCGTCGGCGATGACATCAAGTCCCAGGTCGGCGCCACGATCGTGCACCGCGCGCTCGCCCGCCTGTTTGCCGATCGCGGCGTGAAGATGCTGCGCACCTCGCAGCTGAACGTCGGCGGCAACATGGACTTCTACAACATGCTCGAGCGCGAGCGGTTGGAGTCCAAGAAGATCTCGAAGACCAACGCGGTGACGTCGATCATGGACGAGCAGCTGCCCCCAGAGGACGTGTACATCGGCCCGAGCGACTATGTGCCGTGGCTGACCGACCGCAAGTGGGCGCACATCCGCGTCGAGGGCCAGGCCTTCGGCGACGTGCCCCTGACCGTCGAGATGAAGCTCGAGGTGTGGGACTCACCCAACTCGGCCGGCATCGTGATCGACGCGGTACGTTGCTGCAAGCTGGCGCTTAACAACGGCATCGGCGGCCAGCTTGACGGTCCCTCCAGCTACCTGATGAAGAGCCCGCACAACCAAAGGCCGGACAACCTGGCGCGCGAGGAGACCGAGAAGTTCATCGCCAAGCACACCCGACAGGCGGCCACCAGGCCGAAGGGGCGCACCGCGCCACGCAAGCCCGCCGCACCGCGTAGGACCGCCGCGAAGTCCTGATCCCGTCACCGTGCCAGCCCTGCGCCGTCACCATGACCGCACTGCGCCGGGACGATCATGGAAGGCCAGGGAGACGAGCATAATGGTGGAGTGAGTGTCCCTCCCACGTTCTCGATAGCTCATGTCTCCCCCTATCCCTGGGAGGCACAAGAGAACGAGGTCAACGCCCACATCTTGCGCCTCGCAAGCAAGCTGTCCGAGCACGGCCACCGCGTGCTGATCCTGGCGCCTTCGCGCTCCCCTGAGAGAGTGCGCGAGTCGCGCCGCGAACTGCGCGGCGCGAAGTCACAGCCAGAGAGCCTGCTAGAAGGCACGAACGACGGCACGCCCCGGGTGGTCGCAATCGGCGAGGTCCTGGATGTCGCGCGTACGCTGGAGGAGTTGCTCGGCAGGACGCCGCTTGACTTCGTGCACGTACACGACCCGCTAGCGCTAAGCGCTTCCAGCACGGCACTGCGCTACTCGCGTGCACTCAATGTCGGCTCATTCCACGCCTCGAACGAGCGGCTGCTGCCCAAGACGCTCACCCGCCGCTTCACCGACAGCTTCCTCGCGCGTCTAGACGCACGAATCGAGAGCGACGCTCCGACGGTCGACGAGATCGAGGCGGTCTACCGTGAGCTGGCCGCCCGCCGCCACGACGCCGGGGGTGATTCCGCGCTGCGCAAGCGCCTGTCGCGACGCCCCTTGATCGACGTCGACCTGCACATGCACACCGACCATTCCGGCGACTGCGAAACGCCCGTCGAGGTGTTGCTCGCGACGGCCAGAGAAGTTGGCCTGGGGGCCATCGCGGTCACCGACCACAATGAGATCTCCGGTGCATTAGAGGCGCGCGAAAAGGCCAACGAATCGAATGCCCGGGGCGGGCTGGACCGAATCAAGGTGATCGTCGGCGAGGAGGTCAAGACCGCCGAGCAAGGCGAGGTGATCGGGCTGTTCATCGAGGAGAAGATCCCGCGCGGACTTAGCATGGCCGAGACCGTCGCCGAGATCAAGCGCCAAGGCGGGCTGGTGTACGTGCCGCATCCCTTCGACCGCATGCACGCGGTGCCGGACTACGAGCACCTGCCAGAGATCCTGGACGACATCGACGCAATCGAGGTCTTCAACCCGCGCGTGGCGATCGGCGCGTTCAACGAGGAGGCGGTCCGCTTTGCCGCCAAGTACCGGATCGTGGCGGGCGCCGGCTCGGACTCGCATGTGGCTCAAGGTCTTGGGTCGGTGCGCATAAGAATGCGCGACTTCGATGGCCCACAGGAGTTCTTGCAATCGTTGCGTGACGCCGAGATAACAACAAAGCCTTCGAGCCTCATCTACGTGCAGGCGCTGAAGTTCCTGCAGACGAAGGCGACCCCCGCGGCCGCCAGGCGAGCGAGCCGCGACCGACGCGTGCGGCGGGCCACACGGGGCAGCGGCGGAGGCGCGACGTGACCCCAGCGGCCACCACACATGCCAGCCGCGACCGGCGCGTGCGCCATCGGAGGCGCGACGTGACCCTCCACGGCAGAGCGCTTGTGGCTCCGAGATGGCTGAGGCAGTACACAACCGGTCGTAGCAGAGCATGAGAGCTCCCAAGCAGGAATCGAGCCAACCAGCGCGGCGCAAGTAGCGATGCACGCGCAAGGACAACACGGGCCGCCGTCTAATCCTTCCGCGTCGATGCCCGCTACAGATGACGAGATCCGCGAGAAGTACCTCGAGCGGGCGATCAGGGAGCTAAATGCGCTGACGCGCGAGCTGCAGAGCTGCCCGCACTGCCCGCGTGGCCAGCTGATGCCGGTGCTCGGCTCTGGCCATCCGCAGGCGGACATCATGTTGCTCAAGCACGCGCCGCTGCCCTCAGAGATCGAGGAGGGCGTCGCCTTCTACGGACGCTCCGGCGGCGCGCTGATGAAGTCCTTCAAGCGGCTGTCAATCGACCCGCTGACCGTTTACGGGACTTTGTGCATCAAGTGCCCGCTCGCCGACGCTTCGATGGCCGAGGGGTGGGTGGGAAATGACATCTGTACCGCACGCGTGGTGCAGGAGATTGCGATCGTGCAACCGCGGATCGTCGTGGTGATGGGCCCCGAGGCATTGACGGCGCTGAACGAACTCGACATCCCGCTTGCGCGCCCGCTTGAGCCGCTCATGGGCGAGATTCAGCAGCTCACCCCCACAACTGACGCCCTATACGTGCCAAACATCGACGAATCGCTCGACGAGCAGGACTCCAAGCGCGCGTTCTGGGCGGCGTTCAGGGCTCTTGGTGAGTGGTACGCGGCGCAACCCCCTTACTGAGGGTCGACACATATACAAATTTTGGCAGATTCACAATGATGGCTACCATATGTAGTCACTATGGTGAATTGCGCAAAAAGTATATGACTCCACAGATCGTAACCCCGATCTGGCTCCATCCATCAAATGATGAGCACGATCTTGCCGAGCTTGCCGCCGGCGGCGAAATGATCGTAGGCGGCCGCGACGTCCTCGAGCGGGAAGGTCTCCGCGATTGGGACGAACAACGCCGGTTTCGAGGCGCCGCCCGCTGCCGGCTCTGAGGCGCCAGCAGCTGCCGACTCCGAAAGGCCAGCTGCGCCGTTTGCTTCGAACAGCGGCAGCACTTCTCGCTCCAAACGGCGAGCGGCAAGAGCCTTCTCCTCCAGCGAGCGAGCGCGCAATGTGGAGCCGTGGATGCGGGCACGCTTGCCCATCAGCGCGAGCAGGTTCAGCTCGGCCTTGACACCGGCTGAAACACCGATCACACAGATGCGCCCACCGGTGGCAAGCGCCTTCATGTTCTCGGGCAGGTTGGGCGCGCCGACGAGCTCAAGGATCACATCGAACGGGCCGTGCTCAGAAAAGCCCTCAGGCGCGATGACCTCGGCGCCCAGTACAGCCACCGCTGCGCGCGACTCGGCGCGGCGCACGGTCGCCGTGACGCGCGCGCCCGTGGCTTTTGCGAGCTGGATCGCGGCCGTGCCGACGCCACCGGCGCCGCCGTGCACGAGCAGGCGCTCACCCGGGCGCAACTCCGCCTGGGTGAAGAGGGCGTCATGGGCGGTCGTGAACGTCTCCGGCAGGCCACCGGCCGCGGGCCAATCGAGCGCGCCCGGCACTGGCATCAGCTGGCGCTCGTGCACGACCGCCAGCTCGGCCTGCCCGCCGCCGCCGACGATCGCCATCACACGATCCCCAATCTCAAAGCGCGGCGCGGCGCTCGGGCCGCGCGCCTGCACCTCGCCCGCCAGCTCCATGCCAGGGATGTCCTGGGGCGAACCTGGCGGCGCGGGATATAGGCCGTGCCGCTGCATCATGTCTGCTCCGTTGAGCCCGGCCGCGCGCACGCGCACGAGCACCTCGCCGGCACCGGGCTCCGGGTCGGGGTGCTCCTCGACGAGGATCTCTCCATCGCGAATCGTCGCTGCGCGCATGCGGCGCGAACCCTATCGCTTGGTCAAGGCCGCAACCGATGCCCCGCTGAAACTGGTCCTACGAGGCTCTCTACGATCCCGTGCCGGCTGGCAGCGCCAGATCACGACGCGGCCTGCGTGTGATTGGGCGGGCGAATCATCAGCCACAACGGCGGGCTTGCACCGACACGCAGCTCTTTGATGCGTCGGAAGCCGAGTCGCTCGTACAGCGCGGCGCTGCGCTCGCTCGAGGCCTCGATGTAGGCAGGCAGGCTCTCGCGGTCGCAGCGATCGAGCGTGGGACGCATCAGGGCGCTGCCGAGACCTCTGCCCTGCATGTCCGGGTGCACTCCGATGTCACGGACGTAGTAGTGGGGGTCTCGCAGTTCGCGCGCGTGGCGCCACTCCATCGTGGCTCCCATCCTTGCCGCCCTGGGCAGGTGCATCCCGAAGGCGCTGCCGTGCAACAGGGTGGTACGCGGCGGCACACGCCACTTACCGGGCGGCAGGGTAAGCGCGGCGCCGGTGAGATCGTTTGTCGTCCACACGCGCCCGTGCGGCAACGCGTAGTGACGCAGATCGAGTCCGAAGTAGCGCCGCAATTGTGCAAGCCGCTTGCCGTCCTCGGGCATCAGCCAGGCGAAGACGGGGTCGTCGTAAAAAGCGTCCGCGAGTACAGCCTTCAGACGCTTGACATCCTCGGTGCTTGCCGGACGCAGGGCGGAATCGACGAGCATTTGGGGAAGCCTACCGCGAGACCACGATTGTTCAAATATGTCTGACTCGACGGTGTTGCGATCCTACGCCCGTTCCAACAACGCCACGCACTCGATGTGCGGCGTCTGCGGGAACATGTCCACCGGGCGCACCTTGACTAGGCGCCAGCCGGCCTCGACAAGCTGGGCGGCGTTGGGAGCCAGCGTCGTCGGGTTGCAGGAGACGTAGACGATGCGCTTGGGCGAAGCTTCGATTATGCGGCGCACGACCTTCTGCGAGAGGCCGGCGCGCGGCGGGTCGACGACCACGACATCGGGCTTACCGGCGCGCTCGATCAGCTCGGGCAATGCCAGGCGTGCGTCGCCGGCGAAGAAGTGGGCGTTTGTGATGTCGTTGCGTTTGGCGGCGGCAATCGCGTCGGCGACAGCCTGCTCGATTATCTCGATCCCCCACAGCTCGCCAGCGCGCGGGGCGAGTGTGAGCGCGATCGTGCCGATCCCGCAATAGAGGTCGTAGACCCGCTCCCAGCCCTCAAGCGCCGCGTACTCGGCGACAATCCCGTACAGAACCTCGGCCATCTCAGTGTTGGTCTGAAAGAACGCTTCCGAGGAGATGCGCAGGTCGAGCTCGCCTAGGCGCTCGGGCAGCTCAGCGTCGCCCCAGACAAGCTCGGTCTCGCCGCCCATCGTCGTCTCCGCGAGCGAAGAGGAACGCGTCCACAGCACGCCGCTGATTCCCCCCTTGCTCCTACCGGTATCTGAGCCATTCCCGCCGCCAGGATTACCCCCGGCATCGGGCCCATTTGCAGCATCCGGCTCATCCCCGGCGCCGGGGCCCAACTCGGCGACCAACGCAGCGGCGAGCGAGGGGGCGTCCAGCTCGCCGTCGGTGCTGACCAAGCGGATCTGCAGCTTGCCGCTGTGGCGACCTTCGCGTACGACGAGGTTGCGCAATAGCGGTACCGGCGAGTCGATGCTCTCGCGGCGGCGATCCCAGGCGCGCAGGCCCTGGGATCGTGCCCAGACGAGCGCAACCTCCCGTGCCCTGTTGCCAAGCTCTGAGGCAAGCAGACAATCCTCGATCGGATCGACTCGCTTCCAGCCGCCGGGGGCGTGGAAACCACACACCAAAACCTCTGTCCCGGATTCCCCAGCATTTTCTGATGTGGGTGGGGATATTTTGGCACCAAAATAATGACCAGTACCCCAGGAATACTCAAGCTTATTGCGATAGCGCCATTGCGATACCGCAGCCACGATCCCCTCCAGCTCGAAACCGTCGAGCTTGCCGATGCGCCGCAGGGCATCTTCGACCTGTTCTTGCTTGATCTGCAATTGGCGCTCATAGGGCAGCACCTGCCAAGCCACGCCTGGATGATCCGCCGTCGGCGCGATGCGCTCGGGGCTCTCCTGCAAAACCTCGACCATGCGCGCGTGCGCGTAGCTGCGCTTGCGCTTGACAACGACCGCGCGCACGCGATCGCCGGGGAGGGCACCGGAGACGAACACGACATAGCCGCCACTGTGTGCCCCGAATGGGGTATCGCCGAGCCGCCCAACGCCCTCGCCCCCGTGAGCGAGCGAGTCGATCTGAAGCTCGATCTCCTCGCCCCGCTCAGGGCGCTTGAACGACACTTGCGAGTCGCCCGTAGCCGGCAGATGCACGTCGAGGCCGTTAGCAGCAAGCTTGGCACCCACCTGAGAGGTCGAGCCGTCCACTTGGGGGATCGCGTCGTCCGCGTTGGCGCTCACACCATCCACTTGCGGGACCGTGCCGCCCGCATTGGCGCTCACGCCATCCGCTTGGTGGCTTTCACTCATGCTTGGCGCCAGTGCGCGGCCGCCGAGCTCATAGCGACGGCTGCTCGACCAAAAGCTCGAGCAGCGCCTTCTGCGCGTGGCGGCGGTTCTCGGCCTGGTCCCAGATTCGCTGGCGCGAGCCGTAGAGAACCTCGGCGGTGATCTCCTCGCCTGGGTGTGCCGGCAGACAGTGCAGCGCGATCGCGGCCGGATGCGCGGCGTCCAGCAGCGCATCGTCGATCCGGTACGGCGTCAATGCCGTGCGTCGCTGATCGGCGGTGTCCTCGTCGCCCATGCTCACCCAAACGTCGGTGTACAACGCATGTGCGCCGCTCGCCGCCTCATACGGGTCCTGATAAAGGGTCAGCGAGCCCTGCGCGCCCGGCGGCAGCGACAGGTTCTCCTCGAGCGTGTAGCCCGGCGGCGAGGCGATCGCCACGTCCATGCCCGCGATCGCGCCCAGGATCGCAAGCGAGCGGGCGACGTTGGTGCCATCGCCGACGTAGGCGATGCGCAAGCCCGTGAGGCCGCCAAAGCTCTCGCGCATCGTCATCAGGTCGGCCAGTACCTGGCACGGATGGTGCAGAGCCGTGAGCATGTTGACCACGGGCACCGAGGCGTATCGCGCAAGCTCTTCCAACAACGAGTCTGGCCCCGTGCGTACGGCGATCGCTGCCACCTGACGGGAGAGCACCAGAGCAGTGTCACGGGGTGACTCACCGCGCGAGAGCTGCATCTCGCCGGAGCGCAGCACGACGGCGTGACCGCCCAGCTCGTGCACGCCCATCTCGAAGGAGACGCGCGTGCGCGTCGAGGGCTTCTCGAAGATCAGGGCAACGCCGCGGCCAGCGAGCGCCCGCGAGGAGAGCGGGGCCGCCTTCAGCTCGATCGCGCGGTCGAGCAAAGCGTCGAGTTCGGCCGCGCCAAGCTCGGCGCCCGTCAGGAAGTGAGGAGGGTGCATGGGAGCGATCAGTCTAGGCGCAGTTCCGACCCGCCGCGAACCACCACTCAGCTAGGCTAGCGACTGGACACACTGAGAAAGGATGTAGATGAAGAGGGGACTGAGATCTGTGTCGGTTGTGCTCGCCTGCACCGCGCTTGCCTGCGCGGCTGGATGCGGGTCAAGCGAATCCAAAGGGACGAGCGCGACGACAACCGCCAAGACGAGCTCGACGAACGCTGCCGTCAAAGGCGGTTTGACCGCCCCCGGCAAGATCAACTACGCAAGCCCGCCAACGAACGCACCCGTGCAGAGCGGCGTAGTCACGATCACCTACCACGAATTCGCGATCGAACCCGACACGCTCAAGGCGAAGGTCGGCAGCACGCTCAAGTGGATCAACAACAACACGGAAAAGTGCAACGTCAAGAGTGAGGGCGGCCCTTACACGTTCGACTCCGGCGACCTAGCCCCCGAAGGTGGAACGTTCGAACTGAAGCTCGACAAGCCGGGCACGATCCACTACGAGTGCACGTCCTACCCGACCACGATGAACGGCTCGATCGAAGTCGTGGAATAGCGAAAAGGCAAGATGCCGCCGCTCAGGCCGGCGGATCGAACTCCGCTATCCCCGCTTGCGGGCTTGAAGCCGTCGCATAGGTACGCCGCGGAATCCGTCCCGCCCCATGCGCCAGTCGCCCGGCGTCCACCGCGTGGCGCATCGCTGTGGCCATCGCCACCGGGTCCTGCGCCCGTGAGACGGCGCTTGCCACCATCACCGCGTCGCAGCCAAGCTCCATCGCGAGTGTCGCGTCCGAGGCCGTGCCGACACCGGCGTCGAGCACTACCGGCACTTCAACGGCCTCGCGGATCAAGCTGATGTTGTACGGATTGCGGATGCCCATGCCGCTGCCGATCGGGGCACCCAAAGGCATCACGGCCGCGCAGCCAACGTCAACCAGCCGGCGTGCGAGCACGGGGTCGTCGGTCGTATAAGGGAGCACCACAAAGCCATCGTCCACCAGCAACTCCGCGGCCTTCAGCAGCTCTGGCGCATCTGGCAGCAGCGTGTCCTCGTCGCCGATCACCTCGAGCTTGATCCAGTCGGTCGCAAACGCCTCGCGCGCCAGCTTGGCGGTCAGTACCGCGTCGCGCGCGGTGAAGCAGCCAGCGGTATTTGGCAGCAGCTCGACGCCCTCGCGCTCAAGCACGTCGAGTAGCGAGCCTTCAGCCTGCAGATCGACTCGACGCAACGCAACAGTCACCAACTCTGAGCCGCTCGCACGGATCGACTCCGCGAGCAACTCCAGTGAAGCGAAGCCACCCGTACCGAGCAGCAGTCGCGAATGCAGCGTGCGCCCGGCGATTGTGAGCGGGTTGGTCGTGAGCAGCTCAGCCGCCTGCGGGTCAATCGAGCGCGGAGCCTCCGTGAGCGGATCGGATACCAACGCCTCGGGTGTGGACGAATCGGATCGGAGTGGATCAGATGTGGACGGGGCAGATGTGGACGGGGCAGATGTGGACGGGGCAGATGTGGACGGGGCAGATGTGGACGCGCCAGAGACGGGCGGGTCGGATGGCGCGACCGAGACGTGTCCGTTCTCCGGCGCCGAGGATTGGCGAGTCGTGGGATCGGCCATGCTCAGATCATCCCCCCTGCATCGCGGTCAGCACCTCCACGCGCGCTCCGTCCGGGATCGCGAAGTTGCTCCAGCCCGCCCGCGGCACAACCTCACCGTCGACCGCCACGGCGATGCCGCGCGCATCAGGTTCAAGGTCGAGTATTCGCAACAGGCCGGCAACGGTCTGCTCACCGGTGTCATCGCGCTGAGTGCCATTGAGGTAGATCATGAAGAGGAAATGGGTTCGTGCCTGGTCTCGTTACCCAGCAACGAGCGAGTCACAAGCTCCGCGGTCAGCGGTGCGAGCAGGATGCCGTTGCGATGGTGGCCGGTTGCCCACGTCAGCCCCTGCAGTGCTCCAGACCCGATCACGGGAGCATTATCTGGCGTGCCTGGTCGGTAACCCACGCCCAGCTCCTCAATCCGCAGCTCGCTTATACCCGGCACCAGCTCGCGCCCGTCGCGCAACAGCTCATATACCCCGCCAGCGGTCGCGCAAGGCTCGAACCCGCGCTCTTCCATCGTCGCACCCAGCACGTAGTGACCATCGCCGCGCGGCACGAGATAGCCGCCCTCGAAGCGCACAACCCGCTGCAAGAGACCCGGCCCGGCGGGATCGCGCAGACGCATGATCTGACCCTTGACGGGGCGTACAGGCACGCCGGCGCCTTCGGGCAAACCGCCCAAGCCGCCGCTCCAAGCGCCCATGGCCACCACCACGTCGCGCGCGTAGATCGATTCGCACGCCCCATCCTCCAAAACATCACCACCCGCGCTGCCGATCTCCTCCACATCGCCCGCCCACGGCCGCGACACCCGAACCCCAACGACACGCTTGGCATCGGCATCCAGTTGCAGACTGTGGACGTGCCTGTGCTCGCAAACAAGCACGCCCTCAAGCTCGCACGCACGACGCAGCGCGGCCACAACACGACGCGGATCGACGCTGTGGTCATCGGGTGCTTCGAGCGCCAGGCGCACCGTCGGCGCAAGCGCGGGCTCGCGTTCGCGCGCCTCGCTTGCGCGCAGGCGCATGGCACGTAGGCCGAGCGACTCGCGGAAGGCAAGCTGGCGCTCTAGCTCGCGCGCCTCGTCGTCGTCGCGCGCCACGACCAGCGTGCCCGTGCGACGCAGCCCGACGTCGATGCCTGAAGCTTGTTCGAGCTCCGCGGCGAAGACGGGCCACATGCCGGCGGAGCGCACACCGAGCTCGAGCACACGCCTGCCCGCCTCGCCGAACTCCGCCTCGGCGACCGGAGCCAACATCCCGGCCGCTACATGCGTCGCGCCGCCGCCGAGCTCGTCGCGCTCCAGGAGCACGACCGACGTGCCGCTCAGGCGAGCACGCCAGGCCACCGACAGCCCTACGATGCCGCCGCCGAGGACCGCCAGATCGACCATAGAGCAGCTGTCTTCTCCCATTACCCTGATGCTAGAGACCTCAGAGGTGTCAGACTGGCGTGCGATGGCCCACCTGCGGCCCGTGCCCGACCCCGATGGCGAGCAGCGCCGAGCGCGCCTGGCCGCCGCACGCCTGTACCTCGTGTGCGACTGCATGCCCGGCGATCGCGACCTGAGCGAATTCCTGGCCGAGGCGATCTCGGGCGGCGTCGACGTGGTGCAATTGCGAGAGAAGCACTTGGAGGACGAGTTCCTGGCCGAAGCGGCGAGTGTGGCCGCGGATGCCTGTGATGCAGCGGGCGCGCTGTTCATCCTCAACGACCGCCCAGACATCGCCGCGGTGGTGCGAGCCGACGGCGTGCACGTCGGACAGCAGGACATGCCGGTCGCCGAGGTCCGCAAGATCGTCGGCCCCGACATGCTCGTGGGCCTCTCCACGCATGCCCCAAGCGAGATCGACGCTGCTGTACCGCTTACGCCCGAGGGGACGCCCTACGTCGACTACATCGGCGTAGGCCCAGTACACGCAACCCCAACCAAGCTGGGCCGCCCACCGGTCGGCACCGAGCTTGTCAGCTACGCCTCGGCCCACGCCCAGGTCCCCTTCTTCGCGATCGGCGGCATCGACAGCGAGAACATCGTGTCGGTGCTCGACGCCGGGGCGGGCCGCGTGTGCGTGCTGCGCGCGATCTGCGATGCACGCGACCCCGAGCAGGCCGCACTCACGCTGCGCGGTGCGCTTGAGCTACGACCTTTGCTGAACGGCTATGGACGAAGTTAGAAAGAGCGTGCAGGCGGAGTCGTCCAAAAGCACTGTCGCAGCCGAGTCGGGCGACGCGGTCGTTGCGGCTGAGCCTGACGGCGAGGGCGGGCGGGGAGAGGCTCGCAAAAGCGCGATGCCCCCCGCGCACGCGCGCAGCATCGCGCAAATCGACGTACCCGACGCACTGCAGCCGCTCGGCGAGGATGAGCGCCCCACGCCGCTGCTCGTAGCTGTAGTGGTGGCAGCCGCGTTGGCCGTAGGTGTCTGCATAAGCGTGGCGACGGTCCACGACCTCGCAAGGCACGGCGGCTCGCTACCGGGCGGCCTGTTTCTCGCCGGCTTGCTGTTCCTGTTGGCGTGGGGCCTGTACCAGCGCCGCTACTGGGCCGTGCTCGGCTTCGAGGCGCTGCTCGCCTTCCAGATCATTGTCACCTCACTAGCCTTGATCGTGGCCGAGACACTGTTGGCGGCCGGACTATGCGTGGTCAGCATTTGTCTTGCGGGTTGGCTGTTCTGGAAGCTCGTGCGCGTGATGGGCCGGATTCAGGCGGGTGAGCGCGAGACCGGCGCTGTCGTGCGATAGGCTCGCGCCGGAATGACTGACACCTCTTATGACGTGATCGTGATCGGCTCCGGCCCGGGTGGTTATGTCGCCGCGATCCGCGCCGCTCAGCTCGGCAAGAAGACGGCCGTCGTCGAGAAGGACAAGGTCGGCGGACGCTGCCTCAACTACGCCTGCATCCCCGCAAAGGCGGTCTTGCGCTCAGCCGACCTGCTCACGGAGATCCGTGAGGCCGGCGACTACGGCCTCAACGTCAGCGGCGTCGAGGTCGACTACAGGGCAGTGCAAAGCCGGCGCGAGAAGGTCGTCTCCACGCTCACCGGCGGTGTGGCCGCCCTGTTCAAGAAGAACTCCATCGACCTAATCGAGGGTGAGGCGTCGCTGGCGCGGCCCTCAGCCGGAGACCGCGACGCGTCGCAGGCCGGGAACGGAGTTGGGGGCCAAGCGAGTGGAGATGCGCAAAAGGGCGATGCCCCACGCGTGCGCGTGCACGTGGGCGACCACGAGCTGACAGCCACAACGGTGATCCTCGCCACCGGTTCGGTCAAGCGCTCGATCCCCGGCGTCGAGTTCGGCGGCGGCGTGATCGGCACCGAGGAGGCCTGGGCCCTGACCGACCTGCCCCCACGCCTAACGGTCGTCGGTGCGGGCGCCTCGGGCGCGGAGATAGCCTCGGGCTTCGCGCGCCTGGGCAGCGAGGTGAAGCTGTTCGAGGTCATGGACCGCTTGCTCCCGACCGAGGACGCCGACATCTCGCGTCTGGTCGAGCGCGGCCTCAAGCGTCAGGGCATCGAGGTTCACACGGGCACTCCAGTAGAGGGAGTCAGCATCGGCGATGGTGGCGTCAGCTTCAGCTACGGCTCGGAGTCGGCCGAGGTCGACTACCTCGTGATCTGCGCCGGCCGCGGCCCGGACGTGGACGCACTCGGCTTGAAGGACGCCGGCATCGAGCTGGATGAGCGTGGTCTCGTGCGCGTCGACGGCGCACAGCGAACCACAGCCGCCGGCATCTATGCGATCGGCGATCTCGTGCACGGCCCGGCGCTTGCCCACAAGGCCTCTGACGAGGGCATCATCGCCGCCGAGGACTCCGCCGGCCTGCCAACTCACCCGCTCTCCTATGTCGATATCCCGCGCGCCACGTTCTGCAGCCCGAACGTCGGCTCGTTCGGCTTGACCGAGGAGCAGGCCCGCGAGCAGGGCTATGACGTGGTCGTCGGCAAGGTCCCCTACGGCGCGGTCGGAGGCGGCACGGTCTACGGCGACCGCACGGGTCTAGTCAAGCTAGTCGGCGAGTCCAAGTACGGCGAGCTACTCGGCGGGCACATCGTGGGTTCGCGTGCCACCGAGCTGATCCAGGAGCTCGTCAATGTGCGTGCTCTGGAGGGTGGCTTCGCCGAGGTGGCCCGCATCGTACACGGCCACCCGACGCTCTCAGAGGCCGTCATGGAGGCGGGCCGAGCCGCCGACGGCTGGTTGATTCACGGCTGAGCCTGCGCGATTCTTTCACGGCTGAGCCTGCGCGATTCTATTAAGAAAAAGGCGGTGCCCCGCGCGTGCGCGCGCGACGCGCCCGGCGGTTAGTCTGGGTAAAGATGCCCATAGCGACCAGTCAAATACAGCCGGACACCGCCTTTTACTTCGACCTGGCCTCGCCGCTCGCATATCTCGCCGCGGAACGTGTCCTACACACGATGCCCGTCGCCACCGAGTGGCAGCCTGTGCTCGCGCGGGAGCTGTCAGGAGCAGAGTCGTTTATAGCGTTCCGTTGTCGCGAGGATGAGGACATCTTCCGCATGGAGATTGAGCGACGCACTTTAGAGCTTCAACTGCAAGTGCTGCGCTGGCCCGACCCGTTTCCATTCGACAGTGCCTTTGCGATGCGCGCGAGCACCTACGCAAAGTCGATCGGTCGGGTCGTCGCCTTTGCACAGGCCGCGTTTCGCCAGGCTTATGCCGGAGGGCGGCCACTCGACAACACAGACAACGTGTTGATCGCGGCGGCGGCCTGCGAGATGCACCCCTCAGCCGTGCTGAAGGGAGCAGAGCTGCGCTCGGTCAGTGAGCAGCTTTCGACCGCGACCGCCACGGCCGCCACGCTCGGCGTCAGCGACGTCCCAGCGATCCGCGTCGGGGACCGCGTGTTCCACGGCGAGCGTGCCATGGAGGAGGCCGCGACACACGCGCGACACCGCGAGCACACCCTCAAAGAAGATGCGACACACGCGCGACACCGCGAGCACACCCTCAAAGAGGACGCGACACACGCGAGTCACAGCGGACTCTCCAAGCACAAGCGCACTACGACCGACGCGGCGGCCGTAGCCGCGGACATCACCGCCAACGCCGCGACAAGGCGCACGCCGTGAGAGCCAGTCGCTACTTCCGATTGATCGTGCGCCGCGGCGGCCTCGCGCCGGCGTTCCTGGCCAGCCCAGACCGCATCGACCACATCGAGGTGGTCGAGATCGATGGCGGCGAGGTCGTCTTCTTCTGGGACTGCCCGCCCCACACGGCTTCGCGCCGCGCGCGCGAAGTGCGCGAGGACCTTGGCCGGATGGATCGCGAGGACTTCCTCGCGCGCTGGAGTACCGTGGAGACATGATGAGAGCGTCCTCGCCTGTTTGCCTGCTTGCGCCTATCAGGTGTGCTCTCGTCAGGGTCTTCGCGTCTTGGGATCCTCGTGAGGACTTTCCTTCAGAACGTGCTCCTGAGGGCATCCCCGTGAGAGCATGTCCCTAGGACGGCCCAATGGATGGGGTGCCGACCCTCTCGGCGCCAACTCGCCTGAGCCCGAGACGGCGCGCGAGTGGCTGGCCGCGATGGTGCTGATCCGCCGCTTCGAGGAGCGAGCGGGCGAGATGTATGCACGCGCCAAGATCGGCGGCTTCCTGCACCTGTCGATCGGCGAGGAGGCCACGATCGTCGGCAGCGAGCGAGCGCTGCGCGACAGTGACTACCTGGTCTCGACGTACCGCTCGCACGGAGACGCGCTTGCGCGTGGCACGCCGCCCAAGAACGTGATGGCCGAGCTATTCGGCAAGCGTGACGGCTGCAGCAAAGGACACGGCGGCTCGATGCACATGTTCGACGCGCAGCGGCGCTTCATGGGCGGCTACGGGATCGTCGGCGGCAACCTGCCGATAGCAGCCGGCATCGCGCTCGCCTGCGATCAGCGCCGGGGCATGACATCTACGAGCGAACATAACGATGAGGCATCTGGCAGCGAGGCACGTGAGGATGGCTCAGGGGATGAGGTAACCCTCTGCACCTTCGGCGACGGGGCCTCCAACCAGGGCACCTTCGGCGAGACCCTGAACCTGGCCGCTCTGTGGCGCCTGCCGGTCGTGTTCATGGTCGTCAACAACCAGTTCGGCATGGGCACATCGCTCAGCCGACATTCGGCCGTGACCGACCTGCAACGCAAGGGCGAGTCGCTCGGGGTGCCAGGCATGCGCTGCGACGGGATGGACATTCTCGACACCCACCGCGTCGTCTCCGAGGCTTTGGCACGCGTGCGAGAGGAGCGCCGTCCGCTGCTTATCGAGGCCGTCACATACCGCTTCCGCGGCCACTCGATGGCTGACCCCGAGGACTACCGCAGCAAGGAGGAGGTCGCCCAGTGGCGCGAGCGCGACCCGATCCCCGCGTTCAGGGATCTGCTTGAGCGCGAGGGGGCGCTCACGACGGAGCAGCGTGAGCAGATCGAGCGCGATGCTACGCGGCAAGTAGACGAGGCCGTGGAGTTTGCCGAGAGCTCCCCGTTCCCCGACCCGGACATGCTCTACAAAGACGTATATGTGCTCGACGAGCAGGCCCATGGCCACTACCACTGGTCGCCACGGGTAGTCCGGTGAAGCACGCGGTCGAAAGCCAACCTGCCCACGGCAGAGGGTTGCGCCGACAGCATGAAGTTGCCGACCACCTGTCCCTGGGAGCTGGCCCCGTACGGTCCCAGAAGCACTGCGCCCGCATTCCCAAAGCTCGCTTTGCGCCTTTCCCCCACGGGACTTGGCGATGACCGAGATGCGCTATCGCGACGCCTTGAAACTGGCGCTGCGCGAGGAGATGCTTCGCGACGAGAACGTCGTCCTGCTCGGCGAGGACATCGGCGTGTTCGGCGGCGCTTTCAAGGTCACCTCCGGCCTGCTCGAGGAGTTCGGCGAGCGGCGCGTGCGCGACACCCCGATCTCCGAGAACACAATCGTGGGGGTGGGTGTCGGCGCGGCGATGGTCGGGCTGCGTCCTGTGGTGGAGCTGATGACGGTCAACTTCGCCTTGCTCGCGTTCGACCAGATCGTCAACCACGCCGCCCACATCCACTACATGTTCGGCGGCCAGGTGCGCGTGCCGTTGGTAGTACGCATGCCACAGGGCGCCGGCCATCAGCTGGGCCCAACCCACTCGCACAGCTTCGAGGCCATGTTCCTGCAGGTGCCTGGCCTGCTTGTCGCCGTCCCCGCGACGGCCGCCGACGCGCGCGGCCTCCTGAAGACCGCGATCCGCGACGAGAACCCCGTGATCTTCATTGAGCACGAGTCGCTGTATGGCGTGCGCGGCGAGGTGGACGAGGGGGATGAGCAGCCGCTCGTCTTCGGTCGCGCGCGCATTGTGCGCTCAGGTGGGGACGTCACGATCGTGGGCGTCTCGCGTATGGCGCTAACGGCAGAGCGAGCGGCCGAGATGCTTGCGGCCGATCACGGCATCGAGGCCGAAGTGATCGACCCGCGCACGCTGCGCCCGCTCGACCTCGACACGATTCTGGAGTCGGTTGCCAAGACCAACCGCTGCGTCATCGTCGAGGAGGGCTGGCCGCACGGCGGCGTCGGCGCCAACCTCGCAGCATTGATCTCGGAACAGGCTTTCGACGACCTCGACGCGCCGGTGATGCGGGTGAGCGGGGCGGATGTGCCGATGCCCTACTCCAAGCCGCTCGAGGAAAGCGCGTTCCCGCACGAGCCGCAGATCGTGCAGGCCGCGCTCAGCGTCCTCGGGCGCGATCCCACACAGGCGATCGGGCGCGACCCCAGCCAAGCGCCCGCGAGCCAGGCCGCGACAGGAGATGGGCAAAATGAGGCAGAGACGAACGCACCCGGCGCGGTCCAGGAAGCGATGCAGGAGACCGGCCTAGAGCAAGAGATCAGGCAGGCATCGCGATGAGCGAGATCGTGATGCCGCGCCTGTCGGACACGATGGAGGAGGGCACGATCTTGCGCTGGCTCAAGCGCGACGGCGAACACGTCGCGCGTGGCGAAGAGCTCGTCGAGATCGAGACCGATAAGGCCGCGATGACCTACGAGTCCGACAGCGAGGGGACACTGCAAACGATCGCGCGCGAGGGCGACACGCTGGCCGTGGGAGCACCGATCGCGCGGGTGGGCGAGACCAGCGGCGACACCTCGCCCAATGGCGCCCAGGCAGCGCGAAATGCCCCCGCTGCTCCAGACACACTGACGTCGCCCGATGCCTCCCCTACCCGGGACGTTCCCGCTGCTCAGGATGTTCCCGCCACACGGGATGTTCCCGCTGCTCAGGATGTTCCCGCCGCCAGGAGTGCTGCCACCCAGCCTGCCGCGACCGAGAAACCCCAACAGGCAGCGACTCCCGCGGAGTCTCCGGCTCCCCCCCGGAATGAGGAGCGCGTCAAGGCATCCCCACTTGCCAGGCGTATTGCACGCGAGACAGGGATCGAGCTCAGCGGTCTCACCGGTAGCGGGCCCGGTGGGCGGATCGTCAAGGCAGACGTGGAGGTCGCTGGTTCGAAACCCGCCCCCGCTATGTCCAGTGCACGCGACCTCCCACCAACATCGGCCGCGGGTACGCGTTTCGATACCGCCCCCGCTACAGCACAGGCGGTCAAGCCGACCTCTGCCGCTCCCTCACCGTCCACTCCGTCGCGCACCGAGCGGCCGTCCACCGAAGACGTTGCCAGCGCCAAGGGCGAGACAAGCATCGTCGAGCTTTCGCGCACACAGCGCACGATCGCGCGGCGCATGGCCGAGTCCAAGGCGACGATCCCCGACTTCACGTTGACAGCCGACATCGACATGGAGCGTTGTGTTGATCTGCGCGCCGAGCTGAAGCGCCTGTCGCGTGCCGGCGACGGACAAGACAAGGCTGGCGTGCCCGCCGGCGACGGACGAGACCGAAATGTCGCCCCGACCTACAACGACATGATCGTCAAGGCTTGTGCCCTCGCTTTGCGCGACTATCCGCGGGCCAACGGCAGCTACCGCGACGGGCGCTTCGAGCTGCACGCCCGCGTCAACGTCGGTGTGGCGGTGGCGTCCGGTGCCGAGGACCCGACAAGCGGAGCGCTAGTAGTGCCGACCGTGTTCGATGCGGATACGAAGGCGCTCGGCGAGATCGCACGCGAGACGCGCGCGCTGGCCGAGCGGGTGCGCGCTGGGTCGATCACCCCCCCAGAGCTGAGTGGCGGCACGTTCACCGTGTCGAACCTGGGGATGTACGGCATTCGCAGCTTTACCGCGATCATCAACCCGCCGCAGGCGGCGATCCTCGCCGTCGGTGCGGTCGGGCCGCGTCCGGTCGTGCGCAAGAAGAAGCTTCTCGCCCGCCAGACGATGAGCGTCACGCTCGCGTGCGATCACCGCATCCTCTATGGGACCGACGCGGCCCTGTTCCTGGCGCGCATCCGTGATCTGCTGGAAGAGCCCGCCGCGCTCACTTTGTAGCGTTTTCGGCACCTGCAAAAAGTATCTACCGGAGCCGTTAGTAGGCTCGCATACAGGAGTTGCCACCCCGCCCGATGATGCCGGTCCGAGGCCGAACGGCCCGGGAAAGGAGGTGGTAGAGATGAGCCAAGGAATTGAGCTCGTTCTGGCGATTGCGCTCATGGTCGCGGTCATCCGCGGTGTGACGTAGAAGCCGCTCCAGCTCTGGCGGGAGTCGGCCTCGATGCCCGCCAGAGCGGCTATGCACGCAAACGGGGCCCGGCATAACCGGGCCCCGGAGGTGATGCAGACGACTCAAGCAATTGAGCTCATCCTGGCGTGGAAAGTATGCTACCACGAGAGGCGGTATATGAATCGAGGTCGTCAACCCCCCGCTGATATTCGCGTCTGCCATCTGGGCACGATTCCCTACCGCGATGCGCTCGCCGTCCAGACTGAAGTGCAAGCCCAACGCCAAGCCGACGAGCGGCCGGACACGCTGTTGCTCTTGGAACACCCGCCTGTATACACGCGCGGTCGCCGAGCCGCCGACAATGAGCTGTCCCTCGGCAGTAACTTCTACCATGGGCACGGCATCGAGATCGTACCCACCGACCGCGGCGGCAAGGTCACCTACCACGGCCCCGGGCAGCTCGTCGGCTACCCGATAATGCGCGTGGTCGACATCGGCGCCCACCTGCGCAAGATGGAGGCGGCGATCGTGACGGCGCTCGGCGAGTACGGAATCAAGGCGCGCTCGCGTTGCGATGAGGGCATCGACTACACAGGCGTGTGGGTAGCCGACCGCAAGATCGCCTCGATCGGCGTACACGTCTCGCGCGGCGTTTCCACACATGGCTTCGCCGTGAACGTCACCAACGACCTCACCCCGTTCACATGGATCGTGCCTTGTGGCCTACCGGATGTGACGATGACCTCAGTTGCACATGAGCTCGGATATGAGCCAGACGGCGGCATCGATTCACTTATCGAGCGCATCGCGCATTGCTTCTGCGAGGCCCACAAACGCACTGCGCATTTCGTTGCTCCGACACAGCTTGGCCTCGCTCGGTCGGAGCCTGGGCCGCTGAGGCGGGACACGACGTCCCGCGCCTCCAGCCGTCAGCCACCCACGGGGCTGCGCGGATGCGATCCAAATGAACACCCTCCACACACCACGGCGGCTGGCTGCGACTGGAGCGGGAGCGCTCGATCGCGTGAGCTCTACCCGCTCACGCGCCAACCCCGGCGGCATGGACGTACTGCAGGTGCTCGGCGCGGACGTGCGCCCCCTGCGCGAGCGCAAGCCGCCCTGGTTCAAAGTGCCTGCCGCCGGCAGCACGCGCTACCGCGAGCTGTCGAAGCTGATCAAAGAGGAGAACCTGCACACCGTCTGCCAGGAGGCCGCCTGCCCGAACGTCGGCGAGTGCTGGGAGCGTGGCACGGCAACATTCATGATCCTCGGCGACACGTGCACGCGCCGCTGCGGATTCTGCAACGTCAAGACGGGCAAGCCGACGTGGAACGATCCACTGGAGCCGGCCCGCGTCGCGCGCTCGATCGCGCGCATGGGCCTGCGCCATGCCGTCGTCACCTCCGTAGACCGCGACGACCTGCCCGACAAGGGTGCCTCCGCCTTCGTCGGCGTCATCCGCCAGGTCCGCAAGCAGGCGCCGGACTGCCAGATCGAGGTGCTGACGCCCGACTTCCAGGGCCAGGAGATGCCGCTCGCGCGCGTCATCGCCGAGCGCCCCGACGTGTTCAACCACAACGTCGAGGTTGTCCCGCGCCTGTACCCGATCGCGCGCCGCGGCTCGGAATTCCTGCGCTCCTGTCGCGTCCTGCGCAGCGCCGCGGAAATGGGCGAAGGCGAGATCGTCACCAAGTCCGGCCTGATGGTCGGCCTGGGCGAGACCCACGAGGAGATGGTCGCGACGTTCGAGGTGCTGCGCGAACACGATGTGCAGGTGTTGACGGTCGGGCAGTACCTGCGCCCATCTGAGCGCCATCTGCCGATCGTGCGCTACTGGCATCCCGACGAGTTCGCCGCGCTGGAAGCGGCCGCCTACGCACTTGGCTTCGACCACGTCGCGGCCGGCCCGCTGGTGCGCTCCTCCTACCATGCCGACCAGCACGTGCCCCAGCCTCGCCCAGGTGTCGGGCCGCTCGCCGCGAGCGGATAGTCTCGCTCGATCTTCCCAGTCAAGGACAACATTCCACGCGAGCGCTTCCCGCTCGTGACGGTAATTGCGGTCGCGGTCGCCGTGATCGCCTATCTGCTGTCGAGCGACCACAAGGGACTATTGCCGCTGCTTGCTGACATTTTGTTCCTCGGCCTGCTGGGTCCAAGCGTCGAGGGTGCGCTGGGACGCGTGCGCTTCGGTAGCTTGTGCGTCTTGGTTGGCCTGTTCACGCTGGTAGTCCGGTCTCTCGCCGGCGTCGGATCGCCCTCAGCTGTCCTGCTCGGCGCCTTGGTCGTGACCGCGACCGTACTCGGCTGCTATCTGCTGCTTTTTCCGCGCGCGCGCGTCCTCAGCCTTGTGCCGATCCCGTTCTACACGACGCTCGTCGAGGTTCCCGCGGCGCTGCTGATTGGCTTTTGGGTTGCACTGCAGATGTGCTTCGACGTGGCGGGCCTCGCATGAGTCGCGCCCGGTATGCGCGGCGGCCTCGCGGGAAGGCTATGGAGCCTCGCCTAAGCGCTATGAGGCCTCGCATGAGCAAGCCACGATGACCCGCGTCGCCGTGCTCGCCATATCGCTTGCGTTCATCCTCGGCTTCGCGTTTCTGACGATCGGGGGTATCGAGCAGTTCGGCTTCAGCGTTCAGGGGGTGCTGTCGGTGATCGTGCTTGTGATCCTGACGGTTGGCATCGTCGGGGCATTGCGCAATCCTCCAAGAAGATGAGAGGGCTTTTATGACCGGCTCGCCGTTCCCGCCATGGAGACGGCGCTCTCTTGACCGGGTCGCCGTTCCCTTCATGGAGACGGCGCTCTCTTGACCGGGTCGCCGTTCCCGCCAAGAAGACGGCGCTCTTGACCGGGTCGCCGTTCCTGCCCCAGAGTGGACGCTCGCGGCGGGCGCGAGCGCTTGCCAGACACAGGCGTCGGCGCAGGCGTATGCGCGCGCTGGCCGTTTGCGTGCTGGTTCTCGCCGCCGGGGTCGCGGTCGTCTCCTGGGTCTGGCGCGCTCGGGCACGGCGCACAGTCCGGCCTCACGCGGCGGGCACAGCGGGTACGGCGGGTCTGCTGGATCGGGGGCACACTCACGGAGGCTTTCGCCGCCGGCCGCGACCCGCACCCCCGCGGGGCTGGCCGCTCGGGAAAGCCCCCCTGGCGCTGGACCTAAGCGGCACAAACGATCCCGTACAAGCCAGCTTCCGCAACCAGCCACGCGCGGGTCTGCTGTTCGATCTGAACAACGGTCGCGTGCTGTGGCAGCTGAATCCGCTTGAGCGCCTGCACATGGCCAGCCTCACAAAGCTGATGACCGCGTTGCGCGTGGTTCACTCCACAACTCCCGACACCCCGGTATTGGTCACCAAGGAGGCCGTCGAGGCGGCCGGCTCAAAGGTCGGCGTGCTGCCGCTCGGCAAGCACGTGCCGGCCGAGACGCTGCTCTACGGGTTGCTCTTGCCTTCAGGCAACGACGCCGCGACCGCACTCGCCCAGCACGTGTCAGGCAGCGTCAGCGCGTTCGTCGCAAGCATGAACGTCGAAGCCGCACGGCTCGGGTTGGGCTGCACGCACTACAACTCCCCCTCCGGATACATCAACGCAAGCAACTACACGTGCGCCGCCGACCTGGCGGAGCTTGCTTATGTGGATCTGCAACAGCCGCGCATCGCTCACATCGTGCGCACGGCAGAAGCGGTGCTGCCGTTTCCGATCAAGGGCGGCAAGCTCTACCTGTACAACAACAATCCGCTGCTCGTATACGGCTATCCAGGCACCACGGGCATGAAGACCGGCTACACCGAACTTGCCGGCGATTGCCTGGTGGCAACGGCCGAGCGCGACGGGGTCAGGCTCGGCGTGGTACTGCTGCACTCGCCCGATATGGGCGAGCAGGCGGAGTACCTGCTCAATGCCGGCTTCGCCGACGTCTACCACCAGCGTCTAATCGCCTCGCCGATGGTGCCGCCGGGTCGCTGAGCCGTCGGCAATAAGACCAGCGCGGCTTGGCTGAGGCCTGCCTCATAGTGCGCCTTTCGGAGGAGGGATTACAGCTTCAGAAATGCGGAAACCGGATTATAACCTGGAGGTTATAAATGGGAATATAAATGGAGTTTACAACTTATAGGTTATAAACGGGGATTAGGGATTGTAGCATCCAACGCCCGCAGCCCACTCATGCTCACCCCTCGAACCCGTTAGGAGTAGCCTTAGGAGCCTAAAATTGACTGGCCAGTCAGCCAAAGGGAGAGCACAGTGGATCTTGACGACACGCCCGAGCAGGTAGCGCACCGCACCAGGGTTCGCGCCTGGCTCGAAGAGCACAAGGGAGAGGCGCCTGTTATAGGGAACTCGCCCACCCGAACCCCACCCACCCCGACGCGCTGACCGACGAGGCGGAGATCATCTCCGCGCGACGCGCCTGGCAGGGCAAGCTGGCCGAGGCCGGGCTTGCCGGGGTCACTTGGCCCAAGGAGTACGGCGGGCAGGGGCTTGGCCCGATCGAGCAGGTGATCTGCAACCAGGAGATCGCCAAGGCCGGCGTGCCCGGCATCCTCGACGCGATCGGCGTCGGCATGCTCGGCCCCACCTTGATCGCGCACGGTGCCGAGGAGCAGAAGGCTCGCTACCTCGGCCCGATGCTGCACGGCGACGAGGTCTGGTGCCAGCTGTTCTCAGAGCCGGCGGCCGGCTCTGACCTGGCGGCCGTGCAGACTCGCGCGCGTCAGCAAGACGACGGCAGCTGGCGGCTCACAGGGCAGAAGGTGTGGACGACGAACGCCCAGTTCTCCTCCTATGGGCTACTGCTCGCTCGCACCGACCCCGAGCAGCACAAGCACAAGGGCCTAACGATGTTCATCCTGCCGATGGACGCTCCCGGCGTCACGGTCAGAGGGCTGCGCCAGATCTCCGGCGAGGCCGAGTTCAACGAGGTGTTCCTCGATGACGTGCAGCTCGACGCGGACGCGGTCGTCGGCGGTGTCGGCAACGGCTGGGGCACGGCGCTTGACGACGCTGATGTTCGAGCGCGTCACGATCGGCCTCGGCGGCGAGGGGCTCGGCTTCAACTCGCTGCGCTTCACCAAGGCGATCGCTTCTGATGAGCACGGTCGCCGCGATCCGGAGGTGCGCAAGGAGCTTGGCGAGATTGTTAGCGAGCTGCTAGCGGTGCGCTTCACCGGCTATCGCACTTTGACGGCATTGCAGAAAGGCCAGATCCCTGGGCCTGAGGCGGGCCTCGCGAAGGTGACGATCGTCAACGGCGCGATCAAAGCCGGCGATCTGATCGCCGACGTGCTTGGGCCGGACGCGCTTGACGAGGACAGCGAGTGGGCCTACATGATCTCTTTCCTGCCCGGGCTGAAGTCGGCCGGCGGCACCGAAGAGATCCTGCGCAACACGATCGGCGAGCGTGTGCTTGGGCTGCCCCCGGAGCCACGTCTGGACAAGGGAATCCCATTCTCGGAGCTGCGCTCCAAGGAAGGGGCCGCGGCATGATCGCATCGAGCCCATCCCAGCCGGCGCCCCCCACATTCGGGTACGGACACACAGGCGACGGCATGAGCGCATCCAACCCATCCCGCACCGCGCGCCCACGGCATGCGGGCACGAACACGGAGGCAGCATGAACCTCGCACTTTCAGACGAGCAGGTGTTCCTGCGCGAGGCGGCCCGCGGGGCGCTCTCACGCTTCAAGACGCTGGAGGCCGCGCGTGCGCTCGATACCCCACAAGGGGGCACACCCCATGAAGGGGCGCAGGCGAGCGGCTCGGACAGCGCACTGCCCGACCTGTGGCCGGCGGCCTGTGAGGCGGGCTGGCCCGGCCTGCTGATCGATGAGGCGCACGGCGGCGCCGGGCTGGACGCGTTCGACGCGATGCTCGTGCTCGGCGAGTGCGGGCGCGTACTGGCGCCTGTGGCGCTGCTCGGGCACCTGCCGGCCACAGCGATCCTGGGTGCATCTCCATCGGCCGCCGGCCTGCTAGAGCCGCTGGCAACCGGCGCGCGGCGAGCGGCCTACCTGCCGGCGATGCCGCCCAACGACCTAGTCGACGGGTGGTGTGTCGATCCGAAGCACGGCAGCGCGCGCGCCTCGGCTCCCAAGGCCAAGGATGACGGCAAAGGCGGGACGCTCGTCAGCGGCACGCTCGCCTTCGTGCCGGATGCCCCCGGAGCTGACCTGCTGGTCGGCGTGGCACTGCTGGATACCCCACAAGGGGGCACAGGCGGCAAGCCAGTCGGCGTCGCGATCGAGAGCTCCGCGAACGGTGTGTCCGTAGAGGAGGTACACCGCTACGACGCGACACGCTCACTGGGCCACGTGACGCTCTCAGGCGCGCAGGCAACGCTGCTCGACGCGCCGGAGGAGGCACTTGCCGGGGCCTGGCATCTGACACAAGCCTTGATCGCCGCCGAGTCACTTGGCAGCGTCGAGACTGCCCTGGAGATGTCCGTCGCCTACGCCAAGGAGCGTCATACGTTCGGGCGTGCGATCGGCTCCTACCAGGCCGTCAAGCATTCGCTGACCGAGGTGTTGCGCCAGCTTGGAGAACGGACGCTCGCTGCTCTACTACGCCGGCTGGTCGCGCCAGGGCGCACCTGCAGAGTTCCCGCTGGCGGCGAGCGCTGCCCGCTCGGTTGCCGGGCGTGCGCTCGACCAGGGAGCGCGCACAATGATCTCCGTGCACGGCGGTATCGGCGCCACCTGGGAGCACGACGCGCCGCTGTACTTCCGCCGCGCGCAGCTCTCGCGACGCCTAGTTGGCGGCACCGGCGCGGCTACCGACAGGGTCGCGGGCGAGCTGATCGCACAAGCCGAGGCGGCTTGACGGATTGACGGATTGCCGGATTGGCGGATTCCCAGTCGGTAGCGAGCGCAGGTAGTAATATACTTTTTGTGTGATTCACTATGGTAACTACTTTTCGTAGTCGCTATGGTGAATTGCACAAAAAGAGTACACACACTCTCCAGCTCCACCCGCTCTGCGTCTCCGGCTCCCGGGCTCCGAGCTCCGAGCTCCGAGCTCCGAGCTCCGAGCTCCGAGCAACTGTCTATCAGGGATTCAGCGTTTGCGGTGGTGGCGCTTGGGAGATTTGGCGCGCGCCACAGTGGCGACTTCGGCTTCCAGCGCGGCAGCAACCGGGGCTCCGTAGGCGCGGTTCACCGCCTGCACCATCGCCATTTCCAGACCGCAGTTGATGCAGAAGCCGTGTTGTGACCAGCCGATCGCGCGGGCCAGCACCTGGTCGGCGTAAGTGACGCCCGTGAGGTCGTGGCCGTAGTAGTCGTAGGCAGCGTCCCAGGCCGCACCGTTCAGTTCCGCACCAGCGCCGTCGGCTGAGAGCAGATGCGCGGCGGCCATGATCGCGTCGAAGTCATCGTAGATCGACGGGTGCTTGGCGGTCATGTGGTCGTAGGAGGCGGGACGCCGGCCGTAACGATAGGAGTCGTTGACCAAGGCCCACGTCGTCACAGGACCATTGGTGACGTTGAACTGCATCGGACCGCCACAGCAGCCAGCGAAGTTGAGGCCGCTGTAGATACCCGGCGCGGTCGAGAAAGCCGACTCCTGTCGGTGGATCGAGGCGAGCAGCAGCCAGTTCACGCCGAACGTCTTCTGGGCTGTCGCGTAGATCGGGTAGAAGCCCTGCATCCAGCGCTCGGAGATGTGCGTGCTGGTCGGGTCTTCGTACAGCGCAAGGTCGCGATGGGCCTGACTCGGCGAGGGATCGCCGATGATCGTATGAGCGCGATGCCCCGTGCGCGCGCGCGGGGCATCGGCTATTTCAGAGGACACACCACGCAGGCCGGAAGCACTCGCGACCCCCGGCACGGGCGTCGGCGTAAACGCGACTACCGACGGAGGCGCGGCGGCGCCGGAGGAGCTACCCAAGACACTGCTCAGCGCCAGCACGAGTACGGCGATGCCAAGCAGGCTAAGCGCGAGCGCAACGGCCCACGCGCCACGCTCAGAGCCGGGCTCGGGAACGTTGCCTTGAGGATGCCGCACGGGCGCTATGTAATCTGCCCGGCCCGCTCTGGACTCTGGCTCGGGAACGTTGCCTTGAAACCGTTGCACAGACGCCACACGGTCCTCCTGGGCCCGCTCCGAGCCCGTCTCGGGAATATTGCTCGCGGGCTGTTCTGTCGGTGCTCCCATGCAATCTAGGTTCTCATGAACGGCCGCGGCACGTGACCGTTTGCACACGAGCCCCGGCGCGACTCAAGCCGGCACGCGACCACCGCACGAGCCAATCTCGGCACGTGACTGCTCGCGGCGGCTCGCTCAGGCCGGCGCGAGCGCGCCCACCTTCGTCTTCAGCGAGTCGAGCAGCTCTGTAAACGAGGCTTCGAACTTCTCCACGCCCTCGCGCTCGACCGTCTCGGTCAGCTTGTCGTAGTCGACGCCCGCGCTTGCCAACTCATCAAGCACAGCTTGCGCGTCAGCCAAGTCCTCGGCAAGCGTCGCTCGCGGCGTGCCGTGGTCCTGAAAGGCCAGGACCGTCTCCTCGGGCATCGTGTTGACCGTGTCGGGGCCGATCAGCTCGTCCACGTAGAGCGTGTCGGGGTAGGCCGGGTTCTTGGTAGAAGTCGACGCCCACAGCACCCGCTGCGGCGTTGCGCCCTTGCCTGCGAGGTACGCCCAGCGCTGTCCTTGGAAGGTCTGCTGGTAGTGGCGGTAGGCAAGCTTGGCGTTGGCGACGGCAAGGCGGCCCTTCAAGTCGTCGTGGCCGCCGATCTTGTCCAAGAGCCTGTCGCCCTCGGTGTCGATGCGTGAGACGAAGAAGCTCGCGACCGACGCCACCTTGCTCGGATCCCCGCCCTCGGCAACCAGTCGCTCCAGCCCGCGGATGTAGGACTCGGCCACCTCGGCGTAGCGTTTCAGCGAGAAGATCAGCGTGATGTTGACCGAGTGGCCCTTGGCGATCACGTCCTCGATCGCGGCCAAGCCCGGCTTGGTAGCGGGGATCTTGACGAGCAGGTTGGGGCGGTCGACGTCCTTATGCAGGCGGATCGCCTCGTTGAACGTGCCCAGCGAGTCGTATGCCAAGCGCGGATCGACCTCCAGTGAGACGTAGCCGTCGCGGCCGAGGCCCTCATCCCAGATCGGGCGGAACAGGTCGCAGGCCTCGCGGATGTCCTGCTCGGCCAGGGCCCAGAAGGCCTCATCGACGTCGCTTGAGCCGAGCTCTTGCAGCTGCTCGTCGTAGGCGTTGCCCGATCCCATCGCCTTCTGGAAGATCGTCGGGTTGGAGGTGGCGCCGACGACGGCGTGCTCGTCGATCAGCTGCTGAAGATGCCCGCCGCGGATCGCCTCGCGGCTGAGAAAGTCGATCCACACGCTCTGACCAAGCGCGGAGAGGCTCTGCAATGGTGAGGGAGTGGGCATCTCGGCCTCCTAAAGGCGTGTCGAATTCAGTTTATTTGGGATAGCTGTTCGTTCCAGCACTAAAAACGTCTTTCAGAATGAGCGGGGCGTTCGGAGCCGTTCATGGACCAGCTAGTCGTCGCGGGTGCAAAAAAGAGAGTGACCGAACCGCGATCGTGTCTCAGCGCGCCAGCAATGCGCGAGCCTTCTCGGCAATCGAATCGGCAGTGAATCCAAACTTCTCAAGCACCGTCGTACCCGGAGCTGAGGCGCCAAAACGATCGATCCCGATCACCTCGCCCGAGTCGCCGACCCACTTCCACCAGCTCATGCTGACGCCGGCCTCGACGGCCATACGCAGTGCAGAACGCGGGATCACGCTGTCGCGGTACTCCGCGGGTTGGGCTTCGAAGAGTTCCATGCACGGCATCGAGACGACCCGCACGCGCTCGCCCTCCCGCGCCAGCGCGCGTGCCGCCTCCAGCGTCGGTGCAACCTCGGAGCCGGTGGCGATCAGGACAAGTTGAGGGGGGGCAGCCGTGGCGGCAGCAGCCCGCGCGCCAGTGCCCTCGCCGCTTGCTGACTCGCCGGCACCTGAACCGTCGCCGCGCGATGACCCGCCGGCGCCATCGCCTGCGCCGTCTGCCGAGCTGCCGGCGCGCTCATCGCCGCCCGACAAGCCCGACTCCCACAACACATACGCCCCCTGCGCCAAGCCCTCGGCCGCGCCCACCTGCTCGCGATCCAGCACCGGCAAATTCTGCCGTGAGAGCAACAGCGCGACGGGCCCATCCTCGCGCTCGAGCGCCAGCTTCCAGGCCTGCGCGGTCTCATTCGCGTCGCCGGGCCGCATCACCCACAGGTGCGGGATCGCCCGCAGCGCGGCGTAGTGCTCCACCGGCTGGTGTGTGGGACCGTCCTCGCCGAGGCCGACGGAGTCGTGTGTCCAAACCCACAGCACCGGCAGCTGCATCAGCGCCGACAGGCGCACGCTCCCACGCATGTAATCGGAGAAGACTAGGAACGTGGAGCCATAAGGCTTGACCATGCCGCCGTGGGCGGCCAACCCGTTGACGATCGCGCCCATCGCGTGCTCGCGGATGCCGAACGGGATGTTGCGCCCGACGTGCACGTGGGAGAACTCGCCGGCGCCCTCGAACGTGGTCTTGGTCGACTCGACCAGATCAGCCGCGCCCCCCACCATGGTGCGCCCATACGCGCTGATCGTGGACATGGTCTTTTGCCCGGCCGAGCGCGTAGCAATCGCTTCTCCTGCCTTGAAGCTCGGCAGGGCCTCCTGCCAGCCCTCGCGCAGGCGACCCGACCACGCCCGCTCCCACTCCTCGATGAGTTGGGGGTAGCGCTCGGACCAGGCCCTGGCACGCCCCTCCCATTCCTCCTGAAAACCCTTCCCGGACTCGTGCAGGCTCATGTGCTCATACACGCGCGCGTCCACGTGAAACTTCAGCTCGGGGTCGAAGCCCATCGCAACCTTGGTCGCGCGCACCTCGTCTTCGCCGAGCGGGGCGCCGTGGGCTTTGGCGGTGTCGACCGCGTTCGGCGCCGGGTAGGCGATGTGCGAGCGCACCTGGATGAACGAGGGCCGCTCGGTTTCCGCGCGCGCGATCTGTAGCGCGCGATACAGCGCATCGACGTCCTCGGAGTCGGGGACGCGCTGTACGTGCCAGCCGTCGGCGTGCATGCGCGCGATGTGGTTCTCGGTGTCGAAGGAGATCGAGGTCGTGCCGTCGATCGTGATGCGGTTGTCGTCGTAGCAGACGATCAGCTTGCCGAGACCGAAGTGCCCGGCGATCGAAGCCGCTTCCTGAGAGACCCCCTCCATCATGTCCCCGTCGGAGCAGATCGCGTAGGTGTGGTGGTCGACGAGCTCGTAGCCGGGCCGGTTGAAGTGCTCGGCGAGGAAGCGCTCGGCCATCGCCATGCCGACCGCGTTGGCGATGCCCTGGCCGAGCGGCCCGGTGGTGACCTCGACGCCCGGCACCTGCCCGAGCTCGGGATGACCCGGTGTGCGCGACCCCCACTGGCGGAAGCTCTGCAGGTCCTCGATCGACAGGTCGAAGCCGCACAGGTGCGTGAGCGCGTACTGCAGCACACAGGCGTGCCCCGCGGAGAGCACGAAGCGGTCGCGGTCGCGCCAGGCAGTGTCGGTCGGATTGATGCGCAGCACGTGCCTGTAGAGCGTGTAAGCCAGCGGCGCCAGCGCCATAGCGGTACCGGGGTGGCCGGCATTGGCCTTCTGCACCGCGTCCATCGCCAGAGCGCGGATCGTGTCGATCGACAGAGCGCGCACATCGCCCTCGCCATCGGGGAGCACCGGCATACGCATAGCGCTGGACTCGGGAGCTACCGCCATCGCTTGCGATCCTAGCGCCACACTGCGCGCTCGGCGGCGTCCTTGCGCCGGGCGCCGCAGATCAGCTCACGTAAGGACGCCTGGTGCGTGGCGGGAAACCCGCCACTGAATGACGGCGTCCGTGCGAGCATTGGAAGTGGTGGGGACGCACACGCACCAGCCAATGCAGGTCGTGGCGACAGTGTGAGCGCCGATATGGCCAGCGCGGATGTAGCGCGCGGACCATCAGCTTGCGCTCGCAGGCTTGTCCTCTCATATCGATCCAACCTCCGTGTCGGCTCGGCCATTGGCCAAGTTGTCCAACTGATGCGCACCCCGTTTACCGCTACGCATAACAAATAGTACGGCGCCTACAGAAGGGCCGTCCGATGTGTCCCTGCTGAAACGTTCCCTCATGCCATCCCCCGAATCACAGATTTGGCCTCGCCCACATGCTGGAACTTTTATTTGCAATGCATCCAAGACCATGATGTCGCCTCCGTCGGTAGCCCCGCAATGACTTGGTGGCCACTCCGCGTGCAAACAAATAAATCATCCTTTACGCAGCTTGTCAAGAGCTATCGTATAGGGATGGCGCCAAAGCCTCACAGGCAGAACGAGCCCCGCGGACCCCGCGGGGCTCGTGGTCGGATGGAGGACGGAGGGGACGAGCCCGGCGGAACCCGCGGGGCTCGTAGACGGGGAGGGGGGGGCGAGCGGGGCCTGCCGCGCGGGCCGCAGGCGCTGCCGCCGGAGCAGGTAGCCGCCGACCAGCGCGAGCGCCTGTACGAGGCCACGATCAAAGCGGTCAACGAGCGCGGTTTCGTCGCGACCACGATCTCCGATCTGGTCGCCGGGGCCGGCGTGTCGCGGCGCAGCTTCTACGAACACTTCGAGAACAAGGAGGAGTGCCTGCTGGCGACGTACGACGAGCTGATCAGGCGACTGACCGCGCGGATCATCGCCGCGTATGACCCGGAGGAGCAGTGGACGCTGCAAATCGACGCGATCGTGCGCGCCCTGTTCGAAGCTTCCAGCGACCGCCCAGACGCGGCTCGCTTGATATCGGTGGAGATGGGTGCTGCCGGGCCGGTCGGGATCGAGCGCTGGGCGCGCGACGCGGAGATGTTGAGCGCCTTCTTCGTCGCCGTCTTCGATCATGCCCCAGGCGAGGGCTCGGTGCCCCGGCCGGTGGCGCGGGCGATCGTCGGCGCCTTGCGCACGATCTTGTACTCGCGCGTGCGCCGCGAACGCTCCAGCCGCTCGCTGAAGATCGAACTGCAGAAGCTGACGCCGGACGTCGTGGCGTGGATTCTTGCCTTCTATCCGACGCCACCAGAGATCCCCGAGCAGCCGCGGCCACGGCCTGAGGTGCACCTACAGGCGGGACGCGCGCCCGGGACGCTGGCACCCTCACCGAGCTGGGCACCACGCGGACTGCCGCGCGGAGAGCACAGCCTGCCCAAGGGCTACGTCGCCCACAACCAGCGCGAACGGATCTTCGACGCCGTGGCGAACCTGACCGCCGGCAAGGGTTATGCCTCGCTAAGCCTCGAGGAGATCGTCTCCGAAGCCGCGATCTCGCTGCAGACTTTTTACCAGCACTTCGAGAACAAGGAGGAGGCCTTCCAGGCCACCTTCGAGATGGGCCACGCCAAGGCGATGGCGGCCGTCAACCGCTCGCTCGACTTGCGCCTCAGCTGGGCCGTGAACGTGCGCCGTGGGCTCACGGCTTTGGTCGAGTTCCTAGCTTCCGAGCCCTCAATCGCGCGGCTGGCGTGCGTAGACATCCTGATCGCCTACCCGCACCTGACGGGCCGCGTCAACGAGGCCAACCTGTCCTACATCGAGCTGCTGGACATCGGCCCCGAAGACAGCTACCCGAACATGCCGGCACCGGTGATGCGCGAGGCGTCGGTCGGGGGCATCTTCGAGCTGCTGCACGAGTACATCCTCGCCGGGCGCGGCGAGCAGCTGCCGGAGCTAACCGACTACCTGATGTACCTAGCGATCACGCCGTTCGCGGGGGCCCAAGCCGCGGCCTTGGCCGTGGCCGAGACCTGAGCGCCAAGCAGCGACGCCGCCAAGGCGTTACCCCGCGCTGCCACGCTTGAACGCCCACATACTCTGGAAGCTCAAGTCGGTGTGCTTGGCGATCAACTCGTAATCGCTGTCGTAGTGCAGCACCGCCGCCCCGTGCCGATCGGCGACACCAGCGACGAGCAGATCGATCGGCTTGACGCGGTGCGAGACGCGCCGGTCGGCAGCCAGCTGAGCTTGCGCGTCCAGAGCTCGCTGGATCGCGGTGCTGTCCAGCGGGAGCAACGGCAGAGCTTCGAGCTCTTCGGCCAACATCGTGAAGTCCTTGGCCTCGCGTACGCCGTAGCGCATCTCCAGGATCAGCGGCTCGCACATCGCCAGCTCGCCGCGTTCGATGCGTCCAGCCAGTCCCCGCGCCCGCTCACCCACGATGCGGCCGTCTCGCAGGCGCGACCAGACCGAGGTGTCGAGCAGGCTCAGGCCCGCGCTCACGCGCGCGTCCAGCCCTCGCGGCGCACCTCCGCGAGAGCGTCCGCGTCGACGCCCGCCCCGCTGCGTAGCCGCTCTGCCAAGCGCTTGCGCAACATCGTGCGCTTGCTGGACAGGTCCTCACCAGCATCCACATCGGCGAGCAGACGCAGCGCGCCCGCGATCGCCAGCTCACCGACACTCGGGTCAAGCCCTCGCCGGCGCAAACGCTCGCGCGCCTCCTGCAGCGGAGGCGTCAAGGTCACGGACACGCGCTTGTGTTGGGTGGGCACGAAGGCAGTGTAGCACCTAGGTGCTGTACCTGCTAACGAACGACAACCCGTCCTGAATCCGCGCAGTGCGCTTCCTGCTCGAGCCCTGAGGGCCCAAGGCACGATCGCCGGCGCGCCCGCGCCGCCCCTCTTCTATTTCTTCTTCTTCGTCGCAACCCCGTATTTTTTGTGAGCTTGCTTTTCGCAGCTGGCGCGCTTGTGCTTGTTTTTATCCTTCTTGCAAGCTTTGAGTGCGTTCGCGAGCTTCTGCGCGTTTGTCAGCGTCTTCGTGCTCACCCCGCTCCCTTTTTCTTCAGCCGGGAATGCGGGCGAGATGAAGGCGATCAGCGGTGGGGACACCTGTGGCGTGAGCAGGACCGGGAAACTTGGCGTCGCAAACGACACGGGCTGCCCCGGCACTGTGCCGTCGGCGTTCGTCGCCGTCACGCGGTAGTAGTAGGTCGTGCCCGGCTGCAGTTCACCCAACCTCACGCTCACCGTTTCGGTCTGCGAGCCGCCGATGCTGCCGAGGCCGGTCGCGGGTCCGTAGCTACCCGGTTCGGTCCCGATTTCAAAGCCGTAGTTCGTCTGCAGGCCGCTCGTCGAGACCGTGCCGGACAGCGTCGCCGAGTTCTGGCTGACCGCGCCCGCGGCGCCGGTGCTGACCACGGGGAGCACCTTGGACGCGGTTCTGAACGTGAGATCAGCGCCATATTTCCAACCGAATTCGTTCTTCCCAACCAGCCGGTAGCGATAGGTCGTTTCCGGCAACAGGCCGCCAACCTGCACGGGGCCGGCCGTCTGCGGCGATTCGCTCGCTTGGACGCCCACCGAGGCGCTCGTTTCCCCTTCGGCATAGGGATTGCTCGCATGTTTTGCGATCGCTGCCTGATAGCCCGCTTCGCTTATGAATTCGTAGTAGCCGCTAGCTGGCACGAACGGAGCGATCACGCTGCCGGAGAGCACCACGCTCGTGAGGCCGATGTTCGACGCTTCTCCCGTGGTGGGAAATGCGAGGCTTCGTGTCTCGAATTCTCTGATTTCCCCTACAATCGGCCTCCCTTCGTTCGCGTTTTTCGGATTCCGACTAGCCCCATTTTCGGCTATTACACGATAATAATAGTGTTCATAGGGAGTCAGCCCGCTAATTTGGAGTTCGACAGGTGTCGGGGCTTCCCCGAATTCTCCGCCTGCGATGATTTCTGTCGCGCTAAAGACCTTCGTCCCCTTGCCTTCCTGCAAGATCGTCATATTGGTCGCGTATTCGAATCCGTACTTCGTCGCAAAACCGTCGGGATATACTTCGGCATTGAGGATCACAGACGTCAGCCCCGATCCGGAGAAGCCCCTACTGCTGACTACGGGCAGATCCGTGGTGTAGAGTTCGACTTTGCCATAGGTGGTGCCCGTTTCGTTCGTCGCGGCTACCCGATAGTAGACGGAATTTCCCCCGGTGCCTAGTTCTTCAGCCACCGCGCTACCATGGAATTCCCCGAATTCTCCGGCCGGGATCGCGCCCGAGCCCCCGACCGTTTCGATCGCTCCTCCGACTCCTCCGAGCGTGTTGTCCTTGACCGAGCCTTCCTTGGAGTATTCAAAGAGGTACGTCGTTTCCCCTTTGCTGTGGTTCGGATTGATCGTGGCTTCGAAACGGACATTGCCGATTTCCACGCTCAACGCGCTCTCGCCGATGACTTCCGGAGCCGCGGCGGGCGTTTTGACCAGTTCCGAGGACCCTGGGGTCGCACCGAACCCGTCCGCGACGAGACAGTAGACGTATTCGAGGTTTGGCTCTAGGCCAGTCACAGTCGCCGAGACAGACACCGGAGAGTTACCGGTCAGGTTCAAGCCCACGTTATCCAAGATGGTAGTCACGCTACCGGGTTCGGTGCAACTCGAACTGGCGCCAGCGTGATAGGAGAAATAGTAGCCCACCCCGCCCGCAGCACCTTTGGGGTTGAGTTCGCCGTTGAGCGTCGCCGAACTGCTGGTGATTTCCGTCGAAGGATTGGTTTTCGGCGCCGCCGGCGGCGGCGGCGGCGTTTCGCTGTGTTCGAGGAAGAGAACCTCGTTGTCGGCCGGCTCAACGACGTACACATAGCCGCTTGCCCCGGCGGCAGGATTGATGGCGAGGCTCTCCGCTCCGCTCAGCCCGCCGCCGAAGCTTTCGACGAGCGACTCGGCGGGGTCGATCACAGCAATACTCGTGCCGGTATCGATGTAGGCGTAGTTGTTCATCGAGTCAACCGCAACTCCCGACGCGCCTTCTACTCCACCCAGGTTTTCACGTCCTTCTTCTCCGGGCACTTCCCCCAAGCTATTGAGCCTTGTGATGTTTTTTCCACTATGATAGATGACGTAGAGGTTGTCTTCGGAATCCACAGCGAGGCCACGAGCTGTAAGGACACCGGCTTGCGAGATTCGACTGGAGAGGAACGCACTCGGCTGTTTGCCGCTAAACTTGTCAATCGCAGGATCTCCATATCCACCGACATCGCTGCTCTCGACCCACACAACCCCGTTGGCGTCCACGGCGACACCGTCGAGTTCGATGAACGGGACGAATTTACTGTTCGAGCACTGGGGCGGAGATTCGCCATCTTTTTCGCATGCTCCAGTCAACTGCCCGAGGTATGCGCCGCTCGCGCCGAACTTATCAACGACGCTGTGGCCCTCGTCGATAACGTATACGTCACCAAACGAGGGGCTCCTCGGATCATTGTCGACCGCGACGCCTTCCGCTTCGGAGAACGCTTTCGCCGGGGTAGCGCCACCGTTGAACTGGCCTTCGTATTTACCAGCCGAATCGAACCACTCGACACGGTCATTGCCCTTGTCGACCACGTAGACATTCCCGGTGCTCTGGTTCACAGCCAACCCAGCCGGATCAGATAGCGGTGCGGGATCGGCGGGAGCGAGGCCGAACGAGCCGAGAACTCTCCAGTGTTCTGTCGCCAGCGCGGGAGCGGCAGTGAGCATGAGACCCCCCACGAGCACGCCGAGCGTCGCCAGTCCCGTTCTTGTCAGCTTGCGAACGCTCCTCATGACTGTGCCCTCCGGTGGTTGCTGGACTTTCGTGCCTTACTCGCCTTCGTGCCCTTCTTGGCCGCCTTCTTCGCCTTCGCACACCCAGTCACGGCGATCGGTGTCGACTTGTGGATTTCGGCGCCGTTCTGGGCGACGATCGCGGTCGGCATCGCGAGCTTGCTCGTGCAGAGGTTCCCGTTTGCCGCCAGGGCGGAGTACTTGCCCTCGGGAAGGTAGAGCTCGAAGGATTCAAACGGGACGTCGGGGACGGACTTGAACGTCGAGCTCGTGATCCCGGTTCTTGATGAACGTAGACGCGATGACGTCGACGCGCACGCCCTCGCCCTGCAGCACGATCTCGAGCGACGGGAACGCTTCGCCGCCGTGGGACACGAAATACACCGGGCCGGTCAACTGCACCGGCAGCACCGGAGTGTTGACCCTGGCAGTCCCGATCACCGACGGGGCTGGGCAATTCGCGGGGTTTGCTTCGAACGTCGCGGCCGGGCACGCCTTCTGCAGCGTCGTCAGACGCGAGGGGAGCTGTTTGGGGAGATCGACCTTGAACGAATGCGATGTCCGCCTGGGTGCCTTGACCCGTGTTGGGATATGCGACCTTCGCGTCGAGGCTCGCACCGTTAGCCCTCGATGTTTTCCCGGAGGTCGAGACGGTGAACTTGGGTTGGAACTTCAACGCCTCGCAGTTGGTGACCTGGTAGGAGGAGGACTCGACCGTGCTCGCGGCCTGCGTGTCGGTCAACGTGCCACCGATCGCCATTTTGTCGCAGTTGGTTGCGTTGAACATGAATTCCGGACGGTCGATCGTGACGTTGACGAGACGTAGTTGCAGCGGGATGCCGTCTAGCACTGTTGGTAGCGGGTCGGAGGTGATCGTCAACGAAGACGTTTCAGGGTTTACGCTGATCGCTGAGCGGTTCACGACCGTGCCATTCCCTGTCGTGCCCGCCAGCGTGTACGGGCCGGCCTTTGCCGGGACGACGATCGAGAGTCCGTACGGAGCGCCCTTGTACGGGCCAGTGATGTACACCTTCCCGCCGCTGACGAGGAACGGATCAGCGCCGGGGCCGGTCTCGACGGTCGTTTCGCCGATCTGGCTGGCCGGGCCGCACGTGCCCGCGTCGCCTGCGGTTCATCGCACGAGCTGACCTTCGAGAGCATCCCCAACAACCCCGGTGGCGTGCGAACCTGGATGCCGTTTAGGAAGCCGTCGTCATCGCCGCGGCCGAAGGACACCGAGAACGGGCTGAACCCACCCGCCTGGTTGCTTGTCGTACCAAAGCTGAACGACGGGTTGAACTGCGCCCCGAAACAGTTTTCGTCGATGTCGAATGGGCTCGTCGGCGTCGCATCCGGGCGTGTACGGCGTGCTCCACGGCGTCACGTCGGCCGTCGTCGTGCACCTTGCCGCAGGTCCGGGGGTTGGCGAGCGTCGCGCGCTCGCCCCCCTGCAACGTCAACTCGAGTTCGCTGAACGGGAGCTGCGGGGTGTTTTCGAAGACAGTCGTGACCTGACCCGTCTGCTGGTTGACTTGACCCTTGCCTTCGAGCTTGACAACGATCCCGTCTTCGCCTTCGCCGACGAACTGCGCATACAGGTGCACCATCCGCCCGTCCGCGGCGTCTTCCGGCGTGCAGACCCCATTCGGCCCGGTGCATTCGGGGGTCCCGAGATACACGTCGCCGTGTCAGCGCGTTCTTCAAGCGCCGGCGTCTTGACCCTCATCGTTCCGACCTGTGAGTCGCGGGGACAGTGCCCGGCGTCGCCGGACGCGCTGTCCACGTTCGGGCCGGACCGAAGAACTGTACGTTGGTGCAATCCCCCAGCCCATCGGCAGCCGAAGGTGAGATCACGGTGCCGAGCGGCAACGTCACCGCCGTGCGCTTCACATCCGGCGTCGCCAAGCCTTCCGCTTCGGTGTTCTGCGGCAAGCTCAGATGGAACGAGTAGCCCGCCGGCGCGCCCGCTTCCAGCGTGTCCGGCAGCATCGATATGCCGGGCTTGAACGACAACTGACTGCAGCCGGTGTCGGTCCCCATCGGCGCTTCGTATTCGGGGCCGCTTGGAAGACGCCCGGCGCTTCCCAGGAATCGGTTTCCAGAACATCGGTCAACGCAGTTCCGAGCATTGCGAGGGGTTCGTCAACAACGGCACACGCTCGTCGTCACGGCGTCTTGACCGCTTCGTTTTGCTTCGACGCCGGCGACCACCAAAGCTGACGCGCGGTATGGAGTCCCCAAAGCTTCTGATGGCGAGGTCGGGCCCGGGACCGTTGTGTTCGGCGGGATCGCCCCAGACCGTGACCGAGGACATATAGAACGGTGCGGCCGTCGTGATGTCGGAAGCCGTCACACGAGCGTCGTATTCGCCGTCGGAGAGCACGCTCGTATCGATCCGCACCGGGAAGAACAGCGCGTCGAACGCTAGCGCGAGCGGCTCGCCAGGCGCCGGCGCGATGTTGTACACCGGCACCGTGAACACGAGACTCGAGCTCCGCAGTCGAGACGATCACCGTCGCCGTCCCACCATCGTGTTACGCGGACAGTTCGCCAGGTTCTCGACTTCGGCCATCGTGCAGCGCGCCACACCCACCGTCGTGCCGAGCGAGACCCCGAGGCAGATCGAAGCTGAACATCCTTCGCCGTCGCAACCGGTATAGACGGTGAGCACAATACGCTGCGGTTTGGTCCGTCCGCACGCTTTTCCGCTCCTGCTTCTCCGTGCGGATTGATCGTGTTCAGGAAGAAGTCCTGCGTCAGATTCGGATGCCCGCCGGCCTGGGAGGTCGAGGTCGCGGCAAGCAAAGCCTCCCTGCGCGACACCGTATGGCGGCGACTGCGAGCTGATCGTGACCTGATCACCGACGGACGCGCTCACAGCGCCGCCGCCTGACACTGACGCTTCGTTAAGTTCAGAGCCTTCGCTGTCTGTTTCGACATCGCACCCGGATCGTGACCAGGAGCACATCCCCTGGATCGACCTGTGCGGAGGTCGTACACGCGGCGGCCGCCGAGGAGAACGTGCAAGTGAACCCACCGGCTTCTGCTTCCGAAGGCGCACCATTTTCGCTGAACGTCCTACCCATGGGATCGAGATACGTGTTGCCACCTATAGCTTCAATCGCGACCAGCCCTTCTGGCAAGGAATCGGCGATCGTCACAGGGCTCCCGTCGGTGGAGGCGCCGCCAACGTTCACGGCGCTCACCAGGATCGCGTCGGCGCCGGATTTGTCGGCCGCTGGTTTGAAGTTAGTTGGATTGGCGACCGAGAGGATCTTCCATCGCGGGCCAGCCGTTTCGGCCTGGGCGGAGGAAGCGCCACCAACGCAAAGCAACGAAGCCAGCAGGACAGCGAGGCGTGACATGTGCAGCGTACCATTCGATCGAAGCCCTGGCAGTTATTCTGACTTTGCCCTCCGTTGCTGGCCTTTTTTTGCTTGTTTTCTTCTTACTCTGACCTTTACGCACTTGCCCTTCTTCTTCACGTAGCTCTTTTTGCATTTCACAGTCTTTGTCGTGGCTTTCGCTGGCCGGGACAGCGGAGTTGCCGCAGGCGCTGGGTTGCCGAGGCCGGAGAACGTCGCGCTGCGCGGGCGGCGCCAGCGGCGAGGGGACGTTCGGGGGGCCCTGGCAGACCGAGCCTTCGCACGGCACCGCCGCCGGCGGAAACGGTTCGCCTGCGTGGGGGATGCGGGCGTCATAGATGTCATAGCCGCCATCGATATCGCCTGGGACCAGACCTTCGGCGGTCGCGAAGAAGACATCGTCGCCGTTTTCGCTCGTGTCCAGCAGATAGGAGTTGAGCGGGCTCTTGCCCGTCGAGATCAGGTAGACGACGCCGTTCTCCCACTCGTACACGTCGCTGCCCTGCGGACAGGGTTCTGATCTTCGCTGCACGTGGATTGGCGGCGAGTCCGTGTTCGAGTCCTGCGGCACCAGCGGAGCGGGCGATTCGAAGAAGACCCGATCCCCGTCAGCGGAGATCCCGCGCTCATCGACGAGCCCTCTACGGACAATTCACCAAATTCTTTACGGGTTGCTTCCCCGTCATAACCGTTTTGACCGGTGCACGCGATCGACATCGACGCAGCGCCCCGCGGCGTGATGCCGGCAGGCGCACAGGACACGCAACCCAGCGTGTTCGCGCGGGACGTCATAGCGATAGATCTCTTCGTCGTCGCCGCTGTTGAAAGCGCTTGACAACCGCGACGCGGTCTGAAAGACGAGCACCGAGCCATCGCTGGACAGCCGCGCCTCAGGGACGCTCGCACCCGGTTCAGGCAACTGCGTGACCGGCGGTCACGCTGCCGCCGCCCGGGCCCGCTGACCACAACTCCAGCTGCGCCGGTTCGCCGCCCGCCGTCGGGCGCACGAACGCCATCGTGGAGCCATCCTTGTCGGTCGCGAGGATTTCCCCCACGACACCGGGCAGATACGTGAGCGTGCCGCTGTTCACATCGAAGTCATACGTCTTCGGTTCCGCGCCCGGCGAGGCTTCTGCGCCGCCTGCGTCAAAGCGCTTACGCTCTGAAAGAACGCCTGCGAACCGTCCGGCGAGGCGAAAACGTAAGACCCATTGACAATGCCACTTATGGAGTACTGTGCCTTGGTTTGATTGGGCATCTGCCACACACCGCCAGGAGCGGACGCGGGCGACCCACCTGCTTCGGGAAGCAGCGTGTCCCGGGAGACGAGCAGCGTGCGTTCGCCGTTTTCACGCACATACAGCTCGGGCGGGTTTGTCGCGCAATCGTTGGGCCCCTCATTCGATTGGCATGACACCGGGTCGGGGCTGACGAAGAACGCGCGCGACCCGTCGGCGGAGACCTCGTTGCCGGCGGCGTTGCGGCCATGCCCGGAGGCAGCGGGCACGGCACCAAATGGGTTGGGTGTTTGTCGGGCAGGATACCGGCCTCGTGCAGCACGCCTTCGCTGTATTCATAGAAGCCCCAAGGACCAACCCAAACTTTGCCTGAGACAACGTACGGGGCGCGCGTGACGTCTTCCGGAAGCAGCGTTCCGGCGCTCGTGAAGTATGCGGTGCTGAAATCCGGCGTACCGCCAACCGGACCTTGATAACTCTCTTCACAGGGTTCGAGTCCACCGGAGGTTCTGGCCTGCGTGAGCTCCGTGGCGGCGACAAACGGATCGGGCCCAGCGAGAAATAGGGAGCTGCATCCTTCTGCTGTCGGGCAGGTAACCATCATTGACCATTACATGAGACAGATCGGAGGAAGGATAAAGTCAGTTGGACAGGGTCATTTACCGCGACCCGCGTTCTTCCGCGGGCAGTCAGCTGAGCGGGTGCTCCAGCCGGGTTCACCCGGCTTCTTCGTCGCGGCGAACCACTTGTTCGAGCCCGACGGGCTTTCTCCGATCGGCCCGGTGCCTTCGAACAGCACCGCGTTCCCGTCGGCTGACGCGAGCCCATAGTGATACACGGCGCCCGTATCGTAGGCAGACGTGCTCCCGCCCGCCTCGTTGCCGTACTTGTCTCCAGGCGAGACCAGTTCGTAGAACCGGCCATCGGGGAGGCCCGGGGCGTTGGAGTAGGTCGGGGGACCTTCGATCGTGGCGTAGGCGGAGGCTGCGGCGGGGAGGACGGCCGTCAGGCCGCACGCGGCAACAAGCAGGACCGCGGGCAAAAGCGACAGCGGTGAAAACGTGTCGCTGCCGATGACGATTTTGGATACACCACTCCCTTTGTGACGGAGCAGACCACTGAGCGCGGCAAAGAAACCTGTCCGCGGGGACTGGGTCTTTGCTGAGTGCTCTGTGTGAGTCATGCTCGTGCCTTTCCTTTGGTATTTGTGGTGCTCATGTTTCGCGATGCGTCTTTACGGAAGGCACCGCACGGAACCGAGTGACGCCACGCAGCGTCTCCATCACGTCGTCGCCGATCGTGTGCACCCGCAGGTCGAATCCCCCGCTTTGGCGCTGTGGAAAACTCACCCGTCTGTGCGCCTGCCTCACCGAAGCGCATCAGACGTCTCCTCCAGGGCGGGACTGACGGCGAGGGCTTTTATGACTCGCCGCCCCGCACCGGTCAGCTCCCAAGCATTGGCCTCGCCCTTGGGGCGGGGCTTGCCGGCGTTGACCAGTAGATCCAGACGCTCCAGACGCGCCAGCAGCTTCGAGGCCTGGCCCTGGTCTGGGACACCGGCACCGACGCCGACCTGGCGGTTGCTTGCTCCCGGTTCGGCCGCGACACATTCGAGTACCCGCAAGGTGCGGTAGGTGAGGCGCATCGGGACGCCCATCAAGGGGTCGCCCTCGGGCGACCTGCCCGCGCTGCGCTCGTGCTGCCCGGGCGGCATTGCCGGCAGCGGACGCTCGAGCTCACGCCGCGCGGCCGCCGGGCCCAGGTAGGGCAGCACGATCAGGCTCATCAGCTCGCCAAGCAGAGTCGTCAACGGCTCGCGCTCAGCGCGTAGCAGCCTCGTGTAGAGGATCGCCAGCACCGCACCCACGAGGCCCTCGGCGGTCAGCGGCGTGGCCTGGACGGCCTTGGCGCTCGCGTCGTGTCCCTCGTCCACGATTGCCGCGAGCCTGCCCAGCAGCGCCTCGCGCTTGGCCAGCAGCTCGGCGTCGCCCTGCAGCCAGTGCACGACGCACACGCGCGCTTGCGCTGGCTCGTGCTCGAAGAGCGAGAGGATCGTCCACAGACCGAGGCGCACCCGCTCGTGCCAGGGCAGCTCGCCCAGTTGGGCAGCCGCCAGCTCGCGCTCGATCTGCGCGATCGCATCGTCGAACACGGCCAGCAGACACTCCTCACGCGAGGCGAACAGCTCGTAGAAAGTGCGCCTGGAGACACGCGCGCGGCTTGTGATGTGGGCTACCGAGGCGTTTGCGTAGCCGACTTCGTCCAAGGAGCGGATCGCGGCTGAGAGGAGGCGGTTGCGCTGTATCTCTGTCGGCAGTCCGTGGGCAGGCACGGCGGGAGTGCCCGGCTGGCGGCGCACGGTGCGGGTCGAGCGCGTGGCGCTCGACAGCCGGCTCGCGCTTTTGGCGCTTGCCACTGTGCCGGCCGCGTGACCGCGACGAGTACCGACGACGCTGCTCATCTCCTACTACTCCCCTCCCCTTTGACCTGAGACTTTTCGCTGACTTGAAGCTTTTGTGACTTGCAACTCGACCTACGACTTGCGACTTGCGAGCTACCCCTCACGCCCCCGTGCGGCGCTCGCGACCTGAACTGAAGGTGTATAAGAACAGATTCTTATCAATTTGTCAATAGCTTCTTTCGCGGACCCCGGCAACGGACACCTCGGAGTCCCGCTCAGAAGGGCCGCCGGCGTTGACGAGCGATCGCTCCAGCTCGCGCCTGGCTACCTGCGGCCCCAGATAGGGGTGGGCGATCATGCTCATTAGCGAGGGACCGAGCTCCAAGCACGGCCCGCCCCCGGCCTGCAGCAGGCGCGTGTGCACGAGCGAGACACAGGCCCCGACCAGGTTTTCGGCGGTCTCCGGCGGCTCGGCTCCATACCGGGCCGCGACGCTCGCGAGCGTCGCGCCAGGCGCCGGATCAGCGCTCGACGGGGCGGCGCCGGCGTCGAGCAGGGCGGCCTGCGCGCGCCCTCGATCGAGCGCCGCGGCCAGTGTGTCAAGCAGCTGGCCGCGGCGGCGCAGCAGCTCGGGCCCCCAGGCGATCGAATCAACCACCAGCTCGCGGGCCGCCTCAGGTCGCTCGTCGCAGAAGCGCAACAGCTCCATGAGCCCCGCGCGCGTCTGCTCCAGCCAGCCCTCCGCTTTGCGGTAGGCCGGCTCGACACGTGCGGCGACCTCGGCGAGCGCCCGGTCGAACTCCGCCAAGCGCTCGGCCTGGCCACCGTCCCCCGCGCCCTCAGGCGCCCCCGTGGGGAGCCGATCTCCTGCTTGGAGCATGTCTCACCTCCTGGCTAGACCACTTCAGAGGTAACTAGAGTAACATAAAAACAGGTTCTTATACTCTTGTCGGGACTTGTGATAGCGCACCGTGCTTGAGTACCGATACCGCTACCTGGATGGCGGGGCCTTTATGCCAGCGAGCCGTCCGGAACGAACCAAAGCTGCTTTAGTGTGCCGACCCGTGCCAGGCGCTCGTAGTCGCGGTCGTAATGGACCAGCGGCACGCCCGCCTGCTCGGCGGCCGCGGCGAGCAGGAGATCCACCGGAGGGACGCGGCGATGATCGCCGTTGGCAGAAAGCAGCAACTGCAGCTCGCAGGCGCGCTTCCATAGTTCGCCGCCCATCGCGATCGACTCGAACGAATCCAGCCGAGCAGCAACGTCTCGTGCGCGCGACTCGTTCGGCGTCAAGCGAATCAACTCCAGGGCAACGACATCGCAGATGAGCACACGACCGGCTTTCACCTCAGCGTTGAACCAGGACGCGAGCACTGGAAAGCGCCGGTCCCGCGCCCAAGTCCAGACACCCGTGTCAAACAGCGCCGGCCGATCGAGCGATACCGGCTCGATCTCAGTCTTGCAGCTCAGCGAACCGCTCCCGGCGGTTTGCCTCGACCTCGGCGGGGGTTCCGTCGAGGTCGCTCAACACGTCAAAGCCGTCCAGCGCGCGCCTTCGCCCCACCTCGCGCAGCGCCGCATTGACGGTCGCGCTCAGACCTTTTGTGCCCAGCTCGACGCGCGCAACCTCAAGCGCCCGAAAATCGACATCAACGGTGGTGCGCGACATAGGCATCAGTTTAGCGCATCATTAGCCGCGCTCCGACGTGTGCCCTTGCGTACGTCGTTGCCCTCCTCAGCGACGAGCGCGGGCGCGCTTGGCGGCGAGCGTGGCGCTTGCGTGCGGCGTCTCGAGCAGGTGCTCGGCGTGCGCGCGCCCTTCGTGCGCGGCGAGCAGGGGGGCGAGCACAACGTAGGTGAGCTGCTCCCGCAGCTCGGCAGGCGCCCCAGCTCGCCACGCAGCGCGTGGTCGTGCAGGATCTCGAGGATCGCGCCGGCGAGCATGTCTGCCGTCGCGGTGGGCAGGTCCGGGTGCGCGCGCAGGCCGGGGCCTAGCAGCTGCTTTAGCGCCTGGGCGCGACGGTCGAGGAAGTCCAGGCCCGGGCGTCCCAGGCTGAGCGAACCAAGCACCATCGTGCGCGTCTGCGCCGGATCGGCGGCCGCGGCGGCGAGGTAGGCGCCGAGCGCCCGGGCGATGCCGACGGCCCAGATTGGCGCGACCCCAGACGCGCGCTCCTCGCCTGAGTCTGGCGGGACGGTTAGCCCGGAGCCATCGTCCGCGAGGTCCGTAGGTGGAGTCGCCGCGGCCGGCAAGTCGATCATCCAGGGGCATCCCCAGTGCGGCGGCATATGCCTCGCGCGCACACTCGATCTGCCGCTCGTGCACCGCTTCGCAGGCGGCCAGCAGGGCATCCTGGCTCGTGCGGAAGTGCTTATAGAAGGTGCCGAAGGAGACGCCGGCGGAGGAGGCGATGTCGGCGAGGCTGATCGACTCGCCCTCGCCGTTCGCTGCCAGCCTCAGTACGGCGGCCAAGATCCGCTCCTTCGGGCTGTCGTCGGGAGTGAGGCTGCTCGAGCCCATATCGTCGCCCGAACTCCCAGCACCGTCAGGGATTCCATTAGCGCCAAGACCTACACGGCTCCAATTGCCATTGTCTCTATCCTCGCCGGAGCCGCTTCCGTCGTCCGCGGACGAGTTGCTGCCGTAGACGCGCAGCCAGTCGAACATTTGCTCGGCCAGCGTCAACAGCTCGCGCGCAGGCCGCTCGCGCAGGTGCGATGTACAGCGCGCGGCGGATCGCGCCGATCGTGGCTATGACGAGCACGGGCGCGCGGTTCTTATGCGCGCCGTCCGGACCGAGCGCGGAGTCGAGCAGCGCGCTTGCCCCTTCGAGAAGCTGCTCACGCGCCTCGACCGTGCCGTGCGCAACCGTCAACACATCGCCGAGGCACACGCGCGCCGCGGCAGGCCAGACCTGGGCGAAAGCGGCGAGCGCACTCAGCGCGGCGTGCGCGCGCTCGCCGTCCTCCATACCTGGAGCGTTGTAGGCAGTGACCAGCTGGCCGGCCGCGCGAGCCAGGTGGTCGTCGTAGGCCGCGGCGAAACAGCCCTCCATGCTGCCGAAGTGTTCGTAGAAGGCGGCCCGCGCGACGTGCGCCCGGGCGGTCAGGTCGGCGAGGCTTGTATCGGCAAAGCCTTGCGCGTCGACCAACTCGACAAGCGCGATACCAAGGCGCGCACGTTGGCTCTCGGCGACCAGCTCACGCGGCAGCCGCATGCCCGGAGCAAGCTTGCCAGGAATCGCGGGCCGCGCGCCGCTGTTTGGCTTTCTAGCTGGCATTTCTCAAGCCCGGTTCACCGGTAGGAGTTCGGGGAGGGGGTTGATTTCAGTCGTGCGAGCATACCAAGTTGCCACCTGTAAGAACGCTGACTTATAGGCCTCTGGGAGGGCCGGTGCCTGTGGCCGCGGCGATCGGCACCAGGCAGGCAAGCACACGTTCGAGCAGCTGCTGCGCCGCCGTCGCGGGCTCCTCGACGAGCGACTCTTTGCGCGGGGCGTAGTAGGCGGAGATGACGTGAGCGTGGGCCTGCAGCGCAAGCGAGTGCAGCGCCTGCAAGAGACACTGCTCGACGCCGGAAAAGTGCGCCTGGAAGCAGGCGGGTGAGAGCCCGGCGCGAGCCGCCACGTCCGCAATGCTGCTCTGTCCATACCCATGTTCGCGCGTCTCCTCAATCGTCGCCGCAAATAGACGCTCGCGCTCCAACCGCTCACGTCGTGTACACGGCGAGCGCACTGCAAGCGAACCTTGCGAGACCATGCTTTCCGGCGTAGCCAAGACACCAGCTCACTCTCTCACCGCGTACGAACCACGCCTCTCCCAGCCAAAGTCAATCGATCGGCGCAAGGAGCCGACTGGGGCCGACCCCAAGCGCCACGCTCTACTACCTCCGTCCTTCCCTCAGATGCAGAGGGACAAAAGTACATGTCCATTCTTATCACGCGTGGCTCATCTTGTCAATGACTGTGCCGAGACACCTAGTCTCACGTGAGGATCGACAAATGGCGCCCCTGCCGCGTACCGGGGACACCACGATTTCAGTCGTGTGCTCTACCAACGCTGCGAGAGAGCCCGACTGCGTGTCGCGGTGCTCGTACTTCTATCTGCACCGACATCCCGCCATGAGCAGTACGGCGACCGTGCTCGCCCGGATTGGCCGCCCCAGGCGCTCGTGGAGAGCGTGATTCTCGTTCACGAGGGCCTCAACCTGCTCAGGTGAGAGGCGTGCCCAGAATGACATCGTGCCGAGCAGGGCATTGAGCTCACCGGCGGTGTGCTCGATCAAGGTTGGCACGGTTGCGAGCTGTAGATCCTCGAAGAGATCGGCTGCGTAGTCACGTCCTATGTCGTAGCTCCCCAGCCAGCCCCAGGCATCCGCGATGTTCCGACGGCGCTCCTGCACGCCCGCAATAGTGCAATCGAGGTCGCGGTAGGTGGGCCAGGTGGCGGCGACCTCCGGCGCGTGCCTGCGCAGAGCCGACAGTAGAGCCTCCTGATCATCGACGCTGCGCTGCTCTTGAAGGCCGAAGTACTGGATCAGGGCGAGCGTCCCACCGGGAGCAAGTGCATCGGCGATCTTCCGCCAGCTCAGATCAGGGTCGACCCAGTGGATTGCAGACGCCGAGAACACCGCCGCGTAGCTCTCGCGGGGCAGCTGCACGTCCTCAAGCCGCGCGTGGACAAACTCCACATCGCCTGCATCTTTCAGGTTCTGCTCGGCGAGGAGGATCAGTTGATCCCCCGGCTCGAGCGCGGTCACGCGCAGCCCTCGCGCGAGCAGGCTGCGCGTCAGCTGGCCGGTCCCGCACCCGATCTCAAGCACCCGGTCGCCATCCGTGATGCCTGCCATCTCGCATGCTTGATCGACGAGCGCATCGGGGTAGGCGGGCCGATTGCGGTCGTACTCCACCGCGACCTCGTCGAAGACCTCGCCGTAGCTCCGTGCGAGCATCCCGTCGCCCATGCCAGAAACGTAGCCGAAGACCCTCGCAAGCGCCACGCTAGGGCAAAGGGGCGTTCAGCGCTTTGGTGGCGCGAGCGCGCAGCCGGTTTGCGCGGCTGCGTTTCTGAGATCGGCGTCCCAAGTAACGAGCGTGATCGAGCCGCCGAGCGACAGGGCGCTCGCCAGATGAACAGCGTCGTAGCCGCGCAGCGCGAACCGTTCGGCAAGATCCCCGGCTTCGCGTGCGAGCTGCGCGTCCACCGCTACTCGGGAGAGCTTACGCTGAATCGACTCGAACTCCGCCAGAGCACTCTTGTGCGCGGCTGTGGTCAGACGTCCTGCACGCCGGGCCGCCCCAAGAGCCGCGCGGCCCTCGGGGTAGGAGAGGATGCTCGACGCGGCGGGTTCGAGCTCGTCCATAGTTCATCGGCAACGCTTGAACCTTCCTCGGCGACGATGAGCTTGACGAGCGCCGAGGTGTCGAAGTAGAGGATCAGCGGCGCTGCTCTGCGACTAGCTCTGACACCGACCCGGTGGCTTTGACCTTCGTCGGCTTCCGGGTTCGCGGGCCGGTCGGCGGCGTAACTAGGCCGCGCCTGACCAAATCATCGAGCGGATCGACGGCGCCAACGCCAGACAGCCGGGCGATGGGCTGGCCGCGGCGCGTCACCACAACCTCCGCACCACCGTGAACGTGCTCCAGATGCTCGCTCAGCCGATCATGAAGCTCACGGACTCCAACCTCATACGTCTGCGTTTGTAGCGTCATAGACCGATCGTAGCAGCTACATTCGGCTACGCGGCTCGCGTGGTACGGGCAAGCTCGTGGGCCTCGGGTGGCACATTCCGTAGCCGATCTGTGGAACGTCCGCTCTTTGCTGGCAGGTCAGCTGCGTGATGCACGCAGTCGTGGCGTATCCTCCTCCGCATATTTCCCAGTCGCTTGCGAGCTGGTCTCATCCCGAGCCTTAGCGATTTTAAGCTTCCCGCGCTGGTCCACTGAACGAGGCGGGAGCCCTCGCGAGAGCGGGCACCCGATACCATTCAAGGCCCTCGGCGAGATAGCTCAGCTGGTAGAGCATTCGACTGAAAATCGAAGTGTCCCCGGTTCAAGTCCGGGTCTCGCCATCACGCGATCCGTCCGCGAACCGCACGGTTTGGGGTCTGGTAGGGACTCGATATCCGTTGGGTGGAAAGCCGGCGGTGTGCCCGACAAGGGCTATGGAGAGCAGTAGCCCAAGCTCAGCCTCGACCGGTGCCCGTGGCCGAGCGATTCGAGCAGCACCGATTAGATTTCCACAAAAGCTTTTCAGTCGTGCGCTCTACCAACTGAGCTATCTCGCCGCAAGGTCCGATGCTACCGGCTCGCGCGCAGCCACTGCTGGGTCGCCCAGGCCACGTCGCGACTGCCAAAGATGGGCCACGGCCCCTCCGGCGGATCAGCCCTCAGGCTGCTGTGCGCTCGAATTCCTCCACGAGCGCGGCGTAGGTCTCACGCAGACCCTGCTCGACCGGCACCTGCGCGCGCCAGCCCAGCACGCTCGCGGTATGGCTCGTGTCGAGACAGCTACGCTTGAGCTCGCCCGGGCGCAGCTCGGCAAGCTCCGGCTCGATGTCTGAGCCGGCGGCCGCCTTGAGCACGTTCCACAGCGTCAGCACGTCGGTCTCCACGCCGGTGGCGACATTGAACGTGCCGCGACTGCCGTTGGCGGCGATCAGCGCACCAACGACATCGGCGACATGCACATAGTCGCGCGTCGGCGTGCCGTGGCCGAACATCTTCGGTGTCTTGCCGGTATGCAGGTGCTCGGAGAAGATCGCGACCACCCCAGCCTCGCCGTGCGGGCTCTGGCGGGGCCCGTAAACGTTGCCAAGACGGCAGACAGCGTGGGGCACGCCGGCGGACAGCGACCAGGTCTTGACGTAAGCCTCGGCAGCCCACTTGGAGGCACCGTAGGGCGCCAAGGGCGCGGGGATGCGCCCCTCGGGCGTGGGGAGCGGCGCGTCATCGCCATACAGCGCCCCACCGGTCGAAGTGAACGACAGCGGCGCGCCAAGCTTGGTGGCGGCGTCGACGACGTTGAGCGTGCCGAGCACGTTGACCGAGCAGTCACGGCCAGGATCGGCGACCGACGCTGTGACCGAAGCCTGCGCGGCCAGGTGATAGACAGCACTGGGGCGCACCTCCTCGAAGACGCGCTCAAGCGCTGCGCGATCGACGATGTCGAACTCGCGCAGCGTAGCGCCTGCGGGCACCTTCTCGGCGCTGCCAGAGGAGAGGTCGTCGATCACGGTCACCTCGTTGCCGGCCGCGAGCAGCGCGTCGGTGAGGTGCGAACCGATGAAGCCGGCGCCGCCGGTGACGATTACGTGCTGTGGCATTGAGCGGAAGCCTACCTGCGACTGCGGAAGGTATTCGGTGCGGGTTGTCTAAAAAGTGGCGATGCCCCCTGCGCGCGCGGGGGGCATCGCGTTTTGGCTAGCAATAATGGCCCGTCGGGGCAGACCCCAGAGCGCGGACCGACTCAGGGGGCACGCGACGAAGGTACGAGTGTTGCCAGGAGGCGAAGCCTGTCGGGTGTTGTCCAGGAGCAAAGCCCAGATTACAACCTAGAGGTTATATGTCTGATCCCTCTGTTTCTTTGAACCGCATCCGTCGCGCTGGGCCAGAAAGCCACCACCGGTCCAAGTGCCTATCCGTGCAATCTAAAGTTGAGTTTGCGATTTGCACGGATAGGTTTGCGATTTGCACGGATAGCGCTCAAGAGCCGACCGCCGAGTCGCTATCCCCGAGCCAGCATGTAACGATTCATGGTCGCCATCACGCGGCGCGTGATGGCGTCCGCGCGGTGCTCGGTGTCGAGGTCGATCTCGCCCGTCTCACGCAACCGCTCGATTTGGCGCATGGCCGGCTCCACCACCTCGTCCTTGAGCTTGGCGGGGTCGATGCCGTCCTCGATCGCCTGCGCGATCGCCTCCTCGGCAAGCTCAGCGTCGCCGAGACGCATCGCGTCGGTATAGATCTCAAGCGCCGCCACGAGCAGCGAACTGGGATCGGAACGGCTGCGCGTGCGTGCGTCAACGCCGGAGCTGTCGAGCACCTCCATAAACTTGTGCAGTAGCACCGGGTCGAAGTGCCGGTCGGCCTGGTCGAGCATCATCTCGACCGCCTTCTCGACCGAGAAGGCCTTGCGGTAGACGCGGTGAGAGGTGAGCGCGTCGAAGACGTCGGCGATCGCCACTATGCGACCCTCGATCGGGATGTTCTCAGCTGTCAGCCCGCGCGGATAGCCACCGCCGTCCCAGCGCTCGTGGTGTGACAGCGCGATCGTCGCGCCCATGTCGAGGATCGAGGAGGAGGAGCCGCGCAGCAGACGGTGGCCCTCCTCGGCGTGCGTCTCGACGATCCCGCGCTCCTCGGCAGTGAGCTGGCCCGGCTTCAAGAGGATCGCGTCGGGGATCGCGACCTTGCCGACATCGTGCAGCGGCGCGGCGTAGCCGATCCGCCTGCAGAAGTCCGGGTTCATTCCGATCGCTTCGGCAAGCAGCGTCGAGAAGCGCCCGATGCGCTCGATGTGCGCACCGGTGTCCTCGTCACGAAACTCGACGGCCATCGACAGGCGCCGGACAGTCTCGGCCTGGGCGATCTCGAGCTCTGAGAGCGCGCGGCGCAAATCGGCGCCCCGCTCGTCAACCTCCACGCGCAGCGCTTTGCGACGGTCATCGCCCAGCAGCCAACCGCAGACGCCGGCGAGCAACGCGAGCACGAGCGCCCCAAGCACGGTCAGCGCTCGACCGCCGACGAGCAGCGCGACGATCGCGGCAGCAGCCAGCAGCAGCGCCAACGGCGCCCTGTAGCGCGGCGGGCGCTGACGTCGGCGCACAGCCTCGGTGCTCGTGGCGCGGGCAACACCCTCATCGCGGCGAGCCTGCTCCTCTGTCGAGCCGCCGAGCAGCGCCCGCAGCTTGTGCGACTGGGATGCCGCCTCGACTCCGCCAGAGGCCGGCGAATCTTCGGTTGTGAGGCCGTGCGTCAGCGCGCCCCCGCGTGGGACGGATCGCTGCAAGCCAACCTTTGTGACTCCACGCACGAAAAGCACTCCGTTTCTTCGCTGTTCGTCTATTCGGCTATTTGGCCAGCCCGCTTGAGCTACCCGCAATCGGGCTACGTGAATCAGTGCAAATTTTCAGCTCCGAAGTCGCCAGAGCGGAATATATGATGTTCCCAGGCGATTGTGAACGCCGGACGGACTACCAGTCAAACATTGAGCGCCACGTACTTCGTCTCCAAATACTCGCTGATGCCCTCGAAGCCTCCCTCGCGACCAAAGCCCGACTGCTTTACGCCTCCGAAAGGGGCCGCTGGATTTGACACGATCCCCTGGTTGACACCGACCATGCCGGCCTCGATCGCCTCTGAGACCCGCAGGGTACGGGCCAGATCGCGCGTGTAGATGTAGGCCACGAGCCCATACTCCGTAGCATTGGCGGCCTCGATCGCCTGCTCCTCGGTAGAGAACGTGCTCACGGGTGCTACCGGCCCGAATACCTCCTCGCGCAGAATGCGTGCGTCAGAGGGGACGTTGCCAAGCACGGTGGGCGCGAAGAAGTAGCCCCCCTTCGCGGAGGAGGAGAGGAGGAGGAGGAGGGAGGAGGAGGGGCGTTGAGGGAACGTCTCGGGGAACGTGGTCCCCGTCTTGGAGGGCGATGGCCCAGCCGCGGGGAACGGTGTCCCGACTGCACTAGATGCGCCAGGGTACGCCGGGCCGTCGAGCGACTCGCCGCCGCACAGCACCCTGGCGCCCTTTTGCACGGCATCCTGCACCAGCTCCTCGACGATCTTGCGCTGGCGATCGTCGATCAGCGGGCCGATATCCACATCCGGCTCGGTGCCGCGGCCCACCTTAAGCTTGGCCATACGCTCGGCCATACGCTTGGCGAACTCCCCAGCAAGCGACTCGTGCACATGGAAGCGGTTGGCCGCCGTGCATGCCTCGCCTACGTTGCGCAGCTTCGCGATCATGGCACCCTCCACCGCGGCGTCCAGGTCGGCGTCCTCGAAGACCACGAACGGAGCGTTTCCGCCCAGCTCCATCGAGACGCGCAGGACCTGCTCAGCCGACTGGGCGATCAGCTGGCGACCTACCTCGGTGGAGCCGGTGAAGGACAGCTTGCGCGTGCGTGGGTCCTTCAACAGGGGTTCGATCACGGCGCCCGAGTGGTGTGCGGTGATCACGTTGAGCACGCCGTCGGGCAGGCCCGCCTCAGCCAGCACGCCGGCCAGCGCGAGCATCGACAAAGGCGTCTGTTGCGCCGGCTTGACGACCATCGTGCAACCCGCCGCGATTGCCGGGGCGATCTTGCGCGTGCCCATCGCCGTCGGGAAATTCCAAGGCGTCACGAACACACACGGGCCGACCGGCTGGCGCATCGTGAGGATTCGTCCCGAGCCGGTCGTGTTGGTCATGTAGCGGCCATGGATGCGCACCGCCTCCTCGGAGAACCAGCGCAGGAACTCTGCGGCGTAGTTGATCTCGGCCTTGGATTCGGCGAGCGCCTTGCCCATCTCGAGCGTCATCACCAGTGCCAGGTCGTCCACGCGGGCGAGCAGGATCTCGTAGGCCCGACGCAGGATCTCGCCGCGCTCGCGTGGGGCGGTGGCGGCCCACGCTGCCTGCGCATCGGCCGCTGCCGCCAGCGCAGCAAGCGCATCCTCGGGGGTCGCGTCGGCCACCTCGGCCAGCACCGTGCCCGTCGACGGATCCTCCACGCTGAGCGTTTTTCCCCCGCTAGCAGGGCGCCACCTGCCGCCTATGTATAGATCCTTGCGGACCTGGTCAAGTACCGCCTGCTCGCCCATCATGTGAGGTTCCTCTCGCTTGCGGGATTCATGCTCGATGAAGATCTGTCCGATTCGACTCAGGTGCAGTGTGCCATCCGACGCTTTACCCTGATCGCGCTCGCGTGTCTCATGTTGTGCGCTTCATCTGCCAGCGCGTCCAGCTTGGTGATCGACGGCGCTGGTGACGGTCACGGCGTTGGCATGAGCCAGGACGGGGCGCTTGGCTTCGCCGAACACGGCTGGACCTACTCAGCGATCTTGGCGCACTACTACACGGGGACCACACTCGGAACAGCACCAGCGAACACGATCGTCAAGGTGTTGGTCGGCCCGAAGGTCAAGAACCTTCCACTTGAAACATACGTGCGCGGAGTCGTGTCAGCGGAGATGTCGGCCAGCTGGCCGATGGCGGCGCTTGAGGCACAGGCTGTCGCCAGCCGCACCTACGCGATCACCTCCGACGCGGGCGGCTCGAAGTTCGACGTGTACTCCGACGACCGTTCGCAGGTGTTCCTTGGCAAGGCCGCGGAAACCTCGCGCACCAACTCGGCTGTCGCCGCCACGGCCGGGCAGATCGTCACCTACGCCGGAAAGCCTGCGGTCACTTATTTCTTTGCCGGCTCAGGCGGGCAAACCGAGAGCGTGCAGAATGCCTTTCCCGGGGCTGAACCAGAGCCTTGGCTTGTGAGCGTGGCCGATCCCTACGAAGCGGGGTCGCTGCGCGAGTGGACTACGACGATCAGCTTTACCTCGGCCGGCTCACGCCTGAGCGGGCTCGTCAAGGGAACGTTTACCGGTATCGAGGTGCTCAAGCGTGGCGTGTCCCCGCGGATCGTGTCGGCCTACGTACTCGGCTCGAAGAGCCGCACGCTCGTCAGCGGGCCAGAACTGGAGGCGCGCCTCGGGCTCTACTCGACTTGGGCCTACTTCAGCGTGAAGAACGCGAAAGGGACACACGCCGAGCCGGACATCAGCGGACAGAGCCCGGCGTCGGAGCCGAGCGCGAGCGGGCAGAATCCTGCTCCGGAGCCGAGTGCCCAGCCGGCGGATGTCGGCGGCACGGGAGGCTCCGCCGCGGCAACCGGCACCCCTTTGAACAAGCCGGCCGGCGTCGACGGACAAGGTGGCGTGCCGGCCGGGTAGCCTGGGCGCGATGGAAGCGCCGCTTTTGATTGCCGACATTCCCTGGCTGCTGTACCGAGCTTTCTTCTCGCTGCCCAAATCGATCAAGGGTGCAGACGGCAAGCCGGTGAACGCACTGCTCGGTACGGTCAATGCGCTGCTTGCGGCAAGCGAAGCACGGCCGCCGCGCGCGGTCGTTGCGTGCTTCGGCGCAGAGCAAGCGAGCTACCGCGTAGAGGCCTACCCGCCATATCACGCGCACCGCGACCCGATGCCGGCAGAGCTTGCCGAGCAATGGGCACGCGCACCGTCACTGCTTGCGAGTTTTGGCTGGACGATCGCCGACGCCCGCGAGTTGGAGGCCGACGATGCGATGGGCTCGTTCGCACATGTCGAGACGCAAGCGGGCGGACGAGCGTTGCTGTTGACCGCCGATCGCGACCTCTATCAAGCGGTAGGTGAGCAAGTCGCGGTGCTGGAGATGGGCAAGGGTGGCGTGTTCACCGACCTGGGACCCGAGCAAGTGCTCGAGCGCTACTCGATTGAGCCCGGGCTTGTGACCGACTTCATCGCACTACGTGGCGACCCGTCCGACGGTCTGCCCGGCGCTCCAGGGATCGGCGCGAAGACGGCGGCGGCACTGTTGCGGACGTACGGCCCGCTCGAGGCATTGCTGGAGCAGGCAGAGCGCCAATGCGAAGACGCAGGCATCGGCGAGCTGCGCCCGCGTGTCGCCAGTGCGCTGCACGAGAACGCGGAGCTATTGCGCACTTTCAAGCAAGTGGCAACGCTCGTGGAGCTCGACGTGGAGCGTCCACCCGATGCGTTGACGGATTTCGCAAGCGGCGCGGTAAAGGCGCGCGAGATAGGGATGACGCGCTTGGCGGAGCGGCTTGACGAGCTTGCTAGGGCGTAAACTTGACGGTGATCACGTCTCCATCCTGCATCGCGTAGTCGCGACCCTCCAAGCGTAGGGTGCCGCGGTCACGCGCGCCCGCGTATCCGCCGGCGTCGACCAGCTCGCGCCAGCCGACCACCTCAGCCCTGACAAAGCCCTTCTGGATGTCAGTGTGAATCTGCCCCGCCGCGTGCCATGCAGTGAGCCCGTCGCGTAGGTGCCAGGACTGCGCCGGCTTGGCCTCGCCCGCGGTAAAAAAAGCGATCAGGTGCAGCAGCGAAAACGCGCCGCGCACGATTCGCTGCAGACTCGATTCGCTGACGCCGAGCTCGGCTCGCATCAAGGCAGCTTCCTCCTCCTCCAGCTCGGCCAGCTCGGACTCGATCCGCGAGCTGACGGCCACCACACCGGCCCCCTGCGCCGCGGCGTGCTCGGCCACCGCCGCCGGCACATCCTCTGAGCCCTCGTCGACGTTGACGACGAACAGCACCGGCTTGGCGGTGAGCGCGCCCAGGTCACGTAGCGCGTGCGGGGCGTCCTCGGGCGGTGGCACAGAGCGCGCGGGCCGACCTGCCTGCAACTCGCCGACCACCTCGCGCAGCCACGCCTCCTCGGCGATCGCGACGCGGTCCCCGCCCTTGGCCTGCTTGGCGACACGGTCGACGCGACGTTCTGCCTGCTCCAGGTCAGCCAGCACCAGCTCTGTCTCGATCGTCTCGATGTCGGCTGCCGGGTTAACGCGGCCCTCGGGATGGATCACATTCTCGTCGCTATGCGCTCGCACGACGTGCACGATCGCGTCGGTCTCGCGGATGTTGGCGAGGAAACGGTTGCCAAGCCCCTCGCCTTTATGGGCACCTGCGACGAGTCCGGCAATGTCGTGGAAATCGATCGTGTCCCACACGATCTCCGAGGCACGCACGGTCTGCGAGACCTCGACCAAGCGCTCGTCAAGTACCGGCACCACCGCCACGTTTGGCTCAATCGTCGTGAACGGGTAGTTGGCGGCCTCGACGCCTGCCTTCGTCAGCGCATTGAACAGCGAGGACTTGCCCGCGTTCGGCAGGCCGACGATGCCGATGCGCGTGCTCATGCCGCGGTCGCCCCGTTCGAGGCACCGGTCCCGCTCGACGGCGTCGTACCAGAAATTCCGGCCCCCTCCGCGGCGACCATCCCGCTCGAAGCGTCCCCACGACGAGTACTCACCTCGGCGATCGCCAGGCCGAACAACGCGCCAGCCAGCACGTCAGAGGGATAGTGGACCCCCAGATAGAGGCGTGAGAGCGCAAGGCCTACCGCAAGGGCGTACAGAGGCGCCGCCGGAAGACCCGCGCGGCTGTAGGCAAGCGCCCCTGCGAACGAGGTCGAGGAGTGCGCGCTGGGAAAGCTGAAGCGAGTCGGCGTGCTCGTCAGCGCCGGCAAGCCAGGCAGCTCGGGCCGCACCCTCCGCACAACCAGCTTCAGCGCCGTGTTGGCCGCATATGTGCCGGCGACGGCGCCCGTTGCCCGTGCCCAATGTGAACGTCGCTCCCCGTGCGACAGCAGAGACTCCGCCACGCCCAGCACGAGCCAAACGCCTGCGTGCTCGCCGAGCACTGAGAAGCGTGCCACTTTGCGCTCAGCTGCGGGGGTGTGCCCCCAAGTGCGCGCGACCCGCAGCAACGACTCGTCCAAGCGCGCCGGGAGCTGTGACATCTAATTTCTGTTAACTACCATCGTACATACAAGTGTAGTCATGATGGTAATTTTCAACAAGTGCACAACACAACACAGGGGACCTCAAGTCCCGAACCCCACGCGCTGGTCGCTGTCCTCGACCCGAACGTAAACGACCTGCCCAAGGTACAGCCGCACCGGCCCTTCCTCGGTGTGAAACTCGTGCCAGCCCCCATCACCGAGAGCCTTGTAGAGCGACTGGAGCTGCTCGTCGGTGACGCGCAGCGAGAGTACCTGGCCGCCCTGGAATCCAACGCTAACGCGCCTGTGTTGATGGGCCATCAGTGATCCTCCACGGGTTGAACTAGCTCGGTAAGCACTCTGGCGGTGCCCTTTGGCTCGAGGAACGCCACCAGTGCACCACGAATGCCGACACGCGGGACCTTGTCGATCAGGGGTTGGCCCGCGTCTTGTAGCGCCGTAAGGGTGGCCTCAATGTCCGACACCTGGTAGGCGACATGGTGCAGGCCCGCCCCGCGCTTGGCGAGGAACTTGCCCACCGGGGTGTCGGGGCTCAACGGTGCGAGCAGCTCCACATGGTTCTCGCCGACATCGAGCAGGACTGCCTCGACGCCCTGCTCCTCGACGATCTCGCGGTGGGCCACCTGCATTCCGAAGGCGTCCCGATAGAGCGCCAGCGAGTCCTCGATGTCCTCGACGGCGACGCCGATGTGATCGATCCGGTTGAACACCCACAGTATGCGAGTTTACGAGTCCTGGGGCACGGCAGCCGCGACGCGTAGTCGCAGCCACACCCGGAGTCACTTTCGTTCCAGCCGCGGCACGCCCACCATCACGCGGTCGATCGCGTCACGGTCGAGCACCTCGTTGCTCAACAGCTCCGCCGCGAGCGCGTCAAGTTGGGCGCGATGACTGACGATCAGCCTGCGCGCCGCGCGCCGCGACTCGTCGACCAGCTCGCGACGCTCCTCGTCACGTAGGCGCAGCGTCGTCTCTGAGAGGCGCACGTCGCCGTCCGGGGTACGGCCGACACCGGCACTGCCCATCGCGTAGTCGTGCACCATCGAATGTGCAATGTCGGCAACCCGCTTGAGGTCGTCGGAGGCGCCTGTGGTGATCGAGCCGAATACCACCTGCTCGGCCACACGCCCCCCAAGCAGGACCGTCATGTAGTCGAGCAGCTCCTCGCGCGTCTTCAGATAGCGGTCCTCGGCCGGCAGGTTGAGGGTGTAACCGAGCGCACGCCCGCGCGGCACGATCGAGATGCGGTGCACGCGATCGACGGACGGCAGCAGCTCGCCACAGAGCGCGTGCCCGGCCTCGTGAAAGGCGACGACACGCTTCTCGTGAGCATTGAGAACTCGGTGTGACTGCACCCCGGCGATCACCCGCTCCAAGGCCTGGTCGAAGTCCCCTCCGGTGATGTTCTTGCCGCCACGCCGTGCGGCGAAGATCGCCGCCTCGTTGCAGATGTTGGCCAGGTCGGCGCCAGTCAGCCCGCTCGTCTGCTGGGCCACGAGACCGAGGTCTACGTCCCCCAGCGGCTTGTCGCGCGTGTGCACCCCAAGCACGCCCTTGCGCCCCTTCACGTCGGGGGGAGTGACGAAGATCTGGCGGTCGAAGCGTCCGGGGCGCAGCAGCGCTGGATCGAGCTTGTCGAGCAGGTTCGAGGCAGCGATCACGACCAGGCGCCCGCTCGTGGCAAAGCCATCCATCTCGACCAGCAGCTGGTTGAGTGTCTGATCCTTCTCGCCGGAGAAGTCGGCGCCGCGGCGACCGCCGACGGCGTCGAGCTCGTCGATGAAGATGATTGCCGGCTCCTGCTTGCGCGCGATCGCAAACAGACGCCTGATGCGGGCCGCGCCGAGCCCCGCGAACATCTCGACGAACGCGGCAGCCGACTGGGCGAAGAACTGCGCGCCCGACTCGTGCGCCACGGCCTTGGCCAGCAGCGTCTTGCCCGTGCCTGGCGGACCGTGCAGAGGATGCCCTTGGGCACCTTGGCGCAAGCTTCTCGAACTGCTTGGGGTCGCGCAGGAACTCGACGATCTCCTGCAGCTCAGCCTTGGCCTCGTCGGCACCGGCGACGTCCTTCCATGCGACCGACTGGTTTGAGGACGGCTCGATCTGCTGCGGCTTGACAGGCGGCATCACTTTCAAGTCCGCCACATCAGATAGATCAGCGCCGCGAAGAACAGCGATCATCACGACGCTGGACCACTGATAAGACCATTTCTGGATCTCCTTCACCAACGAGTCCGCGAGCACCATCACGATTCAAGCTCCCCACCGATGGCACAGCATCGCGAAAGCAATCCGGCCCGACCGACATGCCAAGCTCAAGAGACACGCGCTAACCATCGTCATCTCTACGCCTATATTCCACCTTCCGTGGCTCGCTTGCACACCCATTATGGGCACCTCTGCTCAATCAACGCATTTAGCCGAGCAGTCCTAGCGCGAGCTCCCGGTAAAATTCCGCAGCCCATGCTATATTCGCACATGTCGATGCGCTCGTCGGGGGCGTGGATCAAGCGCCTGCGTTTCAAGCAGCGACTGGTGGCGCTGCGGGAAGAAGCCATAGGCGACGCACTCGGGGAAGGCAGCACGGAAGTGGCGCGAGTCGGTGAAGCCGGGCAGAATCGTCGGCACCGTCTTGGCGCCAGGATCGTGCTCGGAGACCCACGCCCCGAGTACGTCCATCAGCGGCGAGGCGATGGGCGAGCGGTTGCCGGTTATGCGCTCGGCGAAGTCGATGCGCAGCGCCCCCTGCGCGCGGGGGGCATCGCCCGCAGGGTCGCCTGCCGCCGGGCCGCCTACTGCGCCACCGCTCAGCGCCTGACCAGCCGCCGCGTCACCGTTCGTGTCGCCGAACTCCAACGCCAGACCCTCGATCCCGCCGAGCACCTGCTCGATCGCCTGCTTGGTCTCAGCTTCGCCGAGGCCGGGGGGCACGCGACAGTCCACCCGCAGCTCGGCTTTGGACGGAATCACGTTGATCTTCTCCGACGCCGAGACCTTCGTCGGAGCGAAGCTGACGCCGAACATCGGCTCCAACAACTGCAGCAGGCGTGGGTCGATTTGCTCCAGACGCGCCAGCGCGGCGGCGGGATCGGACTCGTCCTCACCCACGCCGCGCAGGAAAGCAAGCGGCTCGGCCGTCGGTGCGAGCGCGGGCTGGCGGGTCGCAAAGCGCTCCAGCACCGGCCCCAGCTTCAACAGCGCGTTGTCGCCCAGCTTTGGCATCGACGCGTGCCCAGCGGTCCCGTCCGTGGTGACGGTGAAGCGAAATACGCCCTTCTCAGCACAGCACACGCCGTAATAGCGCTGGCCGTTCAATTCGAAGTGAGGGCCGCCGCCCTCGTTGAGCAGCATGTCGCAGCGCACCTTCTCCGGATACGTCTCGCAGAGCCACTTGGCGCCCAACTCACCGCCGGTCTCCTCGTCCACGACAGCGACGATCAGCAGTTCGCCGCGCGCGGGCCGCCAGCCTTCGCGCGCCAACCCAGCCGCTGCCGCGACCTCGGCCGCGACCTGTGACTTCATGTCGAGCGAGCCTCGTCCCCAGAGGCAACCGTCGGCGATATCGCCCGACCAGGGGTCGCGCCTCCACTCGCTCGCATCGGCAAGCACTGTGTCGATGTGGCCGAGGTAGCAGAGAGTTGGACCCTCGACGGCCGTGCTCGCTCCGGCCCCACCGCTGCCGCCATCAGGGCGCAGGCGCGCAACGAGGTTCGGGCGCTCAGGTACGGCGCCAAGCAGCTCACACTGGAAGCCGACGTCGGTGAGGATCCGCTCCAGGTGCTCCATTGCGGCGCGCTCGTTGCCGGGCGGGTTGACCGTGTCGAAACGGATCAGGCTCTGAAGGAGCTGCGTGGCATCGTCCACGCGCCCGATGCTACGCCACCGGGCAAATGGGGCCATCGGGGAAGGCGGACCTGTCGGCCCATCAGGCGCAAGATCCTGCGTCTCCTCAGAGACGGACTCATCAGGACGGATGCCTCCTCAGGAGTTAGAAGATGAGACCGGACCGGGGATCTTCGGGCAAGCGGCGATCAGCTCCTGCGTGTACGGGTGCTTGGGTTCAGAGAGAACTTCCTCGGCACTCCCTATCTCCACGATCTTGCCGACGTGCATCACGGCAACGCGATCGGCCAAAGCTTCGACAGTGGTGAAGTCGTGCGAGACGAGCACATACGCACAACCGAGCTGTTGCTGCAGCTCGCCAAGCAAGTCGATCACGCCGCGACGGATCGAAGCGTCGAGCGAGGACACGGGCTCGTCGAGCAGCACCAGACGCGGCTCGCCGGCAAGTGCGCGCGCAATGCCAACGCGCTGGCGCTCACCGCCGGAGAGCTCGTACGGGTAGCGAGTCGCGTAGGCCTGCTTCAGACCGACCCGCTCAAGCAGCTGCCCAGCGTGGCTTTGCGCCTCGACCTTGCCGAGCCCGCGAGCACGCAACGCCCGCTCGAGCGTGGCGCCGACACGCCTGCGTGGGTTCAGCGAAGCCTGCGGGTCCTGGAAGACCACCCCCAGCTCTCTGCACAGAGAAGCAAGCTTGCGCCGCGACGCGCCTGCCAAATCCTGGCCCTGGAGGCGAATCGCGCCATCCGTCGGCTCGATCAGGCGCGCGATGCAGCGCAGCAGCGTTGTCTTGCCAGAGCCGGACTCACCGACGATTGCCAAAGTCTCGCCGGCGTCGAGCTTCAGCGACACGCCGTCGAGCGCATCGATCGACGCGTCGCGGCGCCCCCGCCCGGCGTAGTTGACGCGCAGGTTGTCTATCTCCAAAAGTGCTGCCCCCCGCGCGCGCGGGGGGCATCGGCCATTCTGGAAGGTCCAGCCTCGGCATGCTGGCCCCCGTCCGAGTAGGGAAGGAGGACTCCGTCTGCGTAGGGAAGGGGGACTGTTTGACGGTCCAAAAGCGACCCCCCCGCACGCGCGCGCGGGGCATCGGCCTTTTTTGAAGGTTGCAACGCCCCAAGCAGCCCCTGCGTGTAGGGATGCTTTGGCTCGTGCAGGATCTCGCCGGCAGCCCCTTGCTCGACGATCTTGCCCGCCTGCATCACGGCAATGCGATCGGCGATGTCGGCGACGACACCGAAGTCGTGCGTGACAAGCACGATGCTCAGATCCTCCGCGTCGCGCAGCCGCTTGAGCTGCTCGAGGATCTGCGCCTGCACGGTCACGTCGAGCGCGGTCGTCGGCTCGTCGGCGAGCAGTACCTTCGCGCCCAACGAGAGGCCCATCGCGATCATCACGCGCTGGCGCATACCGCCGGAAAGCTCGTGCGGGTAGGCGCGCACGCGCTCCGCAGCCAGCGGAATGCCGACCCGCTCCATCAGCGCGACGGCCCGGGCCAGGCCCTGAGCATGCGAGACAAATGGTTCGTGCGCCCTGATCTGCTCGACGATCTGATCGCCGACGCGGTAGACGGGGTTCAGGGAGGACTGCGGGTCCTGGAAGACCATCGCCAGCTGCGCCCCTCTGATGCGCCGCAGCTCTGCCTCGCTCGCGCCGATCAGATCACGCCCTGCGAACATCGCGCTACCGGTGATCGTCGCGTTCGGACCGCGCGTCAGCCCCATCAGGCTCATCGCGCACACCGACTTGCCCGAGCCAGACTCCCCCACGATCGCCAACACTTCGCCGCCGCCGAGCTGGAAAGACACGCCATCCACGGCCCGCACGCTCCCATCGCGGGTGGCGAAGGACACGCTCAGGTCGTGAACGTCGAGCAGGGGACGGCCGTCGCTGATCGCCACAACTCCGCCACGAGCGGCCGGCTCGTGCACCAGTCGATGCGCGTCCGGGCGCCCGAGATCGCCACTACTGACGGTCATGACAGCCTCGCACCCGTGTCGATCATGGTGCGGGAGAGGTTCAAGACAGGGCACGCACAACAGTTGAATGCGGACCGTGGGATGTTCGAGACGGGCTCGGCCTCAGACAGGGAACGCCAAAAATTCCTCATCACAATCTCACCCGCGGGTCGAGTACCGCGTACAAGACGTCCACGATCGCGCTGAGCACGACCACCGCGCAAGCAACCAGCATCGTGATCACCATCACCGGCGGCACATCCAAACGACCGATCGACTGCGCCGCATACTGGCCCACGCCGCCGAGGTTGAAGACCGACTCGACGAGGATCGCGCCGCCCCCGATCACCCAGGCAAAGTCAAGCCCCCACAGCGTGACGATCCCCATCAGCGAGTTGCGCAGCACGTGACGAACCAGCACGCGCCGCTCCGACAGCCCCTTAGCACGCGCCGTGCGCACGTAGTCCTCGCGCATCACGTCGAGCACGTTGGCACGCAAGACGCGGGAGTAGACGCCAACCGAGACGACCGACAAAGCCACCCAGGGCATCAGCATGTGCGTGAACCAGCCCCAAGGATCGACCGTCAGCGGCACATAGCCGCCGAGCGGCAACAGACCCCACTTGTAGCCGAGCCAGTAGAGCATGATCGCACCGAGGAAGAAGACCGGCATCGAGATGCCGGTGAGAGCGACGACGCTGAGCAGACGGTCGATGAAGCGTCCGGCGTAGACAGCGCTGAGCAGGCCGAACAGCACGCCGAAGACCAACCAGAGGACGCCCGCGCCGAGCGCCAGCGAGATCGTCGGTGGCAGGTCGCGAACGATTTCCTGCTCGACGTTGACCTGCTGGGGTATAGGAGATCACGCTGCCATCGAGCACCTTTTCCATCGTCTTTGCGTACTGCACGTAGATCGGCTTGTTAAAGCCCCACTGCACGCGCACGGCCTGTACCTGCTGCGGACTGGCCAGGCGCCCAGCCATGCGCAGCGCCGGGTCGCCGTCGGGGATCGCCTGGAAGATCAGAAAAGTGAGGACGGTGATCGCGAACAGCACCGCCACGAGCGAGGCCAGGCGCCGCACGACGAAGCGGGCGAGCCAGGCGTGGCGAGCCGCCGCGGCCGAGACACGCGGACCCGGGGAACCCGCGGCGCCAGTAGGGATGGGGGTCCCGCCCACCCCGCCCACCCCGCCTGCGCCGGTGGAGAGACCGCTGCCCAGACTGGGGATGGGTGCGGAAGAGGCCTCCATCACAGCCGTCCCCGTACGGTCGCCTTGGGGTCGAGAGCGTCGCGCACGCCGTCGGCGAAGACGTTCACCGAGAGCACCGTCAAGACGAGCATGATCCCCGGCACCAGCACCAAATGGATGGCGCCCGGGATCAGGCGGATGCCGTCGGCGAGCATCGTCCCCCACGAGGGGTTGGGATCCTGTACGCCGGCGCCAAGGTAGGAGAGGCCCGCCTCCAGCAGGATCGCGTTGGCGATGATCAACGGCACGAACACGACGATGCTGGACGCCAGGTTGGGCAGAATCTCATCAAGCATGATGCGCAGCGGGCCGACACCCTGGACGCGCGCGGCGTCGACGAACTCACGCTCGCGCAACGACAATGCCTGCGCGCGCAAAGGCTTGGCCACATACGGAAAGAAGACGATCCCGATCACAAACGCCGGCAACAGCAGCGAGCCGCTGTGCAAGGTGAACAGGCCGAGATCGATGCCGCCCACGGCCAGCGCCACACCAAGCGCCACACCAAGCAGCACGGCCGGGTAGGCCCAGACGAGGTCGAACAGACGCGAGAGGACCCCGTCGAGGAGCCCGCGCATATAGCCGGCAAGCGTGCCCAGCACGACAGCAAGCAGCATCGTGATCAGCGTCGCGATGCTGGCGATCTCAAGCGAATTGCGACCGCCGTAGAGCAGCCGCACGGCCACGTCGCGGCCGTTTGAGTCGGCGCCGAGGAAGAAGTGCCCTTTCCAGGTCGGCCCGATCGGCACCCCGGTGGGCGAGACGACATCTACCTGCTTACCACCGACGCTGACCGTCTCAGTGATGTGGTTGTCGTTGGGACCGGTGTGCGCGACGTCTTTCGCGTACACGGGTGCAAGCAGGCAGGCAAAGGCGATCGCGACGAACAGCGCCCCGAACGCAAGCGCCACGCGATTGCGCAGGAGGGTCCTCATACCTACTCATCGCCATTGCAAGTGGCCGGACTTTAGCCACGGCAACGTTGTCCCTTCGGCGATCAGCGCGCCTCGATCTCTCGCCCCAGGCCCAAGCGACTCGCCCCGCTGGACAGGCGGGCTGGGGCGAGCCGGCGGTCGCTACTTCGCCGCTACTTCAGTTCGAGTGAAGACCAGTCGTTCCCATACACCGGATGGAAGACCGCCGCGCCGAAGTTGATCCGGTCCGAGAAGAACTTGGGCACCTCTTCGTAGCCGGATACGGCCACATATGCCTGCTTGGCGGTGTACTCGTCAAGCGCCTGCCAGCGCGGCACGACCGAGCCCAACTGTGAGGAGGGGATCGGCCCCAGCGAGGCCAGTTCGCTTTGGATGTGCGGGTCGTTGACCTGGCTGAGGTTGTGGTTTTCGGTCGGCAGGATCGATTTGGCGTCGAGCAACTGGTAGAAGTCGAGCGGGTTGGGGAAGTCCTGGCTGTAAGAGAGGAAGCCTGTCTGCGCTTTGTTCGAGAGATTGCCGACGGTCGCGTAGTACTGCGCGTCGGCGACGATCTTCTCGGTTGCTTTGAAACCGATTTCGTTGAGCATGCTCGTGTAGTAATCGACGAATTCCTTGTGTGGAGCGCGCGAGCCTCCCCACACGGTCACCGGTGCGCCCTCGAGCCCCGCCTGGCGCACCAGTTCCTTTGCCTTGGCCAGGTTCGGTTGCGCGTCTGGTTCGCCGTAGGGGCAGGGCGCATTCGTGGGATGACCCGGCATCCCCACGGGTAGGAAGAAGCAGGCCGGCTGGAGCATGCCGCTGTCCAGGCGCTGCAGCGCCTGGCGGTTGAGTCCATAGTTGACCGCCTGGCGCGCGCGGGCATTGTTGAACGGTGCTTCTTTGGTGTTCAGGAAGAAATACAGGCCCGAGACGGTCGGCTCCTTGGCGAAGCGATCAGAGGCCTGGCTTTCGATCTGGGAGATCAGCGTCGGCGGAATCGTGTCGTTGTAGTCGAACACGTCAGCGCTGTTGTCGAGCACCTGCTCGGCCTCGCTCTGGTTGTTGGAGGCGATGCTCACGTCGATGTTCTCGTGCCCGGCGGGAATCCCCGGGATCGCATCCTTGGACCAGTTGGGGTTGAGCACCATCGCAAACGACTTATTCGGCACGACGCTCTCGATCTCATACGGTCCGACGCCTGGCGGCGGATCGTTGGCGAGGCTTTTCATCGGTGTGCCGCTCGGCACAAGGCCGGCCGCGGGGAAGGCGAGCACGTTCAGGAACGGGCCGTAGGGGGCCACGAGTTGGATCGTGATCCTGCCCGTGGCGTCATCGGTCTGGATACCGGAGATCGTGGGGGCCTTGCCCTTCTGGAATTCTTCGGCGCCGGCGATGTTTTCCGTGAGAAAACTCTCACTGCCCCAGCCGAGCTTGATCGCACGCTCAACCGCATAGGCGAAGTCCGATGCCTTGACCGGCGCGCCGTTGGAGTAGACGAGGCCTTTGCGCAACATGAAGGTATACGTCTTGCCCCCGTTGGTGACGGTCGGCAGGCTCTGCGCGACGCCGGGTATCAACTTGGCGCCGGCTTCGCCTGAGGCATGCGCGTAGGTAACAAGCCCCGTGTAGGTGATCCAGGTGGCCTCGTAGGACTGCGTAGTCGCGCCCAACCCGGGGTCGAGCGAATCGGGAGCGGTGCCCATCAGCACGCTGATCGGGCCTTTACCCGAAGATGTGGAGGAGCTGCCACAGGCGCTCACACCCACAACCAGGATGAATGCCAACAGCGCTCCACTCAATGCCTGAATTGTCCTATGCACCTGCTTGTGCCCCATCATGGGTGCGCCCCCCTCCTCGCGAACCGCCGAGTCTCGTAATGTGTGTCACGAAGTACATGGTTCGACAACCCTCCTCGGCAACCTCTTGTGAAACTTGAAGTATCCAAATGATCCTGGACGCGACAGAACTAGATGTTTCCGAGGTGGTCGCCCAGGTCGCCAAGGTTCAGCCGCTGTGGGCGCTCTTGCGGCTGGAGGACCGGGCGCGCTACATGCGCCGCATGGCACAGGCGATCGTGGACGAACTCGACGATCTACGCGAGACCATCGCTGACGAGCAGGCGCGCCCGCGAACGGAGGTGGCAACGCTCGAGTTGCTTGTCGCAATCGACGCGCTCAAGTGGGTGGCACACGACGGCGCACGCGTGCTCGGGGGGCGCCGCGTCGGCGTGCACCGCTCGCTGTCGCTGACCAAGCGCGCACGCATCGCGTACGAGCCCTACGGCGTCGTCGGCGTGATCGGTGCCGGCAGCGCCCCATTCGCGCAGCCGCTCAGCCAGATCGCCGGAGCGCTGCTGGCCGGCAACGGCGTCGTCTTCAAGCCGGCGCTGCGCGCCTCGATAGCGGCCGAGCGAATCGCACGCGTGCTCGCGCGCGCGGGCCTACCCGAGGGTCTAGTGCGCGTCGTCCACGGCGGCGCCGAAGTCGGCTTGGAGCTGGCCCGCGCGCCCGTGGACAAGTTGCTGTTCACCGGCTCGCCGGCAACGGGCCGCGCGGTGGCGCGCGAGTGTGTCTCCGAAGAGAAGGAGGTGACGGTCGAGCTGGGCGGCAAGGATGCGATGCTGGTACTAGCCGACGCCCACATCGCGCGTACGGCCGCCGGCGCGCTGTGGGCGGGATGCGCCGCGGCGGGGCAGGCACGCGGTGCAGTCGAGCGCATCTACGCGGCGCCCGAGGTCACCGAGCGGCTCGTGGAGCGGCTCGTGGCAGGGGCGCAGGCCATGACCGTCGGCGATCCGCGCGATCCGCGCGTACAGATCGGGCCGCTGGCCTCAGAGCGGCGCTTGGCGCACGTGCGCAAGCTGGTGGAGGAGGCCATCGCACAGGGAGCGACGCTGCACTGCGGCGGATCGGTCTCACCGGAGGACCTCGTGGGTCACGCATCCATGCGCTCGCCGGAGCACGGCAGGAGCGAAGTGGGCAATGGGCGAGACGCCGGCACGAGCGCGGTGGAGAAGCCACAGAGCATCGGCGCCTTTTACGCACCTGCGGTGCTGACCGACGTGACGCACGAGATGCGCCTGATGCAAGAGCCCATCGGCGGACCCGTGCTCGCCGTGATGACCGTCGGCTCGGTCTCGGAGGCGATCGCGCTGGCCAACGACAGTCCCTACGGCCTCGGCGCATCCGTTTGGACGGCCGACCGCTACCGCGGGATGCGTATTGCGCGCGAGCTCGACGCGGGCATGGTGTGGCTCAACGACCACCTGCCGAGCCCAGCGATCTCACGTGGTCCGTGGGGCGCGGCCGCCGGCAGCGGCCTGGGGCGGACGCTCGGCGAAGCCGGACTGCGTGCGTGCGCACAGGAGAAGCTGATCACCTGGGACCCCTCGGGCGTGCGCGGCCTTTGGTGGGGGCCGTACGACGAAGTCTCCACCCGTGCTGCCCAGACCGCCGCACGGTTGCGCTCGACACGCGAGGGCGATCGCGAAGCAGCGCTGCGTCAGGGTGGGGCGGCATTGGCACGTGCCAGCCTGCGGGCGCTTGGCCGTAGGTAACCCGGCGATAGTGACGAGCAAAGGGGTGGCACACAGTCATGGGGCGGCACACAGTTGTTCTATTTTGGACAATTTACCATAGTAACTACATATAGTAGTTACCTTAGTAAATCGCATACTTTTTATATATACCCCCTCCTCCTTTTACATGACCCTTCAGGCGGAAGATCGCCTACAAACACCTAACCTGTAGCCATGCCAGCCCAGGCCTATGCAGGCAAGGAGTGCGTCTGCCAACTGCGCAAGGGGATCTGCGACCAGAGCTGTGTCGCGGACATGCTCTCCACGCCCTTCTACATCGCCTGCCTGAAGCTCAAGGGGCGGCGCAGCCTGGTCGTCGGCGGCGGCGAGATCGGTCTGGAGAAGGTCGAGGGGCTGCTGGCCTGCGACGGCGAGGTCACATTGATCGCCCCGGAGGCAGAGCCGGCGCTGGCGCAATACGCGGCCGAGGGCTCGATCCGTTGGGAGCGGCGCGCCTACGCCGGAGCGCAGGATCTGGAAGGGGTGTTCATGGCTATCGCCGCCACCAACGACACGGATGTGAACATCGCCGTGTACGACGACGCGGAGCGACGCGCGATGCTCGTCAACGTCGTGGACGTGCCGCCGCTGTGCAACTTCATCCTGCCGGCGATCGTGCGCACAGGCCCACTGGCAATCGCGATCTCCACAGCCGGTGCTTCGCCAGCCCTGGCCAAGCGCATCAAGCGCGAGATCTCAGAGCAGTTTGGCGAGCCGTACGCGCAACTCGCAGTGCTACTTAACGAGGTGCGCGGCTGGGCCAAGGGCACGCTGCCGACATACCAGGACCGCAAGCAGTTCTTCGAGGGGATCGTGAACGGCGATCCCGACCCGGTTGAGCTGCTGCGCCAAGGCCGTGCCGTCACGGGCACTCCCTCTGATGGGGAGCGGACGGGCGAGTCGGCCGTCCGCTCGCTGATTGCCCGCGCGCAGAGCGAGCACGAGCAGCGCTTCTCCACAGTCTGAGCCTGCGCGTGGGGGACCTCGAAGTCCAGACGACGGGCGCAGCAGCCGTCGAGGACATGCTGGCGGCCGTCGAGCTCGACGGGCTGACACGCAACTACGGCGAACGCGCGGCGCTCGACGATGTGACGCTCACGCTCGACGCGGGGCAGACACTTGTCGTGTTCGGTCCCAACGGGGCCGGCAAGACGACACTGCTGCGCGTGCTAGCGACGCTGCTACGACCACACTCCGGCAAGGTCACGGTGCTTGGCACACAATTGCCCGACGATGCTTGGCAGGTGCGCGGGCGCATCGGCCTGCTCGGCCACGAGCCGCTTCTGTACCGCGAGTTGACCGCACGCGAGAATCTTCGCTACCACGCCAGCCTGCACAACGTCGACGAGGAACGTGTCGAGCAAAAGCTTGCCGCGGTCTCGATGACGAGCAGAGCTGAGGAGCCGGTCAGGACGCTCTCACGCGGGATGGTCCAGCGAGTGGCCGTGGCTCGCGCGACGCTGCACGATCCACAATTGCTTTTGCTCGACGAGCCCTACGCGAACCTCGACCCGGCCGCGATCGAGCTTGTGGAGCCACTGATCGGACCGTCCAGCGGATGCACGCGCGTGCTCAGTAGCCACGATCCCGGCAGGGGACTGGCCGAATCCGACCTCGTGCTGGGCCTGCGCGCAGGCCGCGTCGCTTTGCTGACGAACGCCACGGGCGTGAGCACAAGCGCAGTGGCGGAGTTGTATCGATGAGCGCACCGGGAAAGACATCGCCGCATGCGGCGATGTCCCAGGACGTGCATGCACGTCCTGGCGGGGCGGTGCATGCACCGCCCCGAACAGCAAAAGTGATCCGAGCGCTGCTGCGCAAGGAGCTCCTGGTGGAGCTGCGCACGCTGGAGTCGATCCCGGGTATGTCGCTCTTCGCGGTGACCACGTTCGTGGTCTTTCACTTCGCCCTGAACCAGGACACCGTCAGCGGTCAAGAGGCGGCCGGCATCCTCTGGGTGACCTTGCTGTTCGCCGCGATGCTGGGCATTAATCGCCTGTTCGTTGCCGACGCCGACCAGGGTGGCTTCGATGGCTTTCTACTAGCGCCCGTGGACCGCACCGCGCTACTGATCGCCAAGGCGACCGCGCTGCTCGCCTACCTGCTCGTGCTCGAGTTGATCGCGGTGCCGGCGTTTGGACTGCTCTTGCTAGGCCCATCCTTGGGCCAAGCGCTACCGGGCCTACTGGCGCCGCTCGCGCTCGGCGACATCGGCGTCGCCGCGATCGGCACGCTAGTAGCCGCGCTGGCGGTGCGCACGCGTGCCCGCGACCTGCTCGGACCGCTGCTCGCGCTACCCCTGCTTGTGCCGATCGTGATCGGCTGCGCGCGCGCAAGCGCACCGTTGCTGTACGCCACACGACCGGGGGGGCCGCCGCTGCGCTGGCTTGGCACGCTCGCGCTCTATGATCTTGTGTTCGGCCTCATCGCCTACGCCGTGTTCGACTTCCTCCTGGAGGACTAAGCACGCCCACCATGCGCCGCCCTCCACTTCGCGCCCTTTCCATCGCCACGATCATCGCGTTTTGCGTGTCGCTCAGCTTGATCTTCTTCTACGCGCCGATCGAAGCTGAAGAAGGCTTCTTGCAGAAGATCTTCTATCTGCACGTGCCGCTTGCGATCGTGACGCTGTGCGGTTTCGTGATCGGTGGCCTGTGCGCGATCGCACATCTGCGTACTCGCGATCAGCGCTGGGACTTGCGCTCCTACGTCGCCATCCACATGAGCCTAATCTTTGGCGTGGCGGTGCTGATCACCGGCTCGATATGGGCGCGCGGCTCTTGGGGCCACTGGTGGGTTTGGAGCGAGCCCACGCTCGTATCGTTCTTGATCATCATGCTGCTGTACGCCACCTACCAGCCGCTGCGCTTCGCGATCGAGGACCCCGAGCGCCAAGCACGCTACGCCTCGGTGTTCGCGATCACCGCGGGCGCGTTCGTGCCGATGAACTTCCTTGCCGTGCGCCTGTCGGCCTCCTATCTGCATCCGCGCGTGCTCGGTAGCTCCTCCAACCTACCCGCGCCGATGGCACTCACGTTCCTCGTCTCGCTCGCGGCGATCGCGCTGCTGTTCGCGGCTTTGTGCTCCTATGAGCTGGCCGCCAAGCGCACCCGCATCCTGCTCAAAGCCCGTTCGCGAATCCTCGGCTACCAATCGTGACCTCCCTCGCCACAACCCTTCCCGAACACTCAAACGACGGCTATGTGGCCGCCGCTTACATCGTGTTCTTCGCGATCGTCTTGATCTACGTGGCGATCATGGCCGTGCGCCTGGGGAGGGTGGAACGCAAGGTCGAAGGGCTGCGTGGGGAGATGGAAAAAGACGACATGCCCCGCGCGCGCGCGGGGGGCATCGCCGATTTGGATGAACCCAACCCCAAGCCTGCGCGCCCCGGCAGAGGCCAGGAGCACGCCCTGAAGGGGGCCCCCCCTTCAGGGGAGCACCCTGAAGGGCACAAGCAGACAGGCGAAACGGTATGAGCACCCTCAAAGGCACCGGCGAGCTGCTGGCGCTCGGCATCTCCCACAAGACCGCGCCAGTCGCGCTACGCGAGCGGTTGGCCTTCACGGAGGAGCTCGCGGTCGAGTTCGCCCAACAGATCGCCGAGAGCCCCGAGGTGCACGAGGTCGTCGTCATCTCGACCTGCAACCGCACCGAGATCTACCTAGTCGTCGGCGGGGCGGGTGGGACTCTTGTAAAAGCCGAGAGCGATGTGCTCGGCCTGCTGGCGCGCCGTGCGAGCATCCGGCCCACGGAGCTCGCGCAGGAGATCTACTCGCCGCGCAACTGCGAGGCCGCCCGCCAGCTGTATCGCGTGACCGCGGGCCTGGAGTCGATGATCCTCGGCGAGGCCGAGATCCAAGGCCAGGTCAAGCGTGCCTATGAGGCCGCGATGACGGCCGGCACGACCGGCCCACTATCCAACCGCCTGTTCGCGGCGGCGCTGACGACGGGCAAGCGCGTGCGCTCGGAGACAGGCATCGGCTCCTCGCGAGTGTCCGTGCCCTCGGTAGCCGTTGACCTCGCCCAAGACGTGCTCGGCGACCTGGCCGAGCGGCGCGTGATGCTGCTCGGCGCGGGCGAGACGAGCGAGCTGACCGCGCAAGCGCTTGCGCATCAGGGCGTCGGCACGGTCTTCGTCGCCAACCGTCACGCCGACCGCGCGCTCAGCCTTGCGCAGCGCTTCGGTGGCTCGGTCGTCGGGCTCGACAAACTCCCAGAGCAGCTGCTGGAGGCCGACATCGTCGTCTCCTCGACCTCCTCGCCGCACCCGATCGTGGGCAGCGAGGAGCTGGCGCTGGTGATGGCCCAGCGTCGCGGTCGGGGTGGGCGGGGCGGGCGGGCACTATTGCTAATCGACATCGCCGTACCGCGCGATATCGACTCGCGCTGCGGAGACATCGACGGGGTCACGTTGTATGACATCGACGACCTGCAGGCGGTCGTGCAGCGCAACCTCGGTGCGCGCCGCGAGATCGTCCCGCAAGCCGAGCAGATCGTCGAGGAGGAGATCCACCGCTTCGCGCGCTGGCTCGGCCAGGCCGAGACACTGCCGACCGTGAGTGCTTTGCGCGAGCACGGCAACCGCATCGTCGAGCAGATCCTCTCTGAGAACGAAGGTCGCTGGGAGTCGGCCTCAGAGCGTGACCTGATGCGCGTGGAGGCGGTCGCACGCGCGGTTCTCGGGCGCCTCTTGCATGAGCCGACGATCCGCTTGCGCAGCATCTCCGCCGAGCGCGCTTTTGACAGCGTCCCCCAAGAGGGCTGCACGGTGGAGCCTCCGCGGCGACTGACAAGCCCGCGAGCGGGCACGCCATGCTGCAGCTCGTGCGCGAGCTGTTCGGACTCGATACCCCACAAGGGACACACCCTCTGGGGCGCAGGCCCCCCATGGCGGGGATACCCTGAAGGGCACACCCAGGGGCACACGGCAGGCAGCGAGGCCGCCCGCGAGGCCAAGCATGCCGACCGCCGGGCCGTGGAGGCCGACGAGACTCTCGCCGAGGTGCGCTCGATCCAGAGCGCACGCAAGAGCGGCTCCTAGGAGGCGCGGTCGCTCCGATGCGCATCGGAACACGCGGCAGCGCGCTCGCGCTCGCCCAAGCACGGCTGGTCGCAGGGTGGCTGGGCAAAGCCGAGATCGTCGTGGTGCGCACGCGCGGCGACATCATGCACGAACCGCTAAAGGGCGAGCATCAGCTGCGCGAGCGCTCCCCTCGCGACGACAAGTCGCGCTGGGTGGCCGAGCTCGAGCATGCGCTGCTGGCAAAAGAGATCGACCTGGCGGTGCATTCCGCGAAGGACATACCGGTCGAACTGCACGAGGGCCTCGAGCTGCTGGGTTCACCGAATCGGGCCGCCGCCGAAGACGCGCTGATCGGTGCTCGCTCGCTCGAGCAGCTGCCCGAAGGGGCGTGCGTTGGCACGAGCAGCGTGCGCAGAGCCGCCCAGCTGCGCGCCGCCCGATCCGACCTGGAAGTGGTTAGCCTGCGCGGCAACGTCGACACGCGCCTGCGCAAGCTCGCGAGCGCGGTCACCGCCAGCGGCGACGGCAGCGGGGGCAGCGACGCCTCGCTGCACGCCATCGTGCTCGCGAAGGCCGGCCTGCAGAGGCTGGGTCGCGAACGGGACATCGGCTGCACGCTCGACGCTCCGCACTTCGTGCCCGCCCCCGGCCAGGGTGCACTCGGGCTGCAGGCACGCGCCGGGGACTCGGCTGTGAGCGATGCTGTAGCGCCGATCCTCGATAAGGACACCTCCGCATGCCTGCTGGCCGAGCGGGCACTCGCCCATGCTTTGGGCGCCAGCTGTAACACCCCGCTCGGCGCACACGCCGCGGCGGCGGGCTGCGGCTGCCTGTACATGCACGCCTGGATCGGGCTGCCAGACGGCTCGGAATGGATCGCCGACGAGATGATGGGTGGCTTCTACGACCCCGCGGAGCTGGGCGTGCGCATGGCCGAGCGGCTGGAGGCGGTTGGCGCCCGCGAACTGCTGGCCCGTGCCGAGGAGCTGGCCGTTGAGCGCGGCTGAGGGCGCGTCATCGAATGCGGCCGAGGACCGGCCGCCCGGCGCTGCCGAGCGCGGACCAGACGCAGCGCCCGAGCAACTACCGCCGGGTGCGTGCACCTCGTCGGAGCAGGGCCCGGCGACCCGGGCCTGCTGACCGCGCGTGCGCTGGAGCTGATCGCGCGCGCCGATACGATCCTCTACGACCGTCTGATCCCATTTCAGGCGCTGGAGGGCGCGCGCGCTGACGCCGAACTGCTGTTCGTCGGCAAGGAAGGCGGCGGCGAGTCGGTACCACAGGAGCAAACACAGGCGCTGATGATCGAGCGGGCGCTCGCCGGAGGAGAGGTGGTGCGGCTGAAGGGCGGCGATCCCTTCGTGTTCGGGCGCGGCGGCGAGGAGGCACTTGCGCTACGTAAGGCGGGGATCGAGTTCAGTGTTGTCCCAGGCGTCACGGCAGGGGTCGCCGCCGCGGCGTACGCAGGCATCCCGGTGACGCATCGCGGCCTTTCGACAGGCGTGGCACTCGTCACGGGGCATACCCGCGAAGACACGCCGGAGGACGCAGCGCGCACGTCTGACAGCACGGCAAGCGGCCCGCACAAGGAACACGCGACGCACCTGTAAGCAATACACGCAGACGAGCAGACCCGCGAGAACGATCCAGGCGAGCACAGCGCGGAGCTCGACTGGGCGGCCCTGGCTGCCTTCCCCGGGACGCTCGTGTTCTACATGGGCGTGCGCCAGCTGCCACACATCACCGAGCGACTGATCGCCGCCGGACGGGCGCCCTCACAGCCCGTAGCGCTCGTGGAACGCGGGACACTGCCCGATCAGCGCACGGTGAGCGGCACGCTCACAACGATCGTTGAGGTCGCGGAGCGCAAGCAAGTGAAGGCGCCTGCGATCACGATCGTGGGTGCCGTCGCCGAGCTTGCCGACGATTTGAGCTGGCTGCCGCCGCGGCCGCTGGCCGGTCGCACGGTGGCGGTGACCCGCGCGCGAGCGCAGGCCAGCGGACTGGCAGCACGCCTTGCCGCGCTTGGCGCGAGCGTGATCGAGGCACCGACGATCCGTACGCGGCCGCTCGCCGGGCCTGCTTTGGACCCGACGCCGTACGACCTCATCTGTCTGACCAGCGCCAACGCCGTCGAGTGCCTGTTCGAACGCCTGGCTGCCGGCGACCGCGACGCTCGCTCGCTCGCTCACGTCCACGTCGCGGCGATCGGACCCAGCACGGCGCGCGCTCTTGCCGAGCACGGGATCGTGGCCGACGTGGTGCCTGAGCGCTTCGTCGCCGAGTCGCTTGTAGAAGCTCTGAGCGATCTTGAGGTGAAGCACGCGCTCCTGGCCACCGCCAGCGGGGCACGCGAGGTGTTGCCCGACGCCCTGCGCTTGCGCGGGGCGCAGGTTGACGTGCTGGCGCTGTACGAGACCGTCGCCGAGCCGCTGTCGGAGCGAGCGCTGCGGCAAGCCCAGACGGCCGACTACATCACCTTCACCTCCTCTTCCAGTGTTCGCTATTTCCTCGATGCCCCGCGCGCGCGCGCGGGGCATCGACCTTTTTCGGACACCCACAGCCAGTTGCCCGGCGCCCCCTCAGCCCCCTCAGCCCCCTCAGCCCCCTCAGCCCCCTCAGCCCCCTCAGCCCCCTCAGCCCCCAACCAGGCGTACCTGTCGCCGGCCACGCGCATCGTCTCAATCGGGCCCGTGACGAGCGCCACGTTGCGCGAGCGTGGCCTGGAGCCTCACGTTGAGGCCGAGCGCCATGACATCGACGGGCTCGTCGACGCCCTGCTGGCCGACGCCGTGTAATGCCGGATGCCGAGACAGGCTCGCTCGGTCATCCGCGCGTACACCTGCGTCGCACCGATTCCACCAACGAGCGAGCGCGCCGACTGGCGATCGCCGGCGCGCCGCACGGCACGACAGTCACAGCTGAGGAGCAGAGCGCCGGGCGCGGACGGCAAGGACGCTCCTGGTTGGCGCCGCCACGCAGTGCGCTGCTGTGCTCGCTCGTGCTGCGGGACCCGAACCCGTTGCTGTCGTTGATCGCGGGCGTTGCCGTCTGTGACGTCGTCGGCGATACCGCACGCGTGAAGTGGCCCAACGACGTGATCGTCGAACGAAGCGGCGTGGATAGACGAGCCCACACGGGAGACCGGATGCTTGCGCGGGAACAAGCAAACAAGGCTGATCAGCCCATCCTCGCCAAGCTGGCTGGCATCCTCGTAGAGGGCCGCCCCCAAGAAGGCTGGGCTGTGCTCGGAATCGGGCTGAACGTGGCCGTCCGCGTCGAGCAGTTGCCGGCGGAGCTGCGTGGGCGCGCGGCGAGCCTCGAACTCGAGCCCAGCGCGATAGAGCCGACATTCGAGCGATTGCTCCAAGCCCTCGTCACGCGCCTTGCCGAGCCGGTTGACACCATGCTCGACGCGTGGCGTGCGCGCGACGCGCTATACGGCCGCGACGTTGTCTGGGGCGGGCATGAAGCCCAAAGTCAGAGCGGGCACGGCCCGAATAAGGGCGAGCGGGGCCAAGATAGGAGCGAGCACGGCTCGAATCGGGGCAAGCACGGGCGCGCGGAGGGGATAGACGATGAAGGGCAACTGCTGGTGCGCCGCCAGGACGGGACCACGACGGCGCTCAGCGCCGGCGAGGTTCACCTAGAGTCGGTCGGCTGATCGGCCCGCTGCAGCGCTTCTTCGACGTTCTCCTGCAACTTCTTACCTGAGCCGGCGCTGAGCTCACCGTCCATGCCCTGCTGTGGCGTTTTCTCATTTGAGAGCGCCTCCGCGAGCACTGCGTCCGAGGGCGAGTCCGCCTTCTCGCCTGCACCCGCACGGGTGATCTTGCCATTCTCCGAGCCCCGCCTGGAGCGACGCTGACGCGTGGACTTCGTCGCTGTCGCTGTTTGCTCGGTTTGACCTCCGGCCTCAGCCGGCCGCTGGCCCTGGCCCTTGCGGCGGCGGCGCTGACCGCGGGCACGACGCTTTGGGAAGTTGCGTAGCAGCTCTCGCGCCAACGCCGGGGGCTTACGCGCCATGCGCGTGCGCGCGCCGCGCAAGACCTCCTCTGCCTCCGGGGTGTGCGCCAGCGCGGCCGCCAGCAATGCTGCCGCCAAGCGGCGGTCCTGCTTGCGGGCCGCGTGCACCAACCGGCGGGCGTTGCGGGCGTGGGCGCCTCCGGCCGAGTTGACGAGCAGGCCCAACAGACGCTTTGTCTCCGGCCAGCGCTGCACCGCGTACTCCTCGTGCACGTCGCGCGTGTACTCAGCCAGACGCCAGATCCAAGCGTTGGCCTGGTCGCGACGGCCGATACGCCGCTCCACCAGCGCGCGCAGCATGATCTTGGCCGCCTCGCGGCGCTCGTCGCGCGGCCAATTGCCCGCTATGTCGATCGCCGTGTCGAACGCATCGGGGTCGCGCAGCGCGGCGATCTCCGACAGCGCCTTCAAGCGCAGCTGCGGGCTCTTGTTGCGCTGCACCGCGGTGATCAAGAAGCGGGCCTTCAGCTCGCCTGTACGGTCGAAGTGCAACATCGCTCGCGCACGGCGCCAGCCATTTGGCGTCACTCTGGCGCCCGCCAAAGCCGCCCACACATGCTGCTCGCCGTAGTCCAAGTGCTCTACCGCTATGCGCCACAGCTCGCGCTCGAACACCTCGAAGCGGCGCTCCTCCTCGGCACAGACTGGCAGCACACGGCGCTCCACTCGCATCCTTCGTCCACGCCCGCGGCGCACCGGGCCGACGACGATCGCGCCGCCCCTATAGACATCGCGATCCAGCAACGAGTGCAGTGTTACGACCGGGTCGTCGTTCTTGGTTGCCGGGTGTACGAAATCGACTACGAGGCCTGCCTCCTTGCCTGGGTGACGGCGCGTGACTCGTCCTACCCGCTGCTGGTAGATGCGCTTTGAGGCCGTCGGGGCCAGGTGCACGCAGACGGTTGCTCGCGGGCTGTTCCAGCCCTCGGCCAGCAGCTGCGCGTTGATCAGGACGTCGATGTCGCCGCGCTCGTAGCGGGCCAGCACCTCTGCCAGCTCGCGCTTTGGCGTCTCGCCGGAGACGCCCATCGCCTTGATGCCTTCGGCGCGGAATGCTTCCGCGAGGCTGTAGGCGTGTTTGACGCCGGCCGCGTAGACGACGCCGGGGACGCCGTTGAAGCGCGTCTTGTAGAGGTTGGCCGCCGCCATGTTGAACGGCTGTTGGTCGAGCAGCGCGGCCAGCTCCTCCTGGTCGAACTCGGTGTCGACCTCGCCTCGCCGCAACGGCACGTTGGCGATCGTGCGCACGCCCACGCCTGGGGATATGCGCACACAGCGCAGCGGTGCGATCACTCCCCGCCTTGCCGCTTGGGCCAAGTCGAAGCGTGAGGTCTGCGTCGGGAACAGGTCGGTTACGTGTCTTGCGATCAAGGCACCCGTGGCCGTCATGCCGATGAAGATCGGGCCCGTCCATGCTCTGATCGCGCCGCTGGTCTTCTCGCCCAATGCCGTGTGGGCCTCGTCGCAGATCACGATCGTATAGGCGCTTGAGATGCGGCCCGCGTTGCGTACGAACCACTGGTAGGTCTCTACCGTTACCGGGCCCTTGGGCGAATCCTCGCCCGTGTACAGCGGGCGCGAGATGCGCTTTTGGTAGCCGCGGTCGCGCAGCTCGCCGTGGAACTGGTCGACCAAGTTGCGGCGGTGCGTGAGGATCAGGACGCCGCCGGTCTGCGAGGCCTCGACAAAGCCGAGCGCGGCCACCGTCTTGCCGGCGCCGGTGGCATGCTCGAACCAGAAGCGCTTGGCGGCATTCGGGTCCTCGGGCTGATCCGAGACGTCCTCCTCGTCTCGTCCTCGTCCACCCAGTCTTGGGGCTCTTCCTCGGACTCCTCCTCTACCTCCTCCTCTGGCTCGGGCTCCGGCTCGGCCAGGTCGAGATCGTCGTCGAAGTCGTCGTCCTCCTCCGGCGCCTCGGGGGCGGCTCGCTCGACCGGTCCGAGGTCCTCGTCGCCTGCCCCCCGCCAGAGGGGGTCGTCGTCCTCGTCGTCCAGATCCTCGTCGCCGTCATCGTCAGCGTCGTCCGTGGCCTCGGCGCGCGCGGGCGAGCCGGTGCCGGCGCGGGCGCCTGGTCCGTCATCCGCTTGCTCCTGTTTGGCGTCGTCCGGCCCAAGGATCGCCGCCGTTGCCAGCAGCTCCGGCGAGGCCGCGGCTGCGGCGCGGCCGTTGCCGTTCGCGCCCGAGCGCTGCGCCTCGGCCAACAAAGCCGTCAGCGTGCCCGAGAGGGCATCCACCTGGTGGGCCGAGAGCACGGTGCCGTCGACCAGCTTCGGCTCGTCCTCGGAGAGGACGCGTTCCAGGCCGAGTAGCAGCGAGAACTCACGCCGCCACGCGGTCGATGGGTGCTTTGCCCCTTCCTTCAGCTCGGCCAGCGCCATGTCCAGCGCGCGGCGGCGTGGCGAACCCTGTGCCAGCGCTGCCGCCGCGTCCTCGCCCTCGTGCAGGAAACGCTCGCGCACGAGCTTCTCCGCTCGCTTGATTTCGGCGGGACCGGGAATGGACGCGGCCGCTTGGGCCACTGCTGGGGACTCGGCCATGGAGGCTCTGGGCTTCGAGATGGAGCGGTCGCGGACACTCGTCCGCTTCGCTCATGAAAAACCGGCGCTCGCGCCGGTGAGGCTCACAGAAAGCGGGCATCGCTTGGACCCCATCCTTCTGCTTCGCTCAGGATACAGCACAACCCGGAGGATTTGAAGCGCTGCCATCTGGCAGTCTTCATCACAGCATGACTCTTCGACGTACAATCGTGACGCTGCTCTGCGTGGCCCTGGTCGTGCTGGTCGTGATCGGCGTCACGCAGCTGCCGCGCGGCTCCTCCTCCGGCAGCGACACTGCACACCTGACCGCCGTACAGACCAGCGCCCTGCTCGCCGGCTCGCCAGGACCACTGGCCACGCTGCACGCCCAGGCCGGCATGCTGCTCGAAGGCGGTGCGCCGGCACTGCAGGCGCGCCTCTGCGCGCTCAAAGGGTATCCCGTCGTCATCAACAAGTGGGCCTCTTGGTGTGTGCCCTGCCAGGAAGAGTCACTCGCCTTCCAGCGCGTATCCGCTGAATACGGGCGGCGTGTGGCCTTCATCGGCATCGACTCGGAAGATTCCCACCGCGCCGACGGTGCTGCCTTCCTAAAGTCCTTTCCCGTGAGCTACCCCAGCTACTACGACAAGAGTGGTGCGCTCGGCCTGCAGATGACCGATTCGAGCTTCAGGCCCGCGACCGTCTTCATGCCCGCCTACGGCCGGCCCTACATCCGCGAGGGCGAGTACCCGAGTGCGGCGAAGCTCAGAGGGACGTCCAACGCTATGCGTTGGACGGGTGATAGGGATGGGTAGGGGCCAAAGGCACGCGCTGCATGCCTGAGATCAGGGTGGACCCGCTCAGCGGGCACAAGGTGATCATCGCCGGGGAGCGCTCGGAGCGACCCGGCGGCGAGCCGCGCTGCCCGGCGCCGGCGCCGATCGACGTGGAGAAGGACCCCTTCGCCGCCGGCCGCGAGGATCTCACTCCTCCTGAGCTGTATTCGCTGCGCCCCGCCGACAGTGTGAGTGGCTCAGGTGGGGATGGGCTCAGCGGCTCGACTGCTGACACCGCCGGGTGGAGCGTAAGGGTGGTTCCGAATCTCTACCCGGCCCTTGACGGCGATAGTCCCACCCCGCCTGCCGACGCTCAGCCGGACCTGTTCTATGCCGCGCCCGCCTCCGGCGCGCACGAGGTGATCATCAACGCGCCCGAGTCCGTCGTCTCCCTGGCCGAGCTGCCCGCTTCGCGGCTGGCCGATGCGATGGAGGTGTGGCGTTTGCGCATGCTGGCGCATTCCGACGCAGCCTACGTGCAGCTGATCGTCAATGAGCGCCGCGAGGCCGGGGCATCGCTCGAACACACGCATTCGCAACTGTATGCGCTCGACTTCGTGCCGGGGGAGGTGGCGCGTGAGCGCGAGCGCTGCGGTGCTTACGCTCATCGCACGATGGGACGCGGGCTGCTCGAGGACCTTGTCGCCGAAGAGGTGCGTCGCGGAGAGCGAATTGTGGCGATCGACGAGGAGGCCGTGCTGATGGCGCCCTACGGCTCGCGACTTCCCTTCCAGCTGATGCTGGCGCCGCGCGTGCCGCGTGCGCGCTTCGAGGACGACGGGGCGCTCGGCTCAATGCTGTTGCACGACGGGCTCACACGGCTGGCGCGCCACTTCGACTCCTCGCCGCCCTTGAACATGTGGGTGCGGACCGCTCCGCGTGGGGCTGAGCACTTCTGCTGGCGCATCGACGTGGCGCCGCGCCTTACGCATCTCGCCGGGCTGGAGCTCTCGACCGGCGTGAACCTGAACATCGTCGCGCCCGAGCACGCTGCCAGCGTGTTGCGCGATGCGTGATGCGTGAAGACAATGTGAATGAGCGTGATTGAGGCGAACGGTTGGACGTAGCTGAGTGGACGTAGCCGAGTTGATGTGAGGTACATCTGAAACGGCATTCCTAGCGCACATGTACATGCAACCAAATGGTTGCATGACGGTCTTTTCCTAGCATGCCGTTGCTGACCGTTGGCACTCAGCCCTGAGCCATCAGCACGCGACCTCGGGCGCGCCGGATAGGCTTCCTGCGTGCCACCCGTCGAACGTTTCGTCCCCAGCTTCGTCGCCGAGCCGCCCCAGGAAGGTCTGCCCTATGGGCGCTGGGCCGAGCGCTTGGAAGAGGAGTTGCTCGCCTGCTGGGCGGCGCTCGACACGGACGGCGAGGAGCTTGGCGAGCCTGGTGAGATTGCTTGGTATCCCGACCGGGGTTGGCACGGGCGCCGCTATGTGCCCGCCACCTCGATCACGACCAACGGCTATGAGCTGTTCGGCTACGTGCGCTTTCTCAGCGGCCTAAACGACGATACCCTAGGGGGCACAGGGGAGCCGATGGAGCTCACAGCGCGCGGCGACTTCACCGAGGAGACTGCCGAGCGCAACCCCAGACTGGAAGTTGGATGTGTGCGACGAGGTGATCGGCTCCTGGCACGGGCAGAACGGTGCGCTTGCCGCGATGACGCTCGTGTGGGGGCGGCCGCTTGTCGGCGCAGGCCGGGTTGTGACCGCCGAGCTTGGGCGCACGACGGTCGACCAATGCCAGCTGATCGAGCAGCGCTTCACTTTGATCGCGCCCGACGATTATCTGTATGACCTGCTCGAGATCAAGCTGTGGGGCGCGAAAGCGCAGGAGCTTGCTTGCGAGTCGCTGTATGAGGGCGACGAGCAAGAGCCAAGCGGAGAGACCGAGGGCAGCGACTGAGCCACACGCGGCACGGCTAGGAGCCCGCGCCGGCTTCGGCTGGGCGTGGGCCAGCCAACGCCTGTCTGGCGCTTGCATTCGCGCGACTGGTCGTGCTGAACAGGCCGAGCGCCATGATCGCCACACCGCAACCGACGACGATCCACCAGACGATGTGGCTGGAGGCGACGAAGTCGGGGCCGACGCTTGCCGCACCCGCGGCCGCGATCGCTCCGGCGAGCGCCACGCCCAACGTCTGACCAACCTGACGCGATGTCGACGCCACTGCCGCCGCCACCCCGGCTTGTGCCTCTGGCATACCCAGCACCGCCGTGTTGGTGATCGGCGGGTTGACCATGCCGAAGCCGATTCCAAACAGGAAATAGGCAGGCAACAGCGCGGCGATCTGAGTGGTGGAGGAGATATCGACCAGCAACAGGCCGCCCAGCCCGATGCCAAGCCCTCCGACCAGCAGCGCCAGACGCGGGCCACGGCGACCGACTATGCGTCCGGACAGCGGCGCGAAGAAGAGCGTCATCGCCGCGATCGGCAACGTGCACAGGCCGGCCGTGAAGGCTGATAGGTGCGGGACGCGGACCTCCTGCAAATACAGCGTGTTTATGAACAGGAACGCCCCCAGCGCGGAAAAGGCAAGGACAGCGATCGCGCTCGCACCGGAAAAGGGGAGGCTGCGGAAGAAGCGCGGATCGATCAACGGTTCTCCGCGCCGAGTCTCATAGGGCACAAGCGCCGCCAGCGTTGCGGTGGCAAGCACGAACAATCCAATCGTCTGACCCGACAACCAGCCGGCCGAGGGTGCCTCGATGATCCCGTAGGTGAGCGAGGCCAACAGCACGATCACCAGCAGCTGGCCAACCGGGTCCAAGCGTCGCGGCTTTGGCGCGCGCGACTCCGGGACGAAGCGCATCGTCAATCCCAGCGCTACCAGACCGACGGGGATGTTGATCCAGAAGATCGCGCGCCAGTCGACGCCGTCGACGAGCGCGCCTCCCAGCACCGGGCCCAGCGCGAGGCTGATGCCGATCGTGGCGCCCCACATGCCGATCGCCTGTGCTCGCTCGCGGGCGTCGGTGAAGACGTTGCGGATGATCGACATCGCGACCGGGTTGAGCATCGAGCCGCCGACCGCCTGCAGCATGCGAAATACGATCAGCCAACCGAGGCTTGGCGCGGCGCTGCACAGCAGTGAGCCCAAGGTGAACAGCACTAGCCCTGTCTGGAACACGCGGCGGCGCCCCAGTCGGTCGCCCATCGAGCCGCCCAGCATCAGCAGGCTGGCCAGCACCAGCGTGTAGGCGTCCACGGTCCACTGCAACTCTGAGACCGACGCGTGCAGTTCGCGTCCGATCGACGGCAGCGCAACGTTGACGATCGTGTTGTCCAAGCCCACGATCAAGAGGCTCATGCAGCAGATTGCGAGCACCAGCCTGCGGCGCGAACGCGGTAGCTCTTGGGCTCCATGGGACGGGACGGCAGGTGCTTGGCTCACACCCTTCAGTGTGCCGATTGCTCAGGCGCGTATGCGGCAAGCCCGCGGGCCATGCGATCCACGCTGGCTTTCCTGACCATCCCCGCCCGTGTGCCCAATCGTGCCTTGCGCGTGCCCACAGCCGTCGCCGGCTTGCGCACGACGCAGCTGAGTAGTGGCGATCAGGATGGCGCCGGCTGAGGCGCAGGCCCAGTGGGCAAGGTCGTTGGCGGAGCCGGCGGCGCGGTCGGGCGCTTGTAGGCTGCGATCCAGGTTTGCGCCCACCGGTAGATCGCGCCGACGCTTGCGAACACCGACGGGTGCCGCGTCGAGCAACGGCCGTACACGTGGTCGGCGACGCCTACCTCAATTGGTTCACCGCTCGGCCCAGAGGCGAGCAGTGGGCCGCCGCTGTCTCCTTGACACACACCGGTGGCATAGCTGGGAGGTGTGATGGTGCAGATCTCGCTGCGAGGGAAGAAGGGCGGGGCGTTTCGCCTGCACCATTTGCGTGCTTGCACAACCGTGGAGGCCGATTGCAGCTGTTCGGTCAAGGTCGTCTGTTCAAAGACCGTCTTTCCCCAGCCCACGATTGTCGCTGGAGCACCCGCGGCGAGGCGCTTGGCCTGCTGGGGGCTGGCCAGCGTGATCGGGGGAGCGCTGGTGGGCGTTGAGAGCACAAGCAGCGCGACATCGCCCTTGTCGAGCTTACGTTCCAAGCCGGGATAGACGATCACGCCGAGCACCGTCGAGACGAGGTCGCCCGGCTGCAGCGGATCGACGGCGCCGGTCACCACGCGAAAGCCGGACGCGTTGAAGGTGGCTCCAGTTTGTATGTTCTCGGCGCAGTGGCCTGCCGTCAGGACCAGGCTGGGAGCGATAACTGTGCCGGTGCACTGGTAGGCGAGCTGACCTTGGAAGTCGACGACGTAGGCAAGCGAAGGGAACGTACCGATCTGAGCGGTGGTGCCACCGATGATCGCCGTCGCGGGCGGGGCAAGCGCCATCGCCGCCAGAGCCGCCGGCAGCAGGACCGTCGGCAATAGGAGCGCCCGTCGTAGGGGCGCCGACAATAAAAGCGTTAGCTTCAGGAGTACCAGTCTCAGAAGCGCTGGTCTCAGAAGCGCTGGTCTCAGAAGCAACAGTCTCAGAAGCGCTGGTCCCAGAACCTGCCCCTGCCCCTGCCCCTGCCCCTGCCCCAGACAATGCCTGAACAGCGTGGTCAACGAGCGCGGCGATCTCTTGGCTGGAATGGAGGGCATCGTCTCAGTCACCGCGCGGCGCAGCGCAGGTTCTTCTCATCGGCATGGATCAACGGTGGTTTTAGCGCTAGTTGGCATCCCCACGATTCAAGAACACGACAGGTGCAAGACAAGATCGGTAGCAACATCAAGCGACGCCGAAGATTTGCCGAATAACTCTTATATGCGCGATCAACGAGAGCTGGGCGAAAACACTGTGGAGGACGCGGGACCGCGCTCGAGCGTCGCCGCGGGGGCTCGATCAGAAGGATCTCAGGCGGGGCTACGCCCATGCCAGTGAAGGCGCGACACTGAAGGTGGAAGACAAGCGTGACAAGCATCCAAGCAAAAGCCGTGGAGCGACCAATCGACAATGCCGCACCCACAGAGCAGCCGGCCGAGGGCAAGGCCGCCGAGCGCACAAGACTGAACCTTGCCCCGTTTGCCGCCGCGGCCGGGCTCGCGGCGATCGTCGCGCCGATCGCGACAAAGGTCGACTGGGTCCAGTATCTGGCCGCCATCGCGCTGGGCGTGTTTGCCGGCTTGGTACGGCTGATACCGGTACGTGGCGCGCTCGCCAAAGCAAGAGAGATTTCACCGTCGCTGATCTTCCTCGCGGCCGTAGCCTGCCTGCGCAGCTCAGCCGGCGGGGCAAACTCGGGGATTGCGGTCGTGGCCTTGCTTCCCGTGTTCTGGACGGCCCTGTACGGCGATCGCCCCCAACTGTGCGTCGTCACCGTGGCAATGGCCGTCTTCTTCCTTGCGCCACTCGTATTCGTCGGCGGGGCGGCATACCCCGCGACCCAATACCGAGCCGCGGTGCTGTTCCTGGCAGTTGGCGCAATCATCGGCTTCACCACCCAGTGGCTTGTCGCCGAGGTCCGCTACCAGGCCAACGAGGCCGAGCACCGCGAGCAGGCGCTCGAGCAAGTCGCGGCTGTGATGCGCGGAATGTCAAACAGCCCGCATGCCCGAGCAGAGGTGTGTGAGGCTGCACGTTCGATTGGCAAGGCCAGCTTTGCGCTCCTGTACGAGCCGATCGGCAAGTCAGGGGCGTTGTGCACGACCGCGATGGCAGGCATTGACTTGCCACCCTTAGAGATCGCTCCCGGGAAGGGCTCGGCAACCGGCCAGGCCTTCGTTTCGCGACGTTCGTTCCTTTGGAGCGACGGCGCCGAGCCCCGCAGCTTCGATAGCGTCATGTGGGAGACGCTCGGCCGTCCGGCTTCGATGCTGTTCGAGCCTGTGTTTAGCGGTAAGGAGGCTGTCGGCGTGCTCGTCGTCGGCTGGCCCCAGAAGATCCGCGCCGGTGGCACGCGTGCCACTTTGATCACGCTGCTGGCGCACGAGGTCGCCGCGGCGATCAAGCGCGCCGACCTGCTCTCGCAGCTGACCGACATGGCCAGCACCGACTCGCTCACCGGGCTGCCCAACCGCCGCGCCTGGGAGACCAACCTCGACCGCGTGCTGCTCGAGGGCGAGCCGTTCGTGTTGGCGATGTTCGACCTCGACCACTTCAAGGACTTCAACGACTCGCGCGGGCATCCGGCCGGCGACCGCCTGCTCAAGGAGACCGCGGTGGCCTGGCGCGAGGAGCTGCGCAGTGGCGACTTCCTGGCTCGCATCGGCGGCGAGGAGTTCGCGCTGCTGCTGCCGCACTGCGCCACCGACGACGCCCTAACCGTCGTCGATCGCCTGCGCAGACGCGTGCGCTACGAGCAGACCTGCTCGGCCGGCATCGTTGTGCAAGAGCCCGGGGAGTCCTCTGAGGAGCTGATGACACGTGTCGACCAGGCGCTGTACGCCGCCAAGACCAGCGGGCGCGATCAAGTTTCACTCGCGGTGTAAAGGCACCGTCGGGAATGACCAGGAAGCCGTGATCCGTTTCAGTGAAGTCAGGAGTACCAACGACGGGGACGGTGTGCCTTTGGCGGAGCCTGAGTCGGAGTCCACTCTCAAGCAGAGGAGGACAAGCGCAGCGGTCGCAACGCCGCCTCGACGCGCACGAGCTCCGCGAGCATCGCGTCTGCTGAGTTCTCCATCGTCTCGTTGGCTTGAACCTGACCGTCGCCGTCGATAAACCTCGCGACAAACGGAATCGACACCGCCTCGTTCAGCGGCGTCATCTTCAGAGTCGTCACAACCTGCTTGATCATCTGTGCGGCACGCGTACCTGCCGCCACGCCGCCATAACTCCTCGCATTAGCTGTCCGCGATGTGCTTCATCGCCGCGTCAAGTTCCGCGGTTTGTCAACCCGCACCAACAAGCCCTTACGGTGACAACGGCGCCATTTGTGCTTTGGCGTTCATCGGATGGATGCTCTTCAGTTTCTTTCTCCTTGACGCTCGGGGGGACGCGCAGGACTATAGGCGCGAGCAGCAGCCCGCTCATGGCCAGTGCGACAAGGAGTAGGACGGCGCTCACGACCTGGGTCTTGCCAGACCGCATCGGCTTAGCCGCGCCCCACACGGCGAACACGGCACCACCGAACGAGATCCGCAACCCCCACTTCTTCAACCAAGCCTTGCGGTTCTCGACGCTATAGATGGGCCAGCGCGTGACCATCATCATGGCGTTGCCGAGGAGCACGAAGGCAGCACCGATGACAAGGCAGACGAGCCTGGTGGAGGTGAGAGCGCGGGGACTGCCAGCATCATGTGGTCTTTGGTCAGCCCCAACCTTCGCCTGAGAGCTGATTACAGGCTTCTTTACCGTAAGACTGGCCGCCGTTGTCTGTGATGACGGCCTTTTCGTTCGCCGGGTTCTCAAGTTCGCAGACAACCGAACCTGATTCGGCCCTGGATTGTGGGGCGGTCGTCCATTCAGTGTTGCGCGTGTCGTGCTGGACGAAACTCGCGCAATCTTCGGCTGTGTTCGGTCCCGTGAAGCTCACGCGGACTTCATGCTCCACGACATACAGTGAGCAAGGAGATGGATATTTCGCGAGTACTAGTTGCTTCGTGGCTTTGTCATAACCTGAGACTTCCCCCGGTTCAAAGCTGATCGTGATCAGGTTGCTCCCTTGGCCTGGGACGGTTAGGGTGAAACCGCTTTCCTTGATTTCCCCGACATAGGCGGTGCTTTCTCCGAGAGGACTGTCCAGATTGAGAGTGATGCCTTTTCCGGCTATGACGCCCGTGAAGGCCCGATCAGCGCTTTCAAGCCCGAGTGAGCCTGTTTTTGCTATCGCCTCACGCAGAGAGCCGGTGACGCTATTACCCGAGCGTGTCCATTGGATGAACGTCACCGCGTTAGATGCCAGGAACCAAGTACGCGAGCTTCATAGTCCGGGCGAGTCAAGTGAGCTGCAAGAAAGCCGAGGCTGTTCTCATCGCTTGGGCGCATCATCCGAGCAGCATCCGCAAGGAGCGGACTAGTGGTTGGGATTGTCGCGCCGGTTCCGGTTCTTGAGTGTGATCGTGAGCAGGTGTTTTTGATGCCGCCGGACCCGCGGGGCGTCGATGCGGGGAGCGTGATGGATCAGCTCGGACACGCCGACCCGGCGTCTACGCTGCGCATCTACCGCCACGGAATGCGACGAGACCCCGCCGCCAAGCAGCACCTGCGCGCACTCGTCGAGCACGACTGGTCCATGTAGCCAGCCAGCGTACAGCGGCTAACGGCCGTGGCACTTCTTGAACTTCTTGCCATTCCCACATGGGCAAGGATCGTCCCGCCTGAGCGATCAGCTCGTCGCTGAGTGAGATGAAGGGACGCGGGCTTTCATGAACTCATCGTCAACATGGTCTGCGCCGTCGAGGAGCACCGCGGGCACATACCCGACGGGGTCTGGGCCAGGGTCTGCCAACGCGTACTCGCCCTCGCCCTCGCCGGCATCTAGCCGCTAGAGCGTGCCGGCGGCCCTCGCGGCGCTCGAAAGGATCGTCTGGGCGACCAGTCGCGGGTCATCGAGCATCGGGATGTGCCCGACGTCATCGAGCACGATGAAGTCCGCTCCCGGGATCAGCTCACACGCACGTGAGCGGTAGGCCTCGAGTGGGAAGATGCGATCCTCGGCTGACCACGCCAGGGTGATCGGGCATGGCACTGGGTCCAGAGGGGTTTGCCGTGCGTCGCTTTCAAACAGATCGCCGCTTATCTGACAGCCGATCACATCGTCGATGAGCGACAGGAACTCGGTCGGGCTGACTCGCTCCCCGTACAGGGCGCTGTTGCGCAAGGCAAAACGCCTGATGTGTCTGGAGCGAGCAACCAGCGGAGCGATTCTGCGTGAACGCTGGACGTCGCGTACCGCCCTCTTGAGAGTCGCCCGGACGCGCTGCGCGTCCGTTTCACTGCCCCACGCGCCCGCCGGAGAAAGCGCACAAACCGTGAGTGCCCGTCCGCGACGGGCAAGCTCGAGCGCCACCCAGCCTCCCAGAGAGTTGCCTGCCAGATGCGCCTTGGCGAGCCCCAACTCGTCCAGCAGCCGCTCGAGGTCATCCACGAGATGCTCGATGCTCGCCGGTCTACGGCTGGCGAGCTGACCGCCATCGTGTCCCAACATGGTCGGGACGATCACATCATGCTGGCCTGAGAGCAGCCCCACAACATTGCCCCAAACACGCTCGCTGCAGAGAACGCCATGCAGCAGAACGAGTGGCTCACCTGACCCCTGACGCAGCACTAGCGGAGCATACTAATAGACCGGCCCGCACCCGTTCTTCCGCTTCGGCTCGCGTTGTGATCGGTGGAAATTCGGGCACTCACCAAGCGTAGGCACCGTCGCGGCGCAGGCTTGAAGGTCAGCCCGGAGCCAGTTCAGCGTTGCAAAGCAACCAAAACCGTGGCTCAAACGTCACGTTTAGGCGGGGAAAAGGCGGTAGCCGGGCGCAAGACCTCGACGCCACTCCCGCACCCCAAGCGCACAACCTTCAGAAACCCGCACCAACACACAAGATTGAGCCCATGCCCCCGCCAGGAGTCGAACCTGGATCTACCGCTTAGGAGGCGGTCGTCTTATCCATTGGACTACGAGGGCTCATGGACAAGGCTACCGGCGCGGAGCCAACTAGGAAATGGCCGCGAGACGGGCTTTAGCGCTGCTCGCGCTCCGGATAGACATCATCGATCGTTGTAAGCGCGAGATACGGGGCGCCCGCCGCCACTTCGATCGCTGGACCGCCACCGGCGAGCCTGTCGAGCACAGAGACCACTCCGCAGATCGTGTGTCCGGCCTCTTGCAGAGCAGCGATCGCAGCCAGCGTAGAGCCACCGGTAGTCACCACGTCCTCGACCACCATGCAGCGGTCCTCGGGGACAAGCAAGGGACCCTCGATGCGGCGTTGCAGTCCGTGTGCCTTGGCGTCCTTGCGCACGAAGAAGCCCGTTGCCTGCGCCCCTCCGGCGAGCGCGGCACAGGCGACGGCGTCGGCGCCCATCGTCATGCCGCCGACAGCGGTGGCCTGCAATTCCTCAGCACGCGCGGCCAGCAAAACAGAAAGCGCTTGGAAGCCCTCGGGTCGGAGAATCGCGCGCTTGGCGTCCACGTAGTAGGAGGCAACGGCCCCGCTCGTGAGCGTGACCTCGCCGATCACGAGTGCATGCGCTCGCAATTGCGCGAGCAGTTCGGCCCGAGCGCTGTCGAGCACGTCTGCGGCTGGTTGAAGGCTGGACACTGCGGCAAATCTAGACGGTCTGGCGTCATAACATCCGTCCACGGCGCAAAGCACGTCCAGGACTGGGGCTAACCTGCGCCTGTGCTGCTGCCATTGCTCGCCAGACTGCTGAGGCTTATCTCGATCGTCATCTGCCTGATCGCGCTCGCGTCGTTCATTACGTTCGCCGTCGAACAGGCCGGCAACGGGTCCAACCACCAGCAGGCAGAGGTCAACGCAGCGGAAGGCTCCAGCAGCGGAGAAACGACCGAATCGAAAACCGGACATAAGAGCGGCCTGCACGAAGCAGTAGACAAAGCCTTCTCGACGCTCGCTTCCCCATTCTCAGGCATAACGTCGGGCTGGCATAGCCAGTGGACGATTCAAATCGTCGACACATTGTTGGTGCTGCTCGTCTACGGCTTCGCTCTCAGCTTCGTGGCACGCCTGCTGCCAGGCCGGCTTTGATGGAGCGTTAGAGCACGCCGCCTTCGGTGTACACATCCACCCAATAGCCGACCTGCACCCACCCATACACTTCGGGAGCATTGGGAATCGGGATACGCAGACAGCCATGACTGGCGGCGTAGACAGGCACTTCGGCATATCCATGGATCGCGTAGCCGCGGATGAAGTAATTGGAGTCGACCATTCCCTCTGAGTTGGTGCCCGGCGTCTTCATATACACCTGGAAATGTCCGAGTAGGGTGGGCGTCGAGGGCTTGCCGGAGCTCATTGTGTAGATGCGCCGCACGCGCCCGTGCTGCACCTCGACGAGCACCTGCTTGGTTAGATTGGCCTCGACGTGGCTGCCGTCACGCGGAAAGCGCACGCTGTAGTAGCCGGCTCCACCCCGCAAGCGTTGGAAGATGCCGGCATTGGCGGTTTCGACGCGCTGCAGGCCGACTATCTTGCGGAAGGCCAGCACAGCCCGGCCGGTGGCTTCGTCGAAGACCCCGTTGACCGGCACCTCATAGCGGCGCTGGGCGAGCTGGTCCTGGAGCATTCGCACGGCGGCCCCGTGAGCGCCCAGACGCAAACTGCCGCGCATGTGGATAACGCGGTAGGCAAGAGTGTGCGGAGCAGGCGGGGGCAAGCGATGAGACCGTGTATGTCGTTTGCTCGCGGCAGCGGCCAAGCCGGGAATAGCCAGCGACAGACAGGCGCCGCACAGGACGGCAACGCCAAGTGCGCCAAGCGATCGGTTTCGGCGGGCCCTCATCACCGCTGATCGTACGCACTCGCCACGACGGCAGCCTCGGGAGGATCCCCGGAGATGACGCCAATCCGCCGGAAGATCAGGGCAATCGTCCAGATCGCCGCCAGGGCGCCAACCATCAACAGAGGAATCCACCAACCCCAGCCCTCCAGCTCGCCAAACGCAAACGAATTGTTCAGGGAGTGCAAAGCGATGCACGGATACAACGAGCCGGTACGCCGATACAACAGGCACAGGGCAAAGCCGAGAACGCCAAGCGGCACAAGATCCTCAACGGGCGCCGAGCCAAAGTGCACACCACCGAACAGAATCCCGGTCATGACGGCCGCCGGCAGCCAGCCTCTCCATTTCGAGAGCGCACCGAATATATATCCGCGAAACAGGGTCTCCTCGCAGATCGGCGCGATCACTGTTGTGAGCAGCGCACTCAGCACGAGCAGCACCGTGGTTTCGTTGGTGCCAAGCGCTTCCAGCAGCTTCGTGTCCTTTTCGGTCACGTTCAAAGCCGCCTCCCAGACGACACTGAAGACCAGGAAGACGGCGATCGTGAGCACGGTGAGCCAGGCGGCACGCAGAGCTTTGGTGGAGCGATAGCCGAACTGCCAAGAGCGCACCTTGCGCCCGCCGAACTGGGCGAACAGAACAGCGGTCAACACAAACGCGACCTCCTGCACCACGGTGTCGGCGAACTCGATCCCGGGCGGCGTGTGTTCAGAGGAGATTTTCACCCCCAGCAAAATCGCGGGTATGTCCACGATCAACCCACCCACCGCCGCGATAACAAGTGCAGCGAACAGCACCACAAAGCCGCTCCAAATAGGCCAATCGTTCGGTGCCGGCCCAAGACGCGAGCCATTGCTGGCCGGCAACAGCCCATCGGGCTCTCCTATAGGCTGGGCAGGCGCCCGTCCTGGTTCTGGCAAGAAGGGGCCACGCCCCGACTGCGCGCGTTCCCCCGACGGGTCGAACAACTCCTCATCCATACCCGTCACGCCACCCAGTGCCAGGTCGAGAACTCCGCGACAAAGAACGCCATAGCCAGGCCGGAGAGGACCAGGACGGCGCGCGCGAGGACGCGCGGGCGCGAGCCCAGCGTCACGGCCAGCCACATGTTCAACGGGAACAGCACCAACAAGAAGCGGGGCAGCGACATCAGCGGCTGCGCCGCGACGGGGTAGGACAGGGGCAGGGCAAGCGCCGCCAACACATACGCCCCATAGGCAAGCGGCAGCAGGCGCAGAACCCCGACAAGCATCGGTATCGCCAAAAGCAGGAAGGCGAATAGCAACAAGTTGTGGCCGGCGTCGACGAAGGGACTGCCGCCCGCCACCGGGTAATAGTTGTGCCCGCGCTGGAGGGAAAGCAGCTGGCGCAAGCCGGCAAAGGCGGCCTTGGCACCATCCCAGATACCGCCATAGGGTCCGGCAAAGTGCCGCTTCCAAACGGCCTCGGCATGAAACGGAGCGAGTGGATCGCCGCCGGCAAGTGCCAAATGACCCATGTACAGAACCAGTCCGAGCGGCACCAGCGCGAGCCAAAGCGCGTCACGGCGCAGTGGGTAGCGAGGACGCAGCGCCTCCGTGAACCCAGCGAGCGTCCAGCGGGCACGAGCAGCAAGCGAGCTGCCGGCCGGCAAAGCATCCGAGCGCCACGTCGTGGTCCGTTCGGGCTCGCGGTCCTCGCGTGGGCCGTACAGGTAAAGCAAAAGCAAGGGCAGGATCAGCACCACCCCGGTGCTGCGCGTAGCCGAAGCCAGCGCACCGAGCAGCGCCGCGGTACCCCAACGCCCGCGTCGCGCACAAAGGAACAGGCCAACCGACAGCGCCAGGTACAGCGACTCGCTGTAGATCGCCGAGAAATAGAAGGCCATCGGCGCGAACGCCGTCAGCAGCACGACAAGGCGGGCGACCTCGCGGCTGTCGAGCTTGGCGAGGGGCACGCCGCCCGGAGCACGACCAGCGAGACCCAAGAAACCCAACGCCCCCCCGCGCGCGCGGGGGGCATCGCCAGTTTCGTTGGAACCGCAAACCCCCCACGCACTCGTGCCGCGGCGCAGCCTGGCGACTTCGAGCGCCGTCAGGCGGTGCAGCGCGTAGAGGGCCGCCATGAACGCAACGACGGAGAAGGCCACGCCTGCAACCACGGGCGCAAGACCGATATCCGAGAGAGCGCGCAGCCCGAGCGGGTAAAGCGGGAAGAAGGCGTCGCGCGGCGCTGTGAACGCGCCGAACTCCGGACGATAGCCGTAATGCGCGATCACCAGATACCAGGCCGCGTCCCAACGGGCGACTGGCGCCGCGAGCACGTCGCCCAGCCAGCCAAAGCCACGCGTCACGCCTGGCGGGTTGAAGGCGTGGCGCAGCGGTCCGAAGCCGAGCAAAGCGACCGCACCAGAGCCGGCGATCCAAACGAGCAGGCGCGAACTCCAGACGGATAGCCAGACGTCGCGCAGCGCGGCCGTCCGCTCGGCCCCAAGGCGTGCTTGCACGGCGACCAGCCGCCCGCCTCGCAGGGAGGTGGGGACTGTCGAAAAGGCCGATGCCCCCCGCGCGCGCACCCCATTGCGGGGCACAAGCGGGGGGCATCGCGCTTTTGCATACACCTGCGTGTCCCCAGCGGCCTCCGCCGCCGCCGCCTGCACCTCCGCTCCCGCACGCACACGCATATGTCCCGGCCCTACCGCCGGCTCAGCGGGCCCCCGGGCGTTAGCGCGCGCACCAACCCCGCCCTGAAAGGCGTGCTCACTGGGGTGCTCTGCGATGGCGGGCTCGGCGGTCTCGAAGCTCATCTGAAGGGCGGCGTCAGGGCTGTCATCGCCCACGCTACATGCAGGAGATCACATCGCGAGACGGTACAGTCAGATTAAGGTCCACCCACCCTGCCGCCGCCCACCACTCGCACCACCCCGCACCAGAGATGTCACGACAAGCAAGACAGCGCCGCAGGCGGCGCAACCGCTCCGGGCCGTCGCGCTTCGTGTTCATCGGCCTCACTGGCATGGCCGGCGCGATCGTGATCGGCGTGATCGCCGCGGTCGGATACCTGCTCTCAGTGGCCCAGTCGGCGCCCAACCTCGACTCGCTCAAACCGGTGCTTGCCGGGGCCACCTCCCAGGTCTACGCCGCCAACGGCACGCGCCTCGGGGCGATCCAGTCCGATGTACTGCGCACGCCGATCACCACTGCGCAGATGCCGCGCCTGCTGCGCCAGGCGACCGTGGCGATCGAGGACCAGCGCTTCTACAAGAACAACGGGGTTGACGTGACCGGCATCTTCCGCTCAGCCGTCAAGGACGTGCTGCACGGCGAAACGCTGCAAGGGGCCTCTACGATCACGATGCAGCTGATGCGCAATCTGTACCTCGGCAGCGATACCCATACCTTCAAGCAGAAGGTTGACGAGGCGAAGCTTGCGATCGAATACAACAAACATCACAGCAAGCAGTCGATCCTGACCGACTATCTCAACAGCGTCACCTACGGCACGGTCGAAGGACGCACGGCACTTGGAGTAGAGGCCGCTGCGAGGATCTTCTTCGACAAGAGTCCCTACCAGCTGGACCTGCAGCAGCAGGCGCTACTGGCCGGTCTGCCGCAGGCGCCCTCGGAGTACAACCCGTTTCTCTACCCGCAAGCGGCGCGCCAGCGGCGCAACGAGGTGTTGGGCAAGATGGCGGAACTGCACTACATCACCCACGCCCAGGCGGCGGCAGCCCAAGCGGCGGCGCTTGAAGTGCGCCACGGCGACTACTACTCACGTCGCCAGGAAGACTTCTTCTTCGAATACGTACGCCAGCAATTGATCAAACGCTACGGCCTGAACACCGTCGAGCAGGGTGGCCTGAAGGTGTACACGACTATCGACCTGAGGATGCAGAGTGAGGCACGCGAAGCGATCAAACAGATACTTGACGAGCAAGGCGACCCGGCGTCAGCGATCGTCACGATCGATCCCCACAATGGGGACATCGAGGCGATGGCCGAGTCCCAGAGCTACGACCAGTCGCAGTACAACCTCGCCGCTCAGGGTCGCCGTCAAGCCGGCTCGACGTTCAAGGCGATCGACCTTGCCGACGCGCTTTCGCGCGGCGTGGACCCCAATACGACCTACTACCTCTCACATACGCTCGAGCCAGGGTGGCTGACCGGCTATCCCGAATACGAAGTCAAAACGTTTGAGAACACTTCTTTGAACAAGTCGATCAACCTGGTGCAGGCAACGATCACCTCGGACAACACAGTCTACGCCCAACTGGCGGCCGATCTCGGTGAGGAAACGATCACGCAAATGGCTTACAAGATGGGCGTGAAAGAGCACCTGGAAAGCATCCCCTCAGAGGCGCTCGGCGGGCTGAAGTACGGCGTCAGTCCCCTGGAAATGGCCAATGTGTACGCGACGCTCGCCGACGGCGGCTATCGCAACACGCCGATCGCGGTCACGAAGGTAGTGTTTCCTGACGGGCACATTGACAACAGCTGGGGCAAGCCGCACCGCGTGAAGGTGCTCTCAAGCGGGGTGACCTCAGAGGAGACGACGATCCTGCACGAGAACGTGCTCGAGGGCACGGCGGGGCGTTCGGCGATCGACTGTCCCACGGCCGCTAAGACCGGCACGACGAGCGAATTCACCGACGCCTGGCTGGACGGGTACATGCCCAACTACTCGACCTCGGTTTGGATGGGCTACCCCAAAAAGGCGATCCCGATGACCGACGTCCACGGCCAAGAGCAACAAGGCGGCTATCTGGCCGCGGAAATCTGGCACACCTACATGGCCGCGGTCACCGAAGGCCAGCCTTGCACGGAATTCCCGGCGCCCACCGAATCAATCTCCTACCAACCCTTCTTCGGCAAATTCGCAACGACCGGCCGCGTCTCGACCAGCGAATCTCCCGAAGGCGTCCCGCTGGAAAAAAGCGGCACTCACAAAAGCAAAACCCAAACCGGCAAAAGCACGCCTGGCGAACACAACACTGCCACGCCTGAAACACCCGCAGGCGCCGGTAACGGCGAAAGCAAACACGTCGAAAGCCCTCAACCGGCGCCCACTCCACAGGTGCGAGAACCGACGCAACCGGCCACCACACCGGCGCCCAAAGCAACATCACCGCCTGTCGGCGGGACCGGCGGCGCCGAACCCATCGCGCACTGACATCCGCTTTGGCGCAGCCCCGGCGCGCCGACGCTGGTAGTTTGACGGTGCAAACTCACAACACAGGGTCGGCGACCAGAACGCTGGATGGACCCGGACAGGACTAAAGACTCGTGGCAAAGGAAGACAAGGTCGAATTCGAGGGCGAGGTGATCGAGGCGCTTCCGAACGCGATGTTCCGCGTCAAGCTCGACAACGATCACGTCGTGCTCGGCCACGTTGCAGGCAAGATGCGACGCTTTCGCATCCGCATCCTGCCGGGGGATCGGGTCCGCTGCGAGCTCTCTCCCTACGACCTCGACCGCGCCCGCATCGTCTACAGGCATCGCTGAGCTCTCTCTGATCGAATCGATTACGGCCGCCGTGAAAGTGCGCGGAGGGCGGTTCGTGCGCGGCATCGGCGACGACGCGACCGTCGTCAAAGCGCTCAAGCTTTGTGTGACGAGCGTGGATACCCTCGTCGAGGGTACGCACTTCAGCCTCGACGACCCCGAAACGAGCTTCCGAGACATCGGCTGGAAAGCGCTCGCCGGGGGGCTGTCCGATATCGCTGCCATGGGGGCACAGACAGGCGAGGCCTACGTCGCGCTGGGGATTCCCGCGCATGTCAGCGAGAGCCAAGCGCTCGAGCTGATGCTTGGCGCCGAGGAGCTTGCCGAGTTGACAGGCACGACGATCGCTGGCGGCGATGTCGTCAGCGCACCTTGCCTGTTCGCGAGCGTGACGATCGTCGGCTGGGCCGAGCGCGACCAGAAGCTGATCGGGCGCGATGGGGCGCGGCCCGGAGACCTTGTCGGCGTCACCGGCACGCTCGGCACTAGAGCCAAAAGGCCGATGCCGCGCCTGCGCGAGGGACGAGCCATTGCGCCCGCCGGGACGCACGCGATGATCGACCTCTCCGACGGGCTGGCAACCGACGCCGAGCACCTCGCGCAGGCCAGCGGCGTTGTCCTGAAGCTCGAACTCGACAAGCTGCCGATCGACGAGCAGACCGAGCGCACCGCCGCGGCGCTTGGCATACCTGCCTGGCAGGCTGCTGCGACAGCCGGCGAAGACTACGAGTTGTGCGTGTGCGTGCCGCGCAAGCGTGCTGAGCGTGTGAGCACGGCCTGTGAGCGTGCGGGAACGAAGCTCACGTGGATCGGGCACGTCAGCGAGGGCTACCCCGGGGCGGTGCTACGACACGAGGGGCGCAAGCAAACGCTTACGGGGTTTGAGCACCGTTGGTAGCACCGGTTCGGGGCCAAGCGCCTGTCCGACGCGCCCGCTGTCGAAGGGGATGCGCGCCGCACCGAGCGGCAGGGTCGAGCTGAGACGAGCAAAGACGATCAGCCGGTGTGAAGCGCTGAACAGTGGCGTGCAGGCCGACAGCACGAGCCGCGAGTAGCCGACTGGGTCCAGCACCGAGATGTCGGTCGGCAGCACTACGCGCGAGCCGATCACGCGGTAGGTGAAGCGCGCGTAGGGCATCTCGAGCACGATCGGCTGTCCGGGACGCAGCGCATCGATGTGACGAAAGGGAGCTAGCCACGTCGTGCGATGACCGGCGATCGCGGTCGTTCCCGGCACTCCCGGGAAGGCTGTTTCGGAGTAGATGCCAGGGCCGCTCTCCAGCTCAGAGGTGCCGGTGCCCTTGACCACGACGAAGCTGGCGCCGATCGTGGGGATGTCGATGCGCCCGACGGCCGAGCCGTCCTTGGCGTGCAGCTGAAGCTCGCCGGCCAGGTACTCAATCCGCCGGCGCTGCTCGTGCAGGCGCGCCAGCTCGAGCCTGGCCGCGTGTGACGGGGCGGCACGGTCGAGCGCGTGAAGATCGCTGCCGAGGTCTTCCTGTTTTAGCTGGGCGAGCAGCGCTGAGATCGGCTCCTGCCAGACGAGCGTGACGACGGCATCGGCAAGCACCAGCAGGCCGAGTGCGATCAGTAGGGATGCGAGCACCGTGGCCAGTCGACCACGGTGGTGGGGTGGAGCGGATGTCGGCGAGCGGGGGAAGTCAGCAACGCGCCCTGTCGTGACACCGCCGCCGCCCGATACAGCCTCATTGCGATCGCCGGGTCGTGCCAGCGACAAATCTCTCGCTGTGGGCTTTTTGCCGGGGGGTGGAGTCATGACTTTTCAGCGGCGTAGTGCGGACTCGGTGCCGCCCAACGATCCAGGGCCAGCGTAGGACGCCGGGCCACGTGTGGCGATCTCAGACCAATCCTCTGTGCCAGGTGCAGCGATTGTCTCGGCGGCCGGCGCGAGCAGCAAGACCGCGAACAGGCAGCCGAGTGCTGCGCTCCACAACAGCACACTGAGCGGCCCGAGCTGACCGCCGGCGAGTGTCAGCACGGCGCTCTCGGCGAGACCGCCGAGAGCGAGACCGAGCTCGCGCGCATATGCGATCACCAGCAACAGCAGCGGCAGCGCGCCGAGCGCGATTGCGCCGTAGGCCAGCGCTCTGGCTTGGGGCTCCGGCCGGCGTCCTGGGCCAACGGCCAACAGCCAACAATGCAGCGCAGGCACCAACAACAGACAGGCAAACGGGTTGAAGATCCACGTGAGCAAGGCGACAGTGAGCAGCACGAGCATTACTGCGAGCGCTGCTCCGTCGGCACTTGGACGCAAAGGCAGCGCCAAGCGTCGTGCGAGTGCCGGCCAGGCCAACAGCGCAAGCGCAAGCACAAACACAGTGGCCACCGTCGCCTCGATGACCGACCCGTCCGCGGATAGCGCACCGGCAGACAGCTGGCTGGCGGGAGCCGCGACGATGCCAAGCGCGCCGAGCAAGGTCGCAAACAGCGCGCTTGTCAGGAACGGGAGTGCGCCGCTGAGCGTCCACACCAACCAGCGCCGCACGGGCTCACGCCGGCGGCGTAGACGCGCCAACGCATCGACTCCCACCAAGAGCGGTGGCAATAGCAGCGCGAGCGCGAGTAGTCTGACGGCCCATCCGGGAAGCAGCTTGTGACCCAGCGACACGCGTGCGGCGAAGCTCGGAGCGATGTTTGGGGCTTCGTCGAGCGCGTAGATCGAGCTGAGCACGGCCTTGCCGAAGTTCTGCAGGCGGTTCGCGCTCACCTTCTCTGAAGCGGTGGGTCCGCGTTCACCGCTGACCTGGACGAGCACGGCCGGGGTTCCGACAGAGTTGAGCGGGGCCTCTTCGCCGGTGCTGAGCGGCAGCGCGAGATGCGCGAGCTGGCTGGCGAGGCCCGGAGCGCCGGAGTCGGTGCCGACATCTTGGGAGATCGCCCCGTCGAGCGTGCGCTGCAAGACTTCGGGCGCGATCCGCGGCGTGCTCGAGAACGGCAGCACGAACGGCTTGTGCACGACGCTACCGGCAAGATCGCCGAGCACGATCGCGGCGTCCGGCGACTGGCTGTCGTGCTTGGCGAAGTCGGCCGCGCCCGCGTAGCCGCCGCTGCCGCCGCTTGAGGAGACGAGCACGATCGTGCGTCGCGTCTCGCTCTCGGCGAAAACGCGCGCCAGCTCAAGCAGGGCGGCGGTGCCCGAGAGCTGCGCCGCAGAGCCCGACGCAGGGGCGTCGCGGTGGGCCATGATCACGATCGGGCTCAAGCCCGTGGACCCGGGGCGCTCGGCGATGACTGTCGTGAGCGTGCGCGCGCCTTCGATTGTCGCTGCTTGGATCTGACGGGTACTGACCTGGAAGCCGCCGCCGGCTGAGGCGACGGTGCTCGACGCGGATTCGTCGGAGGCGGTGCCCGCAGCCGGTGTGCCGGCGATGGATTCGCCGGATGCCGGCTTTCTTGCGCTCGACGCGGTCGTGCCCGAGCCTCCCAATCCGCGTAGCTGCGTGGCGATGTAGGCGGCCAGTTCGTTGTCGCCCGCGCTGCCTGGGCGGCGGTCGGGAAAGCGCTTGACGAGCGCTTGCAGCCCGGCGAAGGCACGCGGACCGTTGAACGCGTCGGGCGCGAGCGTGGAGCCGAGTGGCGATGCCTGTCCGGACAGCGAGAAGCCCACGATCACGAGCACGAACAGGAACGGCACGAATGCCGCGCGGTAGATGCGGCCGTCGAACATCGAACAGACATTAGTCGCGATGCCCCCCGCGCGCGCGGGGGGCATCGCCCTTTCACAACACAATTCCCGACCCCGAAGCAGACCCAGGCGCTGGCTTCCGGGCCGCCCGTAGGTATCGTGCGGGGCTCCGTGCTCCAGCCCGTCGCCACAGGCCACAAGTCGCTTGCCGACTACACCCACATTTGCGGTCGCGAGTTGATCGAGGAGATCCGCGAGCTGGCCGAGCCACTGAAGGGCAAGCGCGTGGTGCACGTGTCGGCTACCGCCTTCGGGGGCGGGGTATCGGAGATCCTGTACACGCTCGTGCCGCTGATGCGCGACGTGGGCCTTGACTGCGAGTGGCAGGTGATCTACGGGCGCGAGGAGTTCTTCAACGCGACCAAGCTGATGCACAACGCCTTGCAGGGCAATCCACAGGATCTCGACGAGGAGCAGTGGGCCACCTGGGAGCAGTACAACGAGATGAACGCGCGCGAGCTCTCAGACGGCTGGGACGTGTGCCTGGTGCACGACCCGCAGCCCGCGGGCCTGTACCGGCTGGTGCCCGAGAAGGCCAAGGGCTGGGTTTGGCGCTGTCACATCGACCTGTCGACCCCCAATCCAGCGACGATCGAGCGGCTGTTGCCCTTCATCGCCGAATATCCGCAGTCGCTCTTTCACATGGCCGACTACGTGCCCACCGGCATGGGCGGGAACGTCAACATCGTGCCGCCGGCGATCGACCCGTTGATGCCGAAGAACATGGCGCTGTCGCCGGAGGATGCCTCCTACGTGTGCGAGCAGTTCGGGATCGACGTCGACAGACCGCTGATCTGCCAGGTCTCGCGCTTTGACCCCTGGAAGGATCCGCTTGGCGTGATCGACGCCTATCGGCTCGTTAAGCAGCGGGTTCCCAGCGTGCAGTTGGCGCTCGTCGGCTCGATGGCCAGCGACGATCCTGAGGGCTGGGACTTCTTCAACACCACGATCGCCCATGCCGACGGCGATCCTGACGTGCACATCCTCAATAATTTCAACAATGTCGGGGCGATCGAGGTCAACGCGTTCCAGTCCCATGCGGATGTGGTCGTGCAGAAGTCGATTCGTGAGGGGTTTGGGCTGACGGTGTCCGAGGCAATCTGGAAGGCGCGACCCTTCATCGGCGGCAACGTTGGCGGCATTCCCCTTCAGGTAGAAGACGAGGTGACGGGCTTTCTCGTGGAGACCGTCGAGCAGTGCGCGCAGCGCTCGCTCGAACTGCTGGGCGATCCGGCACTCGGCAAGGCACTTGGGCGCCGCGGCAAGGAGCACGTACGTAGCCACTTCCTGACGCCACGCTACCTGCGCGACTACTTGCGCATCTTCAAGGAGCTTGGGGAGACATGAGCCCGGAGCCGGCACAGCGCTCGCCGCTGGTGCTGGTGAGCAACCGAGGGCCGGTCACCTTCGGTCCTGGGGGTGAAGTGCAGCGCGGCACCGGCGGATTGGTGACCGCGCTGTCAGGGCTGGCCTCGCACCGCGACGCGGTTTGGATCGCCTCGGCGATGAACGAGCACGACGCACAGGTCTCACACGAACACGGCGCGCGCCCGTTCCCTGTGAAGAGTCCTGCCGGCGGGGATTATCAAGTGCGCTTGGTGGTCAGCAGTCCCGAGGCTTACGACCGCTTCTACAACGTGTTCGCCAACCCGATGCTGTGGTTCATCGAGCACTACCTGTGGGACCTGTCTAACGCGCCTGACATTCGGCGCGAGGAGATCGAGGCGTTCGAGTTCGGCTACAACGCGGTCAACGACGACCTTGCCCGGGCTGTGGTGGAGGAGATCGAGGACGAGCGCGAGCCGGTCGTGATGGTGCACGACTACCACCTGTACACGCTGCCCGAGCTCGTGCGCAGGGCACGGCCCGACGTGTTTCTGCACCACTTCGTGCACATTCCCTGGACCCAGTCGGATTCCTGGCGCGTGCTGCCGTCGCGCATCAGGCACGAGATCTTTGCCGGGTTGCTGGCGAACGACATCATCGGCTTTCACACTCGCTCCTACCGACGCAACTTTCTGCAGTGCTGCCGCGACCTGATGGACCTCGACGTGGACTTCGAGCTGGGGCTGGTGCGCTGGCAGGGGCGCGAGGTTTGGGTCAGGGCCTATCCACTGCCGATCGATCATCGCGCGGCGCTGCAGGTCGCGCGCAGCGAGCGGGTCGAGGAGTTCGAGCGGGAGCTGCTGCGCCGCCGCCGCGACTTTCTGATTCTGCGCGTCGATCGAGCCGACTTGTCCAAGAATGTGCTGCGCGGCTTCTCGGCGTTCGACCTGTTCCTCGACCAGCATCCGGAGTTTCGTGAGCGAGTCACATTCGTGGCGCAGCTGATGCCGTCGCGAACGGACGTGCCCGAGTACGCCGAGTACCTGGAACGGATCGAGGCGCTTGTGGCGGTCGTCAACCACCGTCACGGCACGCCCGACTGGATGCCGATCCAACTGAAGCTGCGCGACGACCTCGAGGAGGCGATGGCCGCCTACAAGCACTACGACGTGCTGCTCGTCAACGCGATGTTCGACGGGATGAACCTCGTGGCCAAGGAGGGCCCGATCGTCAACGAACGGGCCGGCGTCTCGATCCTCTCCGAGAACACCGGGGCACACGAGGAGCTTGGGGAGTACGCGCTGTCGGTCAACCCCTTCGACATCCAGGAGCTGGCCGATTCGATCCACGCGGCGCTCGACATGCCGGCGCAGGAGCGCTCGCGCCGCGCTCGCGGCCTAGTGGAGATCGTGACCTCGCGCGATCCTGGCGATTGGATCGATGAGCAATTGGCCGACATCAAGGCCAAGCGTGCCGCCGCCGGGGCAACCTGAGGCCGAGCATCAGCGCTGCCCGGCGTGGCGCGGAGCCGAGTAGCGTCGAGCCGAGTAGCGCGGAGCCCGAGCCTCGCGAGGCCGAGCAGACCAGCGCCGACGCAACTCTTTGGCCAAGCGGGCCACGGCTTCGTGGCAGCCCGAGGCCGAGCCGCGGAGCCCTGTTATGATCCGCCGCCGCGTCGCAAACGCCTACCGATGACTCTGTCTGCCCCCACATACGATCTCGTGTTGTTGCTCGACCCACAAGCGGAGGAGACCGTGCGCGCCAAGATCGTGGCCGACGCAAAGGCGGCAATCGAGGCCAAGGGCGAGCTGGTCAACTACGACGAGTGGGGAGAGCGTGCGCTTGCCTACCCGATCGACCACAAAGCGACCGCGGAGTACCACCTGTTGCAGTTCCACGCGGGCAGCGTCGAGCTGATTGCCGAGTTGGACCGCACGCTGCCGATCACCGACGGAGTAGTTCGCTTTCGCATCAATAAGCTCAAGCCTGGTACACCCGCGGCGCCCGACATGTCTCCCGGTGCCGCGCCGCCGCCCCGCGAGGAGCCTGAGCACGTCCCATCCGAGGAGCAGGCGGTCGCGTAATACACTCGGGGCGTGCGGCCGCTGAGGACAATGAAGGACAACGACTGGCAAGAGGTTGTGGTGTGCGCCATCGTTGAGGCAACCACCCAGACCTCTCTACGTGTCCGACGATCTGGTGGGTGCCCGTGAGCGAACGGCCACTCAGCGACGGTCCCGCGGTGCGCAGAACCGACGTCCTGCGTGCTTCGCCGCCGATGTTCGACTCGCGTCTGCTCGACGCGCTCTCGCGCGTGCATCCCGTCGTGCCGATCCTGATCTTCGTGCCGGTGATCTTGGCGCTGGAGGCTTGGAGCCTCTCGTTCCTCAGCGCGCTCGCGGCGCTGGGACTGTTCGCGGCCGGCTACGCGCTGTGGACGCTGTTCGAGTATTGGCTGCACCGGATCGTGTTCCACTTCGAGCCCGACCACGGGGTCGGAGCGCGAATGCACTGGATCATCCACGGCATCCACCACGAGCATCCCAACGATCCGATGCGGCTGGTGATGCCTCCTGCGGTGAGCATCCCACTTGGAGCGTTGGTGTTCGGCGTGCTCTATCTGGTGTTCGGGAAACACTATGCGCCCGGCATCGGGGCCGGCTTCTTCGCTGGGTATCTCGTCTACGACATGCTCCACTACTACGTCCATCACTTCCGGCCGCATTCGCGCATCGGCAGAGCGTTGCGTGAGCGCCACATGCGCCACCACTTCCAGGACGACACAAAGGGCTTCGGCATCAGCGCTCCCTACTGGGACGAGGTCTTCGGCACCTCCTCGCGCGAGCAGTCGCGCTAGCGTTCGCCGCTACATCGAAAGAGAGGAACAAGTCTTGGCTGCCACAAACATCAACCGGGTCGTGATGACCGGCAATCTGACCGCCGATCCCGAGCTGCGCTCGCTGCCTAGTGGCTCTTCCGTCTGCAAGCTACGGATCGCTTGCAACACGCGCCGCAAGGACGGCAGCAGCGGCGAGTGGGTCGACAAGCCCAACTACTTCAACGTGACCGTATGGGGCGCACAGGGCGAGAATGCCGCCCGCTACCTGGCCAAGGGGAGGCCTGTCGCGATCGACGGACGGCTCGAGTGGCACGAGTGGGATGCCCAGGACGGCACAAAACGCAGCGCAGTCGATATCATTGCCGACTCGGTGCAGTTCCTCGGCTCGCGCGAAGACCCATCCGGAGGCGGAGGGTATGCGGGCGGCGGGGCACCTCAGGGCAGCGACGTGCCGGTCGATAACGGCGACTTCCAGCCCGCACCGGTCTCCGGCGCCACAGGCGACGACGACATTCCGTTCTAGTTCAAAAGCAAGGGATTTACAGTGGCAAAGCGCGGTCGCGGCAAGCCAGTCCGGCGACGAGACAAGAAGGGCGGGTCCGGTAGCGGAAGGCGCAAGCCATGCCAGCACTGCCGCGACAAGGTCGAGCAGGTCGACTACAAGGACGTCTCCTCGCTGCGCAAATTCATCTCCGAGAAGGGCAAGATCCGCTCGCGTAGAATCACCGGCGCCTGCCGCCGCCACCAAGGGCAGATCGCTCGGGCGGTCAAGCGTGCGCGCGAGCTTGCCCTGCTGCCTTACGTGAATGAGGGTGGCCGCGACGACCATCCACGCCGCGAACGCGGCGATCGAGATCGCGAACGTTAGAGCGAGCGAAGAGCAAGATCCACACGCTCCACCCCGCCGACTTTCCTAACCCAGACGACACCAGGACTAAACCCAGATGCCTGAAGCCATACTCCTCAAGGACGTTGACACGCTCGGCGAGCAAGGGGCCGTCGTCGACGTCTCCAAGGGCTACCTGCGTAACTTCCTGATCCCCCGCAAGCTTGCCCAACCGGCGACCAAAGGCGCAATCGAAGTGGTCCTCAAGCGCCAGCAGGCAGCCGAGCGCGCGGCGCGTGAGTACGTGGAGAAAGCGAACGACAACGCTGCCCTGCTGAACAAGACCGTGATCACGATCACCCAACAAGCCGGAGCTGACGGGCGCCTGTTTGGCTCGGTCACGGCGCAGGACATCGCCGCCGCGATCCGCGATGCGCGTGGATTGCGCACCGATAAGAACAACGTGCACCTGCCCGAGCCGATCAAGAACGTCGGCACCTACATGGTCGTGGTGGAGGTCGTCGAGGGAGTGACGGCCACCGTGAAGACCATGGTTGTCGCACAGAAGTAGACGGACTCACCGTCGGGCGGCGGCCCCGACCTTGCAGTCTGACCCGCCTGCGAACATATGTTCGTGAGCCGGTGCGCCAATGATTTCTCTCTCAATTGCGGGTTCCTCGTGCGAGCCACCGACTCGCTCGACGTAGACTCGCCAAAGCGATGAACACGGTCTCTCAAGCCAACGGCTCCAGCATGCCCACGGGCGTGATTGCGCCACCGCACAATCTCGACGCCGAGCAATCGGTGCTCGGCGCGATCCTGCTGTCCGACCGCTCGCTATATGCGCTTGTGATCGAAGAGGGGCTGCGCGCCGAGGACTTCTACCGCGACCGCCACGGTCACATCTACGACGCGATGCTGGCTCTGTATAACGAGTCCGAGCCTGTGGACGTGCTGACGGTCACCGACCGCCTGCGCCAGAACGGCAAGCTCGAGCAAGTCGGCGGGCCTGCGGCTGTAGACGAGCTGACCGGGGTCGTCCCGGCCGCGGGGCACGCCAGACGCTACGCACAGATCGTTCGCGAGAACGCGCTGCTGCGGCGACTGCTGGCCGCGTCGTATGACATCCAGTCGAGCGTGCTCGAGCGCACAGACTCTCCGCGTGAGCTTGTAGAGCAGGCGGAGAAGACGATGCTCGAGGTCGCGCGCGACGATCGTCGCCAGGACTTCCGCTCGATCGAGGAGGTACTGCACGAGGAGCTCGACAAGCTGCACCGCCTCTCGATCGAGGGCACCTCGCTGACTGGCGCCCCCTCAGGCTTCAAGGATCTCGACGAGATCACCGGCGGCTTTCAGCCGGGCAACCTGATCATCATCGCCGCGCGCCCCGCGATGGGCAAGAGCGCACTGGTGTGCAACATCGCCGAGAACGCGGCCGTCGAACACGGCCGGCCCGTGGCGCTGTTCAGCCTGGAGATGGCGGAGGCCGAGCTTGCCCAGCGCTTTGTCGCCTCCCAGGCGCGCATCAAGGGCGAGGAGTTGCGCAAGGGGCGCGTCAAGGAAGAGCGCTGGCCGAAGATCCTCAAGGCCTCCCAGCGCCTGGCGGACGCTCCACTGTGGGTGGATGACTCCAGCGACGTGGGCATGCTCGAGATCAGGGCAAAGGCGCGTCGCCTGCATAGCCAGTGCGAGAACGGCCTCGGCCTGATCATCATCGACTACCTGCAGCTGATGCGCACCGACAGTCGCTATGACTCGCGCGTGACCGCCGTGGGCGAGCTGAGCCGTGGGTTGAAGATCCTGGCGCGCGAGCTTGGGGTGCCAGTGATCGCGCTGTCGCAGCTCAGCCGTGCAGTCGAGACGCGGCCAGACAAGCGTCCCCAGCTCTCGGACCTGCGCGAGTCGGGGAACCTCGAGCAAGACTCCGACCTCGTGATGTTCATTTACCGCGACGAGTACTACAACGAGGACTCCGAGCGGATGGGTGAGGCAGATCTGATCATTGCCAAGCACCGCAACGGGGCGGTCGGCAAGGTGACGCTCACCTTCCAGAAGGAGTACCCGAAGTTCATGAACTACGCGGGCGAGAACCGCTACGCCGCATGAGCGGCGACGTCCTCATCCTGCCCCAGCCCTACAAACCTGGGGCCTGTCAGCTGAATCTGTGCGACGGCAGCGGATTCATTGTCGATGAGGCTACGAACACCGCTTCGGACTGTCGCTGTCGTGCCGCACAGATAGCCAAGCGGCGCACTGCTCGCCTGGAGGCCCGCATCCCGAACCGCTACCGCGACGTGTCCTTCGATCAGCTGGGTGGCAGCAGCCTCGTGGCATTCCCCGAGCACATCCAGATAGTGCGCCGGTTCGCCACACGGATCGAGGAGAATCTGGATGCCGGGCGCGGGGTGTGGATCATGGGGGATATTGGCACCGGCAAGACGACTCTGGCGATGCTTATCTCCAAGGCGGCGCTCGCCGCCGGGCGCACCGTGGCGATCTATTCGCTTCCGCGCCTGCTCAACCTGATCCGTGAGGCCATCGAGGAGGACGACGGTGTGGTGGGATTCCTCGACCGCCTTGCCACGGTCGACCTGCTGCACCTTGACGATGTCGGTGCGGAGAACCGCACCGACTGGGCACTGGAGCAGCTCTATTCGATCATCAACACCCGTTACGAGGAAGAGCGCTCAATCATTGTCACGACCAACCTGAAGCCCGACGAGCTGGCCGACCAAATCGGACCCCGCACCGTCTCCCGGCTAACCGAGATGTGCCCGGACCAGCTTCCGCTCTACGGCGAGGACAGGCGAAAAGAGTTGCCATTCAGTCACCCTGGCGCATCCGCTTCCGCAAATCCGGCCTGAGAACATGTCTCAAGACCCGCGGCACCCCGTCCCCCTAAACTTGACGCGATGCCAGGCATAGTCATAGTTGGCGCCCAGTGGGGCGATGAGGGCAAGGGGAAGATCACTGATCTACTCGCCGAGAACGGCGATGCGGTTGTGCGTTTCCAGGGCGGCAACAATGCCGGGCACACGATCGTCAGAGGCGATGAGGAGTGGAAGCTGCATCTGATCCCCTCCGGCATTCTGTATCCGGGCAAGCGCTGCGTGATCGGGAACGGCGTCGTGATCGACCCGAAGGTGCTGATCGAGGAGCTGGACGCGCTGCGGGCGCGGCGCGTGGACGTGAGCGGGCTGCGGATCTCCGCCAATGCTCACCTGATCATGCCCTACCACCTGCTGCTCGACTCGGCCGGCGAGGCGAAGCTCGGAAGCCTGCAGATCGGCACCACGAGACGCGGGATCGGACCCTGTTATGCCGACAAGGCCGCGCGCCTTGGCATCCGCGTGCAGGATCTGCTCGACGAGAAGATCCTCAAGAAGAAGATCGTCGCCGCGATGGAGCCCAAGCGTCTTTCGCTGCGTCCGTTTGAGAAGGACCCGACGCTCGACTTGCACACGATGACCGAGGAGTACCTGACCTATGGGCATCGTCTTGAGCAGCACATCGCCGACACCTCGCGGTTGATGTGGGAGCTGCTCGACGACGATAAGAAGGTGATCTTCGAGGGCGCGCAAGGGGCGATGCTCGACATCGACCATGGGACTTATCCCTTCGTCACCTCCTCCAATCCCCTGTCCGGTGCTGCTTGCGTTGGGACCGGCGTCGGGCCGAAGGACATCGACGAGGTTTGGGGTATCTCAAAGGCCTACACCACCCGTGTGGGCGCCGGGCCATTCCCAAGCGAGTTGCACGAAGAGATGGGCGAGACGATCCGCAAGCGCGGGGGCGAGTTCGGGACGACGACTGGCCGTCCACGTCGTACCGGCTGGCTCGATCTCGTGGCACTTAGATACGCGGCACGCCTGAACACGCTGACCGCGCTCGTACTGACCAAGCTCGACGTGCTCTCGGGGCTCGACCGCATCCAGGTGTGCACCAGCTACCGCGGCGCCGAGGGGGCCCAGTTCGAGGACTTTCCCTACCACCAGACTGTGCTGCACCATACGACCGCCGAGCTCACAGAGCTGCGCGGCTGGAGCGAGGATCTTGGCGAGTGTCGCACGATGTCCGACCTGCCCGAGGGCGCGCGCGAATATCTGCAATTCATCGAGGAGCACATCGGCGCGCCCGTAACGCTGATCGGTGTGGGGCCTGGTCGCGACCAGGTGGTCTGGACCGACGCTGGACGAGCATCGGTGATCGGTCCGGGCGCAAGCGCTTCAGCCGCGGCTTAGACGCGTTTAGCGGCTGCTTTTTCGCCGCTCACATGAGGCGACCTGGCAGCAAACCAGGCGGCGTTGCTCAGACGCGAATGCCGCGGCAGACAGGGTCATTGATGTTGGTCATTTCTGCTGGGCCACCCAGGAGAGAATCTCGCGAGAACCGACGACGACCGTACCATCAGCCAACTTGAGCGTCGGTAGTTTCGTCGTGCCGGTCGCCTCGCGCAACTCGTCACGCGAGCCCTTGCGTAGGAACGGAATCGGGCTGCCGTGAGCTGCCACCACTTTCTCGTACTCAATGCCGGCGGTGTGAAGCGCCCCTTGGACGCGGCGACAGGGATGTATCTTCGGGCCGCCTTCGTCCCCGTGGCAGACGTACAGCGTTGGGATCTCAGCCATCTTCATCCTCCAGATTCTTCGTTGGCAGCGAGCCCAGCTCCGCAGAGCGCAAACCAGCCAAGCATCGAACCGAAAGTTACCGATCTCCAGGTAGTTCCGCGGATGGGCCGTGTTGGAATCGAACCAACAACCTTGGGCTTAAGAGGCCCCTGCTCTGCCAATTGAGCTAACGGCCCGCGAGGGCGCCGGCCCTGATGGGCCAGTGTGGCCAGGATTCTAGCCGAGCATCGCCGGCCCTGAAGGCAAGTCCCTCGGCGTGTGCGGCGCCGCCATGCGCGGGAAGCGCCCATCCCGGCTATAGCGCTGACGTTTACCGGACAAGCCATACAATCGACCGCGAGCTCGAGGAGCTCCGCGCCAGCCCTCAAAACACGATCGTGCGACCCCCATCGGCGATCACGCGATCTTCGAGATGCAGGGAGACAGCACGCGAGAGCACCAGTCGCTCGATGTCACGGCCGATCTTCTCCAAGCCGCTCACGCTCTGACGGTGATCGACGCGGGCGACGTCCTGCTCGATGATCGGGCCGCCGTCGAGCTCGGCCGTCACGTAGTGGGCGGTGGCGCCGATCAGCTTGACACCGTGCTCGCGGGCGCGACGATACGGGTTGGCCCCCGCGAAAGCGGGCAGGAACGAGTGGTGGATGTTGATCACGGGCACCGCCAGACGATCCAGGAAGTCGCCGCTGAGGACCTGCATGTAGCGGGCAAGCACGACAAGGTCGATCCGATCGCGCAGAAGCTCCAGCATCCGCTCCTCTGCCTGCTCCATCTTCCCCTTGGCGACCGGCACGTGATGGAAGGGGACGTCAGCGCCGGCGACCTCCTCGGCCAGGTCCGGGTGGTTTGAGATCACTCCGACGACATCCGCGTACAGCTCGCCACGACGCCAACGCCAGAGCAGGTCCGTCAGGCAGTGGTCGTGGCGCGAGACGAGTACCGCCACACGCTGGCGCTCTCCCCAGTAGCGAATCTTCCACTCCATCGCAAAACGTTCGGCCACCTCCACATCGAAGCTCGCGCGGAAGCGCTCGCGGTCTGCGCCCAAGCCCTCGAGGAAGAACTCGGTGCGCAGATAGAAGCGCCCACCCGTCGGGTCGGAGGAGTACTGGTGGGAGGAGACGATGTTCGCCCCCTGTTCGAACAGGAAACCCGAGACCGCCGCGACGATTCCCGGCTGGTCTGCGCAGTCGACCAGCAGGCGCGCCGTATAAGGCGGGGTCTCCTGCTCGGTGGCCACGCCAGTTTCCAGACTCGCTACTTCGTCGTTGTCGCGGGCGCTTTCGTCGTGGTGGGAGCAGGGCTGGTTTTCAAGATCGTGCCAGCGCCTTTTGCGCCCACTTTGACGGTGTAGACCTTGCCGTTGGTTGTGCCCGTCAACTGTTCGTTGGCGGGGTTGCCGCTTGGATTGCTCTTGAGCTGCTGGAGCTCGACTTCCACCTGCTTGCGCTGCGCGGCCGGAGTCAGGCTGATCGTCTTCTGAGAAGCGAGGTCGCCAACACTTACGTTTTTCGCTTGGTAGGCGTACTTGGCTAGATCGCCGTACAGCGCCGCGGTCGGCGGCTTGGTTGGAATCACAAGCTGGAGAGCGACAACAGCTTCGGCGGGTTGATTGAGACCTTCTTCGCCAAACACCCTGACCATGTCATCCGCGATCGTGAGCGGCGGGTTGGCCGGTTTGAGCGCCACGTAGCGGTTCCACGCGTTGACCACCCTGGTCAGCTGTTCCTTGCCTTTGGCCGTGAACTGTTGCTTTTCTTCGTCGTAGAATTCGCTGCCGTTGGCGTTATGAAAGAGAGCTTCGGCGAGCTTCGCCCAGGCATACGCTTCATTGGGGTGAGTCTTCGCGCGCTTTTCGGCTTCTGAGACCTGTTTTGCGTAGCTTGAGCTGGCAGACCCTTCTTTGCCCCCAAAGATGGCTTCCACGGGGCTACCGCCACTGCCGCCGACGCCGACGCCGAATCCGATGAAACCAACCAGGAACAGCAACACCAGACTGACGTAGACAACCTTTACGGTGCGGCGACGGCCGCGTGCTCTCAGGTCGAACAGCATCAGTTGGACAGCTTTCGGTCTATGAGTCTGAACAGCATCAGTTGGACGGCTCTCTGTCTATGAGTTGTGACGGCATCAGTTGGACGGCTCTCTGTCTATGAGTTGTGACGGCATCAGTTGGACAGCTCAGGGTCTATGTGGTCGATCATCTCTTGCGCACTGGTCTTTGGTGGGTCGGCCGTGGCGAGCGCTTGGGCGTCTCCGGGACTCTCGCTTGGCGGCGGTGGCGAGGGGTCAGGCACTCCCGATGAACCCGCCGAAGGCGGTGGGTCCTGCGGTGGGTCTCCTGCCCCTGCTGCCTTCGCCCGCGCGGTCTCCCGTCGCACAGCAACCGACGCAATCAGGATACTCGCCTCGTAGAGCAAGTACAGCGGAACCGTCTCGAGCACGAGCGTAAAAGCGTCGCCTGGCAAGAATGCGGCGACCGCCGCGCACAGCAGCAGCGCATAGCGGCGATGGCGGCGCAGCTGGGCTGGTGTGACCAAACCGGCCCGTACGGCACCGAGGATGACGACCGGCGCCTGAAAGGCGAGACCCATTGCAAGCAGCACCGTTGCGGCGAACTTGTAGTACTGGTTCGCCTGCACCATCACGTTGAACTGGCTGGCGTTGAAGTTCTGCAGGAAATGCACCGCCGTCGGGAGCACGACGAGATAGCCGAATGCAGCCCCAATCGCAAACAGAAACGGGACAGAGACAAGTAGTGGCATCACCACGCGTCTCTCCTGCGGACTGAACGCGGGCATCAGAAAGCCGTAGAGCTCGAACAGGATCAGCGGCAGCGCGATCACGAGCGAGAAGTAGAGAGTGACGGTCAATGTGGCGGTGAGCGGTTCGCCCGGGCCCAGCGTCGTCGGATCGATCCCGCTCGGGCTACGCGGGATCCTCGCCACGTCCGCTTCCAGCTTGCCTATCGTGCCGGCCAGCCGCGCCCTGGTCGCGGCTGGTAGGCCGCTTGCCGGTGCGCTGAGAAGGCCCAATGCCTTTTGCGTGTCTTTGGCGACTTCGAGCACCCCCTTCTGCGCCAGCCAGGTCGCTCCCGCCGGCCCTTCCCCGCGCAGAACCTGCTGCTCGGTCTGCTTGTGCAACGGCCGATTGATGAATTTGAGCAGCGCATGGTTCTGCCAAAAGCACAGACCGAACACGACCGCGAACACGACCCCGCTCACGATCAAACGGGTTCGCAACTCTTCGAGGTGGTCGACGATGCTGAGCCGATCTTCGTGGCCAACCGTGCGAATCGCTGTCGCCATGTCATCTGAAGCTATCACCGGATTCACGGATCCGTGCATAACCGCGGACGATCCACGGAATATGTCGGCAAGTGCCCTAAAGGCCCGCCGCTCAAGGGTCGATGAGAGCGGCAGAGAGAAAATGCACGAAGACAACGACCACCGCATACACCATCACGTACAGCTCCCCGGGGGGCGCCAGATCGAGGTCGTCTACCTCGAGAGCAACCGCGAGCGTGATGATGGAGCTCTTCAAGCGCCTCCGCCACCGCGGGCCGGCAGCGATACTTCGATGGCGCGTACCCCCTCGAACGGCAGCTCCCCGACGAGCGCTCCCGGCGAGGCCCTTCACGTCTGCCCGGGGTGCGCCGGCGTGCTTGTGAGCCCGCTCGAGTGGGGCGAGGAGTCCCCTGGTCGTTGGCACATCCTGATGCGCTGCCCTGATTGCGATTTGGTGCGCGACGGCGTATTCGGTCAGGCGCTGGTGGAACGCCTCGATGAGGAGCTCGACAGAGCCACGGGCGCCCTGCTCAGCGACCTCAAGCGGCTCACGCACGCAAACATGGTCGAGGAGATCGAGATCTTCTCGAGTGCCCTGCAGCTCGATCTGATCGGCCCTAACGACTTTTAGGGCTGTCCGTACTTAGCAGTAGCGCTCGACCACGGCGTCTGCCACCAGCTCGAGCAGGTCGTAGCCGTGCGGTGGCGCAGACGGCAGCATTGCCTTGGCCTCGGCCACCATCGACAGAGCACGCGAGCGCGCCGTCTCCAGCGCTCCGGTCGCTGCGATCTGCTCGCAAAGCGCCTCTGCTTCGGCTGGGCCCGCAAGCGAGGCAAGATCGAACGAGGCTATTTGCTCGTCGCACCGGCGCGCCAGGATCAGCGGCAGCGTGACGGTGCCGTCGAGCAGGTCCGTGCCGCGCGCCTTACCCGTTCGCTCCGCCGGCCCGGAGACGTCTAGGACATCGTCGAGGAGCTGGAAGGCCAGCCCGATTCGCTCCGCAAACCGGCCGAGGGCTGCCGCAAGCTCGGCTGTTCCGTCTACCGCCACCAGCGCTCCAAGGCGACAGGCTGCCTCGAACAACGCCGCCGTCTTCAAGCGGCAGCGCTCCAGATATCGCTCGACCGCGACGTCAGCGGCATAGGCATCCTCACGCTGGAGCAGCTCGCCCGCGGCGAGTGCCGAGCTCGCGTCGGAGAGGGCACGCAGCTGCTCGGGATCGCGATTGCGAGCCAGCTCGGCAAACGCCCGCGAGAAAAGCAGATCGCCCGTGGCGATCGCCGCCTTGCGCCCGGCGACCGCGGCAACCGTGGGCCGTCCGCGGCGCAGCTCGGCACCGTCGATCAGATCGTCGTGTACGAGTGTGGCCGAATGTACGAGCTCGACGGCGACGGCAGCCCGCACCAGAACCTGCTCACCCTCTGGCCCCTTGATGGGGCCGGCGGCGGATTCTGCCGCAAGCATCACGAGCAGCGGCCGCAGACGCTTGCCGCCGGCGAGGATCGTGGCGGTGGCATGAGAGGCAAGCGGCACGCCCGATTCAGCCGTGACTTGCTCGAGGTAAGCCTCGGCGCGCGCCATGCGCTCCCGCAGCTCAGATCCGCCGCGACGCATGATCTCATCGACGGCCTCCACGTCGGCGGCCGTGTTCGTGCCCGCGTTTAGCGCGGACACCGCCGCGCAACCCTCGTTCATTGATGCCTGCTCCATCTCGATCGACGACCCCTCGCTATCCATCGGTGCCCGTCTATGACGCCTCGACCGACACACGAGCTCACACCTCGACCGCCACACGAGCTCACACCTCGACCAGCACGCGAGCTCACGCTTCGATGGCTGCTCTCACGTTGTCCCATCCCCAGGGACGGTAGCGGCGTGGATGGTTACGATGCCGCCTGCCGTAATCAGATAGTGGATGTCGACCATCCCCGCACGCTCCATCGTGGCTGCCAGATCAGCGGGCGTGCCGAAGCGCTTGACCGAATTGGGTAGGTAGGTGTATGCCTCGGCGATAGTCGAGGAGGCGGCATCGTCGGATTTAGGCGCGAGCGCCGCCAGCGGCGCTGTCAGTCGGCCGAGCAGCGGCACGACGCGGTCAAACCACACCCGGTAGAACAGCGACAGAGGCGGTCGCATTGGCGTGGTGAAGTCGAGCACCACGACACGACCGCCGGGGCGCACAACCCTCGCCATCTCGACAAGACCGCCCTGCAGGTCTGAGAAGTTGCGGGCACCGAAGCCGACTGTCGCGGCGTCAAAGCAGTCCTCGTCGTATGGAAGCTGCAGCGCATCGCCCCACTCGAAGCTCAGGCCTGCCACTCGAGCCCCCTTGACGCGTGCGCGGCTGAGCATCCCCTCGGAGAAGTCGCTGCCGAGCACCTCGCCGCCCGGGCTGACACGTCGGGCGAGCTCGATCGCAAGGTCGCCGGTGCCGGTGGCGACATCCAGTACGCGATCACCCGGATGCACACCTGCAAGATCGACTGCTCGCGTGCGCCAGCGGTGATGCAGGCCCGCTGTCATCAGGGTGTTCAGCGGGTCATAGACGGCCGCCACGCGATCGAACATGGACCGCACCTGTCCCGCCTCCAGCCGTCCGGCGGTCGCATCAGCGCCAAGCGGAGCGGGCATGAGACCGGCTATTTTAGCTGCGAGAGGAAGAAGATCGCCGCATCGAACTTCTTCGGCGGCAGGTTCTTGAACGACGGCATCGGCGCTGTGGGATTGACGAGCGTGCGGGCGATCCCAAACGCCGGCAGGCGCGAGCCTATGTGGGTCAGGTCAGGCCCGGGACCGGAGTTGCCGTTGTCGCCGATTTTGTGGCAGGCAAGGCAGCCTGACTGGGCGACTACGTTCTTGCCTGCTTCGTATTCGGCCAGCGTGTGCCCGCCGGCCTGCTTAATGGAAGCCGGCGTGGGCATTTCGATCGCGGTCGGCGAACCCGCGTTAGCGCCTTGGTAAGTGAGCAGCGCCATCGCTCCGATCACGAAGATGCCGGTGAACGTGGCGATCGGCCGGCGCTCCGGCCGGCGCTCCGGGCCGCGATCGTAGAACGGCAGCAGGAACAGCAGGATCATGCCGATCGTCGGTATGCCGATAGTGGCCAGTCCAACCAGGCTCGCCGGCTTGATTACGCGCAAGAGCTCGAACAGGAAGAAGAAGTACCACTCCGGCCTGGGCACGTAAGTGGTGGTCGTGGGGTTGGCCTTGGAGCCGAGCTCAGCGCCGAACAGCAGCGACATGCCGATGATCACCGCCATCACCACGCAGGCCATCAGCGAGTCCTTCATGACCGCGTAAGGGAAGAACGGCTTGCCCTGGCTCTTCAGGATCGCGTACTCGCGGAGGTACTCCTCCTTCTCACGCTTGTTCATCGCTGTACACCGTCTCGCGCGGAGTCGGTAGCCAGACCCGCTCAATAGTGGCGCTCATGCGTCGGCCTCGCGTAGTTCGGGGTTCTTCTCGGCTTTGATCCACGGCGGCGCGGTCGTGCCGAGCTTGGCCACCAGGTACAGATGCGCACCGATCAGCGCGGCCAGCAGGCCGGGCACGAGCAGCATGTGGATCGCATAGAAGCGCGACAAGGTTGTGGCCCCGAATTCCCCGCCGCCGCGCAGGAAGTCGCTCAGATACGGGCCGATCAGCGGTCCGGTGCCGTTGATGTTGACGCCCACGATCGTGGCCCAGTAAGCGCGCTGGTCGAACGGCAGCAGGTAGCCGCTGAACGACATCAACATCGTGAGAATCAGCAGCACCACGCCGATCACCCAGTTGAGCTCACGCGGGTACTTGTAAGCGCCGAAGAAGAACGTGCGCGCCATGTGCAAGAAGACGAGGATCACCATCACGCTCGAGCCCCACTTGTGCATGCCGCGCACGAACTGGCCGAGAAAGACTTCGTTGGTGACGTGGCGGATCGATTCGTAGGCGCCACCTGAGGGGTCAGGGCGATAGAACATCGCCAGAAAGACACCTGTGACGGCCTGGTTGAGGAAGGCGAACATCGTGGCTGAGCCGAGCGTGTAGAACCAGTTGGTGCCCTTGGGCACCTTGCGGAACATCATCCAGCGCGCGCCACCGCTGATCGAGGTGCGCTCGTCGACCCAATCGACGACGCTGGCCCCGGCCTCCTTGGCGTGGTCGGCGGGGCCCAGCTTGCTGCCCGGATCACCCGGGCGCGGCGGCGGCGCCTTCAGGGCCGAGGGTATCGGCGGCGGTGGCAGCTTGGCATCGGCGGCTACCTCCGCTCCGACGGGCGCGAGGGGTACAGGTACTGACCGATTCCGTCGAGCGGCTCGGCCGGATCGCGAGGCGAGAAGCGGTCAAGCTCGCTATTGACGCTGTAGCGCGATCCGATCTGCACGTAGCCGTTTACGACGCGCGTGTAGAAGCGATCGAGCGGACGCACCGGCGGCCCACCCACACGGCGACCGAGCAGGTCATAGACGCCGCCGTGACAGGGGCAGATGAAGCGCTCAGCGGCGTCGACCCACGCACAGGGCAGCCGAGGTGGGCGCAGCGCGAGGTGATCGCGATGAATTGGGTGTCCCTGTCGGCCTTGTCGGTGTCGATCAAGGGGTTGCGCTTGCGTACGTATACGGTCGCCTTGCCTGCCTCGCCGATCCCCGGGGTGAGCGTGATCACCGTGGGCACGTAGTTGTTGTCGGGGAACATGTCGGTCGGACCGACCGTCTCCCAGGTATGGGGGGCTTCTTTGAAGATCGGCCCGATCGCGAAACCGAGCGCTGGTAGCAGGAAGGACGCGGCGGCTACCCCACCGGCGGCTTGAGAGCCGATCGTCATGAAGCGCCTGCGCGTGACGGTCTCGCCCTCGAACGCACCGGGGATCTGTCGATCGGTCGTGTAGCGGGACTTGTGCTGGTTGTGCTTGTCGGACACGGGCCCGAACAATATCGAGTAGAGCGCGGCGCTGGGCTCCTAACGGCTCATGACTCGATAGATCCTGGGTCGATACGAGTCGTGGGCGCTAGGCCTCGATTTCGCTCAACGCGTGCAGCGCCGCCAGAGCATCGGGCGAGCCGACCCGCACCAGAGCCTTGGCCTGCTCGTGCTCGGGACTGGTGCCCCAGCCCACCGCGCGCGCGCCGGCCATCCAGATCCCGGCCGCAAGCTCGGATTGCCCGCCGCCATGGGCCAGGGCGCACAGCGTGATCACGTCGGCAAGCTCGGCGACACCCTCGATGTCGCCCAGACTCACCAGGCGCGCGAGGCCCAGGGCATAGAGCCGGTCGCCCGCGAGCAAGCCGAGGTCGGCTTCGTGTTCACGCATGACGCGTGGGGCGTGATAGTGCAGCAAGTAGCCCTCGTAGATCGTCTCTACGAGCAGCTCGTATTCGGCGCTTGACCCCTCCGCACGGGGCCCGGCAGCCACCACTTGGGCCGGACCGTAGGCCGGCGGACCTGCGAGATCCTCGACAAGGACGAGGCTTTTCATCAAGCCGCCCTCTTCGAGCAGCAGGCTGCGCAGGCGCTCGAGCGGCGGTTCGGCATCCTTGGCGATACCACGCTCGGCGGCATTGCGAGTGGGGTCGGTGCTCATCGGGTGAGCTCTGCTATCTGAGCGGTACTCATGCGATCTCCGCGAACGCAGCCGTAGCCGCGGCAAGGGTGAGCTCTAGTTGCTCCGGGGTGTGGGCAAGCGACGGGAACCATGCCTCGAATTGCGACGCCGGGGCGTATACGCCCCGCGAGAGCAGCGCGCGGCACCAGCGAGCGTAGGCGTCGCGGTCGCAGGCTTCGGCCGCCGCCATGTCGTTGACGGGGGTGTCGCTGAAGAACACCGTCAGCAAGCCGGGAGTGCTGACGATCTGCACCGGATACCCCACGGCCGGCGAGCCACCCGGCCCAGCGCCGAACCCTGCGGCCCCCGATCCCGGCCCAGGCCCGACCCCCGCCGCGCTTGCCGCCACCCGCAGGCCCTCGGCTAGCTGCTCGGTGATCGACGCCAAGCGCAGGTATGCAGCGTCGTCGAGCAACTCCAGCGTCGCCAAACCGGCCGCGACGGCAAGCGGGTTGCCCGAGAGCGTGCCCGCTTGGTAAACATCGCCCGCCGGGGCGAGCATGGACATCAGCTCGGCGCGGCCACCTACGGCGCCGGCGGGCAGGCCGCCGCCGATAATCTTGCCCATGATCGTCAGGTCGGCCTGCACGCCGCTCAGCTCCTGTGCGCCCCCGCGCGCTATACGGAAGCCGCTGATCACCTCGTCGAGGATCAGCAGGGCGCCACAGGCATCAGCGCGCTCACGCAGCAATTCCAGGAAGCCTTCGTGCGCAGGCACAAGACCCATGTTCGCCGGCAGCGGCTCGGCAATGATTGCCGCTATCGGCTCGCCGCTGCCGGTGGCAGCAATCAGCGCCTCAGGGTCGTTCCACGGCACGACCGTGGTGGCTGCCGCTACCTCAGCCGGCACACCGGGGCTGGATGGCAACGCTTGGGTGGCCAAGCCAGAACCAGCTTGGGCCAGCAGGCCGTCCACGTGGCCGTGATAGGCGCCGGCGAACTTGACGATCCGCTCGCGCCCGGTCGCCGCGCGGGCAAGTCGCAGGGCCGTCATCGTGGCCTCGGTGCCCGAGGAGGTCATGCGCAGCATGTCCACGGACTCCATCCGCCGCGCGATCTCCTCAGCCAGATCGACCTCGCCGGCGGTCGGCGCCCCGAAGCTCGTGCCGCGCCCAGCAGCGTCCTTCACAGCGTCCAGTACCGCGGGATGGGCGTGACCGTGGATCATCGGCCCCCACGAACAGACGTAGTCGACGTAGCGGTTGCCGTCCACGTCGAAGAGCTCGGCGCCCGCGGCACGCTCAATGAAGATCGGGTCGCGCCCGATCGCCTGCATCGCTCGCACAGGAGAGTTCACTCCGCCTGGAAGCAGCTGCAGCGCGCGACGGTATAGCTCGCCCGAGCGGGTGTCTGTCAGCGAAGTGGGCATCGGATCGACCGGCTGGAGACTGGAGGTGGGTTGATGACCATGACGATCCGGAGATAAAGGCGTAGTAGGTTATATATCGATTTAGAACTTCACAATAGTAGGTACTAATGTAGTTACTATTGTGAATAGCCTAAAAAGGATACATACACATACCCCTCGCTTCTCCTCGAAGATAGTTCCTGTCGCACGCAGGGCCGGCTGAGCCAGCATCAAAGTCGCCTAGACCCCGGCGTGCTCGCGTTCCCAGGCCTTGAACTCATCGGTGAAGTAGAGCAGGCGAATCTTCTTGTACTCGGTCGAGGAGTAGAGCGTGGCTCGCTCTTCGATGCCGGTCATCTCCGCGATCGCGTCGAGCACGGCGTCGCACTCCTCCTTGGAGCGCCCGTGGGCCATTGTGAAGACCGAGTAGGGCCAGTCCGCGTAGGTGGGCCGCTGATAGCAGTGGGAGATGCCGCGCACCGCCGCCATCTGGCGTCCGACCTCGTGAATGTGCTCCTCAGGCACCTTCCACACCCCCATCCCGTTCGCGGAGAAGCCGGCGCGGCGGTGGTAGAGGATCGCGGCGACGCGCCGCAACAGTCCGCGCTCTTGCATGCCTGCCAAGTGATCGAGGAAAGCTTTTTGGTCCTGTCCCAGCTGCGCAGCAGCCGGCGCGTACGGTTCCGGGATCACCGGCATGTCGCCTTGCAGCGCCTTGATGAGCGCAATGTCGGTCTCGTCGTAGGGCTGGGGCTCCAGCTCGATCGGCTCGGTGGCCACAGCGGCCTTGGACAGTGCCTCGGTGTCGCCCTCCATCTCCAGGTCCATCCTGATCTTGAACAGCTTGAGCGTGGGCAGCTGACGTACCGACTCGGCGCCCGCCTCGGCTGCCAGCGCCTGCAGCGTTCCCTCGAGGCCCAGCGGCGAGTCTGGCTCCGTGGCGATCGTGAACCACAGGTTGAACTCGTGGTTGCGAAGGTAGTTGTGGGAGACGCCGGGATGCGCGTTTATCACCTGCGCGGCTCTGTGGGGATTCTCGGCGTCTACCTTTGCCGCCACCAGCATCGAGGAGTAGCCCAGCGCGCGGGTGTCGAAGATCGGCGTCACCTGGCGGATGATGCGTTCGTCGAGCAGGTGTTGCACGCGCTCCATCACCTCGCTCTCTGGCACGCCCGCCAACTCGGCCACGCGCAGATAGGGGCGCGGCTCGATCGGGAAGCTGCCCTGCATCAGGTTGAGCAGACGCTTGTCCAGCTCGTCCAGCGGGATCGCCGCGCCGTGCTTGCGACTACGCGTCTTCAGTCCTGCGCGTCCAGGGGCGGCGGCGTCTGTGATGCCATCGGCGAGCACAGGGGTCTCACTGTCGTTTGTTGTGGCTGTCTCTTGTGGTGGTGGCATTAAGTGCTTGTCCGCTGGATGGTGTCGGACACTAAATATCGAGGCTAACCCGAATACAACTCTTAGGTTGTATTCCGGGATCTCGCAAAAGACAACTATCGCGCATCACATCATCCCCCCGCGTCACGTGATGCAGCACTCCTGCCAGACAACCAAAACCGCCCACCCCGAATACAACTCTTAGGTTGTATTCCGGGGTTGCGTAGCAGACAACTACTGCGCATCGCGCAGTCCCCCCGCGTCACGTAGCGCCCCACTCCGGTAGCACCCCACTCCGATCGGACAACCAAACCGCTGCATCCTTAGCGTGGTAGGAGATCACTATGTCAGCCCCCGCACGGTGCAGCGATGTCAAGATCTCGCAGACAGCGGCGCGCTCGTCCAGGTGCCCGGCAGCGGCGGCAGCCTTGACCATCGCATACTCACCACTCACGTTATACGCCGCGACCGGCAGGGTAGTCGCTCCCTTTACAGCCCGGATCAAGTCGCCGTAAGCCAAAGCAGGCTTGACCATCAGCATGTCGGCGCCCTCTTCGGCGTCCAACAACGCCTCACGCACAGCTTCGCGCCCGTTGGCTGGGTCCATCTGGTAGCCGCGGCGATCGCCAAAAGCAGGCGAAGAACCTGCCGCCTCGCGAAACGGGCCGTAGAAGGCCGAGGCGAACTTGGCCGAGTAGGCGAGGATCGGCGTCTCGTCAAAGCCCTCGGCATCGAGCTCCGCGCGAATCGCGCCAACGCGGCCGTCCATCATGTCCGACGGGGCCACGATGTCAGCACCGGCACGAGCATGGCTTACCGCAGTTCGCGCGATCCGCTCCACCGTCGCATCGTTCTCGACCTCACCCCGCTCGCCCAAAACCCCGCAGTGGCCATGCGTCGTGTACTCGCACAAGCAAACGTCGGTAATCACAAGCAACTCCGGTAGCTCGCGCTTGATCGCGGCTACCGTTAGCTGCACAGCTCCCTGCTCGTCCCACGCGCTTGAGCCTTCGGCGTCCTTCTCGGCCGGGACGCCGAACAGCAAGACCGCGCCCAGCCCAAGCGACGCTGCCTCTTGCGCCTCCGCAACGACATCGCCGAGCGGCAGGCGCTCAATGCCCGGCATCGCGTCGATCGGCTCGCGTGTCCTGGCGGTCTCAGACACGAACAACGGCAGCACCAGACGGTCGGGGCGCAACTCGGTCTCGCGCACCAGTCCGCGCAAGGCCGCTGAGGTACGCAGCCTGCGCATGCGCGTGGTTGGAAAAGCCATCGCGCCTTCGAGGATACTCGCCCGTCCTTGTGGGGCGAGCCCTCGCCTGCGAGCCCACCGGACTAGGCCTCCGGAGGAGACTGTAGGGCGATCAGCGCGTCACCGATTGTGGGCGGGGTACATCGGGTCCCACTCCGGCAGGAATCGCCGGCCGGTGGCTCATCCGCTCATTCAGCGTTGCGCAAGCCCAGGCGAGCCAGCACACCGAACAGGAACGTGAGGCCGAGCAGGTGGACGATCGAGATGCCGAGTGACGGTGACGCCCCGTTGACCGCGGCATCCAGCGCTTGCAGCGCCGCCTTGTATGGGAAGACAAACGAGACAGCACCGATCACGTCGTAGAGGCCCGTTGCGACCGATCCGCTTGGCACGAGCGCGAGGAAGACGAGTGGCAACGAGAGCAGGAAGGCCAGCAGGGAGGCAGCACGCACCTCGCGCGCCAAGGCGCCGATCGCCACACCAAGGGCGCCAAAGCCGAGGGCGCCGAATGCCAGCGCCGCCACCCACAGCCCGATGCGAGATACGTCAAGCGACACGAAGGCGCTGACTCCGAGCAGCATCGCCAAGGCCACCACGAAGGCGCAGACCGCCGCAAGCATTGCCTTCTCGGCCAGCAGCCCCTCGCGCGAGACCAAACCACGAACGAGCCGGGCGATCGTGTGCTCTTCGCGCTCCAGAGCCACCCCGCCGGCAGCCAGCAGCACGCACAGGAACATCAGCGAAATGCTCACCGCCACCACCACGGCGTAGGTATCCAGCGGTGTGCGTTTGCCGTGCAGCAGCTTGCTGTGCACCGTGATCGGCTGGCTGACGGTCGTGAGCACGTCGGCGGCGATGCCGAGATTGTTGGCGGCGAGGCTCGCGAAGCCGGCGATGCGCGTCAAGGTGGCACGGTCCTTGCCCGGGGCCTGACGACTCGCGATTCCGTGCAGCGTCGCCGGCAGCTGGCGCAGACCGATCAGTTCCTGGCTGCCCAGCGGGCCGATGTGCCCGCCGGCGAGCAGCAGGTTAAGGTCGTGCACGGCGACGCTCTTGATCTGTTCAGAGAGCGCCAGGTTGGCTTGCGCCAGCGTGGAGTCGATCGTGGAGCGCACGAACGACTGCTCGACGGCGTCACCGTTGTAGATCACTTCGATCTGGGCTTGGCTGACCCCGGAGGAGATCTTGGCGACGATGTCCGAGGGGATCACGATCGCCGCCAACACCTCACCGGAGGCGACCTTGCTCTTGGCGGCCGCGCGTGTCGGGACGTGCACGACGTCAACCTGGCTGAACAGCTGCTTTGTGTATTCGTCCAGGCCGACGCGGGTGCCACCAAGCGTGATCGTCTCGCCGGGCGGCGTTTCGTCGACGACGGCTACTCGCGGCTTGGCAGGACTTGCCGAAATCGCGAAGCCGATCAACAGCGCGATCGCCACCGGATAGACGATCAGTAGCGCCACGAGCAGGCGCGAGCGGCGCAGGATCAGCAGATCCTTGCCCAGCAGCCACCTCATCGCGCCCTCCTGCGTATGAGGGGGGCTCTTTTTTAACGACGCCGCGCGCGCACACGCGGGCATCCCCCAAAAAGACAGACATCACTGTGCCCCTAGCTTGCCCAGAAACGCCACGAACGCCTGCTCGAAGTCCCCATCCCCGCCGCCGCTCTCGCGGGCCAGCTCGGCAGGCGTTCCATCGAACAGCAACCGGCCCTGGTCGAGCACGAGCACACGCGTGGCATAGCGCTCGGCCTCGGCGACGATGTGCGTCGAGAAGACCACGCCCGTGCCACGCGCCGCAAGCTCGCTCACCATCGACCAAAGACGCTCGCGTTGAGCGGGGTCGAGCGCCGTGGAGGGCTCATCCAGCAGGATCACCGGGGGATCGGCAAGCAGGCCAAGCGCCACGTTGACGCGCTGCTGGTTGCCGCCGGAGAGCCGGTCGATGCGCTCCTCGGCGCGCTCGATCAGTCCCGTCTGCTCGAGCATGCGCGCCACCGCCGCCTCCGTATCGGCCACTTTCTCCAAGCGTGCGAACAGGCGCAGGTTCTCAACCACCGACAGCTTCGAGTAGACGGCGGGCTGTTGCGGCACCCAACCGATCTCGCCCACCCCGCGACTGACCGTACCCGCGCTCGGTGCCTGCACGCCGGCAAGGATCGACAGCAACGTCGTCTTGCCGGCCCCGTTGGGGCCCACCACGGCCAGCATCTCGCCCGCGTGGGCGGCGAAGCTGACCTCGTGCAGAGCCTCGCGCGAGCCGTAGCGCTTGCCGAGGTCTTCGATGCGCAGAACCTCGCTCGCTGTATGTCCGTTCATGGCTAATGCCCCCCGCGCGCGCGGGGGGCATTGTGCTTTTCGCACACCGCAACTCCGACCATACGCCCCCGCCGAACGCCGCTCACAGCAACTTGTCGGGAGTGCGATCCCACGGTTCGAATGCCAGATGGCGGTAGAGGTAGAGCGCTGTCTCGCGCAATACCGAGAGGATCGGCAAGGCCACAAGCGCGCCGATGATCCCGTACAACTGCAAGCCAAGCAACAGCGCGAAGATCACGAGCAGCGGGTTGATGCGCAGCGTATGACTGAAGATCTGCGGCGCCACGACATGACCCTCGAGCTGCTGTAGACCGACAAACAGAAGGCCCACCCAAAGCGCACTGATCGGGTCGGTGAACAGCGCCAAGACGATCGGCGGAATCGCACCGAGGATCGGGCCGATGTAGGGGACGAGCTCCATCACGCCGTAGAACACGCCGAACGCGAGCGCATAGCTGCGCCCGTCGGGAAAGATTCCGAGCACACCGAACAGGTAGAGCGCGAGACCTGTGGAGGTGCCCATGATCACGCTGAACAGCAGCTGCCCGCCGACGTAGCGCGATACGGCGTGCTGGGCGAGGTTGGGGAAGTCATCCGCTGTCGAGCCGTCGCCCGGGGGCATCGCCTTGCGCACGACTCGGCCGATCGACTGGCCGTAGACGAGCATGTAGACCGACAGCACGAACACGAGCACCAGGTCGACAAGCGCTTTGGCGACTTCGGTGAGCAGGCCGGTGCCGAACGTCGCGAGTTTGCCGGCGCTCTTGGAGAGCTGATCCTGCAACGTCTGCAGGGCCGTCTTGCCCTGGCCTACGAGTTTGGCGTGGATCCCGTCTTTGTTCAGCGTGCGCTGCAGGCTTTCGATCTGCTGGTTAGCTTCGTTGACAATATGCGGGAGATTGTTCGTGAAGGTGATGACCTGATGGGAGATCGGGTTGGCAAGCAGGAAGCCGACACCGGCGAGCGTCAGGAAGAATGCTAGGTATACGGCCAGCACCGCCAGCCCGCGCGGCATGCGCGTGCGCTGCTGCAAGAAAGCGACAAGTGGGTTCAGGATGAGCGCGATCAACCCGGCGATCACAAATACGAGCAGCACCTTGCCCGCTGCCCGCGCGAGTGCCCACAGCGCCAGCAGCGAGACGGGCAGCATCACGAGCTGCACCCAACGCGGCACGAGCACGCGCGGGGTCTCGGCGACAGACGGCTCTACGGCAGGCGTCTCATCGCCGTCCTCGACGAGCTCCCGCTCGGCCTTCGTGGGCGGCTGGGCCTCGCTCACGATTCCCCTGTCATCGAAGCTCCAACGATGGGCAGAGTATGGCTGAGCCGGAGGCGACGCAGGGAGTGGAGGAGACCGACGCGAGCACCCCACCAAAGACGGGGTCGGAGTCCGGCGTCGGGGCTTCGCCCGCGGCGATCCAGCCCACCGACGTCAGCATCCTGTTCGTCGGCGATCTCGTCGGCAGCATCGGCCGCCACACGCTGCTTGAGTGCCTGCCAATCCTGCGCGAGCGCTACGCGCCCACGTTCGTCGTAGTCAACGGCGAGAACGTCGCCGGCGGACTTGGCATCACGCCCAAGGTCGCCGAGGAGTTGTTCCGCAACGGCATCGACGCGATCACGCTCGGCAATCACGCCTACCACCGGCGCGAGATCTACTCCTACCTGGATACCAAGGAGCGGATCGTGCGGCCGTTCAACTACCTGCGTGGACAGCCCGGGCGCGGCGTATGCGTGGTCGAGAAGGATGGAGTGCGCCTCGGCGTCGTCAACCTCAGCGGCAATCTCTTCCTCAAGGCCGGACGCTCGGCCTTCACCGAGATCGAGCCGGCGATCAAAGAGCTCGGTCAAGTCGACCACATCCTCGTGGATATGCACGCCGAGGCGACGAGCGAGAAGGTGGCGCTCGGCTGGCTCTTGGACGGGCGCGTGACCGCGGTGGTTGGCACACATACGCATGTGCCGACAGCCGATGGGCGCGTGCTGCCCAAAGGGACGGCCTACATCACCGACGTGGGCATGACCGGTCCGCGCGGCGGCGTGATCGGGGTCAAGCGCGAGCAGGCGGTCGAGTCGCTCCTCACGCAGATGCCGGTGCGCTTTGAGACCTCCAAGGAGGACCCGTGGCTGATGGGCGTCTTCATACGCTGCTCGCGGCCGTTGCGAGCGGACTCGATCGAGCAGATTCTGATGCCGCGTCCGCCCGCCCCAGTCCAGGGGCAAGCGACTGTCCGTCCCAGTTGATCTGGCCCAGCAGCGCCAGCATCACCAGGCCGAAGAACCAGGGTATGTATAGGTAGAACCAGTGGTCGATGCCGAGTTGTACGGCGATCAGGATCGCAGCAGCAGCAGCGGCAAGACCGACCAGGTCTTCGCGGCGCGGCAGCACGGCGAGCGCGAGCGCCAGCACGAGCGCAGCGCCCACCACAGCATCGCGGGCGTCGCTCAGCCAGCGTAGATAGTGGCCACCGGTGGGCGAGCTGCCGTACAGACCCCAGATCGAGAAGGGCGATTCGCGGTCTGACTGATAGGCGAAGGTGCGCTCGTAGATGGTGCGCAGCGAGTCGTGGCTGAGCGCCGGGATCAAGACGACCGCGACCGTCAGCACGAACACGAACACAAACAGGGCCAGCGCGCGAGCACGCCGCGCCATCGAGAGGCCGCCGAGCCCGTGCGTCCACAAGAGCGGCGCGAGCGCGAGCGGGGCGAACTTGGTCAGCCCGGCTAGCGCGCTGAACATGCCGCGCGCGGAAGAGGTCGCAGCTTGACCCCATCGCTTTGGACAGGCCAGCAGCGCTGCAAGGACCAGTACCGCCACAAGCGAATCGTTTGAATTGCTCTCAAGCGCGTACAACGTGAATGGGTAGGAGACCCATGCGTAGGACAGCAGAATGCCAAGGCCCGGCCCGCGGACGCGACGCCCGAGCAGGAACAGCAGCGCGACCGCCAACAGGTCGAAGAAGATCGCCGCGGCGTGCGCGGCGGGCAGGTCGTCCCAGGTGCCGCTCCAGCCGAAGATCTGCTGGAAGGGCACGTAGGCCTCGTAGTTGGCTGGGCCGTAGGTGTCGCCGTGTTCGTTGTCGGAGGGGTAGCCACCGTACAGCGGCTCGTCGTGGGCGATCCGCTCGGCGCCGATCACTCCTGCGTAGCCGACGTCGATCACGTTGGAGTCGGTCACGTTGAGGGCGACGCGAAAGCCCAGCAGGAACACCACGCCGATCGCGAGCCAAGCGGGCGAGATCAGCAGCCGCGGAGCTTGGGGAGCTTCGCGCCCCGACTGCTTGCGACGCCCTACCCGCGCCAGCAGCAGCATGCGCACGAGCAAGTAGATGAGCGGCGGATAGACGAGCGGCGTCGAGGCATAGATGTGCGCGTGGTTGAAAAACGCCAGCGACACCGAGAACGACAGCAGCACAAGCAGGTCGAGGTGCAACAGCCGCAAGGGTTTGCGCCAGTCGAAGAACGGCACGAAGAACAGGAAGCACATCGGGATCCAAATGTAAAGCGCGTTCACGTGCCTGCCAAAAGCCCCCGGATAGCCGCGCGCCATCGTCCAGGCGATCTGAAAGCCGGTCCACTGTTCGAGCACGTGACCCCTGTAGTCGGCAAGGATCACCAAGCCGATCTCCTTGCCCTGCTTGGAGAAGTAGCTGACCTGCCAGCGGCTGGGGCCCTTCAGGTAGACATCGCCGAAGGAACCGGGATGTTCGGCCCGCACGGCGCGCATCTTCGGCAGGCGCTCGGCGATTTGCAGTATTCGGTCGGGCGAGCTGAAGCGGCCCGGCGGGGGCGTGTCCGAGGTCGCGACAGGGATCGGCGCTTCCGGTTCGGCGCTGGTGGTCGTGGTGCTTGAGGATGAGGATTTTTGGGCGTGCCCGTTCGAGGAGAGAGCCGGGACCCCCAACCGCGAGGACGGTCCGGTCAAGCTCGCGCTGCGCGGCTGCGCCGCGAGTGCCGGGGTCGCGCCGAGCGCCCATACCGCGATGCCGAGAGCCAGCGTGCGCGCAGAGACCATCGTGCGAGGGTACCGGCGTCCCGCGGCCGCCACTCCGGCGGCTCGCGCCGCCCGGGGATCGAGTCGGGCCCCGATCGACGGTTGCCGCGACAGATGCCCAGTCGCCTCCGCTGCCGCTCAGGCCGACTCGACCCCGAAGTGGTCCAAGACGAGCGGAGCGACGTCGCGAACGCGCCACTGCGTCGATGCCCGCGGAATCTCGACGCCGCACAGGATCAAGGCCCCGAGCGAGTCTTCGCCGCGCAGCGAACCGTGTGAACCGCCGCCCACATGCGCCTGACCACCGAGATCGGAGAACTCGCGTCCGGGCGCCGCCGAGAGCAGCACGTCACCCGAGGTGGGACAGGTCAGAGCCGACCAGACTCGGTCAAACGCGTCCGGATGCTCAGGGCAGATCAGCCGTCCGTCACGACGCTTGACATCGAGTACCGCGAGGCTGCCTTCGAGCGACCGGCACGCCCATCCAAATCCAAATGATCGCCTCCAGGGCAGAAGCGCAACTCTCCGATTCCAGGGCGCGCGATCACGGCCTCCACCGGCTTCCCGTGGGTGTCGCGCTCCAGCCACATCGCAAGCTCCACGCCGTCGATCCCGAGAGCGGCGCGCACGACGTCTGAGCGCAGGCGCTCTGGGCGCTCGCTGTCGAGCACATAGACCATCGCCGCACGCTGAGAAGGGCAGACGGCGATTCCAGATCGGCCCTGCTCACCGGATGGCTCGAGCGCTCACCGCGGCCGCCGCCGCGCTCACCTCGCGTGCCAGGAGCCAGCACGTCCAGTTGCGCCAGCTCATCGGCCAGCGCGATCGAGTCGGTCACGGCTGCCTGGGAGTGATCTGCCATCACGATCACCGAGTGCTCTTCGAGAAACGGCTCGAGGCCACCGGCGGCCTCCATCACGCGCGCGAGCTGAACATCGGCCAGCGCGATCGAGCGCACCTGGCCCTCGGGCCCGGCGCGGTGGGAGTGCCAGTCGTTGTCGGGCAGCGACAGCAACAGGAAGTCGAACAGGTCGTGCTCGACCATGTAGGCGCCAACGCAGCCGGAGTGACGGTCGCGCACGCCCGGCATGCCGAGCGTAGAGCGGCAGCCAGTGCGGCGACTGGCGAAGATGTCGGCGTAGAACAGCTCGCGCGGGCCCATGACCGAATGGCGCATCAAGGTCGAGGCGAGCCGCGTGAGTGGGCTGTCGCGCTGGGGCTCGTGGCGATGGCGGCCACGGTACATCAGGTAGGTGGTGCCGGCCGTGCGAACATCCTCGTCGTCGAGCGTCTCGAACACGGTCGGTGTGTCTTTCGAGAGATGCGCGCCGTTCATGTTGTAGACGGTGTCGGTCAGCTGGCGCGTAAGACCGACACGCTGGGAAGCCCGAAAGCTGGAGCCGTACTCGACATAGCGCCGCTCGGCACGGTCATACCAGCACATGCCTGGGATGTGGTGACGGTCCTGCCAGGTGCCCGTGACGATCGAGGCAGCGCAGACCGGCGTCACCGAGGGGAAGGCGGCGACGCAGTCGGAACATAGAGCCCACGCTCTATCAGCGCGGCAAGCGTTGGCGCCTCGCCGGCAGCCACCGCGCGCTCGAGCATCGCAGGCGCCATCGCGTCGATGACGCATAGCACGAGCTTGGGGGGGACCGTCATATTGGAAGCGACGCGGAGATAAGCGAGAGGAGTGCTATGTCCTTTTTTTGCGATTCACATATGTGACTACGATACGTAGTCACAATCGTATTCGTCCAAAAAAAAGAGTACACCCGCACTACCGCCGCAGGATTCTCAGGCCCGCGTACTTCTCATCCGAGCGTGCCCGTAGCCGCCAAACAAACCATGTGAGCAGCGCGATCGCCACGTAACCCAGCGGGTGCAGTAGCGCTACGAGCACGGCTACCAGCAGCGAGGCAGAGTCGAGATACAGCGTCAACGCTTCGCGCGCGCCGCGGTCTGGCAGACGCTTGCGCGCCCGCGCGATCACCGATCCCGAGGCGCGCTGCGCCAAGCCTGCCGCCAGGAAACCACCGAGCAGCCCGGGCCAGGAGGCATCGCCGTGCGCAGCCAGCGTACCGGCGAACAACAGCGCCCCGGCGCCGACGCTCAGGCCGGCGAGCGAGGCCGCAAGCGGGTCGGGTCGTCCCCGACGGGGGAGTCGCTCGGGTCGATCGTCGGCGCAAGGCCGAGCAACATCTGTAGCGCGTAGGCGAGCGCGAACGCGACGGCGACCACGAGCAGCCACCAGTCCGCTTCCAGGAAGCTGAAGGCGCCGGTGCTGAAGCTGACGCCGAGCGCACCCGAGCCGGCAAGCGCCCCGGCCAGCAGCAAGGGCAGGAAAGGCCGCAGGCCGCAGGCGGCGGCGAGGCCGAGGCCGAGGCCGATGTAGAAGACGAGTCCGTTCATTGCCTTAAAACCCAACTGCCCGCCGCCCGCCCCGACGGGCAGCGTCACACAGGCGTGGTTGCAGGAGATGAAGTCGTTTGGATGGTGCGCTACCTTGAGACGGGTCATGACGATAGACGACCCCTCCGGCGGCGGGAGGCCTCCCATGATGGGGGACAAGCCCTCCATCGCGAGCGACACCCCGCAGCACATAAAAGGCGCATACCCACCGGGCAAGCGAAAGCAGGCGGGCGGGGACGGCCCACGGCGCACGAACTGGCGCGCTACGAATCGCTGTTCGCGCAGCGCACGCACGGCATGCGCTCCTCGGCGATGCGCGACATGATGTCGCTGACCGAACGCCCTGAGGTGATCTCGCTCGCGGGCGGCCTGCCAGAGACAAAGACATTTCCTCCCGAGCTGTACGCCAAGCTGATGTCGAAGGTCGCCGCCGAGTCAACCACGCGCGCGCTGCAATACGGGCCGACGGAGGGGATGGCCTGCACAGTGCAGTGCATCTGCAGGTGATGGCCGAGGAAGGCACCTCCGTAGACCCCGACGAGGTGCTGGTCACGACCGGCGGAAACAGGTGATCGACCTGATGTGCAAGGCCTTCATTGACCCGGGTGACACGATCGTGGCTAAGGGGACCACCTATCCGGGCGCGGTTCCAACATCTTCGACGCCTACCAGGCGAGATGTCGTGCAGATCGAGATGGACTCTGACGGCATGCCGATCGATCAGCTGCGAAGTACCACGCTCGACCGGCTCGGGCGGCGAAGGGCGCAGCCCTAGTTCATCTACATCATCTCCAACTCCCTCCAGAACCCGGCCGGGCGCGGACCATGCTGCTGGCGCGGCGCCGGCGGCTCGTCGAGGTCGCGCGTGAGCGCGAGATCCTCGTACTGGAGGACAATCCGTATGGACTGTTGCGCTACGAAGGCGATCCGCTGCCCACCTTGCACTCGCTCGATACGACCATCTGCCAAACGTGGCGGGGGCCTCTCGTCACTTCGTCGTCTACCTGGGGGGTACCTTCTCGAAGATCCTCTCGCCGGGCGTGCGCTTGGGCTGGGCGGTCGTGGCCGCAGGCCTGTGCTATGGAAAAGCTGAACCCGTGCAAGCAGGGCGCCGACCTGGTGCCCCTCGCCGGTCACGCAACTGTTCGTGGCCGGGCCGATTTCGAAGAGCGCGCTCAGCGGGGGGCTCTTCGCTGGAGCGCGGGCGGCGCGACGAGCTCGCGGCGCGTAGCGACGACCAACCGCTGTGGCTTACATATCTGGAGTCGTTGAAGGACGCTGTATCGCACGCGACGCGACGCAATGCTCGACGCGCTCGCCGAGCACTTCGGCCGGCCGCCAGTGGATCAAGCCACAGGGTGGGCTGTTCATCTGGGCGACGCTGCCGGAGTACATCGACACGATGATACTCGCGCGGGCGCTTGAGAGCGAGGCCGTCGCCTTCGTGCCGGGCCGCTCCCGCCTACCTCGACGGGCGTGGAGCTTCCTCGATGCGGCTCAACTTCGCGGGCGTGCCCGAGGAGGACATCCGTGAAGGGATCCGGCGTATCGGCAAGGTTCTGCGCGAGCAGGTGGGCCTGTTCGGCACGCTTACCGGCGCCGAGCCGGCGAGGGCTAGCGGCCTGCTCAAGCAGGCGGACGCAGGGATGGCCGAGGTGCTCGAGCTACCGCGACGCGAGCAGCGCGACGCCGAGCGCCGCAGTCGCTAAGAGGCCCCCGCGGCGAAGTCCTCTGGCGTCACCTCGTCGAGGAACTCCTTGAAGCGCTCGACGACGTCCTCTGACTCCTCGACGTTGCGCTCGAACTCGATCGCCGACTCGGCGATCACCTCCTCTGCCGCAAAGATCGGTGCGCCCAGCGCACGGCGATCGCGATCGCGTCGCTTGGGCGCGAGTCGATCTCGAGCCGCGCCACCGACGTTCAGCGTGATCAGGCGAAGAAGCCGCGAAGCTCGGTGACACCGCCACCTGGGTGCACTTGGCGTCGAGATCGCCGAGCATTCCGCACAGCAGGTCGTGGGTCATCGGCCGCGGTGTGCTCGCCCCGGGGAACTTCATCAGGATCGAGGCGGCCTCGGGGTGCCCGATCCAGATCGGCAGGAACTT
>CAVUQG010000003.1:0-69739 GCA_963743555.1 uncultured Solirubrobacterales bacterium
CCACGACGCTCTATTCCGAGAAGGCCGGCAGCCCGACGATCGATGCCGGTGACACGGCAAAGTGTCCCGCAACGGACCAGCGCGGTTATCCGCGTCCTGCCGCTGGCGGCACTGGTTGCGACATCGGCGCTGACCAGTACAGCTCGACGCCGCCTCAGATCACGGTGCCCGCGGAAATAGTGACTCCGGCTACGAGTCCGTCGGGAGCGGTAGTTACTTATAGCGTCGAAGCGACCGACTCCGATGCGCTGGTCAAGTCCCTGAGCTGCTTACCCGCGTCGGGCGCGACCTTCGCGGTTGGCACGACCAAAGTCGAATGCGCCGCTGTCGATGGTCATGAAAACAAAGCCACCGCGTCGTTCAACGTGACGGTGACCACGCCTCCGCCTGTCGTTCCGGTTGTCGCGACGTCGCTCCAAAGGAAGGCCTTGAAGCGGGTGGGACACTGGTCACGGTCAAGGGTGAACATTTGGAAGGCGCGACCGAAGCGAAGTTCGGGACGACCACGGCGACAGAATTGAAAGTCGTGAGTGGCACGGAAGTGACGGTCAAGGATCCCGCACACGCGGCGGGCACGGTCGATGTGACGGTCAAGACGTCGGCCGGGACCAGCACGACTAGCAGTGCGGATCACTTCGCTTACAAGGCTCCGGCTCCTCCTCCACTACCGGTTGTCGCGAGCGTCGCTCCAAACGAAGGTCCTGAAGCTGGTGGCACACTGGTCACGATCAAGGGTGAACATTTCGAAGGAGCGACCGAAGCGAAGTTCGGGAGCACCACCGCGACAGAACTCAAAGTCGTGAGTGGCACCGAAGTGACGGTCAAGGATCCCGCACACAGTGGCGGGCACGGTCGACGTGACGGTCAAGACGTCGGCCGGGACCAGCACAACCAGCAACACCGACCACTTCACCTACCAGCCCCAGCCCCGCCGCCACCAGCCGTCCCGGTTGTGACGAGTGTCGCTCCAGTGGAAGGCCCTGAAGCGGGTGGGACGCTGGTCACGGTCAAGGGTGAACACTTGGAAGGCGCGACCGAAGCGAAGTTCGGGACCACGGCCGCGACAGAATTGAAAGTTGCGAGTGGTACTGAAGTGACGGTCAAGGACCCGCGCACACAGGGGCGGGCACGGTCGATGTGACGGTCAAGACGTCGGCCGGGACAAGCACGACTAGCAGTGCGGATCACTTCACTTACAAGGCTCCGGCGCCTCCTCCAGCGCCGGTTGTGACGAGCGTCGCCCCTAGCGAAGGTCCTGAAGCGGGTGGGACGCTGGTCACGATCAAGGGTGAACATTTCGAAGGTGCGACCGAAGCGAAGTTCGGGAGCGACCACCGCGACAGAACTAAAAGTCGTGAGCGGCACCGAAGTGACGGTCAAGGATCCCGCACACGGGGCGGGTACGGTCGACGTGACGGTCAAGACGTCCAGCCGGGACCAGCACGACCAGCAACACCGACCACTTCACCTACCAAGCCCCAGCCCCACCACCACCCGCGCTGCCGGTTGTGACGAGTGTCACCCCCGGTGAAGGTCCTGAAGCGGGCGGCACCACGGTCACGATCAAGGGTCAACATTTCGAAGGCGCGACCGAAGCGAAGTTCGGGAGCACCACCGCGACAGAACTCAAAGTCGTGGGTGGCACCGAAATCACGGTCAAGGATCCCGCACACACGCGCGGGCACGGTCGACGTGACGGTCAAGACGTCGGCCGGTACCAGCACGACCAGCAACACCGACCACTTCATCTACCAAGCCCCGCAAGTTACTCCGCCTGAAACCACGCCTGAAGCCAAGCTACGCGCTCTTCTTCAAGAAGTCAGGTCGTCAAACATTCAGCACCAGATTCACAATGAGCTCTCCTGTCTATTGAGCGATGCGTTGCGCAGCCTTGGCGGGCTGAGCGGCTATCAGCATTCCTCGAAATGCGACACAGGGCGTATTTCGTCGCAGCGGCGACGGCGAAGAAGGCCGACCGGCGAAAAAGCACGCAGCTTGCCTGTGAGGACCTTGAGCAGTTCGTCGAGGTGATCAGAGACGACCAGCACAGGAACAGGCCGAAGATTCCCGCGAAGCTCGCTACGGCTTGGAGCCAGGCAGCTAACGGCATCGAGGCTTCGCTGGGCTGTACGCGCCATGGACGGCAGTCTTCTCGCAACCCCAGCCGGCCTGTCCACGGTCAGCACGGTGGACACCGTTCCGGCGGCCGGTGAGTAGCAACTGGACAGGCTCGCGGCCCGGCCGACCACGGGATTTGCGTAAATGTTGAATCTGCGGGTGCGGGGCCGCTCTGGGGTCGTGCGCCTGGCCCTGGCGGCGCTGGCCGCCGGGGCCGTGGTGCTTGGCGTGGTCTTGACAACGAGTGGCCAGGGGTCGCGCGGCTCGGCGCCCACGGCCTCCAGCAAGCAACCGGTTGTCCAACAAAGTGCCCCCTCGCCAAAAGGCGACGCAGTCGTGACGCGCTCGTTGCGACACGGAGTGATGGTTGTGGCGATTGACCAGCCGTCATCAGGCTTGTTCGCCGAACAGAACGCCTCGATCGCACAGGGCGCCACAGTCGCGGTCGACGAGCTCAACGCTGCGGGTGGACTTGACCGGCATGTTCGGATCAAGCTCGTGCCACAGGACCTGGAAGGTCTTTCCCCCGCTGCCGTGGAGGGTCGGCTGCACTCCGAGGCCGCCGCCGCCCTGATTCTGCCGTGCGACACGGAATCGCAGCTGAGCCTCGCGGCAGGAGCGGCAAGGTACGGGACGCTCATGCTCGCTCCTTGCAACCCTGACCCCTCAGCAGGGCGACGCTACTCGACATACTGGCCCGTTGGGATGAAGCCGAGCGACGAAGCCATGGGTCTGGCCGGCTTTATGCGTACGGTCGGCTATGGAAGCGTCTTTATAGTCAACGCCCCCGGCAGTCGTTATGCCGAACTGATGACGAGCTATTTTCGCGCTGCCGCGCAGCGCAAGGGCATACGGATTGTGGGTAGCGCATCGGTTGCGATGACGCTGGGAGACCTTTCGAGCCTCGCGCACACCATCGAGGCTGTCAACCCTCGTCCCTCGACCATCTTCACCGCGCTGCCACCTCCGTTGGTCAACGAACTGGCGGCCGGCCTTGAGGCGCATGGCGTAACCCAGAACGTGGCGGGCACCTCGGCCTTGGATACTCGACTCACACTGACAAGCAAGGTCGGTGCGCTTGAAGATGCCGTTTTCCCTTCCTACGGCTTCCCACGTGAAAGCGCGCCGGCACATCGCTTCGTAAGCGACTACAAGAAACAATTCGGCGGTGAACCGGTGGGTAGCTTTCCCGGTCTCGGATTCGAAACGATCCGGCTGCTCGAGGCCGCCGTGCGCGACGCACGCTCCGCCGAGCCGAGCGCCATCCAGCGGGCGCTTTCCCGAGGCCTTGCTCTGGAAGGCGTCGCGCTCGCGGAACGCACCTATCTGCCGGGCGGCGATCACAACCCGACGGGCACAGTGGCAATCGAAAAGATCGTCTCGCGTCACCTCGAACAAGTATTTGCCGCTACACCCTGAGAGACGGGCCCGGGAGGCCAGACTGAGAGACGGCCCAGTGGAGATGCAGAGTTAGCTGCGACGGCCCAGGGGAGAGAGGTGGCGAGGGGAGATGAGTTGCAACGCGCGAATCGCGCCGCGCCGGCACGATCAGTAGACGGAGAGCACGTGCGTCGTGGCACGTGTCGTCGTGATCGTTCATATAGCGGTAAGTGCCCTTGAGGAGATGGACTCCCCATAGGGCCACGCCCGGGACCTTCGCTTTGGTGGCTGAGTCTACGCTCGGACCGGTGAGGTGGAAATCCGCACCCGCGGCGTTAACAGTGACGAATATCGTGTACCAGCCGCTGCGCAAGCGGGTGATGGTGTGACCGCCTGAGTCGGTCAATGCTGCTTCCCCGCCCGTGGTGCTGACTGTCGCGAGAAGTTTGTTGGTCGGGGCAGGCGCCTCTGCCGTCTTTGCGGCGGCTGTCTGCTTTGCGGCAGTCGTCTGCTTCGAGGCGACCGTCTGCTTCGAGGCGCCGGACACTTCGCCGCACCCCCCGATGGCGAGGACGGCCGCGGCTCCCGCTATCGCCAGCACCGCTCGGTTGCCCGTATAAGAGGCAGGACGGTTCACGACCAGTCAGAGAACTTCGGTATCGCCGGGCGAACCGTCAATGTCGCTAACGCCTACGGCTTCTCGCAGGACCACCGGTGGCACGTGCCCGTTGACGCCCTTCACCAGCGGTGCTCGCCATGGGAGCACAGCCTCGAGGAACGTATCCAGCGCCGGCCCGCTCAACGTCTCGGCGTCGAGGAGCGTGTTGGCAAGCTCCTCCAGGATCGCCCTGTTCATCTCGATGATCTGCTTGGCGGTGTCCTCCGCGTCGTGGGTCAGCCGCCGCGTCTCGCTGTCCACCAGTTCGTGTGTCGCCGCGGCGATGTTCGCTGTTTTCGCCAGGTCGCGGGCGATGAAGATCTCGCCGGGTTTCTCGCCCACAGTCACGGGCCCGATCGCCTCGCTCATGCCCCAGACCGAAACCATCGCATGGGCGGTCTTCGTTGCTTCGTCGAGATCGTTCTCGCCTCCGGTGGAAAGCATGCCAAAGACGTAGTCCTCGGCTGCCACCCCGGCCATGGTCGTGATCAGATTCTTCGTCAGGTCGAGGTACGTCAGCATCAGCTTGTCTTCGCTCGAGTAAACGGTCGCGCCGCCGCGCCCGCGGGCGCGCGCCACGACCGAGAGCTTCTGCAGCGCCGCCGAGTTGCCGATCGCGCGGGCGACGATCGCATGTCCGGACTCGTGCACGGCGATCCGCCAGACCTCGTCCCGCGAGAGCACGTGGCTCTTGCGTGCGGGCCCGGACATAACCCGGTCGATCGCCTCCTCGAGCTCCTCCTGCTCAATAAGTTGCTTGCCGGCACGCACGGTGAGCAGCGCGGCCTCGTTGATGATGTTCGCGAGGTCGGCGCCCGTGAAGCCCGGCGTCTGGTGGGCGATGCGCATCAGGTCGGCATGGGGCGAGATCGGGCTTCTGCCGGCGTGCAGTTCCAGGATTTCAGTGCGCCCGTGCACGTCCGGGACGTCGACGACGACCTGCCTGTCAAAGCGGCCTGGTCGCAGCAGTGCGTTGTCGAGGATGTCGGGCCGGTTGGTCGCGGCCATGATCACGATGCCTGACTCTGCCCCGAACCCATCCATCTCGACGAGGATCTGGTTGAGCGTCTGCTCGCGCTCGTCGTTGCCTTGTCCCATGCCTGCGCCTCGCTGCCGACCGATGGCGTCGAGCTCGTCGATAAAGATGATGGCCGGCGCGACTTCGCGTGCCTGATGGAAGAGGTCACGCACGCGGGCGGCGCCGACGCCGACCAGCGACTCGACGAACTCCGAGCCGGAGAGGGAGAAAAAGTTGGCTTGTGCCTCACCGGCGACGGCACGTGCAAGCAGCGTCTTTCCTGTGCCCGGCGGCCCAGTGAGGATCACTCCCTTGGGCGCCTTGGCGCCGAGGCGGGCGTAACGTCCCGGGTTCTCGAGGTAGTCGCAGACCTCGCCCAACTCGATCAGCGCCTCGGGGGCGCCGGCCACATCAGCAAACGTTGTCCGGCCCTCGCCGGCCTTCTGCTCGCTCCCGCTCCACTTCGAAAACGACGCAAAGGCCGCTCCCTGCTCTCGCACGAGCGTCATGAAGAAGGCGAACAGCGTGACGAGGATGAGGATCGGCAGCAGGAACTGGACGGTCGCACGCAGGATCGCCTTGCCCGACTGCGGGTTGACGGTGGTGGGTACGTGCTTGCGCTGAAGGAGGGCGATCAGTGTGCCCGTGTAGGAGTCCGAATGCGGGTAGCTCGCCCATAGCGCTTGGCCATTGTCTGTGCGCAGTTCCAGCTGCGAGTCCTGGTCGAGGAGCGTTGCCTGCGTCGCCTGTCCGTCGGAGATCAGTTCGGTGGCGTTGGTGAGCGTGGTCTGCTGTCCGGCCGAGTGCGGCCCGATGATCGACAGGCCGACGAAGAAGAGGACCACCAGCAAGACCGCTGTCGCTGCCAGGCCGGTCAGCAGCGGACTCTCTGCGAGCACCCCCACCACGGCAGAAACGCCGCGGCGCAGCCCGGCAAAGCGCGACCTCCTGAATGCGGAGGCCGTGGCTGCTGCGCTGGTTGCAGGAGCGGTCTTTTTACGCGAACTCGTCATTGGATCGCTGGGAAACTGGGATCGTGGCGGTGCGCTTGGTAGCGACCTTCACGCCGAGGTCCGGGCATTCTCAGGTATCGAGCGGTACCAGAAGTGAATTACCTGTGAACGGATCTGCGCTGGCCTGTGGCAGAGATCGGCGAGAGATCCCTCGCGGAAGTAGCCCACGATCCATCCCGAGCCAACTGTCACCAATAGGATATGAGAACGTGAACAGAATGTCATCAGAGGCAAACGTGACCAAGCGGTAAATGGTCGTGACCATGCGGTAAACGACCTTGCTTTGGCTCGCGAGAGCTTGGTAATTTCGGCGCCTGCTCAAGGTTGAGTAGCGGCCGTGTCTCAGCGAGAGGCCTGGGCATCCCCGACGGTCAATGGTCGATAGATGGTGCATCAAAGATGCCGAAACTCGCATTTTACAAAACCGTACTGGAGGACTCAATGAGCCATAAATGGCTTGCGCGTTTGCGAATGTATGTGGCTGCGCTCACTTTGGCGGCGACAGCATCGCTGATGCTAGCCGTCGGAGCGAGCGCCGCAACGTTCGTCGTTCATAACACCACGGAACTCGAAGCAGCGGTCACCTCGGCCAACGGGAACGGCGTGGCGAACACGATCGAACTCACGGCCGGCACATACCTGCCGGGCAAAACGTTGATCTTTACTAACACGGGCGGCACGCAGACGCTGGCGGGGCCGGCAGGCAAAATCGGTGAAGAGACGCCTGGCGTCCAGATCAATGGAGGCGCCGTCACAGAAGTTGCAGGGGTTTCAGAAAAAGAATTGATCACCATCAAGACGGGCGTGGCGGTCACGCTCAAGCACGTCGTTGTCACCAGTGGTGGTGGCGGAGGCAACCCCGGTATCGAAGATGGGGGCACTCTGAACGTCGAAAACGCGACGATCTCCGGCAACCTCGGTAGCCAGATCAGTGTTGATAGCGGCGCAAGCGCCAATCTCACCAACTCGACGCTCTCCGACGGCCACGAATTCGGTCTAGTCGACGAAGGCACGGCGAGCCTGCTGAACGTGACCGTCGTGCATAACGCCTCCGGCGGCATCGGGTCTGGCGCAGGCACGCTGAGCCTGACGAACACGATCGTCGCTCTCAATGGCGGCTCCGCCAGTGCGGAAGCATCGCCATCACCAACGATCACAGCCTCGCCTCCGATGCCAGTTGTGGTGGCGAAGCGGCATTCCAGAGCAAGACACCGTTGCTGCAGTCGTCGTTGAGCAACGATGGTGGTTCCACGACGCTCTACTCAGAGAAGGCGGGCAGCCCGACGATCGGTGCCGGTGACACGGCAAAGTGTCCGGCGGCCGACCAGCGCGGTTATCCGCGTCCTGCCGCGTGCGACATCGGCGCGGACCAGTACAGCTCGACGCCGCCTCACATCACGGTGCCGGCGGAAATTGTTACTCCGGCCACGAGTGCGTCGGGAGCGGTGGTTACTTATAGCGTTGAAGCGACTGACTCCGATGCGCTGGTCAAGTCCTTGAGCTGTCTGCCCGCATCGGGCGCGACGTTCAAAGTGGGCACGACCAAAGTCGAATGCACCGCTGTAGATGGTCACGAAAACAAAGCCACAGCCTCGTTCAACGTGAGAGTGACGACCCAAAAGCACACCCTCACCGTGACGGTCACCGGCGAAGGCACCGTGACCTCTACACCCGCCGGCATCGAATGCGGGCAAGGTCACACAGCATGTAGCGCCGAATTCGAAGAAGTAGCCGTTAACTTGACGCCGACGCCGGCAGCCGGATATTCGTCGTAGCGTGGGGCGGGGCCTGCTCGGGCGCAGGAGCATGCTCGTTCAGTCCGATGGGCGCGACCGAGTCGGTCACGGCCAAATTCAGTTCGGTACCGCTGAACACCGGTCTGCCGGTCATCAGCGGGACGCCGCAAGGTGGGCGTACGTTGAGCACGAGCAACGGTGCGTGGACCGGGTCGCCGACCTCCTACACCTACCAGTGGGAGGACTGCAACTCCTCGGGCGCCTCGTGTGTGAGCATCGCCGGCGCGACGGCCGGCGAATACACGTTGAACGAAGCGGATCTCGGTCACACGATCCGCGTCGTGGTCGTCGCACACAACGCGAGTGGCGTGTCGGCTCCGGCCACATCGGAACCGTCCGCCGTCGTAGAAGCGTCCGTCGGGATAGTCGTGGAAGGCAAGGTGCCGTTCACGCAGACACTCGCAACGACGTGCTCGCCAGTGGTGCTGGGTTCGTTCCTTCCGGGCAAAACGCAGGAATACCACAACACCTGTGGTCTGAAGGCGACGAGCACGGCAGCCGAAAGCAAGCTGGTCGCCGAAGACGCGAGCGCCACCGACACCGGGCATCTCGTGCAGGCATACACTCATGGGGCCTTCAAAGAAACCTATGAGCTCCCTGAACCGCTGGAAAGCAAGGCAACATCCACACAGGGAGGAATTGGCGGTGCCCTCACGTCGCTGGTAGCACCGGCGACGCTGCTGACATACGCCAAACCGTTCAGTGAAGATGAAATGACGGTGACGTTCAACCAGAAGATCGGGCTACACGATCATCTGCACACCGGCGTCTACGCAAAGACGATCACGCTGACCCTGTCAACCACCACCCCGTAGCTCAAAGCAGTGAAATGACACAAACCAGGCGCACGTCGAGGCGCCTGAGGAGCATCACCGCCGTCGCGGCCATCATGGTCGCGGCGGCGGTGCTCGTTACCTCCAGTGCTCAGGCGACCATGACATTCAGATCTTCATCAATCACGCTGGGCGTGCGGGACAGCACGCCCAGCGGAGCTGTCGGGCAGGTGCAGAGCCCCGCGGAAGCGGGCTCGACGCTGAGCCTGACGATCGACGCCAGCGATACGGGCTCCGGCCTGGCAAGCGCGCAGGCCTCAATCGACGGCAAAACCGCGTCCGTGAGCCTGTGCTCGGCCTCTCCATGTCCGCAAGCCGTTTCAAACATCCCGCTCTCGATCGACGTCGGCACTGCCGGCTCGAATATGCTGCTCGTCACCGTAACCGATGCGGTCGGCAACACCGGCACGCTCCTCGAAGCGCCGATCGAAGTCCTGGACCCTGTTGCGCTCGGCAGCAACACAGTCACAGTCGGGATCACAGCCATGCACGAAGGTCCGCCCGTGGAACCGCCGGAAGAACCCCCCCACAAACATCTGCCCAAAGAACCGCCGCCGCGGGTGCTGCCTGTCTGCCCCTCGCCGATGCTGGAAATGCGCCTTGCCTCCAAGCCGCTCGGCTATACCCGCAAGGGCGTACCTGTGCTGCGCCGTGGCCGGCGCTACCGCTTCACGGGCCGGCTCACCTGCCTGCACGGCCACCGCCGCGCCTCGGCGCCCGACGGTACGCCCGTCCGCGTGCTCTACAAGGACGGGCGGCGTACCTCAAGGCGGGCCCGGCACGATGCTCGTGCATGGAGGCAGTCTCAGCGCGATGTTCGCCTTCAAGAGCGCGCGTACGATCATCTTCCGCTACAGCCAGGCTGGCGGCGAAGACGTCGAAGTGCGGATAAGCACGGCGATCGCGCGTCGAGACCCCCACAACCACCGTGGCAGGAGGAGGGGTAGAGCGCGATGATCATCGCAACGCGCCTGGGGACGCTGGCACTACTCGTCGCGGCGCTCGCCGTGCTCGGCGGCGCGCCCGCCGCGCTGGCCGAAGCGGCACGCCCGTGGGCGGCACGGTGGAAAGCACGCTCGCACTCTCGCTGGGCGAACCGAGCGTCTTTGCGCGCGCGAGCGCCGGCCATAGGCAGAGCGTGTATGACGCGACGATCCCCGTGGAAGTGACCTCCACCGACGCGCCGGTCAAGCTGAGCCTCGCTGACGGCGAAGCAATCTCTGGCGCCCGCCGCGGGCATCTGGTTCGAGGGCACTCGAGCCTCGCGATCGCGCTGCAGGCCGCGGCTGGTCGTGGCCGCTTCCGCTCGCTCGATGCAAGCGTGGACCCAATGCTCGAACAGTGGGGCGAACCGGTTTCGCTGGAAGGAGCCACGATCAGGCTGCGCCAGACGGTGCGCGGCGCCCACCAACCGACCATTGGCGGCTACCACAAGCTCCTGCTGGTGACCGTCACCGTCGCCGGGCCGTGACAGCCCGGCGACGGTGACGGCCCATCGGCCAAGACACTCCCAACCCATGAGAGAGGAAGCAGCAATCATGAGACTTCACAGCATCAGGCGATTGACGCTCGTCACGACACTAGTCATGACGGTCGCGATGCTCGCCGTCGCCGGCGCAAGCCTCGCGGCGGGTGGCGGCGTGTCGATCTCGCCCGGCATCTTTGAACACGTCGCCAGCCGCGGCAGCGTCGGCTCGATCAAGATCTCGAATACCACCAGCACGTCGATAGTGATGAGGGTCGCGTTGCGGCCGTGGCTGCAGGGGCTCAGCGGAGAAGTGTCGCCCAACCGCGGCGCCACGCTGCCCGAGGTGAGCCTCAGTGCGAGCTCCTTCACGCTGAGCGCAGGCTCCTCACGCACAGTTGGCGTGTCGCTGACGGGTACCCCTCCCAATCGTTCCCAATACGGCGCGATCGAAGTCGTGGGCACGCCACCCGGCCACGCCGCGAAAGGAATCAAATTCGCTTACCGCTTGGTGAGCAGCCTGCGGCTCGACGCGCCGAGGAACGCACAGTCCTTTCGCGTGCAGTCGGGCGGCCTCCTCGAGCAGGGCAGCGCACGGCACGGCACGCTGCTGTTGGCTGTGCGCAATACCGGCAACACGATTGTCCCGATCGGTGGCTCGGTGTTGATCAGCGGGCACGGCCGCTCGCTCCGCGCGACCGCGGGCACGAAGGCAATCGTGCCGGGACAGACCGTGAACGTGCCGCTTGCCGAACTGTTGGGCTCGCTGCCCGCCGGCCACTACACCGTCACGGTCGGCCTCTCCCAGGGCGGCCACAGTCTCGGGACGGTCACGCGTACTATCGCGCTGCGGTAGCCCATATGGGGTCCAACGACTTGAAGGTGTCCCACGGCGCCGTGACCAGGTCTTGGTCGCCCGTCGAGTCGAGACTCAAGCGCGCTGTGCTCGCGACGGGCGTGACCTAGACTCGGACGATGTCGCTGCACCTCTTTGCGGGTCTTCGTGTGCGGGACTTCCAAGCGGTGCGACCGTGGTACGAACGATTGCTCGGCGAGCCAACGTTCTTTCCCCACGCCACCGAGGCCGTGTGGACGCTTGCCGAGGACCGGTCGATCTACGTCGTGGAGTACGCCGATGGCGCGGGGAGTTCCGTGGTGACGATCTTCCTCGACGATCTCGATGCCCACGTAGCCGCGATCGCTGCCCGTGGGCTGGAGCCCGACGAGCGCGAGACATACTCGGGCGGCGTAATCAAGGTCATCTACCGCGACCCTGATGGCAACGAGCTGGGGTTCGGCGGCGCGCCGCTCGACACCGGTTCATAGCCTGCCGGTGTAGGCCTATGTGATAGCGCTGTCCATCAAACAGAACTCGTTTGAGAAACGGAAATCCGGAACCTTGTGGCCTTAGGTATCGTTTCGCCGGATATTTCGGAGCACTAGAACAAACGGCCATACTTGCACTTATGGCTAAAGCTCTCTACTATGCCGCAAGCGCGGTCGTATTCGACTAGTTCAACGCGTCCCAAACAAGAGATGCTGTCCGAGATAAACAAGTCACGCCAGATCGGCTCTGCCGTGGTACCTGCGGCTCGGCCATTTGGCCGGGGCTCCGCGGAGATGCCCAGCGAGTGGGGCTGGCCCTTTCCGGAGTCGTCCTACATTAGTCCTAGTCCGACTATTGCGGTCAGCCTAATAGGTGGACCGTGCCTGTTGCGCAATGCGATCGCGCGTCATCTCGCAGCGAAGGATGGAGTAGATGTGCTGGGGGCCTTCGAGTCGGTAGCCGATTTCTTGGCTATCGACGTGGGGAAGCAGTCGGGCGTTGTACTGCTCGACTGCGATGGGGGTGCATATGGTGGCTGCCAGAGCGCCGTCGAGACGCTAAGCGCCCATACGAAGTCCGCAATCGTGATGTTCTGCGGAGAGATGTGCGAGGAAATCATTCGTTGCGCGATCGAGCATCGAGTGGCTGGCGTCATCCTCAAGAGCTTCTCGACTGATGACGTAATGGCGGCCATGCAGTACATGTCGACCGGTCGTACGGTCATGCCGGCGGGATGGCAACGAGCGATCGCCGCGCCCTTGGAGCAGAAGATTAGCCTGAGTCCGCGTCACCGCCAGATACTCGCTCTCATCGCACAGGGCATGCGCAACGAGGAGATTGCGGGCGAGCTCGAGCTCAGCCCGAACACGATCAAGTTTCATATCCAGGCTCTCTACTTACGATTGGAAGTGCGCAATCGGGTCCAAGCGGCAAATCAGTACGCGCAGATCACCGGTGACGGCAGCTGATCCCAGGATCGCGATCGTCGGTGTGGTTGGGGCACTTGCAACGGAGGCCCTCGCCTGGATTATCACGAAAAGCGGGAACCACGTGGTCGGGGTCTATTCGACCGTCTGCGAGCTGGATTCGGTATTGCGCGCCGGCCGGCAAGAATTGCAGGCGGCGATCATTGATGCCGACGAGCAAATCCCTGGGCTTGGGGCTGTGGCAGGGATCAGATGTGGGTATCCCGAGTTGAAGATCCTGCTGCTGTGTGAGGTCGCCACGCCGGCCGTTGTCCGCTGTGCGATCGAGGAGCATGCCGAGGGCATAGTCCTGAAGTCAGAGACCGTCGAGGACATGGTCCTGGCTCTCCGGCATGTGCTGGCGGGACGCGCGGTCATGCCCGTCGGCTGGCAGGCAGCCTCGGTCGAGTCAGAACCTAGCCCTATCCGCGCTGCCGCGTTGAGCGTGCGCGAGCGTGAAGTTCTCGATCTTGTGACGGCTGGAATGAGCAATGAGGAAGTAGCCAAACATCTGGTGATCTCATCTAACACAGTCAAGTTCCATCTGCGGATGATCTATTCCAGGCTGGGCGTGCACAATCGCGTGGAGGCGACCCGCGTGGGGAGTCACGTGCAGGTAAATCGTGGTGGTGCATCGAATCTTTCCGATAACAGCTGAAGAAAGCCATCAATTCTGGTCGCCGGCGAATTGCTCGGTCTCCAACGCTTTCGCGGAATTTTCCCCTTCGGTACCTGCAGATTGCGGTCCGTCATCGCATTTCGGGTAGGACCCCACCTACCCGTTTGCACTAGTTAAGACTACCCGACATAACGATTGTGGAGGGCGGACAACACGCATAATATGCCGCCCGATATGCCCGCTCCTGGGCTTATCGAGACATCTGTGATGTCTATAGAAACGGACTTCTAGTCCACTCATTCAAGGAGGAGGCCGCACACAAATGCGACCACAGCAGAATAAAAAAATGATCGCTGGACTAGTTTCCGCGGTAGGAGCGGCGGTGTTGGCCTTGTGCCTGCTTGCCACGGGCGCCTTTGCCGCTCCCAATCCGGGGCCCGGATCCGACGGCCCACAGAGTGCAAATGTTCCGTATGTTGCCTGGGTAGGTGAGCACGTGCGCCTGGTGACGTGCGACCCAGCTATAACCACTGGCGACGAAGCTCAGGTCGCCAACTATCAGGTTGAGGACTGGTCCGGCTACCAGTTCCAGCCCCCAACGCCCGATGGCGATTCGGGAAGCAGTATCGGTCAGATATTCGATCCAGGGCCAGCTGCGTTCTTCAGGTCCTCTGAGCCTGAACATCGCATCGGCGATAGCGAAGAACAAGAGGGCTGTGTGGCGACCGACTACAAGTCGCTGAATCCTGGTCTGACTCGGATCAGGGTCGACGTCCGCAACGAGGGAACGGGAGCTGTCGTGTTCTCGCATCAGTTCCTTGTGATCTGGCTGACGGTCAACAAGCCGACGCTGGCCGAGGCCGGTCTCACCGGCAACGTCAACGCCGACGGTAGCGCTGGGGACAATACATTCCAGTCCCAGGCGAATAGCAGCGACCTGAGCAAATTCCTGGGCGATCCGCTTGGCGATGGCAAATTCATGCCCTCGCCGTTCAACCCGCAGACGGCCACCAATGAAGACAAGGGCTTGATCCAGATCAAGGTGACGGGTAACTTCCCGGTCGTCAAGGAATCTCCGCTGTCCAACATCCTCCTCAACCCGTCCTACACGCTGCCGAGGGACTGGGCGACCCTTGCCGAAACGTTGGCGAGCAGCTCGGAAGAAACAGAACCTCCGGGTAGTAACCCAATGCTGTGGGATATCCACGGCACGCCAAGCGAAGCCACGACATCGAACGCCGGCTCCGCGACGAACGACCCGTTGCACGATCTGTTCTCCCGACCCGCGTTCTCCGACTTCACCTCAGGTGAAACGGCGACCGTCGGGCCCTTCGACCCAGAGGCGGCTGACGAGACGCTGCTCAGCGATAGCAGGATCAACGCTGACGACGCCCCGATGCCGGCTATGCGTGTTGACGTGAATCTGGCCGCCAACGAAGGCGGGACCGACCTGGGTGGCGTGGGTCAGATCTCGGGTGCCAGCAAGGCCCAGGTCTACAGCCACGACTTCACGGGCAACGCCGAAGCGGAAGGCAACCTGTACAACCCGTACTACGGCGAGTACATACCGGCCACCGATCGTCCCGTGAACGAGGCGTCTGGTATCACCGGACCGAGTCCCGGTGGCGACTTCCCAGGGTTCTTGAACGAACACCCAAATCCGTACACGTTCTGGAATTCGGTTCTCACCACCAACGACAGGTCCCCGTCTCCGACGGGATGCCTGCGACGGGCGCCTGGCCTGGCGACTGAAGCGACGCCGGAAGACGACTACCAGACACCGAGCGGTCCTCGGACTGAGACGTTCTACACAGACGAGCGCGGCGAGGCGTATGTGGTGTACACGCCTGGTGATGGGTTTTATCTGAACCACATCCCGTCGATCACGTCCGACGCCAATGGCGGATGCGATCTCGAATCGCTCTACGAAAAGGAAATCGGTCACTCATCGATCACGGCGAGGGCTGTGTACCCGTATGAGCCAGTCGATTACCCGGCGCTGACCTCAGAATCCATAGTCAAGACGGTCAGCTCGTTATGGCTGAAGGAAATCTACGAGTTCCCCAAGGGCACGACCACGGCGGACCAGAACGTACGCATCGTCGTCGCGAAGGCCCAGGACATCGATGGGTACCCCTTCGTGGATGAGACGGTGTGCTTCCATGCACAGCAGGAAAGCGGAGTGCTCCAGTTCACCGGAAGCGTCACAGACACGAACGGTGTGCTGGAAGGCGAACCAGGCAAGACGGTCAACCTGGGTGGCACCACAGTGGTGCCTTCCCCGATCCCCTCCGAGGGCGAGTTCTGCGAGACCACCAACTCGCAGGGCCTGGCGGCGATCGAGCTGCAGAATAGCTCGTTCACGTCGGTGGATCTGACCACCTTCTACGTCAACGAGGGCATCACGCGCGACAATTCGCTCGATTTCTCGACGAATAAGGCCGGCGAAGAAAAGAAGAAGGCAGAAGAAGCAAAGGCGGCCGAAGAAAAGAAGAAGGCAGAAGAAGCAAAGGCGGCCGAAGAAAAGAAGAAGGCAGAAGAAGCAAAAGCGGCCGAAGAAGCAAAGAAAGCAGAAGAAACAAAGAAGGCCGAAGAAAAGCAGAAAGCAGAAGAAGAAAAGACTGCTTCTGAAGAAAAGAACAAGGCCGAAGAAAAGGCCAACACCGAAGCCCGCGAAGCGAAGGAAGCAGCTAACAAGGCGGAACGCGAAAAGGAAGTCGCTGAAAAAAAGATCACGGAAACAGAAGCCAATGAAAAGGCTGCTGCCGAAAAGAAGTCCAACGAAGAAGCGGCAGCCGCCGAAGTAAAGAAGCACGAAGAAGAAGCGAAGGCACACGAAGAAGAAGTAAAGAAGCTAACCGAAGAACTAGAAAAGGCCAAAGCGGCAGTCGTGCCGGCAGTCGTGCCGGCGGTCGTAGCCAGCAGCGGTGTCCCACAACTGCTCTACACACCGGTTGCGGGCACAGTTAGCCTGAGCGACGTGGCTAGCGGAGGCGTGAAGAGCAGCAAAGTGCACAAGGCCAAGGTGGCCAAGCACAGCAAGAAGAAGGGCAAAAAGAGCAATAAGAAGGGCAAGAAGGGCAAAAGCAAGAAGAAGTAAGCACGAGCTAGCGATGAGTGACACGAGGGCCCGCCTAGTGCGGGCCCTCGGCGCATCTGCAGGAGGGATCTTGCGCATCGAGCCATAGTCCATGGATCGCGCAGAACGGGATGTGTGCAAGGCGGATATCGTGGCCGCCCAAGCTGGTTATCCCGCACTGGAACTCAGGAGACCTGAGAAAGCTCGAAGCGGTCCGCTGAGGCCGCTCGTGCTGCCTTGGTGGACTGATTGCTTACGTGCTCAGCAGGCTCGTCGCCCACTGGGGAAGATCTACGTAAGCCACATTTGATCTTGCTCGCTGCGAGAATAGCCCGCCTGAGAAACAACCTGACCCCGGAAGGACAAGTATGGCCCCTGACCTGTTGAGCACGATTCGCCGTGAAATCGATGAGCGTCTGAGCGAGCTACGGCCGCTACTGGCTGAGTATGAGCGATTGCTCAACGCCGTCGAGGCGCTCGAGGTGGCAGGGGGTCAAAGCGATGCGGCGTCCGTGTCTGAGCCGGCTGCGCCCAAGTCAGCGGCACCTGTCAAGCCAGCGATGGTCACGGCCGTCCGACACCGTGCGCGCCGGCCCACCACGCTCCGTGGGTCGGCAGCCGGAGCTATCGAGCTTGCGGCGACAGACCCTGTCGGGGCCTCGATCGAGGGGGGAAACGGCAAGGAGTCGGCCGTCAAGGACAAGCCCGAGAGATCTGCCCGCAGCGTTGTGCGCGAGGTTATCCTTGCTGCCCTCGATCACGGTTCGCACACCGTGGGCGAGCTGGCTGTGGTCACGGCAATGAGCGGGCCCAGCATCAACGTCAACCTGCGCAAGCTCGTAGCCGAGGGGGCGGTTGTCAAGACCGAGCGCGAAGGTAAGGCTGCCTGGGCGTTAGCGGCCGCGGCCTAACGACGCGTTCGGGGCCACAAGGACGGCTAACGTGGTCTTGTGGCCGATGCTCTGACTGTGCTGCGCAGCGACGCCTATAGGAAGCGACTGACGCTGGTGGCGTGCATCCTCGGCTCTGGCATCGCGCTGCTGGACAGCACGGTGGTCAACGTTGCGCTGCCTACGATCCAGCGCGATCTCGGCGGAGGGTTGGCGGCGCAGCAGTGGGTCGTCAATGCCTATCTGCTCACGCTCGGCTCGTTGATCCTGGTCGGCGGCTCGCTGGGGGATCTGTATGGCGAGCGACGAATCTTCGCGCTTGGTGTTGGGGGATTTGGAGTGGCTTCACTGCTCTGTGCGCTCGCGCCATCCATCGGAGCCTTGATTGCAGCGCGCGCGCTCCAGGGGGTGGCAAGCGCGCTGCTCACGCCAAGTGCCCTGGCGGTGATCGTCGCCACCTTCAGCGAGTCCGAGCGTGGTCCGGCGATCGGTAGCTGGACGGCGTGGGGAGGAATCGCCACGGTGCTCGGACCGCTGGCCGGAGGCGAGTTGCTGCATATCGCCTCATGGCGGGTGATCTTCTTGATAAATCTGCCATTTGTCGCGGTCTGCATGGCGCTGATCCTGGCCGTCATCCCACGTGCCAAGCCACGAGCGCAGACGGGGCGCAGCATCGATTTCCTTGGCGGCCTGCTCTGCGCGCTGGGTCTCGGCGGACCGGTATTCGCGCTGATCGAGCAGCCGCGCCTGGGGTGGTCGAGCCCCGGTGTGATCTTCCCGCTGGTTGCCGGCATGGTGCTGTTCGGCAGCTTTTTGGCACACGAGGCGAGGACCCACGATCCGATGCTGCCGCTTGCGTTGTTTCGCCGGCGCAACTTCTCGGCCGGCAACATCGAGACGCTTGCGATGTACGCGGGCCTGGCGATCCTGTTCTTCTTCCTGACGATCTTCCTGCAGCAGATCGGCGGCTACACGCCGCTACAGGCCGGCCTTGCGACGTTGCCCGCCACCGTCGTGATGTTCATGTTCTCAAAGCGCTTCGGCGGGTTGGCGGACAAGTATGGCCCGCGCCTGTTCATGGGGGCAGGACCGTTGGTAGCGGCATGTGGGCTGCTGCTCTTTCAGCGCATCGGCATACACGTTGACTACGTAACAGACGTTCTGCCGGGGATTCTCGTCTTCTCGCTCGGCCTCTCGATGACCGTCGCTCCGCTGACGGCCGCGGTGCTCGCGGGTGTCGATACCTCTCAGGCGGGAATCGCCTCAGCTGTCAACAACGCTGTGGCTCGTGTGGCGGGACTGCTCGGCACAGCTGCGGTTGGCGCGGTCGTCGCCGGCTCGTTCGTGTCGGGCTTGGACAGCAATCTCGCCGGTCGTCCGCTTGGGCCACCGGCGAAGGCCGCGGTCGCTGAAGCCAAGAAGTTGCCGCTTGGTCGTCCCGACACCGCTGGCCTGCCGCGAGCCCAGGCGGATGCGATCACCGTGGCGGCGGATGAAGCGTCGCTGAAAAGTTTTCATTTCGGTCTCGGGATAGCGGCGCTACTCGTCGCTGCCGGAGGATTGGCGGGGGCTGTCGGTGTGCGCAATCCCCAACGAGTGGTGAGCGCTGAGGAGTGCGAGGGAGGAGCGCTTGTCGGCGCCGCGCTCGACGCCGCCGGCTGTCACGAGGGAGACCTGGAGCTCAGCGACGAGTCTCAGCCGAAGCTCTCCGTATAGGGCCCTAGCTGGGAGCGAGGCGCGCTGAGGCTCAGCCGACGGTCTCGGCGTAGGCGCGCATCGCCTCGATCACCGGTGCGAGCCGCCGCCCGCGTGCTGTCAGTCGGTACTCGACCATCGGTGGGCTGGTGGGTAGCACAGTCCGCTCGATCAAACCAGCGCCCTCGAGATCGCGCAGGCGCTCGGAGAGCATGCGCGGCGAGATACCTTGCACCGCCTCCGCGAATTCGTTGAAGCGCAACGCTCCGCTCAGGGCCGCATAGATGATCGATAGTTGCCAGCGGCGCTCCAGGAGGTCCGCCGCCTGGCGGACCTCCACGGGCACTGGCTGGCATCGGCGGGAGCTACGTGCGGACATCGGCGGACTCCCTAGGAGACCTGTGCGACCTTGGGCGCCGGCTCCAAGGCCACATCGAGCACTTCGTCGACGCTCATCACCGGGTGGAAGCTCATCTGCTCGCGAACCTCCTCGGGTATGTCGTCGAGATCGCCACGGTTGCGCTCGGGCAGGATCACGTCCGTGAGCCCGGCCGCATGGGCGGCAAGCACCTTCTGCTTGAGCCCGCCGATTGGCAACACCCGACCCTGCAGCGTGACCTCGCCGGTCATGCCCACCGTGTGCTTGACTGGACGCGCCGACAGCAGCGAGGCGAGTGCTGTGACCATCGTCACGCCGGCGCTGGGGCCGTCCTTGGGGATTGCGCCAGCGGGCACGTGGACATGGAACTCGCTGTTCTCGAACGCCGCGGGGTCGATGCCGAGCTCCTCGGCGTGCCCGCGTACGTAGGAGAGAGCGATGCGCGCCGACTCCTTCATCACGTCGCCCAACTGCCCGGTGAGCACGAGCCCGTTGCCGGCGGAGCCACTGCCCTTCATCGCCGTGGCCTCGACGAACAACACGTCGCCGCCGGTGCCGGTGACGGCAAGGCCTGTGGCTACACCGGGGGTGGCCGTGCGCGCCGCGGACTCCTGGAAGAACTTCTGGCGTCCCAGCGCGTCGCGCACCGTCTCCACGGAGATCTCCACGGGAGGTTCCACCTCGCCTGAGGCGACTCTCGTGGCGGTCTTGCGCAAAACCGTGCCCAGCTCGCGCTCGAGGTTGCGCACGCCCGCCTCGCGCGTGTACTCGGCGATGATCGTCCTGAGCACCTCGTCTGAGACACTCACCTCCTCCTCGCGCAGGCCGTTGCGGTCGCGCTGGCGCGGCCACAGGTAGCCCTTGGCGATCGCGAGCTTCTCCTCTGAGGTGTACCCGTCGAAGCGGATCACCTCCATGCGGTCGAGCAGCGGTCCGGGGATCGTGTCGGCGACGTTGGCAGTCGCGATGAACATCACCTGGCTCAGATCCAGCTCCACGTCCAGGTAGTGGTCGCGGAAGGAGTGGTTCTGGGCCGGGTCGAGCACCTCAAGCAGCGCGGCCGAGGGGTCGCCGCGCCAGTCGGCGCCGACCTTGTCCACCTCGTCAAGCAGGATGACCGGATTCATCGTGCCCGCGTCGCGCAAGGCGCGCACGAGCCTTCCCGGCAGAGCACCGATGTAGGTGCGCCTATGCCCGCGGATCTCCGCCTCGTCGCGCACGCCACCGAGCGACATGCGCACGAACTCGCGTCCCGTCGCGCGGGCGATCGACTCGCCGATCGAGGTCTTGCCGGTTCCCGGAGGTCCGATCAGCGTCAGGATCGCGCCTGACTTTGGGTCAGCCTCGATGCCGCGGTCCTGGCGTAGCTTGCGCACCGCCAGGTACTCGGTGATGCGGTCCTTGACGTCCTCCAGGCCCTCGTGGTCGGCATCGAGCACCTCGCGTGCCGCCACTGGATCGAGGTGCTCCTCCGAGCGCTTACTCCATGGCACCGCGATCAACCAATCCAGGTAGGTGCGGATCATGCTCGACTCGCCGGTCTGCTCGCCCATGCGCTCCAGGCGGCCGAGCTCCTTCAGGGCTTGCTCCTGGACCTCCTCGGGCATTCCGGCGGCCTCGATCTTTGCGCGGTACTCCTCGACGATCGACGTCTCGTCTTCGTCGAGCTCCTTGCGGATCGACTCCATCTGCTTGCGCAGGAAGTACTCGCGCTGCTGCTTGTCAGCGCCCTCCTGTACGTCCTCGCGGATGCGCTTGCGCACCTGTAGCTCGGCGAGGCTGTCGCGCTGTAGCTTGACGGCCAGCTCCAACCGGTCTGTCACGCCGAGCGTGCGCAGCAGCTCGACCTTCTGCTCGTAGGTCAGGTTGGGGGAGTAGCCGGCAGAGTCCGCCAGCGGGCCGGGATCGCCGATCGCTCGCAGGAACGCCGCTATGCGTCCATCATCGCCGCGCAACTCGAGGATCTCCTCGACCACAGCTCGGTATTCGCGCTCGAGCTCACGTGTGCGCTTGTCAACCGGCACGTCGTCGGGGCGCTCGTCGACCTCAACGCGCAGCTCTCCTTCGGGGCCGGTCTGCGCGGCGCCGATCAGCGCGCGGTGCTCGCCCGAGAGTGCGACCGCGTGGCCGCCGCCGGGCAGGCGCAGCTGCTCTGAGACCTCGGCGATCGTACCGACCTCGAGGAACTCGTTCTCGTGACGCGGCACGAGAACGACGCGCTCGTCATCGCCGACATCGATTGTGAGTGTGATCCCCATGCTTGGGAAGACGACGGTGTCGTCGAGCGGGATCAGGCGCAACACAGGCTTGGCCTGAGGCTCAGGCGGCTGAGGGTTTTGTGAGGGGGATGAGGGAGTTGAAGCCATCGCTATACGCTCCATATAAGGTTACGAATTGATAGTTAGTATAGCGCCGTCACGATCGTTTTCAAGGGCTCGATCTGTCCGCTCGAATGCCGCGAGCAGACCACCAGGACCACCAGTCTCAAAGTGCCAAGCGGACAGCGTTTTGCGGGCGTTGGGGGCGGCCGGTTAGTTCAGGAGTCCGGCCTGTCCGAGTCCTCTCCGAGCAGCTTGCGCGGCCACAGCTGCTTGGCGCGCACGACGTTCACCTCGGCGGCGATCAGGGTTACCTGTCCGCCCAAGTACAGCCAAGTGAGCAGTCCGAGCACGAATGCGAACAGACCGGAGGTGTCCTTCGCGTGGCGTACAACGCGCTCTACATAGAAGCCGCCGAGGTGCTGCAGGATCTGCCACAGCACAGCCGCCACGACGACACCGACGAGCAGGTCGCGGGTGGCGATCTCATCGGCGGTGAGCAGCCGGAACACGGCAAAGAACAGCACGAGATTCGCCGCCAGCGCCACAACGATTCCCACGAGCACTCCGACGATGCCAGTCGTTTGAGCCGTTACATAGCCGGCCGCGACCGTCGAGACGATCGTGAGCAGGCCGAAGACGACCAGCAGCCCCACCCCGCGCACACGCCACGCGAGGAAGCCGAGCTGGCGTTTGCGCGGGATATGCCAGACATTGTTGAGCGCGCTCTGGGCTGCGCCGGTTATGCCAAGGCCGGCCAGCGTCGCACCCACGAGCCCGATCGCAAGCGCCGGGACACTGCCCTTCAGCGAGTGCACGTTGTTCTGTAGCTGCGTGCCGATGATCGGGAACTGGCTCAGCGTCGAATGCAGCACGCTCTCCTGTGTGCTGGGACTGCCTTCGAGCACGAAGCCGAGCACGGTCACGAACACCAGCAGCAGCGGGAACAGCGAGAAGAAGCCGTAATAGGCGATCAGCGCTCCCATCTGACTGCACTGGTCGTCGTCGAAGCGCTTGAAGACGGCGACCACGAAGCCGAGCAGGCGTTTGCGTTGCTGGTAGCGGTCCACGGCGCCTAGTCCGTCGCGGAGAAATTGGGAGGGGGGTCTGCGGGCCACTTGCACCGACATGCTTGCGTGTCTACCCGACAACAGCGCTGGAAACGATCTGTTGCAGGCCCGGAGGCGCTCGGTGGACGCGCGCTCGGCATGCTCGATCCTGGCGAGACGGTCGCGCTCGTGGCCCGCTCGCGTCGCGAGCTTCTGTTTGCTTGCCACCGCCGGCGGCTGGGGCACGAGGACCTCGAGGACTGCTACAGCCAGGCGACGCTCGAGCTGTTGACTCGTGCCAGACGTGGAGAAGGATTCGCCGACGTCACCCATATCGCCAACGCGCTCGAGCAGAAATTCCTCTCGCGCATTCATGACCGCCGCCGTGCGCTGAACGGGCGCAGCCCGATCCAGGCGGCGCTGGCCGACTCACTTCCCATCATCGGCGGCACATGCGGTGGGGTAGATGTGGCCGACGCACGCGCCGACGTCGAGCGGTTGGTCTGCCTGCGTGAGGACCTGTTCAGCGTCGTGCGGCTCTCGCGCGAGCTCTCAGATGACCAGCGACTGGTGCTGGCAAGCCAGCTCTCGGGTGAGGAAGCTTGTGCGGAATTCTGTCGCAGGCACAGTTGGAGCACTGAGAAGTACCGCAAGGTGTCCCAACGGGGACGCACGCGGCTGCTGCGATTGCTTGCGGGCGAGTCCACGCGCGCTCAGGCGGTCGCCCGCGCTCAAGCAGACAGGCCGGCTCTCACCGATAGGTCCGCTCATGAATACGGACACACTCAGGCAAGCATGCCTGTCCCGCTCGGCGTGGGCTCGTCGGATCAGTCAGCAGGGACACACCTATGAGACCTCCTCGCCCCACACATAGGCGCGTCCTCTGGGACGCCGACGATCGGTTGCCGAGACGATCGAACGGTTCTTCCCATCCGCACGTAGGCGGCCGGGAGCTTGGCTGCTCCCCCTCCTCGCTCCCGGTCGCATGCGTGCTGTGCCTCGAATCGGAAGTGCCATGCGCATGAGCCTCTGGCGTCGGGCTCCGCGCGAGGTGTACCGCGTTTACGGGGAGGATCAATATCTAGAAGAGGAGACGGCTCCAGAGGGGCAGACGGCTCCAGAGGTGGAGACTGCTGCACAGAAAGACTCAACGGCCGCCGAGCCCGACAGCCGCGGCATGGCGTCTTGGGCTGCTTTCGCTGCTGATGTCCCTCCCGCCTCTGCGGGTATTGCCGGCAGCTCATCCGCTCGGCCAAGCGGGTCGCACGCCGGCCGTCTGGTCGGGGTCGGTCTGCTTGGGGGCGTCGGCCTCGCAACGCTCGCGCTCGTCTTCTTGAACATGGCACATTGGCGCGGAGCGGCGCCTGAGCCGGTTGGGCGGGGCATCAGGGCGGAGGTCGAGCAGGGAGTGGAGCATGCAACCGGCCCCGGCCGCGCGCAGGCGATTGCACACAGTGTGAACAGCAGGCCAGTTCAGGCTTCGCACTCTTCTCTCCCGCCTGTGAGACCCATACGCGTGTCCGGGTCGACGCTCCAGCATCGCGCGCCTGTAGGTCGCCGATCAGATATCGCCCCGCACTTGGAGCGAGCGCTGTCGGCGGCGTTGCAAGCGCCTGGCAAGGGAGCGCCGGCGATGGTTGCGGTCGAGCCGCCCGTGCAGGTTGCGGTCGAGTCGCCAGTGCAGGTCGCGGTCGAGTCGCCAGTGCAGGTCGCGGTCGAACTGCCCGTGCAGGTCACGGTCGAACCACCAGTGCAGGTCGCGGTTGAACCGTCCGCGCGGGTCACGGTCGAGCCGTCCGGGCAAGACGAATTCGGCTTTGAGCGGTGACTGCTGGTGTCCCGTATCAGCTCACAACCACTCGTCAGCGTCACGCCAAAGTCGATCTGGCGTATACGGCTCGCGCGAGAACTGCCGCGCTACCTACTCCAGGGGCTGGCGGTAGTGGGCCTGCTCGCGAGCGCACGCTTTGCGATTGCCCCGCCTCGGCCAGTTCTTGCGCGCAGCTCGACATCTGGCTTCGCGGCGTCCGATCGAGCGGCAGAAGGCTTCGCCACGCTGTTTGCTCGCGCGTATCTCGACTGGGACTCGCGCGATCCCGAAGCACACCGGCTTGCCCTGGCCCCATTCGTGGCCTCCTGGATGGAACCGGAAGCCGGCCTGCAGCCGCCGGAAAGCGGTGAGCAGCAGGTGCAGTGGACACAGGTCGTGCAGGCGCACCTCCTGGCCTCAGGCGAGCAGCTATATACCGTTGCCGCGCAAACCGACACGGCGGGCCTGCTGTACCTGGCCGTCGGCGTGGTCCGCAAGGCCGATGGAGCGTTGGCGCTGGCCGGTTATCCGGCATTCGTCGGTGCGCCGGCTGCCACCGGTGCCGCGGCCCCGGCGCATCTGCACGAAGTCGAAGACACGGCGCTCGAGACCGTCGTGGTTAGAGCCTTGCGCAACTACCTGGCGCGTGCGGAATCGGAGCTCGCCGCCGACTTGGCCGCGGGTGCTCGCGTCTCGCTCCCCGCGCAGATGTTCGCGCTTCAGTCGCTCGACAGTCTCGATTGGTCGTCAAGCGGACGCTCGCTACTCGCGACGCTGCGCGCTCGCGACGAGCGTGGCGCCCAATACACGCTCGCCTACGAACTCGACGTGCGGCTCAGCGCCGGGCGCTGGGAGATATCGGCGATCCAGACCAACCCCGATAGCTGAGCGCTTGCAATGGCAACGATCGAACCAAAGGAGATCCCGATGCACACGATGCACACGATCCACGCATTGATGGCCGCGACCGAAGGGGCGAGCTCGCTCGAATCCGCGGCGACCAAGGCAGGTGAAACCGGCCGCAAGGTCGCGATGAGCTTGATCGCGCTTGGTTTCGCGATCGCCTCGGTCGTGCTTGCCTTCAGACGCGACTTCAAGGAGGCGGCAGGCATATTCGCAGTCGGCCTGGTTGCGATCCTGCTCGCCACACCGGCCGGGGTCAACGTTCTGCACGACACCGTCAACACGCTGTTTGGCGCATCCTGAGAGATGTCAAGCGAGATCCGCTCCTACAGGTGTGTGTTCGACCTGGAGCGGCGCCTCTATCGCATCGACCGATTGCGACTCAACCCAGCTGGTGTGCCGGTGCGCGGGATCGTCTACTTCCTGGCACTGCTTGGCACGGTGCTGCTGGCTGGGGCATTGCCGCTTCTCGGCTTGCTCGTACGAATGCTGCCTTGGTACTTGCGCGACGTTGGTGCACCAGGCGTCTGTGCCGCGCTGTTGACGCTGATAAAGGTCGAGGGAAGACCATTCCACCTGGCGGCGCTGGCGCTGATGCGCTACGGCATCGGTCCACGAGAGCTGTCCGGGCTCAGGCCGCGTCGCGGCGCGGATCGACACTGGCGACTTGATGAGCTGGTCGTGCTGGCGGATGGGTCGGATTCACGCCTGCGTCGCCTGCGCTACAGCGGACCGGGGACCGTTCTCGTCAGTGCGGCTCACGTTCGCAGCAGCTGGCACCGCGGGCTCGTGCGAGGTCTCATGCGCCGGCCCGATATGCGGCTCACGACACTGCCGGCAAAGCCGCGACCGGCAAAAGGACAGGTGATCGCGCTCACCGACGGGGCTCGCCTGGAGGTGAGAGTTTGAGGCCACCGATCTCTTTCGTCTACGGCAATCTGGTGTTTGGAGCGAGCACTGACGACGTGTGGGCGGCGTTCTCGATCCCCTGCGCGTCGTACGAGTGGCTCTCAGGCGAGGCCAAGCGTGCGCGCATGCTTGCGCTGATGGGCGCACTAGAAGCGCTCGAAGCCGACGTGCAGATCCTGCGCGTCGGGCGTCGCTGGAATCTGAGGGGCTATCTCGACGAACTGGAGCAGGCAGGCCGCGGCAAGCATGTACAGGCAAATCGGCGCTACGCACGCGAGCATGCCGAGCAGCTCAGCGACGTCGGCCACGCACGACCGGCGCTGTTTCTACTCGTCAGCTTGCGCGAGCCCGAGCGCGACGTCGCCTTCTACGTATCTCAGGCCGTCGAACAGCATCCGCGCGAGTGGCTGCGCTCGATCGCGCGCGCCCTCTCGACGAGCGATCGCCGCCTGTTGAAGGCATCGGTGCTCGAGGACCTGCGCGTGCGAGCCGATCGCGCTCACGCCCGGCTTGCGGACTTCCTGAGCGCCAGGCCCGCGCGTGGCATCGAGTTGCAGTGGCTTGTGCGCAGGGCCTTCTGTCGCGGCCTCGGCGAGCCGTTCGTCGAGGGCTTGCACGAGCCCCGAGCACTGGCTTTCGAGCGCAACGGAGAAGCGTTGCTCGCGCCGTTGGAAGGCGACGTGGTGCGTTGGCTTGACGGCTACGTCGAGCACCGCGGTCGTGCCCTGCGCATCGAATCAGAGCTTGGCGTGAGTTGGCAGGCACAGCTGGTGCTCGGCGCGCTACCTGAGCGCGCCCTTTTCCCAGGCGCGCGCGTAGAGTTGATGTTCGCGGCCGTTGAGAGCCTGCCGTTCGGAGTGGACCTGTCGCTCAACGCGCGCTTCCTGCCAAACGAGCTGGCGCTGAGGATCGCGCGCCGGCGCGTGCAGGACGCCGACCAGATTCTGCGCGCCGAGTCAGACGGGGATCAGGGTGTCTCCGACGTCGGCTACCAGCGCACTCAGGAAGCACGTGATCTGCTCGCGCACCTACAGGCCTCCAGTCGCCCACCGCTCTTGCGAGCAACGCTGGCGCTGGCGATCGGCGCCGAGAACGAGACCCTTCTCTCAGAGCGAGTGGAGATGTGCAGGCGTGCCTACGGCGAGATCCGTCTGCACCGCCCGCTCGGCGATCAGTTGGGGCTCTTCATCCAGCAGCTTCCCGGTCAGCGCACGCGCGTCGCCGGCTATGACGACACGCTCACGACCGAGCAGGTGGGGGCAATGATGCCGACCGCCACGCATGCCGTCGGCTCGCGCGCCGGCTTCTACCTGGGACACACGCTGTCAGGCTCGCGTCAACCCGTGCGCTTTAACCTGCGCGAGGGCTCTGAGCGCGATCGCAACACGGCGATCCTGAGTGTGGGCGCGCTCGGCTCGGGCAAGACGACGCTCGCGCAGAAGCTCAAGTATGAGGCTTTTCTGCAAGGCGCGCGCGTGATCGATTGCGACCCGAAGGGCGACCACCGTTTTCACTTGCTCGATGAGGTGGCGCCACACGCCGAGACGATCGCGCTGCGCCCAGATCCGGCTTTGCGCGGAATGCTCGACCCGCTGCGTGTCGCGCCCGAGCACCTGCGCCAGGACGCCGCCGTCTCCTTTCTACGCGATCTGCTTCCTGGTCGCGCCGAAGCGGCCTGGGAGACGGCTGTCGTCGGTGCGGTGGACGTTGTTCTGCGGCGCGCGAGCGAACCGACGTGCACGGAGGTAGTGCATGCCTTGTGCGAAGGCGAGGGCGCCGAGGCCCAAGTCGGCGAGGCGCTTGCCGTCTATGCGCGCTCAGGTCTCACTCAGCTGGGCTTTGCCGATGCCTCGGTGAAGCTGGCGCCGGTCGGCCGCCAGCAGGTCACCTACATCCCGATCCGCGACCTCCCAGGCCCCGAGCCTGGCACACCGCGCTCTGAGTACACGCAGGCCGAGCGCGTCGGCGTGCAGGTTGTGCGCTTGATCGCGATGTTCGCGATGCACCTGATGTCGCGCGAGCGTGAGCGCCTGAAGATTTTCAGCTTTGACGAGGGATGGCGGTTGCTCAGTGATCCCGTCGGGCGCACGCTGCTTGCCTCGCTGCAACGCATGGGTCGCTCAGAGCTGGCCGTGCCGATCGTCAGCACGCAGCTTGTGACCGACGCGCTTGTCGGCGAGCGCGAGTCGCTTGAGAACCTGCTCGGCGCCACGTTCGTCTTCGGCATGCGCTCGGAGGCCGAGGCCGCCAGGGCGCTGATCTTGCTCGGGCTCGATCCCGAAGATCGCCGAGCGCGCGAGCGCCTACTTGAGATGCATGCCGGGCGCTGTCTGCTGCGCGACCACAGCGGGCGCGTGGAGGCGATCCAGGTCGACGTGGTGGCGCCGTCGCTGCTGCGCGCCTTCTCCACGACCCCGCCGGTGCAGGCTCAGTGAACGTCAACGGGGGCGTGGGGCTGGTCTTGAGCACGGGTGCTCGCCCTGTCGTTTGGGGTGAGCAAGGCTGATGCGGCTTCCGTCTCGCCTGGTGCGTCCCGTATGCCTACGAGTGGAGGCCCAGCAGTCAAGTTCCACTCCCAGGAAAAGACTGCTCCGAGTGGACCGCCACTCACTTCTCCTACCGGTGAGGGTGGAAGTGAAGACACAAGTGCTGGGGTGCCTTCGCTGGAAGGCGACCAGCTCGTCGAAAACGGCCTGTCGAGCCCGCTCTGCGATGGCGCCGATGCTACGGCGCTGTCGAATGCCGCGCAGAGCAACTGCCAAACCTCGGCCTTCGTCGGCGCGCCAGCGCCGACCAACAATTACGACCTGGACGTCAACATTGATGCCGGCACGCTTGGGGTCGGCCACGGACAGCTGCTCTCGGTGATCCAGGACGTGTTCATCGCGCCGGTCTGGGAGGGACTTGTTTGGCTCGTGCACGCGCTCGTCGTGATGCTCCAATGGTGCTACACGCTTGAACTGCTGGGCGGCTCGACGACGAGTGGCTTGAGGAGTTCTTTGGGTCAGGCGCAGGCGAGCTTCACTGAGCCATGGCTCGCATTGGTGCTCTCGGCCGCGTCCGTGCTTGCCGTATATAACGGGCTGATCCGTCGCCGCATCGGCGAGACGCTCGGCCAGGCACTGCTGACGATCGCGATGATGGCTGTCGGACTGTGGCTGATCGCGGACCCGCTCGGCACCGTCGGCACCGTCAGTCGGTTTGCCAATCAGGCCAGTCTCGGAACGTTCGACGCGGTTGCCCAGGGCACGACGGCCAATGCTTCAAGGACGCTTGGCGACAGCATGCGCGCGTTGTTTGCGGGTGCGATCGAAGTGCCCTGGTGCTACATGGAGTTTGGCGAGGTGCGCTGGTGCAGCGACCCGGCGATGATCGAACCGCGTCTGCGCGCGGCGGCCTCAAGAATCGTCGCTTCTGAGCAGGCACAGCTCAGCTGTCAGCCCGATTTCACCCATCCGCTGTGTCGCCCATCGAGTAGGAGTTCGGCGCCTGCGCTCCAGCGTACGAGCGAGCTGCTGCGTGAGGCCGCCACCAACGGAGCTCTGTTTCTGGCGTTCCCGGCCAACGGCCCTGAACGCAACTCAACCAAAGACAGCAGCTCGCTTTTGCACGTCCTATGTCAGAGTGAAAACGACAGCAAATGTGAAGGTGCCACGGCGACACAGGCGGAGTTTCGCTCCGACGGCGGCACATTTCCGCGCATGCTCGGGATTGTCCTGATCGCTATTGGAGTGATCGGCATGGCGATGCTATTCGGGCTGATCGCGATCCATCTGCTCGTCTCGGCGCTGTTCAGTCTGTTCATGTTGCTACTGGCGCCGTTCGTCGTACTTGCCCCGGCGCTCGGAGACACGGGGCGTGCAGTGTTCAGCGGTTGGCTAACACGGCTCCTGGGCGCCGTCTGCTCGAAGCTGATTTTCTCTTTCCTATTGGGCGCGCTGCTCACAATGCAGCGCATTCTCGCCTCGCTGCATCAGCTGGGTTGGTGGACGCAGTGGTTGTTGATCTCGACTTTCTGGTGGTTCGTGTTTCTCAAGCGCCACCAGGCGCTGGAATTCGTGCGCAGCGGTGGACAGGCGCCGGCGCCCGCTCGCAAGACGCTCGGTCAGAGGATCCGGGGAGCGCGACAGGTAAAGCAAGACCTTGCTCACCCGGTGCGCTGGGCCAAGGACAAGCTGCTGTCACCGTTGCCCGAGGACGAGGAACTGGACCGGCCGAAGCTTCAGTTTCCTGGACCTGGCAAACCAGACTCAGGGCTGACGGATCGTGGACAGCAGGAGGCTGGAGGGACACAGTGGCAGACAGGGCAACGGCAGCAGTCAGAGGGCCACAGTGATGAGCAGCCCAGGGCATCACAAGCGCCCGAGCAATCCGAACGCGGGGACGCGGTGGAGCGCTACGGTCGTCGCGACGAGCAGACGGCGCAGGCCACGAAGGGGACAGCGGCTTCCGAGCCGCGGGTCACCGTAGCTCGGGATCAAGCCGGCTCTGACGCGCCCGGTGGCGCAAGCAGCTCTCATCGAAATCGAGTCGAGGCCGAAAAGCCACCCCGGCTCGAGCGCGTCGCGCGGCTGGCCGCTTACGCAAGCGACCCCGAGGCCGATGAGGCTGCGTGGCTCGCGAACGCACGCCGGCCTCCCATGCCAGCGCAGCCGCCGGGCCAGTCGCAGCCTCCGGCTCATCGGCACCGGCCGTCTCCGCGAGTAGCGACCGAGCCCGCGGGCGCACCCACGAAGCGCGCGGCATCTAACCCGGGCACACCTAGCTCACAGAGCATGCGCATGCGGACGTCGCACGAAATCATGGACGACGCTCGAGAAGTGGCCGCGGGCCGCAAGCGCCAGCTCGGACTCGAGTCACTCGCCGAGGAAGAGCTGGAGCCATGAGTACGCAAGCACTTACACATCCGGGCATCTCGCCGCGCCACCCGCTGAAGATGGCGGGCGTGCTGATTGCCACGGCGGCGGTCGTGGGGTTGTTCGCACTGATGCTGATCGCCTCACTCCTTGGCGCCGGCACCATCTCACTAGGCAACGCGCCGGATAGCTTCGGCGTCTCGGCGCTGGCCGAGGCCGAAATCCCTCCGCTCTACCTCAGCCTCTACGAGCAGGCCGCCAGGCGCTACGGCCTCGACTGGGCAATCCTCGCCGGCATCGGCAAGGTCGAGTGCGACCATGGACGCGACCCCGATCCTTCGTGTACCAAGGAGGGCGAGGTCAACTCGGCGGGCGCTGGTGGACCGGCCCAGTTCCTGGCTTCCACGTGGTCCGAGTACGGAGTGGATGCCGACGGCAAGGGACCGCCAGACAGATGGGATCCGGTCGATGCCATTTACACAATGGCGAACTATTTGCGTGCCTCGGGAGCTCCTCAGAATTACCGCAAGGCGATCTATGCCTACAACCACGCGTGGTGGTATGTGAATGAGGTAGAGCATTGGGCCTCGCTTTATCGAGGCGCCGCGCAGGTCGGTGTCGGGATCGAATCTGGGGGTGCCCTCGGAATCTCAAGCGTCGACTGGCCGGGCGTCGGCACGGTTGAGACGATCGCCGGCTCGCGCGCGCTGCTCTCGCCTGGAGATGGTCACCTTGCGCTTGTGCCCTCACAGGTACCAGAGGTAGTCCAAGCAATGGTGATCGCAGGCAACGAGCTCCAAGACTTGCCATACGGCCCCGACGGTCATCCAGATCCGCTAGGAGCACTGGACGAGGACTGTTCGAGCACAGTCAATTACGTGCTCTATCGCTCAGGCATTCGCCCACTCGCGGAAATCTTGCGCGAGAACCCACTCGCCCAGGACTACGTCAACTGGGGCGCCCCAGGCCCGGGTCGGTGGGTCACTATCTACGCGACCACCGAGCCAACAGATCACGTGTTCATCGTCATCGCGGGCCTGCGGTTGGACACTTCCTACAGGGGCACAGACGTCGGCCCAAACCGCGAGGAAGGCGGACCGCGCTGGCGCATCCTCGGCCACACCCCGACTTGGGCGCATTGGGCGGTGCGCCATCCGCCGGGGTTGTGAGTGGTGCGCATGCACGAGGTGGAACACCGGAGCAGGCTAAACACCATGACACACATCATGGTGTATCATGGTGTGTGGGTGACGAGAACAAACATCGACATAGACGATGAGCTGATCGATCGTGCGATGCGTGTCTATCGGCTGCGTAGCAAGCGCGAGGCGGTAGACCTTGCGTTGCGACGGCTAGTCAGCGAACCGATGAACGATGAGGAAGCGCTCGCGATGGAGGGAAGCGGTTGGGCGGGCGACCTCAATGAGATTCGCGCACCCGATGAGTTCCCGCAGCGATGATTCTGGTTGACAGCTCCGCGTGGGTTGAGTATCTGCGCTGCACGGGCAGTCCAATCCACCTCCGTGTAAGGACGGCCCTCGAAGAAAAAGTCCAGCTCGCGAGCACGGACGTCGTCCTCATGGAGATCCTCGCCGGCGCTCGCGATGGCCGGGATCGCGAGCGGCTTCGACGCCTGATCTATGGGCGTACATTGTTGGCCGTCGAAGGCCCTTCGGACTATGAGCAGGCGGCCGAGCTCTATCGCGCCTGTCGTCGCCAAGGCGAGACCCCCCGCAAGCTGACCGACTGCCTTATCGCGGCCGTGGCGATCCGCCATCAAGCGCAAGTCCTCCACGCAGACACGGACTTCGACGTCATCGCACGGCACACATCCCTGCGCCTTGCCACGCTTCCCACCTGAACAGCCCGAGTCGCCTGCACCGGTCGGTGCGTCATCCCCGGAGTTGTAATGTGGCAAGCATGCGCGAGGTCGAACACCTGCTGATCGGGGGCGGCCTCGCCTGCGCAACCTGCGCCCAGTCGCTGCGGGAGGGGGGTGCCGAGAGGGAGATCGTGCTTGTCGGGCGTGAGCCAGACCCGCCGTATAACCGCCCCGAGTGCTCGAAGGGCTATCTGCGCGGCGAAGAGAGCCGCGATGAGCCGCTCGTGCAGCCGCAAGATTTCTGGTCAGAGCAGAACGTGGAGCTGCTCACGCGCACGAGCGTCACGGCTCTGGACCTCGATACGCGCGTAGCGAAGCTTTCGGACAAGCAGGAGATCCATTTCGAGAAGGCGCTGATCGCAACCGGTGCGAATGTGCGGCGGCTGAACGTGGCGGGCTGCGAGCTGGAGCAAATCCACTATCTGCGCACGCTCGGCAACGCCGACACGATCCGCGCGGGCGTGGCCGACGCGGAGCGAGTGGTCTTGATCGGGGGTTCCTATATCGGCTGTGAGGTTGCCGCCTCGTTGACGATGATGGGCAAGCAGGCGACGATCGTGATGCTGGAGGACGTGACGCTCGAGCGCGGCTTCGGCAAGGCGGCCGGGCGCTTCTTCCAGGGCCTGCTGGAATCCCACGGCGTGAGGATCCACGGCGCCGATGGTTTGGAGCGTTTCGAGGGTGATGGCCGCGTCGGCAAGGTCGTCACTACAAACGGATTGGAGCTTGCGACGGATGCGGTCGTGATCGGCGCCGGGGTCACCCCGGACATCGTGCTGGCCAAGCGAGCGGGCCTGGAGATCGGAGAGCGGGGTGGTGTGCTCTGCTCCTCGCACCTAGAGACCTCAGTCCCGGGTGTGTTCGCTGCCGGCGACATCGCCGAGTACGACTCGCCTCTGCACGGGACTCACGTGCGCATCGAGCACTGGGACGTTGCCTTCAACCACGGCAAGACCGCGGCGGCCAACATGCTCGGCGGCGATGTCCCGCACGAGGTGGTCCCGTACTTCTACTCGGTGCTCGCCGACTGGGGCGAACTCGAATACGTCGGTCCTGCATACGAGTGGGACGAGGAGATCGTGCGCGGCTCCTACGAAGACGCAAACTTCACCACTTGGTATCTGAAGGATGGCCGCGTGGTCGCGGCGCTCACCTTCGGCCGTCCCGATGATCTCGACGCTGCGCGGCGGCTGATCGTTGAGCGCCCGGTGCTAGACGAGGCTCAGCGCCAGAAACTCGTGAGCCTCGAGGCGGACCTCGCCACCCTGTAGGATGGCCTCGTAAATAACGGTCGGTGGCGAAGGGAAGCCGGTGCGAATCCGGCGCGGACCCGCCACTGTGACCGGGGATGCCAGCCGCAGCGCGACTAAGCGCAGCCACTGATCGGCCGCTCGGCGGATCGGGAAGGCGCGGAGGGTGGGCCCGGGAGCCAGGAGACCTGCCTCCGACCACAAGCCCACAAGCCCTCGTGGAAAGGGGTGGCTCCATGTCTCAAACGCGTATCTCCCGGCGCTCAGCGCTTCTCGTCGTCGCGCTCGTCTGTCTGCTCGTGCCTCCGTCCGCCATCGCGGCCGATGCGCCGGCCACGGTCACCGTGCGGGTTGAGGGACTGAGCGAAACGAAGGTCCCTCCGACGCTCGTCACGACCACGACGACGCCCGTCGTCAAGGACGGCAACGAAGCCGACTCATGTCCCGGGACCAGTGCCGCCGGCGCGCTGCAACTGGCGACGGCCGGCAACTGGAGCGGTACGTGGTTTGGCAACGAAGTCGGCTACTCGGTCGAAACGATCGGGGGCGAGAGTCATCTCTTCGAATCGAGTTCGAAGGCAAACTACTTCTGGTCGTTCTGGGTGAACGATGTGTTTCAAACGAAATATGGTGTGTGTGGCGTCGAAATGGCGCCTGGTGATCAGGTACTGCTTTTCGTCGAATGCGAAGGCTCTGAATGCCCACCCAACCCCACCCCGCTGGAGATAGAAGCCCCCGCCACGGTTAACGTCGGCGAAGCGACGACGGTCACCGTCAAGCAGTACAACGCCACGGGCGAAGCCTCTCCCGCGGTCGGCGCGAACATCATCGGTGGGGGCGCCGGTGCGAGTACCGACTCCCAAGGCCATGCGACGCTTAAGTTCTTCGACGTCGGGACGGATACATTGCGTGTGAGCGGGGCCTCGGGTGGCCCGCCAGCTGTGCGCACCGAGGCGGCGATCTGTGTCCACAACGGCAACGACGGGACCTGCGGGACGACCCGGTCCGGTATTCCGAACGTGAACACTGGACCGTCGATAGTGCATGTCATACCCGCGGTTGGCAACACTGTCACTGGCGGCGGCGTCGAGAACGGTCATCGCTACTCTCGCCGCAAAGGCCCGCGCATCCTGAAGGGGCTTGTCCAAGTGCCCGCGGACGGGACATTGCGCGAAATACGCATCAGCCTCCAGCGTCGCAAGGGCAAGCACTGCACAGTGTTCAGCGGGACCAAGGAGACGTTTGTTCGTGCTCGCTGTGGCGCTACACGCTTCTTCTCGGTAGGCGGAGCCGAGTCGTTCAGTTACCTGCTCCCTGCGTCCCTGCCGCCGGGCCGCTACGTCTACGACGTCGAGGCGATCGACGGCACCGGCAACGCAACTAGGCTCGTCCCAGGTGTCAGTCACGTCGTCTTCTATGTCAAGTAGATCTCGCTCATTGGGCGCGCGTGCTCGGCGCGCGCCCGGTCGGGCGTTGCTCGGCGGCGTCTCAGGTCTGGCGCTGGCGGGACTGTTGGCGCTTGCCGGCTGCGGCCTTGGCCCTGGCCCGACACCCGGCGGGATCAGCCTCTCGGTGACACAGGACTTCGGTGCGCTCCCTGTGGGCTATGCCGGTACGCCGCATGTGAGCGGCCAGGAGACCGTGATGAGCCTTTTGATGCGCAACTACGACGTCAAAACCCGCTACGGCGGCGGCTTCGTGGAGAGCGTCAACGGGCACGCCGGCGGTACACAGGCCGGGGAACCGATCGATTGGTTCTATTACGTCAACGGCGTGGAGGCCCCCAAGGGAGCTGCCGATACCAACGTGCGGACGGGCGATCGCATCTGGTGGGATCTGCACGACTGGAGCCAAACCGACAATATTCCGGCGGTCGTCGGCTCCTTCCCCGAGCCGTTCGTGGGGGGCATCGAAGGCAAGCGCTATCCCGTGCGCGTCGAATGCTCTGAGCCGTCGAGCTCCGCCTGCGCAACGGTGCACACGCGCCTCAGCGCGCTCGGCGTACCGGTGGCCGGGGCGGCTGTCTCAGACGAAGAAGAGCAGCTGACGATGAGAGTGCTGGTCGGCCCTTACTCGGCATTGGGTAACTCGCTCAGCGTTCACAACCTTGGCGCCGGCCCGCGCTCAAGCGGCATATACGCCCGCTTTTCAGACGGCGGCAGCGCGCTCAGCCTGCTCGACCCTGCCGGCAGCGTCGTGCGAAAACTAGGCGCGGGAGCCGGTCTGATCGCCGCGACACGCTACGGCGAGGAGGCGCCTGTGTGGCTCATCACCGGCACCAACGCCGCCGGTGTGACACACGCCGCGAATTCGCTGCGCGAAAGCACGCTGCACAACGTCTTCGCACTCGCGCTCGAACCGTCGGGAGTGGCCCAGCCGGTACCGGTGTCGGGGCCATGAGCACTCGGAGCTAGCCATGGCAATGGGCGCCACGCTCTTCTACCGTCGCCTTGCGAGTCCACTGCACGCGACGCGCGCGACGGTGGCAGCCATGTGGGCCTGTGCGCTGATAGCCGCGACGCTGCTCAGCGAAAGTCCGATGGTGCTGGGAGCGCTCCTGATCAGCGTGCTCGGCGCGGGCGCTGCCGCCGGGCTGGGACGTGAGCTCGCGCGCACATTGCGCACCGTGTTGATCGTGGCGATCCCGATTGTGCTCGTCAATGTGCTCGTCTACCACGAAGGTCTCACGGTGTTCGCACGCCTTGGCGATCTCGGGCCGTTCGGTCAGGGCGATTTGACGGTCGAGGCGCTCGTCTACGGTGCCGTGATCGCGCTGAAGGTCGGTCTGTTGATGCTCGTCACAACGCTCGCAAGCCTCGCGATCGATCCGGACGAACTGCTGGCTGTATTTCGCCGGCACTCGTTTCGCTCGGCGCTCACCGCTTCGCTGGCTACGCGCATGATCGGCGTGCTGTCGGCCGACTCACAACGTCTGGCTGAGGCGCAGCGTACGCGTCCTGGAGGCAGCGCCACGGGCACACGTGCACGTGTCAGGTTGTTGAGTGCGATCGTTGGCTCCTCGCTGGATCGCTCGATGGACGTGGCCGCCACGCTGGAGCTGCGTGGCTTTGCTTCCGGCCAGCGTACGGGCGGCCGAGCACCGCGCCGCCCTTTCTCGCGCCACGACCGCGCGTTCGCCCTCTCCGCTACGTGCGTGTTCGCGCTCGCGCTGCTCGGGCGACTGGCGGGAGCCGCGCCGTTCAATGCCTACCCGTTATTGAGCATGCCAGTATCGGCGCGCGACTTTCGCACTGTGCGTAGCGCTGCCTGTGGCTGTCCTGCTGCCGTTTACCGACCGCAGGGGGATTGAGTTTTGAGATCCGCTGTGGCGTTCTCGCAGGTTACCTACGCCTATCCCGAAAGTTCTGAGGCTGCCTTGCGAGGTGTAACCCTGGAGCTCGAACAGGGTGAGCTGTGCCTGCTTGCCGGCCGCTCCGGGCAGGGCAAGTCGACGCTGCTGCGTGCGGCCTGCGGTCTTGTCCCGCACTTCCACGGCGGCACGTTCGCGGGCAGCGTCAGCGTCGCGGGCATGGACACACGCGAGCACCCACCGGCGCAGCTTGGCGCCCATGTCGGTGTGCTTGCAGGGTGACTCCGAGACACAGCTGGTGATGAGCTCGGTGCGCGCTGAGCTGGCACTGGCGATGGAGAGCCGCGGCCACGGCGCCACGGCTGTCGCGCGCGCCGTCGAGGAGGTCGCGCTCGCGCTCGGCATCGACCATTTGCTTGAGCGCTCCACCCACGACCTCTCCGGGGGGGAGAAGCAGCGCGTGGCACTCGGCGCGGCGCTCGTCGGTCGTCCACGCGTGGTCTTGTTGGACGAGCCCACCTCTCAGCTCGACCCCGTTGCCGGCGACGAGCTGATCGGCCTGCTGCGCCGGCTCAACCAGGAGTGGGACACGACGATCCTGCTCTCAGAGCACCGCTTGGAGCGCTGCCTGTCGGTGGCAGACCATGTGATCGCGCTGGAGGGTGGCGCGGTCGCCCACGACGGCTCGCCAAGCTCGTTCTTGCACTTCGCGGCAGAGCATGAGCCCGTCGTTGCAAACGCCCGGCGCGAAGCTGTTCGCGCTCGCAGGTATCAGCCCCCCGCCGGTTGGCGTCAAGCAGGCGCGTGCCTCCCTGCGCCGCGACGGATTGTTGCCAGAGGAGCCAGAACCGCCCGCTGGGCAGGCGCCGAGACGCGCGCAAGCGTGCGGGTGAGGAAACCATCGGCGCGGGCACGAGCGGCGCGCAGTCGCGGGTTGCCGGGGTGCGCGGACGACTTACGAGACGAGATAGGGGAGAGGCCCTCACTACGTCCGCACTCGCGCTGCAAGGCGTGTGGTGTGAGATCCCTCGCGGGCCGGCGATCCTGCGCGGCGTAGACCTCACGATCGCCCCAGGCGAACGCGTCGCGTTGATGGGCCGCAACGGGGCCGGCAAGTCCACATTGCTGCGTCACGCCGCGGGCCTGATCGCCCCTACACGAGGAAAGATCGAGCGGTCGGGCAGGGTAGCGCTGCTGCTGCAGAACCCCAACGACTATTTCCTGCACGAGTGCGTCCGCGACGAGCTCTCGCCCGAGGCGCTACGGCGTGCGGGCCTGGATGCGCTGGCCGAGCGCAACCCGCACGACCTGTCGGGAGGTGAGCGCCAACGGCTGGCGCTGGCGATTGTCGCGGATGGAGGCGAGCTCCCAGTGGTGGTCGCGCTCGACGAGCCCACGCGCGGCATGGACCGCGAGGCCAAGGCGCAGCTGGCCGACGAGCTGCACCGCCGCGCGAGCGATGGTCAGGCGGTGATCGTCGCCACGCACGATCCAGAGTTCGCGGCCTCCTGCGCGCAGCGGGCGATCCTGCTTGCCGACGGGCGCGTGATCGCCGACGGCCCTGCGACTGACCTGCTCGCGGGCGGCTGGTACTTCGCTACCGAGACGGCTCGCATCCTCGGCGGCGCTGGTGGTGCTCTGCGCCCAGAGGATGGTGCCGAGCTGTTGCGCGGCGCACGCACCGGGAAAGTCGGGTCGCTGTTAGGCGGATCCGAGGCTCATCCAGTGGGGGACGTGCAAGGGGCGCGCGGACCTCAAGAGGGCACGAACAAACAATCCCAAGAGACACCCGAACTGTTGATTCAGGCCACAGGAGACGCACACACGTGAGCTGGCCGCTCGCCTCCTTCGCGATCGTCGCCGGGATATTGCTCGCCGGTTGGCTGGCCTATGAGCGCTCGCGTCCCTCCGCGCGCATGGTCGCGGTCGTGGCCACGCTCGCGGCCGTGGCGGCGCTCGGCCGCGACGCGTTCGTGGCACTGCCCGACGTCAAGCCGATCACCGCGATCGCGCTCGTCGTGGGCTACGCGCTCGGCCCGCTGCCCGGCTTCACGGTCGGCGCGATCGGGATGCTGGCCTCCAACATGATGCTCGGCCAGGGCCCTTACACGCCGTGGCAGATGGCCGCCTGGGGCCTTGTCGGCCTCGCCGGCGCGCTGCTTGGGCGCGTGAGCGGCAGGCGCATGGGCCGCTTCGGCCTGGCACTCGCCTGTGCCGTGATGGCGCTTGTGGCCAAGGAGATCATGAACGTCTACACGTGGACGCTCGCGGCGGCTCACACACCGGCCGCGTTCCTCCTAATCGCCGGTCAGGGGCTGCCGTTCGACATCACGGACACCGTTGCGAGCTTCCTGTTCGGATTCGCCTTCGGGCCCGAGCTTGCACGCCTGCTCGGGCGTATGCGTGCGCGTATGAACGTTAAATGGGAACCCACCCACTCGCCCGCTCGCCCACCCGTCGCGACCCCGCCAGCGCTGCTCTTGCTTGTGTGCGTCGTGGTGGTGGCGGGGGCCGCGATAACGGCTGCTCCCCCCGCGCGCGCGGGGGGCAGCGCCTTTGCGGACATCGACCGCTGCCTCGCAAACGCCGCTTCGCGCCCGGACCGCAACGTCTTCGGCGATCGCGCGCGCCGTCGCCTATTTGCAACATGCGCAAAACAGCGACGGTGGCTTTGGCGGCGCGCCGGGGCAACACAGCAGCGAGCTGTATTCGGCCTGGGTTGGGATCGGCTTGGCCGCCGCTGGGCGCGACCCGCTCACGTTCATCCGCGACAGACATTCCCTGCTGAGCTCGCTGCGCGGCGAAGCAGCGACGCTCGAAGGGGCAGGCGATGACGAGCGCACGATCCTCGCCCTGCATGCATGCGGCCTGCCCGCATCTGACTTCCCAGGCACAAGCCTGGTCGCGAGGTTGGTGAATGAACGTTCGAGCGACGGCTCCTTTGGTCACCTCGTCAACATCACGGCATTCGCGATCTTTGCGCTGCGCGTCGCCGGCAGCTCGGCAGATAACGCGATCGTCAGCGACGCCGGACACTGGATCGCAGCCCAACAGGACAGCGACGGCGGCTTCGGCTTTGCGGGGCACGGTGGCGGCGAGGACGTCGACGACACGGCCGCGGCGCTGCAGGCAGTGATCGACGCAAGCGGTCAGCGCGGGGGCTCGGTCGTCGCGCGCGCGGTGGCGTATCTACGCCGCGCGCAGAATCCCGACGGCGGCTTTCCGCAAGAGTCTGGCGGCGAATCCAATGCCCAGTCGAGTGCCTGGGCGGTGCAGGGCCTGGACGCGGCCGGCGTGAACGTGAGCGCGGTCAAACACGGCCACAGCCGCTCGCCGCTCGCCTATCTGGAAAGCCTCATGGCCCCCAACGGCAGCGTGTACTACTCGCGCACGAGCGCCCAGACGCCGGTTTGGGTCACCGCGCAGGCACTCACCGCGCTCGCGGCCAAGCCGCTTCCGGTCGCGCCTGACTTCAGCGGCGGTTAAACGACTCTCCTACCCTTGGGAGATGTCCGCGAGCATCCCCAGGGCCGCCGCAGAGGGCCCGCGCGGCTATGGCGGGCCGCTGCTGCTTGCTGCGGCCTGCATCGTGGGCCTGGCTCTGACCTGGGTGCTGGCGGCGCTGGTGCCATTCACGCACGATAAGGACGCTATCGCCCTATATGACTTCACGCGCCTGAACCGGCCTGCCATCGAAGCCCCAGCGCGTCTGTTGCTCGACTTGCTCGAACCGGCGTTCTTCATCGTGTGGGGGATCGCGCTCTTGGCAATCGCGCTCTCGTGTGGGCGCAAGCACGTCGCGCTTGCCGTGGCCTTGGTCCTCTCGCTGGCGCCGGCCAGTGCCGAGCTGCTCAAGCCGCTGCTTGCCCACCCACACGCGGAGGTCGTGCCGCTTTACATCAAGGGCGCCTCGTGGCCCAGCGGCCACGCGACTGCGGCCACAGCGCTGTTCTGGTGCGTACTGCTCGTCGCGCCACCGGGCCGGCGGCGTGCGTTGGCGCTAGTTGGCGTCGCGCTGCTGGCGGCCGTCGGCTGCTCGCTTTTGATTCTGGCCTGGCACATGCCAAGCGATGTGATCGGCGGTTACCTGCTTGGCACGCTGTGGTTTGCGCTGGCGCTGCTCGGCCTACGTGCGAGCAACCGCACTCCTACTGTTTACTCCTCGTCGCCGGCTGAGCCCGCGTGCTCGCCGGGGGCCCAGAGCAGCTCGGAGGCCGCCGGTTTGGGCGCGGTTGGATCGTCGTTGGCCGCTCGACTGAGGATGAACAGCATGTCCGACAATCGGTTCAAGTAACGGATCACCTCGGGGTTGCACTCCTCGCCGACGGCGATCGCGCGTCGCTCGGCACGCCGGCAGACGGTGCGGCAGACGTGTAGCTGCGCTGCCGCCGGGGTGCCGCCGGGGATCACGAACGAGCGCAGCGGCTCAAGCGTCACGTTGACCTCGTCGCAGACCTCCTCCAGCCACTGCGCATACTCGGCGGTGACACGCAGGCGCTCATGGCCCTTGCGTGTCGCGTCGGGCGCGCCCCCGGCGGGCGCTGGTACCGACAGGTCGGCTCCAACGTCGAGCAAGTCGTTCTGCACCCGCGCCAGCCACCGCGCGAAGGCGGCGGGCAGACCGGGCGCCAGCAGGGCCACGCCGAGCGTCGCGTTGAGCTCGTCGACAGTGCCGTAGGCCTCCACACGAGGATGGCTCTTTGACACACGGCTCATGTCTCCGAGATGGGTCTCGCCGCGGTCTCCGCCCTTGGTGTAGATGCGTGTCAGGTTGACCGTCATAGCCTGCTCGAGTCTCGCATATGGAGGACTCGGGTGCCCCGCCTTCGGGCGACGCCGGCTGGTCGGATTGGACGGCGGAGGCCGGCCTGGGGGTCCCGTGTGACCAGTCGCACTGCGCGGCGTCGGGCAGATCGGATACTTTCCCGGCCTTCATGCGGGTAGCTGTTCCGAAGGAGACAGCCGAGGGCGAGCACAGGGTTGCGCTCGTTCCGGAGGTCGTAGCCAAGTTGAAGGCCAAGGGCATCGACGTCCTGGTCGAGAATGGCGCGGGCGCAGATGCGCTGCTGCCTGACGCTGCCTTCGCTGAGGCCGGCGCGCAGATGACCACGGACGCGGCCGAGCTGTGGCGCTCGGATGTGGTCGTGAAGATCTCCCCGCCCAGCGAGGCCGAGATCGGGCGACTAGGAGCAGGCTCGATCCTGATCGGCTTCCTCGCGCCGCTCACGAGTCCGCAGACGACGCGCGCGCTCGCGGCAGCCAAAGCCACCGCCTTTGCGATGGAGTCGATCCCGCGCATCTCGCGTGCGCAGTCGATGGACGCGCTCTCCTCGCAGAGCAACATCGCCGGCTACAAGGCAGCGCTGCTGGGCGCGGAGAACATGGGACGTTTCTATCCGATGCTGATGACCGCTGCCGGCACGATCCCGCCTGCCAAGGTGCTCGTGCTTGGAGCCGGGGTCGCCGGCCTGCAGGCGCTCGCCACCGCCAAGCGCCTGGGCGCGCGCACAACGGGCTATGACGTCCGTCCGGAGGTGGCCGAGCAGGTGCAGTCGCTTGGCGCACAGTGGCTCGACCTGGGCCTAGAGGCAAGCGGAGAGGGCGGCTATGCACGCGAGCTGACCGAGCAGGAGCGCGCCCAGCAACAGCAGGCGCTGACCGATGCGATCAAGGGCTTCGACGTTGTGATCACGACGGCGCTGGTGCCGGGCCGACCGGCCCCTAAGCTGGTTACCGCCGAGGCGGTCGAGGGCATGAAGCCTGGCTCTGTGATCGTCGATCTGGCAGGGGAGTCGGGCGGCAACTGTGAGCTGACCGAGCCCGGCCAAACCGTCGTCAAGCACGACGTGAAGATCGTCTCGCCCTTGAACCTACCGGCGAGCATGGCCGAGCACTCCTCGCAGCTGTTCGCCCGCAACGTACAGGCGCTGCTGGACCTTCTGGTTGCCCCGAAGGAAGACGGACCCGCCCACCCCGGCGTCGAGGGTGAAGTCGAGCTCAAGCTCGACTTCGAGGATGAGATCATCGCCGGCGCCTGCATTGTGCGCGACGGGGAGATCGTGAACCCTGGCGCCAAGGCTGCCGTGGAGGCGAGCGCATGATCCTCGCAAGCGTCTTGACGACCAACCTCGCGATCCTCGTGCTCGCGGGCTTCATCGGCTTCGTCGTCATCTCCAAGGTGCCGAACACGCTGCACACGCCGCTGATGAGCGGTACCAACGCGATTCACGGGATCGTGCTGGTCGGCGGCCTGTTGCTGTTCGGCCTCGCCGAACTGGACTCGTTCAGCAAGGCCTTGCTCGTGATCGCCGTCGCCTTCGGCACGATCAACGTCGTCGGCGGCTTCCTTGTCACGGACAGGATGCTCGACATGTTCAAGTCGCGCCCGAAGCCCAACGCGTCCGAGAAGGATTCAACCGGCGAGGGCAAACCCGGCACGGACGGGAAGGCGGGCTCATGACCGGTCTGCCGCTTGCCACCAGCTTTCTGCAGAGCGAAAGCTTCATCTACGTCCTCTACATCATCGCCTTCGCGCTGTTCATCCAGGGGCTGCGCGGGCTCTCCGGCCCGACCGGCGCCGTGCGCGGCAACCGCATCGCAGCGGTTGGCATGGGTATCGCGGTCGTCGCGACGCTGCTCAACCCGGGTGAGGGCAACTGGGGCCTGATCGCGCTCGGCGTCGCGCTCGGCGTCGCCGTCGGGGTGCCCGCGGCGCGCCAGGTGAAGATGACCGCGATGCCACAGATGGTCGCTCTCTTCAACGGTGTCGGTGGAGGCGCGGTGGCGATCATCGCGTGGGTCGAGTTCCGCAACCACGGCTCCACTTATGGCTCGCACCTGGCTGTGCGCACGTTCGAATCCGGTCCGTTCGTCGAACACGTCATCGTTCACACTGGCGGGCTACCTACGTATGTGGCGATCTTCTCAGTGTTCGCCGCGATCGTCGGCTCGGTCTCCTTCTGGGGGTCGAACATCGCCTTTGGCAAGCTCCAGGAAATCATCCCCGGGCGTCCGATCTCACTCGGCTCGGCCCAGCAGATCGTCAACCTCGTGCTCTTGATCCTCGTGCTCGCGGCAGGCATCGACCTCATCTCCGGGGCGCACTCCGAACTGCTGTTCATCGGGATGCTGATCGTGGCCGCACTGCTCGGCAACGCCGTGGTGCTGCCGATCGGCGGCGCCGACATGCCGGTCGTTATCTCGCTGCTGAACGCATTTACAGGGCTCTCGGCGGCTGCCACAGGTATGGCGCTCAACAATCCCGCTCTGATCGTGGCCGGCATGATCGTGGGCGCCTCGGGCTCGATCCTCACCAACCTGATGGCGACCGCCATGAACCGCTCGATCCCCTCGATCGTCGCGGGGGGCTTTGGCGGCGGCGGCGCCGTCGAGGGAGCCGAAGGTGCCGGCGAGCATCAGGGCACCGTGCGCTCCACCAGTGCCGCCGACGCGGCGATCCAGCTTGCCTATGCCAACCGAGTGGTGGTGGTCCCCGGCTACGGCATGGCCGTCGCTCAAGCCCAGCACGCCGTGCGCGAGCTGACCAAGGAGTTGGAGGCCCGCGGAGTGGAAGTCAGCTACGCGATCCATCCGGTCGCGGGGCGCATGCCCGGGCACATGAACGTGCTGCTGGCTGAGGCCGATGTGCCCTATGACCAGCTCAAGGAGATGGACGACGCCAACCCAGAGTTCCAGCGCACCGACGTGTCGCTTGTGATCGGCGCCAATGACGTCACCAACCCGGCAGCCAAGAACACGCCGTCCTCGCCGATCTATGGGATGCCGATCCTCGAAGTGTCCGACTCCACCTCGGTGATCGTGATCAAGCGCTCGATGAACCCCGGCTTCGCGGGCATCGAGAACGAGCTGTACTTCGACCCGAAGACTTCGATGCTCTTCGGCGACGCCAAGTCGGCTGTGAGTGAGATCACAGCCGAGCTGTCGGCTCTCTGACGATCTCGCGGTAAAGAAGCGCCCCGTGCTCTTGAGCGCGGACGAGCCTCTGCGCCTGCGCACGGCGGTCGCCTCATCCTCGCCTATTTTGCCCGTCTTTTCAGGCTGACATGCGCACGCTGACTCCAGCCAAATTGGTACGCAATGCAGACAATACAGACATTGCTAAGAAGGTACTCGTCTATTAGACTCGCATATGGAGAATTAAAGACAAGTCGTTTTTGGAGGGGTCAGCATTCCCGCATATGGCGGCACAGCTTTTGGTCGACTGCGGTTCGTGCCGGTTCTTTGCGTGCTGGCCTGTGTACTGTCCCTTTGCTGGTCGGCTCTATGCGGTGGCGCCAGCGCGCAGAGATCAGATTCCGTCTCGCCGTTTGCTTTGGCCCGAGCCACGTTCGGCGACCCTGCACCAAGTGCGCATGCGAGCATCGTCGGTGGCCAGAGCGCAGCGATAGCGAGCTTTCCCTTCCAGGTGGCCCTCTATGACTCGCAGGCAAGCTCGCCTGCCGGCGGCTTCTTCTGTGGTGGGGTGATCATCGACGCCACCCACGTGATCACCGCCGCCCACTGTGTCGCCAGTGTCGCTCAGGGCTCCTCCGGAGGCGTGGATGTGCTCGCCGGCGCTACCTCTCTGGGCCCGCCCGATCAGGGGAGCGTGCGCGATCCCGTGCAATTGAGCATGATCGATCCGCAGTATGACCCCGTGAGCAGCGACTACGACATAGCCCTGTTGACGCTTGTCCATCCGCTGTGGTCGGGCTCGATCGCGCCGAGCATGAATGGAGTCAATACGATCGCGCCGCTGGCGCTCGATCCCGGCGCCGCGTCGAGGTATGCCAATCCCAACCTGAGCCCGGCGATCACGGCCACGGCGAGTGGCTGGGGCGATGTCAACCCGGCGCCTGGGCACGCGGCAAGCTATCCCACGAGTCTGCGGGCAGTGAAGCTGCCGCTCGTCTCCGAATCGATCTGCGAAGAACAGTACGCGACGATAGAACAGCCGATCACCTCCAGCATGATCTGCGCCGGCGGTGCAAGCACGCGCGTGGACACCTGCTACGGCGACAGCGGCGGACCGCTGCTCGTCGACGCGGACACACCGGCGCACCCGCCACAGGACTATGTGCTCGCTGGGCTCGTCGACTTTGGCAACGGCTGCGCTCAGCCCGGCTACGCGGGCGTATACACACGGGTCTCGAACCCTGAGATCATGCGCTTTCTCAGTTCGGGCATAGGTAAGGCCGTGGCACCGGTCGGCATGCAGGCCAAGCACAAGAAGAAGCGGCGCAAGAAGCGCGATCGCCATAGCGCCCACTAGCGTCCCCTCCGCGTCCTCTGGAACACTGGGAGTGTGATCTCTCGAGAAGCGGCAATCGATGTGCTGCGCACGAACGAGTTCGACCTCGTGGTCGTCGGCGGCGGGATTACGGGCGCAGGCGTCGCACTCGACGCCGCCGCACGCGGCTACAGCGTGGCGCTCGTGGAGCGCGCCGACTACGCTTCGGGCACCTCCAGCCGTTCCAGCAAGCTAGTGCACGGTGGCTTGCGCTATCTGCAGCACTTCGACCTCGGCTTGGTACGCGAGGCGTTGCTAGAGCGCCAACTGCTGGTCGCCTTGGCACCGCATCTGGTGCATCCACTGCCGTTGGTTGTGCCGGCTTTCGACGGCGCTCGCCCCGACCGGCTGATGGGGGTCGGGCTGAACCTGTATGACGTGATGTCGGTCGATCGTGAGCGCCTACGCACACGCCGCTCGCGTCGAAACCGGAGCGAGCAGCCGTCGCGACGCGAGCAGACGGCCGGCGAGTCGGGCGGCACCGCGACAAGGACGGCTGTGCTCGAGCAGGGAGAGTCCTGGAGCCCTGAGCGTCACCGCGTCATCTCAGGGGAGGAAGTGCTCGAACTGCTACCGGCGATGGCTGGGCGCGAGCCGACCAGCGGATATCTCTTTTACGACTGCCAGACCGACGACGCGCGTCTGGTCCTGACCGTGCTCGGCGAGGCCGAGCGTTTCGGAGCGTTGTGTGCGAATCGGATCAACGCGACGGCACTGCTGGAGCGCGACGGACGTGCCTGTGGCGTGTGTCTGCGCGATGAGGAGAGCGGCGAGCGCTTCGACGTGCGGGCCGAGAACGTCGTCAACGCGACCGGGGTATGGGCCGATGAGCTGCGACCGCGCGAGCTGCACGATGAGGCTGAGCTGCCGCAGATCAGGCCGAGCCGCGGAACTCACGTGACGCTGCGCCACGAAGAGTTGCCGCTCGTGGCGGGCGCGATCGTGCCGGCCGGTGCGGGTCGCACAATCTTCGCGCTGCCGTGGCTCGGGCGCACTCTCATCGGCACCACCGACAACGACTACGAGGGCTCGCTGGCGCATGTGCGGCCCTCCGCGGAGGACGTTCACTATCTGCTGGCCGCGGTCAACGATTTCTTTGCGACCGACCTCACCAGCGAGAGCCTTACCGGTGCCTATGCCGGCGTGCGCCCGCTGATCTCGACTGGCGACACAAAGAAATCGGTCGACATCTCGCGCAAGGCAGAGCTGTATGAGACCTCCAGCGGCATGATCACGATCACCGGCGGCAAGCTCACGACGTGGCGGCGGATGGCCAAGATGGTCGTCGATCGACTTGTGGAGCGCGAAGCGCGCGACGCCCCGTGCCGCACCGCGGAGATTCCGCTTGGGCAGGCCGTCGCGGTCGAGGACCTGCCGCCGGTGCAAGGACTCTCTGAGGCGTCCAAGGCGGCACTTGCCGCGCGCTATGGGTTCGGAGCGCACGAGGTGCTCGCGCTGATCGAGGATAGGCCTGAGCTTGCTCTGCCAATCGTTTCCGGACTCCCAGATGTAATGGCTGAGGTGGTGATCGCGGCCCGTCGCGAGCAGGCCCGCAGCGTGGGTGACGTGTTTCTCAGGCGAACGCGACTCGGCTTGCTCGCCGCGCGCGAACTGCTGACTGACGCCTCGGAGCCAGAGTCGTCGGTCAGGCGCGTGGCTGCTGTGCTGGCCGGCGAGCTCGATTGGAGCGAGCAGCGCGCCGCCGGGGAGGTCGAGCGCTTCCTGGAGGAGGCCGGCGCGGAGGGCATCCTCGGCCTCGGCTAGGGTATTGGAGCTCACGACTCGTGAGCCCCAAGTGCATACGGGTGCCGGTCGCTGTCCAACGCGACCGGACGCCAACCGCCCTTACCGACGAACCAAGGAGAAGATTCATATGACAGTGCTCGACCGCTCCGAGCTGCAGGCAAGTCCGCTCGCCGATCTGCACCTGATTGCCGACCAGATCGGTCTTGAGGGCTTCAGGCGCTTGCGCAAGGCCGATCTGATCGACGCGATTTTGGGCGAGAAAGGGCCTGCCGAGGACGAGGACGCCGGCGACAGCGACAGCGACAGCGACAGCGACGGTGAGACGCCGGAGCGTCGCCCACGGGCGCGTCGCCCCTCGCGCTCGCGCCGCTCGCCCTCAGCAAAGAAGGTCGTCGAGAGCGAGGATGAGCAGGAGGAGCAACCTGCCGCAGGGAAACCTGCACCCGCTCGGCGCACGCAGAGGGGCCAGGGCGGGCGCGCGCGCGGTGAGCGCGAGAAGCCCGAGGATGGCGAGCGCGTCGCCGAGGGAGTGGTTGAGGTCATGGGCAACGGCTCGGCCTTCTTGCGGGTGGCGGGGCCAGAGCCGTCCGACGGTGATGTCTACATCTCGGCCGCTCAGGTACGCCGCTGCGAGCTGGTCTCGGGCGACCGCGTAAGCGGGCCGGTACGCACGCCGCGACGCTCGGAGCGCTACTGCTCACTGGTCCGGATCGACACGATCAACGGCGAGCCGGCGGACTCGGTGGCCGAGGGTACGCACTATGACGAGCTCCCGGTCTCCTACCCGAACGAGCGACTTGCATTCGACTCCGAGGATCCTATGCTGAAGGCGATCGAGTGGCTGACACCGCTCGGCCGTGGCTCGCGTGCGGTGATAGCCGGTGGCGCGCGCTCGGGCAAGAGCGAGACGCTGCGCGGTGTACTTGGCGCCCTTGCGGGACGCGAGGGCCTGGAGCTCTCCCTCGTGCTCGCCGGCATACGCCCAGAGGAGCTTGCCGATTGGCAGCAGGGACCTGTGGCACCAGCCGTTGCGCTCACCTTTGCGGCCTCACCAGAGGCTCGCGCGCAGGCGATCGAGCCGGTGATAGAGACGGCAAAGCGGATTGCTGCGCGCGGCGGTGACGCGATCGTGTTGATCGACGGCCTGGCCGGACTGCCGCCCCACAGCGCGCGCAAGCTGCTGGCGGCGGCACGCAAGCTCACCGAGGGGGGTTCGCTGACGGTGATCGCAACCGCGGCGGAGCCGTTTGGCGGCGAGACTACCGTCATCGCGCTTGACGCTGTACGCGCGAACACCGGCAAGCTGCCGGCGCTTGACCTCGTCAGCAGCGGCACCCTGAAGCCGGAGCTGCTGGTGGGCGAGGACGGGGCCGAGGCGATCACTCGCGCTCGCGCTACCGCAGCGGAGGGGTAGGGGCAGCACGGATGCGCGTGGCCTGGCGGGGCGCACGCGCAGCATGGTGGGGTGTTGACTCTCTGCCATCTTCTTTGCCGACGGATTTGACGCCGTCAAGTCGGCTTATCCCATCGTGTGACCATGTCCGAGAGGGAGGATCCGAAATATAACCTCTAGGTTATATTTCGGTATCAAGCATTTTGGGATGTATCCGCGCACTCAGGCCGAGCACCGGCTAGCAGCCTCAGCGCAGGTCCACTACGCGCGGCCCTCTCAAGCCGCCGCGGATCCTCTAGCGCCTGTAAGCGACCCGGCCCCATGAGGGCTCGGGTGCCAGCTCGATCGGCTCACCGGAGCGATCGTGCTGTACGTAGACGAAGCTGCCGGTGTCCTCGATGAAGGCGAATGTCAGCTCGCCCTCGTTGACGCGCTGGTCCAGCCATGCGCCGCGGAACACCAAGCGACGCAGCCAGTGCACGAGCGAGCGCTCGGCCGGGCCGACAAGTTCCGGCCAGCAGTCGTTGACGTGCTCGCCAAGCGCTGAGGCCGGGTCCTGGATGTCGCCGTTGACCGCCAGGTTGACCAGATCCTCCAACTCGTCCTCGCCGAGGCGTCCGCCGACGAAGCCAAGCTTGAGGGCAGCCTGCTCGCAGCGTTCTGAGAAGTCGCGTTCGTCGAAGGTGAAGCGCAGATCGCCGTATTCGAGGACGAAGTCCTCACCGGAGTTGTAGTTGCCGCGACGTGTCTTGTCCATGGATATAGGTTTCGTGGGAGGGGATATGGGCGCGTAGGCTGGGCCTTGAGTCCTTATCGGCCGTAAGCCGTCGAGATCATATGCTGGCCTCCTGCCCGTCCGCTGTGCCTGCACGCGATATTGCATTCAACGGATACGAACGCCAGGCAGGTGGCGAGCGCCGGGAGCGGGCCACCCGATGGGCGAATCCGCGCCGGGGAGAAACTCAGTTTCCTGCCCTGCGGGGTGCTCACTATCGTGTGCTCGCCCGCTGCGGCTTCGACGTGGCGGCGCTCCTCTATACGCTCCGCCATAGATGGCACGCCTCACAGAACATGGGCTACGCCGGTCGGTCGGAGTCTCCGGCCTGTTCGCGACCGCCTACGGAAACGTCGGTTCCTCGATCTACTATGCGTTGGGGCTCGTGGCGGCGCACGCGCTCGGGCTCACGCCGCTTGTGTTCGTCTTCGCCGGCGGCCTGTTCGCGCTGACGGCCAAGACTTACGCCGAGGGCGCCGCGATGTTTCCCGAGGCCGGCGGGTCCTCCTCGTTTGCGCGCCACGCCTTCAACGAGCTCGTCTCCTTCTTCGCGGGCTGGGCACTGAGCCTGGACTACATCCTCACGATCGCGATCTCCGCGTTCTTCGTGCCTCACTATTTGAGCACCTTTCCGGGTCTGGGAGGGCTGAACCACAACCCAGGCGACATCTTCGGCGGACTGATCGTGATCGTCGCCCTCGCGGGCCTGAACATCCGCGGCTTGGGCGAGTCGGCCAAGCTCAACTTCATCCTTGCGATCGTCGATCTCTCGACGCAGGTGCTGCTTGTAGCGGTCGGCGCGGTGCTGGTGTTTGACCCATCGCTTTTGATACACCAGGTTCACCTGGGGAAGGTGCCAACTTGGCACGAACTGATCTTCGCGCTCTCGCTGGCGATGCTTGCTTATACGGGCATCGAGACCGTCTCGAACATGGCCGAGGAGGCGCGCGATCCCGGTACGCAGGTTCCCAAGGCTGTAAATCTCGTCGTGCTCGCAGTGCTCGGCGTGTACTTGGGCATCTCGCTGATCGCGCTGTCGGCGCTGCCGGTGACGGCCGTGGCGGGGCATCCGCATCAGTACCAGACGCTGCTCGGCGTGGAAGGCCACGGCGGCTTCCAGAACGACCCGGTGCTGGGAATCGTCTCGCGCCTGGGTCTGCACGGAACGGTGCTCACGGTCGCTCAGTACTACGTCGGCCTGCTTGCCGCCACGATCCTGTTCATCGCCACCAACGCCGGCATGATCGGGATCTCACGCCTGTCGTGGTCGCTCTCTGAACATCGCCAGCTGCCGGGCATCTTCTCGCAGTTGCACGCGCGCTTTCGCACGCCCTGGTTCACGATCCTGTTCTTCTCGGCGCTGGCGGGACTACTGGTTCTCTATGGCAACACCAACGTGCTGGGCAACCTCTATTCCTTTGGTGCGCTGCTGTCCTTCACGATCGCGCACATCTCGGTGATCGCGCTGCGCGTCAAGATGCCCGATCAAGAGAGGCCATACCGGTTGCCGTGGAACGTACGCATTCGCGGGGCCTCAATCCCGCTCACCGCCGTGATCGGAGGCATCGGCACGGCCACGGTTTGGGTGGTGGTCGTCATCACGCACCCCGAGGCACGTGTCGTTGGCATCCCCTGGATGGTGCTGGGGATGGTCGGCTATATCGTCTACCGACGCAGTCAGGGTCTCGACCTGCGCGAGACCGCTCACATCCAACGGGCGGAGAGGCCTGCCGACTTCGAGGCGCTCGGCTACCGCACGGCGCTCGTGCCGATCTTCGGGGGCGATGTTAGCGCCAGCGCACTGTCGAGCGCGGCAAAGCTGATCGGCGAAGAGGGTGTTGTCTATGCCGTGTTCGTGCTGCCTGTGCCCAGCCAACTATCGCTGGAGTCGGGTCTGGAAGCCGAGGAGGCGGAGGGGCGCGCGGCGCTTGAGAGCGCCCGTATCAAGGCACGCCGCTCGGGCATCAAGATCCGCACGGGACTGATTCGCACGCGCAACCCTGGCGCTGCGCTGGTCGACGAGGTACAGCGCGTTGACGCGGATGTCGTCTATTGGTCGACGATCCATGCCCCCATAGGCGAGCAGCGGATTGGGCCGACAGCCACCTACCTGCTCAGCAAGCGCCCCTGCCGGGTGATCATCGAGACCGAGAACCGCCCTTCCCGAGCACACGGCCAAGCTGTGGGAACGCCGCTCAGCGGAGCCCCTGCATGAGCATCGACGCGCTGTTTGCTGCTGCCGGTCTGCCTTCCTAGCAGTCGTCCAGGCACGGCAGCGGTCAGGTAGTCCAACTGGATACAAAGGCGCCGCGACGCCGTATGTATGTCACAATCGACATTAGATATGCGGGGAAGCTTGATTTGTCTTTTGGGGGTGCTTGCCGTTGGGCTGATGTCCAGCCCGGCGTTTGCTGCTTCCCAGAGAGACGTTTCCTCGACGCACACCGCGCTCCTCGCCGCCAATTCGACTTTGCAGTCTGTCATTCGCACGTGGCCCGCGATGGAAGCAAGCTTGCACAGGCTCGACCGCAAGTTCGCCGCTGAATGTCCTGACGTTGGTGCCGGTTCTCCTCAGAGCGAAGCGGAGCAGAACCTGAGCTACGAGGTTGCGGGCGCGCTGTGGGCGACCGCTTACCACGCGGACTCGAGGTTCGCCCAAGCGTTCATCAAAGCGGTGAGCCCTTTGCGATGGAGTAATCCCACGATCGGTCGCACTGCGCACAAATTCATCAGAGGGCTGCGCGAAATGACCTCCCTTGAGGTACCGAATCTCTGCGCCGACGTGCGCTCATGGACGGCAACCGGCTACCAGACGATCCCATCGAGCACGCTTCGATTCGACAGGCACGTAGAAGCAATCGAAGTAGAAGTGCCTTCGCCACGGATCCTTTCGACATACGTTCAGCCTGCTGACCACGGTCTCTTTACGAAAGTGGAGCACCTCCTGACTAGATTTGAAGAACTGGAATTTAGTACCGGTCAGCGGTATTGGGACACCGTGCTTGAAACGCTCGGGTTGAACCAGTAGCACCCGGCAACGACTCAAGCAAGACCGGCAACCATGCGGAAGTGCTGAACGCCGCCCTGGCTCGTGGCACCCGCGGTCAGCGTGCCGAGCGACTTGAAGTACGGGACGAGGCTCGAGACGCCCGGGCTCTGGGCCAGCCCGACTCCTTCAAGGAAGCCCAGCAGTGTGGGGAATTCAACGATCAAGCTCGGTTCGATGCCTCCGCCCAGCGCGGAGGTCGCACTGGCGTAGGAAGGCGAAGTGGACAGCGTGCTCGATGGGCTGAGTGCGCCCTGGACTGATGGTTCTCCGAGTCCGAGCACGAACTTGCCTTCGCCGTCGGCGATGTAGATGACCGCCGGGAAGCCCTGCAACTTGACGCTGACAGCGGCGTCGGTCCCAGCGATCGAGACGTTGCTGACGATCGCTCCAGCGCTTTTCATCAGATTGCCCAGCTGGCCGACCGCGGCGCGCGAGGCACTTGGGTTGTTCGAGGAGATAACCAGCGCAGCCTGCAGGTTGAACAGGCCCGTGCCGCTCACGAACATCCCGCCGGAGCCCGCCCAGCCGGCGAAGTCCTGTTGTAGTTTGGCGTTCGGCGAATCGATAGCCGTGAACAGCTTTTCGATGCTCGGTCCGCCGAGCGAGGAGAAGATCGTAGAGGTGCCAAACGAGGCGACGCCGTGCAACAGCGCAAGCGCACGGGGAAGGTTGGCGCCGACGTTGCCGACGCCTGCGGCAAGCCAGGAGGCTCCTGGCAGCTCACCCAGCTGTTTCGCGCCTTCCTGGCCGAACAGCGGTGCCGAGTCGTTGCTCGAGTGGATTTCGCCTTGTATCGAGACCGTGTTTGACGTGGGCGTCACAGACAGTGAAGCGGTCTGTGCGTCCGCAAACAGCTCGCCAAGCAGCGACACACCCTGACCGGCCAGGCCGCCTGAGCCGTGAATTGCCTTGATCAGCGCCTCAGGCTGAGCGTAAGCACTTGCGATCGCGTCGCTTGGCGCCTTGACATAGCCGGATGCGCTTGTGATGGGAGAGCCTCCAAGCGACGTGTCGATAGCTTCCTTCAAGCCCGATTCGCTGCCGATCACAGCGAAGTCCTTGACTATGCCCTCCGCCTCTCCGCCGGCTGAGACCTGGTAGGTGACTCCCCGGTAGCTCGTTGTATGCGCTTGCTGTTCGTGTGCGCGCCCTTCCAGGAACGAGCGAGCCTTGCCGACGTCGGAGGTCTCGAAGACGATCGCCCCCTGGGCGCCACTCGCGCCAAACGTGCCGGCGCCAAGCGAGGATGCGGCGCTAGTCAAGCCACCTTCGAGCAGCGCCTGAGCAGAGCTCCCGCTCCCCGGCAGCTTGCTCGTGTCCAGCGAGGTGATGAAGATGCCGGCGCTCTGTCCGACCCACGGCTCGATGTCGCGTTTGAATTCGACATGACTGCCTTCGCTTGAGAGCAGCGCTTGGGCGAGGCTGCCGTACGGTTCGGCCAGGTGCGTGAGATCCTTGGCAGCCGTCGAGGCGTCGCCACCGGCACCGCCGCTTGGCTTGACGACCACGTTCGCATAAAGCGGCGCGGATGCCGGCGCGAGGCCGGCCGGGTCGCCGCTTGAGCCGGAGGACCCGCATCCCGCGAGCGCGCCCACGCCGATCAGTGAAATCAGCGCGAGGGCCATGCAGCTCGTGCGGCCCTTCTGCGCTGTGTGCCTGCGCCTGCGCCTGCGCGCGTTCTGGGCGGGCTTGGCAGGGGAGTAGCGGCGAGCGTGCGGGTCGTTCATGGCGGAGGGCAACACGTTCCTTTCTCTTGCTGACTCTGGTCGGAGCTCTGCAACGAACGTTACACGTGCCACCCCTGCAAGCTTGCATGCACGCGCCCAGCGTTGCGGAGTCGACGCCTCCCACCGCCAAAACCCAAGCTGAGCAGGCACTTTCGTGCATTTTTGGGGCTTGGGGCGTGCATTGTGGGAGAAAATGTGCAATCAGGGTTGCATTGTGGGGGAAAGTGGGGTAAGTTCGCGGCAGCGAGCCGTGGTGGAGGAGTTCCTCCCACTCCTCCACCGCGGCTCGATCAACTTGATTGGAGCCTCCCAGGTGGCTTTCCGCGGCACCTTCGACCACACACTCGACGCGAAGAACCGGCTCACCGTTCCGGCCCGTTATCGCGCCGCGCTGTCGGAGGGTGTGGTGCTCGCGATGCCAGTGGACCTCAAGCCGTACGTGGGCGTGTGGCGCCCGCAGGACTACGAGCGCTACACCGAGCGTTCACTTGCCGAGCTGCCGCCGCTGTCCTCGCGGCTGACGGAGCTCGAGCGCTTCTTCTACGGGAGCTCACACGACGCTGAGCTAGACGCGGCCGGACGGATCATGGTGCCAGGCTTCCTCGGAGAGCACGCGAAGCTCAGCAAGGAGGTCGTCGTGGTGGGAGCCGGCGATCGCCTGGAGCTGTGGGATCGCACCAGCTGGGACGAACACCGACCGGCGCTGCTCGGCAGCGTCGCAGAGATCACCGCGCGCGTTGACCATCCTGCTTGACATGACCACCGTTCACATTCCGGTGCTCGCCGAGGAGCTGCTCGAGCTGCTCGATCCGCAGCCCGGTCAGACAGTCATCGACTGCACTTTCGGCGGTGGCGGGCACGCGCGCGCACTCGCAGAGCGCCTTGGCGCGCAGGGAACGCTCGTGGCGATCGACCGAGATCCCTTTGCAGAGGAGCGCTTCCTCGAACTCGCCCAGGAGATTCCCTGCTCGGCGCGCTTCATCCGCGGCGACTATGCGGAGGGCCTGGAGATGCTCTCAGAAGTTGGAGTGATCGCGGACGCCGTCTACTTCGACCTGGGCATGTCCTCGATGCAGATCGACACGCGCGAGCGCGGCTTCTCCTACTCCTATGACGCGCCGCTTGACATGCGTATGGACCCGCGTCAGGAGCTCACCGCGCGAGAGATCGTCGCCACCTGGGACGAGCGCCGGCTGGCGGGGATCTTGCGCGAGTTTGGCGAGGAGCGCCACGCCGCTCAGATCGCCCGTGCGATCGTGCGCGCTCGCGCCCAGTCTCCGATCGAGACGACGCTCGCGCTCGTGGAGGTCATCACCGCCGCGATTCCCACCCCGGCTCGCTTTGCCGCCGGCCACCCGGCCAAGCGCACGTTTCAGGCTCTGCGAATCGCCGTCAACGACGAGCTGGGACAGCTCGATCAGGCGTTGCCACTTGCCTGGGGACTGTTGCGCGAGGGCGGCGTGCTTGCCGCGATCTCCTTTCACTCACTCGAGGACAGGCGCGTGAAGCGCTTCCTTGTCGAGCGCGCTCGCGGCTGCATCTGCCCACCCGACATGCCGGTCTGCGGTTGCGGGCGCGTGCCCGAGGCGGCGCTGCTCACGCGTGGGTCGATCGTGCCCTCGGCAGAGGAGAGGGCGCGCAACCCCCGCGCTTCCTCGGCGCGTCTGCGTGCGGCCACAAAGCTTGCAGGTCTCTCAATCGATCAAGGAGGTCAAGCATGACCCCGCCCGCCACGGCCCGCTCGCTTCCCAAGCGCCCCGCGCCCGACCGATCGAAGATCGGCGGGCGCCGCACCGCGTCGCCTCGCGCCAGACGCATATCCGGTCCCAGCGCTCCCGCTCGCTCGGGTTCACTGGCCGCCGCGGTTGCGATCCCGGCGCCGGGTGTCGCGCTACCGCGTGAGCGCCCGGCGCGACCGAGCTCACCCTCGCGTAAGCGCTCAGCTCCTGCGAGCAGGCGCGTCTCGGCTGGAGCCACTCCCGGCATTGCGCTGCGTGGCGTCCAGGCTCTGGATGGGATCTCCAGCAGCGCTTTCGTGGACAGGCTGATTCGGGGACGCTTGTGGATCGGTCTGCTGGCCTTCGCCTTGATCGGGATCGTCGCGATGCAGCTGCTGGTGCTCAAGCTCAACACGGGCATCGGTCGCACGCTTGGGCATGTAGCGACGTTGCAGCGCGAAAACGCTCAACTGAACATCGAAGACTCGATGTACTCATCCGAAAACCGGGTCGCGCCCCTGGCGACGGCCGCCGGTATGACACTTGCGCCGACCGGGACGGTTCACTTCGTCACGGCGAGCATGGCAGACATCTCACGCGCGGCGGCCGCGCTCTCCACGGCCGCTCAGGCGTCCGCGAGCTCGGCGTCCGCGGCGAGCACCGCCGGTGGCGAATCCTCCAACGGGAGAGCCGGCCGTGAAGCCACCTCCCAGACGAGCAGTGCAGAAGAAGCGTCCGGCTCAGGGGAAGACTCCAGCTCCTCCACCGCCGGCTCGACGGGCGAAAGTACCGCGGGATCGGGAGAAACCCAGTCGACGAGCTCGCCGTCGAGTGCCTCGCCGTCGAGCACCGACTCCTCCGTGCCGGCCGAAAGCGCTCCATCGGTCGCGGGCGCCCAAGCCGCCGAAGCGTCGTCGTCGTCTTCGAGCTCCAGTGGCGTGGCGGCAAGCGCTCCCGCCGGCGGCACTCAGGCCGGCACGGGCGAATAGCCGATGGTGGCCGTCCAACGTCGCGTCGGGCTGCTATTCGGGCTGTTCGTCGTGCTGCTGCTGATCGCAGGCGCGCGCTCTCTCTACCTCGGTGGTCCCCACAGCGGTGTGCTGCGCAGAGCCGCACAGACGCAGCAGCTCACCGACGAATTGGTGCCCGCTCAGCGCGGCACGATCACCGATCGCAACGGGATCGCGCTGGCGATCTCCGAACCGGCGCAGGAACTTACCGCCGACCCGTATCTGGTCGAAGACCCACTCGACGCCGCTCGCCAGCTGGCGCCGCTGCTCGGCCTCACCCAGGCGCAGGTGCTCGCTAAGCTGAGCGAGCACAGCGGCTTCGTGTACCTGTCGCGGGCGCTCCCCTACGACACCGCGCAGCGGGCGCTGGCCCTGAAGATCCCGGGCCCGCACGGCACGATGGTCAAGATTCCCGGGTTGCACGGCACTCCGGTGATGCGTCGCGTCTATCCGCGCGACACGCTCGCCGCGCAGGTGCTTGGGATCGTCGGCACCGAACACGAAGGGGCCGGGCTCATGGGGCTCGAGTATTCGGAGAACTCCACGCTTGCGGGGCGCGCGGGCAAGCGCAGCGTCGTGAGCGACGCGATCGGTCAGCCGATCTCGATCGCCGAAACCCGCCATGAGCGGGCGGGCTCCTCGATAGCGCTCACGCTCGACGCCAACATCCAACAGCGTGCAGAAGACGTACTCAGTGCTGTCGGTCGCGTCTTTCATCCCAAGGACTCCACAGCGATCGTGATGGACCCGCGCACGGGCGCGATTCTCGCGATGGCCAACTGGCCGCTTGTCAACAGCAACGATCCGCCCGCAAAGCCGGAAGAAGCGTTCGAGAACCGGGCGGTCACCTTCAACTACGAACCTGGATCGACGTTCAAGGTGGTGACCGTCTCCGGGGCTCTGCAGGAAGGGCGGATCACGCCGAGCAGCGGCTTTGAAATTCCCGATCAGATCGAACTCGGTGGGCGCACGATCCACGACGACACTGAACATGAAACTGAGTCGTTGACCGCCTCACAGATACTGGCCCAATCGAGCAACGTCGGTGCAATCAAGATCGCCAGCCTGTTGGGTCCTGAAAAGTTCAACTCCTGGGTGCACAGCTTCGGCTTTGGCGCGCCAACGGGCGCGAACATCCCCGGCGAAGAAATCGGGGCCACCCTGCCGCTAGACAAATATTCCGGCTCCTCGATGGGCAACTTGCCGATCGGCCAGGGTGAGCTGGTGACGCCGATTCAGATGGCCACGCTCTATTCGGCGATTGCCAATGGTGGCATTCTGCGCCCGCCGCATATCGTCGGTGCGGTCGGGGGTCGCACTGTCGCGGAGCCGGCAGGGCGGAGAGTCATATCGTCGAGCGTCGCGGCTGAGGTTCGCGAAATGCTCAAGGGCGTGCTTGCACCAGGGGGCACGGCGAGCGAGGTATCGATACCCGGCTATCAACTCGCTGGCAAGACCGGAACTGCCAGCAAGATCGACCCTGAAACAGGCGAATACTCCAAAAGCGCGTATGTCGCCTCGTTCGTCGGCTTCGCTCCCGCCTCGGACCCAAAGCTGCTGTGTGCGGTGATCGTCGACGAACCGCAGGCCGACTCGATTTACGGCGGTGTCGTCGCCGCTCCGGCCTTCGGTCAGATCATGGAATTCGCACTGCCATACCTGGGGATCCCTCCGGGGTAGCGCCTCAGGTTGGATCGACCTGGCTTATGTCAGTTGGGGTATGCGCGAAACGGCTGGGCTAGGGGTTGGGTATGTGCGACGGTCGGCTAGGGATTGGGGTATGTGCGAACGGTCGGGCTAGGTTGAGACTGACATGCAACCGATCGGTTGCATGCCACCGCAGGCCGGGCCACTGGATACAGACATACCCTCTGGCACTAGCCCTAGACTCTCGCTCCTTGAGCTCAGACGGCGCAAAGCCATGAGGTTGGACGAGTTGGCGGCCACGGAGCTGCCCGGACCGCGGGTGCTCTCGCCGATCCCTGATTCGCCCGAGATAAGCGGGCTGGCCTATGACAGTCGCCGTGTGCAGGCCGGCACGCTGTTCTTCTGCGTTTCGGGCTACGAGCGCGACGGCCACGATTTCGCTGCGCAGGCGGTGGCGGCGGGGGCGGCGGCGCTGGTCGTCGAGCGCCCGCTCGGATTGGGTGTCCCCGAGCTGCTGGTGAGCTCGACACGGGCGGCGATGGGACCGCTCGCTGCGCGTTTCTACGGCGAGCCGACCGCAGACTTGCACGTCGTCGGCATCACGGGCACCAACGGCAAGACGACGAGCGCCCATCTGGTGTGTGCGCTGTTGGAAGCCACCGGCGAGCGCTGTGGGTTGCTTGGCACCGTGGAATCGCGTGTCGCCGGCGAGCGGCGAGCGGCAAGTCGCACGACTCCCGAGGCGATCGACCTGCAGGGCGACTTCCGGGCGATGCTGGACGGCGGTCAGAGCAGCTGTGCGATGGAGGTCTCCTCGCACGCGCTGGCGCTGGAACGCACCGACTGCGTGCGCTTCGCCGCGGCGATCTTCACGAACCTGACCCAGGACCACCTCGACTTCCACGAGACGATGGAGGACTACTTCCAGGCCAAGCGGCGGCTGTTCGTAGCTCCCGGGCAACAGGCCAGGCCCGGCATTGCGATCGTGAACTTGGACGACCCCTACGGGCGACGTCTGGACGCCGAGCTGGACGAGGTCGTGACCTTTGCGATCGACACTGAGGCCGACTACCGTGCGCGCGAGGTGCAGGTCGAACTGGGTAGGACGCATCTGCAGCTGGACACGCCGTCGGGCACGCGCTCACTCTCACTTGGCCTGCCCGGCCGCTTCAACGTCTCAAACGCGCTTGGCGCACTTGCCGCGGTCCACGCGCTCGGCGGCGACCTCGACATGCTGCTTGCCGCGCTCGAGCGCGGCGTGCGCGTGCCCGGGCGCCTGGAGCCGGTCGATGCTGGACAGGATTTCGCGGTACTCGTCGACTACGCGCACACGCCCGATTCGCTGCAGAACGTACTGAACACCGCTCATGAAGTCGGTCATGGCAGGGTGATCTGCGTATTCGGCGCCGGCGGCGATCGCGATCGCGGCAAGCGTCCGCTGATGGGCGCGATCGGGGCTTCTCTGGCCGACGTGCTGCTCGTCACCTCCGACAACCCGCGCTCGGAGGATCCGCAAACGATCATCGCCGAGATCATGCAGGGCGTGATTCGCGCAGAGCGTCCCTCCGGGGCTCCGGCAGTCGCCTGCGAGGTCGACCGGCGTGTTGCGATCGAGCGAGCGGTGTCGCTCGCACAGAATGGCGACGTGCTCGTGATCGCCGGCAAGGGCCACGAGCAGGGCCAGGAGCTCGCCGAAGGCGTGAAGGTGCCGTTCGACGATGTCACGGTTGCCCGCGAAGCCTTGGGCGCAAGGGTCGGGGCTGATGGGTCGCATCCTGATCGGGGGCACCGCAGCCCTACTCATCTGCATCTTCTTGAGCCCGAAGTTCATCGAGTTCTTGCGCCGCCGCGAGTTTGGCCAGCATATTCGCGAGGACGGTCCTCAGGGCCACCACGAGAAGGCCGGCACGCCGACGATGGGCGGGATCATCATCTTCGTCGCGGTCGCGATCCCATATCTGATACTCACGAATTTCGAATGGCGCTCCGTTGGCGTCTTCGGGACCGCGATCGCCTGCGCGTTGCTCGGCTTCGCCGATGACTACACAAAGCTCGTCAAGCGCCGTTCGCTCGGTCTGCGTGGACGTACCAAGCTGGCAATCACAATTGCGATTTCGCTGGGGCTTTGGTACGTGGCAAGACACGGGGCCGATCTCGCGCCGACATTGCGTTTGCGTTTCGTCGACTACACCGTCGACCTGGGCGTCTTCTATCCGGTGCTCATCTATTTCGTGGTCGCCGGAACCACCAATGCGGTCAACCTGACCGACGGCCTGGACGGGCTTGCGGCCGGCTGCGGCGCAATCGTGTTGCTTACCTACATCGGCATCACGTTCATCGCCGAAGACTCCGATCTCGCGATGCTGGCAGGTGTGCTTGTCGGCGCTTGCATTGGTTTCCTGTGGTTCAACGCGTTCCCGGCCACGATCTTCATGGGGGATACCGGCTCGCTCGGCATCGGTGGCGCGATCGCCGGCCTTGCCGTGATGACCAAGACCGAGACGTTGTTGATCCTGATCGGCGGCATCTTCGTGATCGAGGCGCTGTCGGTGGTGATCCAGGTGATCTCCTTCCAGATGACACGAAAGCGGGTATTCCTGATGGCGCCCATCCATCATCACTTCGAGCTACGTGCCTGGTCTGAGACGAAGATCATCCTGCGCTTTTGGATCGTCGCCGCGATCTGCTGTGCGATCGGCTTCACGCTCTACCGTCAGAGCCTGCACGGTTGATGAGCGCTCGCGCAGGGCGCACGGAGTGAGATCGGCATTGCCATGAAGCCTCGACCCGATCTCCCGCCAGGCCCCTACCTGATCGTGGGTCTGGCCCGCTCAGGCATAGCCGCGGCACTTGCGCTGCGCGCGAGGGGAGAGGAGGTGCTCGGGGTCGACGCTGGCGCTCCAGATGGCCTGGAGGTGCTTGTGCAGGCGGGTGTCGATTTGCACCTGCGCGAGCAGGGAATCGGGCTGCTCGAGCGTGCGCGTACGCTCGTCAAGAGTCCGGGCGTGCCGGCGCAGGCGCCGGTGATCGCCCAGGCGCGCTCGCGCGGGATACACGTCATCGGCGAGCTCGAGCTGGCATGGCGGCTTCTGCCCAACGAGTTCATCGCGGTCACGGGCACGAACGGCAAGACCACGACGGTCGAGCTGGTCGGGCACATTCACCGCGAGGCGGGCCTGGCGGTGGCCGTGGCGGGTAACGTGGGAGCGGCGCTCAGCGGGCTCGATGGCCGTATCGACGAGCACGTCACGATCGCATGCGAGGCATCCTCCTTCCAGCTGGAAGATACGCTCGCGTTCGCACCCGAGGCGGCGGTATTGCTCAACCTCACACCTGACCACCTCGACCGTCACGGGACGCTCGATGCCTACCTTGCCGCCAAGCTCGAGATCTTCGCGCGACAGGGGAGCGAGGACCTGGCGGTGGTGCCGGCTGAGTTCCAGATTGAGGGCCTGCCTGGTAGGGCACGAAGAGTGAGCTTCGGCAGCGACCCGGATGCACAGCTCTCAGTGCGCGATGGGACGCTCTACTGGCAAGGACGAGCGCTACTCGCATCGAGCGAGCTTTCCCTGCGGGGCCGCCACAACTTGGGGAACGCGATGGCCGCCGCCGCGGTGTGTCTGGCGCGTGGCCTGGATGTCGAGGCGGTGCGGGCCGGACTGCGCAGCTTCGCCGGAGTGCCCCACCGCTTGGAGCATGTCGCAAGCAGGGAGGGCGTTGTCTTTGTCAACGACTCCAAGGCGACCAACGTGGCGAGCACGCTTGTCGCGCTCGAGGCGATGGCAGCCGAGCATCTGCCGGTACACCTGATCCTCGGCGGCCAAGCCAAGGCACAGGACTTCACCGCACTGCGCGGCCCCATCAGTGCCGGCTGTCGCGCCGTCTACCTGATCGGCGAGGACGCGAGCGTGATCGAGCAGGCGATAGGTGGGGGGCAGGTGGAGGTGCATATGTGCGGCGACCTCGACCATGCGCTCTCGCTCGCCGCCGCCACGGCCGTCCACGGTGAGGTGGTGCTGCTCTCGCCCGGCTGCGCGAGCTTCGACCAGTTCGCAGACTTCGAAGCTCGTGGAGAGCGCTTCCGCGAGCTCGTCCAGCAGCTGTAGCAACTACGGCACACACCGCGGCGCACAGCGCTCGTAAGCGCTGGAAGGCCGTAGCGGCACGCGCTGAGAAGGCGTAATGGTAAGCCCTGGGAAGGCCGTAGAGGCTTCTACGAGGCCGGTGTCGAAGAGGGCTCTGATGTCTGTAGCCGGACGGCGCTCAAACTCTGCCGCGACCCCGAAGTCGCGGGCCAAGCGCGCACGGCGGGCAGCGTCCGCTCAGGCGAGAGCGCGGGCAGTCGCTCGAGTACAACATCCTGTTGACGGCCACACTTTGCCTGCTCGCCTTCGGGGCGGTCATGGTCTACAGCGCCTCTTCGGCCAGCAGCCTGTTGGCGAGCGGCGGCAGCGGCACCGGCGAGCTTGTGAGGTTCGTTCTCTACGGTGCCCTCGGGCTGTTTTTGATGAGGGTGCTCGCACGCGACGGCATCGCGCGCGTCCAGGGCGTGGTCGCGCCGCTACTTGCCGTCTCCTTCGTGCTCGTGCTCGCCGTGCACATCCCTCACGTCGGCGTGAGCGTCAACGGTGCGCGCCGCTGGATCGGCAGCGGGCCGCTTCAGTTCCAGCCCTCCGAGCTGCTCAAGCTCGCGCTCGTGCTCTACTCGGCGACGCTGCTTGCGAGCCGTCCGCAGCGCGTGCACGATCTGCGCGAGCTGTGCAAACCGCTGCTGGCGGTCGTCGGCGCTGCCTGTCTGCTGGTCGTCACCCAGCCTGACCTCGGCACCGCGATGGTGATCGCCTTCACGACCTGCGCGCTGCTCGTAGCGGCCGGCATCCCAGCTCGCAACCTGGCGATCATCGGCGGCTCGGTGGTTGCGATCGTCGCTCTGATCGCGATCGCGCGCCCCTATGAGCGAGCCCGCCTGACCTCGTTCATCGACCCATGGGCCCATGCCTCAGGCAGCGGCTTTCAGGCGGTCCAAGGGCAGATCGCGATCGGCTCCGGCGGGCTGTTCGGCGTCGGCCCTGGGCAGTCGGTGCAGAAGATCTTCTACCTGCCGGAGGCCCAGACCGACTTCATCCTTGCCGTGATCGGCGAGGAGCTCGGCGTCGTCGGCGTATTTGCGCTGCTGTTCCTCTACGGCATGATCGCCTACGCCGGCCTGCGCGTCGCCAAGGCCGCCCGCAGCCTGCACAGCGCGCTGATCGCCGTCGGCATGACCTCGCTGATCGTCTCCCAGGCATTGCTCAACGCCTTTGCGGTGCTCGGCTTGGCGCCGCTCACCGGCGTTCCGTTGCCGCTGGTCTCCTATGGCTCGAGCAGCCTGATCGTGACGCTCGTCGCGATGGGGTTGCTGCTGAACGTGGCAGCCGGCGGTAGCGCGCACGTGCGCGCGGTGAGGCTCATCGCGAGGCAAGCGCCCGCGCGCGGTCTCTGCTGAGGTGGACGACTCCAGGAGCGGCGCGCGGGGCTCCCGAGCGAGGAGTGGCCGACGCCCCGCCGCGCGAACCGGCACGATGGGGCCGTGAGCACAGCGCAGAAGAGGATCGTGATAGCCGCCGGCGGGACGGCCGGGCACGTAATTCCAGCGCTCGCGGTGGCGGACGCGCTGCGGGCTGAGGGCGCCGCGGTCACATTCATCGGCGGGGCGCGGGCGGAGGCACAGCTGGTGCCGGCGGCCGGCTACCCGTTCAGGGCGATCTCGGTGGAAGGCCTCAGTCGCTCGAGCCCGCGTGCACGCGCGCGCGTGCGCTGCTGCGCGCCGCCCGCGCGACGGTGCGTGCACGTGCGCTTTTGGCAGAGCTCCAACCGGACGCCGTAATGGGGGGCGGGGGCTATGTCGCCGGGCCGGTCGGCGTGGCGGCGCTCACACGGCGCATCCCGCTCGTGCTGAGCGAGGCCGACAGTCATCTCGGGCTCACCAATCGCATGCTCGCTCGCTTTGCCAGACGCGTGTGCCTGGCGTTCCCGATCGCCGGCCGCGAAGGAGCGCGCTACCGGCTTACCGGGCGCCCGATCCCCGCGGTGCAGGTCGAGCGCGCAGACGCACGCGAGCGGCTTGGGATCGCGGCCGATGAGACCTGTGTGCTCGTCTTCGGTGGCTCACTCGGAGCGCGCACGCTCAACCAGGCGGCGCTCGGCGCGTTCGCCTCAGCCACATTTCACGTCCTGCACGTGTGCGGGCGGCGCGATTACCCCGAGCTGTCGGGCCAGCCGCTCCCGGCCGGCTATGACCTGCGCGAGTATCTCGACACCGACGAGTTCACAGCCGCTCTGGCCGCCAGCGACCTGGTCGTGGCGCGTGCCGGAGGCTCGCTGTTCGAGATCGCCGCGCACGGCCTGCCGGCGATCCTCGTGCCCTATCCGCACGCCTCAGCCGACCATCAGAGCGCCAACGCCCGCTGGATGTCCGAGGCCGGTGCGGCAATCGTCGTGCAGGATGCCGAGCTCAGCCCTTCCAGGCTGGCGCGCGAGGTGGCACAGCTGCTGGCCAACCCGGCCCGTCTGAGCGCGATGGCGGGCGCCTCGCGAGCGGCTCGCGCGCCCCGATGCGGCTCGCGAGATCGCCGCGGAGCTGCTGGAGGCAGCCGGAGGATGAGGCTCGTTTGCGATCGGAGCGGTGCCCGGTATGTGGCCCCTAGGAGTGGGTGCGAGAATGCTCCCGGGGCGTGACGAGGACTCCAAGCGGCGCGATGAACGATTCCAAGCGGCCGTGGACGCGGCGTCGCCTGCACTTCGTTGGAGTCGGCGGCGCCGGGATGAGCGGCTATGCGCGTGCGGCCCACGCCCTCGGCGCAAGCGTGAGCGGGTCCGACAGGGCGTCGAGCGTGCACTCCGAGCGCTTGCGCGAGGAGGGCGTGCTCGATGCGCAGCATCGGCCACGACGCGGCCAACGTGCCCGATGGCGAGGACGTCGAGATCGTCTACTCCAGCGCCGTCCCGGCCGATAACCCCGAGCGTCTCGCCGCGCGCCGACGGGGCCTCGCCGACCGTCCCAGGGCAGAGCTGCTGGCCGAGCTGAGCGCGCTGCGTCGCACGATCGCCGTCGCGGGCGCTCACGGCAAGACGACCACCGCTTCGATGATCGTGCACCTGCTGCGCGAGGGCGGAGTCGACCCTGGCTGGCTTGTGGGCAGCTCGGTCGGGCCGGGCCTTGCCAACTCACACTGGAGCGAGGGCGAGTGGCTGGTCGTGGAGGCCGACGAGTCAGATCGCTCGATGCTCAGCCTCGACGTCGAGATCGCACTGCTCACGAACGTCGAGCTCGACCATCACGCCACATTCGGCTCGCTGGAGGAGCTGCGCGAGGCCTTCCGCGAATTTCTCGCTCTGGCGCGGACGGGCCGTCGTCATTTGGGACAGGCCCGATTTGCTGGCTCTGCTTTCGCCCGCCGCCGCTTCCAGCGCGATCCATGTGAACGGTGCGGACGTGAAGGCAGTCCAGGAGCCGAATGACGCCCACGCGCGCGGGGAGTGCGCCGGAAACGTCGAGGTCGTCGCCTACGACGTGGCGGCGCTGGAACTGGAACCAGGCGGCTCGCGTTTTCGCTGGCGAGGGGCGGACGTGCGCGTCACGGTTCCCGGTGCTCACAACGCCCGCAACGCGGCGGGCGCGCTCGAGGTCGCGCGCCTGGTGGGGCTCGCCGACAGTGTTCGCACGGCGATCGCCGGCTTCACGGGTGCTGCGCGGCGCTTCCAACGTCTCGGAGCGACCGCGAGCGGAGCAGTCGTGATCGACGACTACGCTCACCACCCGACCGAGGTGGCGGCCACCTTGAACGCGGCCCGCACGCTTGGCCCGAAGCGCCTCGTCGCGGTCTTCCAGCCACATCTGTATTCGCGCACAGCGCTGCTCGCCGATGAGTTCGGCGTGGCGCTTGCGATTGCCGATGTCGTCGTGGTGCTCGATGTCTATCCAGCACGCGAGCGCGCCGAGGACCATCCCGGCATCAGCGGAGAGACGCTCGTGCGCTCGACCGTTGCGCATGCCCAGGGACGTGAAGTGCTGTGGAAGGCCGAGCTTCGACGAGGCGCAGGAGGCGCTCGGCGAGCTACTTGAAGATGGCGATCTGTGCGTGGTGATGGGAGCCGGCGACGTGGATGCGCTGGGACGACGATTGGTGGGTGACGATGGCCTCTAGAGATTCGCCGAAGACCGCGCCGTCGATCGTGCAACGCGATTTTCCGCTCGCCCGTTTGGCGACGATCCGGACCGGCGGCGATGCCGATTATTTCGCTCGCGCCGGGAGCAACGCGCAACTGCGCGAGCTGCTTGCCTGGGCGAGTGCGATCGAGGTTCCGATCGCCGTGGTGGGGTCGGGCTCGAATCTGCTGATCGCCGACGAGGGCGTCCCCGGCCTGGTCATCAAGCTCGATCGCAAGCTGGCGCTGATCCAGCACGAAGGGCGGCGCATCGTGTGCGGGGGGGAGCCCGCCTGCCTTCGGTTGCCGCCCGCGCGGCTCAGGCGGGACTGTCGGGCATCGAGTTCGGGGTCAACATTCCCGGTAGCGTCGGAGGCGCGCTCAGGATGAACGCGAACGCCTATGGCGGCCGGCTGGCAGACACGCTCGAGTGGGCGGAGATCGTCACCGCGGAGGGGATCGAGCGCCGCACGGCGGAGCAGTTGGGCTTCGGCTATCGCCACTCCAATCTGGCCGAGGGGGAAGTCGTCGCGCACGCTTCGTTCGCGCTTGAGCCGGCCAACGTGGACACCGTCAAGGCGACGCTCGCCGAGATGCGCGCACGCCGCCACGAGGCCCAGCCTCAGGGGATCAAGACGTTTCGGCTCCACTTTCAAGAACCCGCAGGAAGATCCGGCGGCCGAGGGACGCAGCGCCGGGCTGCTGCTGTCCGAGGCCGAATGCAACGGCCTGACTGTCGGGGGCGCGCGCTTTGCGCCCAAGCACGCCAACTTCATAGAGAACACGGGCACTGCCACAACGGCCGACGTGATCGCGCTGATGGAGGAGGGTCGCCGTCGTGTGATCGAGCGCTTTGGCGTCCAGCTGGAGCCCGAGGTGCAAACGCTGGGAGCGGTGCGTTTCCCCTGGCCGGATAGATCGGAGTCGAGCTCTTAGAAGCCCGCGGTGACTAGCTTGGTCCATGAACGTCCCAAGCGCACCCTCATTTTGAAAGACCTTCTTGCTGCTGTTGACCGCGGCGCATGCGCCGCGGTCCGGGGCGGCACATGTGCCGCCCCGCGGGGGCGCGCATGCGCGCCCCCGTACGGAATGATGTTCACTCAATCGGTACGCGGCGCTCGAAGCGACTCATAGCGCTCGGCTGCGTGCGCAAGGATCTCCAGCATTGCCGGTGTCGCCGGACTGAGGCGCGCGTCGGTTGGCGCGGCCGCGATCACCTGACGCACCGGAGGACTTGGAGCGAGCGTGCGGATCGCGATGTCCTCGCGCACGACCGACAGCGCCAGCTCGGGAATCAGCGCGACGCCGACCCCGGCGGCGACAAGTCCCTGAACCGTCTGGTAGTCGTCGCTCTCAAACGCGACGTTCGGCTCGAAGCCGGCGGCGTGACAAGAGCGCACGACATGGCGCGCGCAGGGACTGGCGCGGGAGGTCTGCACCCACGCCTCGCCGTGCAGATCCTCCAGGCGCAGATCGCTCTTCTGGGCGAGCACGTGCTCGCGGGGTAGCGCCAGATACATCGGATCCTCGAGCAGCTCTACGCGCGTCAGCCCGTCGACGCTTGCGGGCTCGTCGAACTCGAACAGCAGGGCCAGGTCGAACTCGCCGGCCTGCAGGCGAGGAGCGATTTCCTCGGGCTCTCCCTCGGCGAGCGTCAACTCCAGCTCTGGGTAACG
>CAVUQG010000004.1:0-186578 GCA_963743555.1 uncultured Solirubrobacterales bacterium
GGCGGCGTTTGCGTATGCGGATGAGCGCGAGCGCACCCCGCAGACAGACGCTCACAGCCAGCAGAGCGTCGATGCCGTGGTTCACGCTGAGCAGCGAGGCGATCATGCGGCGATTGCCTCCTGGCGCCGGGCCTCCTGAGATCGGGTGCGGTACGCGGAGGGTGAGAGCCCGTAACGGCGCCGGAACGAGCGGGCGAAGTGAGAGCCCTGGCTGTAGCCGACCGTCTGCGCCACGGCGGCTATCGGGATCGACGGCCGTTGCAGCAGCCGCACGGCTGCGTGCAGGCGCCGGCCAGCGAGGTCATCGCGGAAGGTCAGCTGGCCGCACTCGGCGTAGGCGCGCTGTAGCTGCCGCGGGGAGCTGGCGAGGCTCCTGGCGACTTGCTCCAGCGTGAGCGGCCGGTGGTAGTTGCGCATGACCATCAGACGCGCAAGCCGATACATGCGGCGCCGCTCGCTGAGGGTCAGTTCTCGCGGCTGTGCCGGAGGTCGCCTCTTGGCGGCGGGCGGTATGCCGCTGAGCCCGAAGTGCCGGTTGAGCAGTTCGCGCACATGCCCGGTCGTGATGTCGAATTGGTCGCCGATCTGTGCGAGCGTCAATCCCTCGACGGCGCGCAGGCGGAGCATCTCTTGCTCACGCTCGGTGTGGAAGTGTGCGCCGTGGGCTGCGAACGGTGTCAGGCCGTGGCGGTGTAGCTCGCGGATCAGCTCGTAGAGCTCGACGCCGCTTCTGAACTCGGGCTGGCGGAGCAGCCCGCCGAGGTTCTGCTCGGCGAGCTGCTCTACCGTGTGGATGCCGACCTTGGCCAGGCTCGGGAGGAAAGCCTGGCTCAAGGCCAGCTCGTTGACGCGCATGTGGGGGAATGAGCTCGCGCGTCAGACGGTCATCAGTTCGTCGAGGCGCAGCGCGACCTCCGAGGCGATCGAGCGCCCGCCGCGGCGTTCGATCAGCCCGGCGCCCTCCAGGCGGTCCACCGCGTCGGCGACCTTGAGCTGCTTCTTGCGCTTGGTCGCACCGAACGCTTCGTAGGTCTGCTGCAGGGAGCGTGGCCCTTCGCCCTCGGCGCTGCGCACGATCAGACCCTCAAGGACTGCGTGCTCCCAATGGCGCTCCGCGCGATCGCCGGGGGTCAGGTTCTCGATGGCCTGGCTGATCTCGTGGAAGCGCACCGCGGCGTGCGCGGCGACGGCGAGGTCGTTCCAGCGGTGGATGAGCTTGCACGCGCGCAGACGGCGCAGGCTTTCGCGGACATCACCGGGGACGCTGAGCGTGCGGTCAAGCTCGTCTTCGGCCCACGGTCGCTGGCGCTCGGGGTCCAGCATGAGGTTGAGTACGGCGCGGTCGAGGAGCGCGTGCTCCTTCAACCCCTCTGGGGTACGGTGTTTGTGCATGGGGAGGTATTGCTCCTTGTGCCACGGCGTCGGGGGCAGTTACAGCTGTCCGCCGGCGCCAACATTTTCAGTTGTGCTGGAACCGTAGAAGGTCTGTGTCCGCCTGTGAGCCGGTGACGCGAAGTTGACACAGAGCGAACCGAAGATGTAACGCAAGCAGCGATGCGGTCCTCGTGATGCGTTAGGATGTATGTATGAGGCGCACGACGATCATGCTGCCCGAGGATGTCGATGTGCGGTTGCGGCTGGAGGCGCGTCGGCGCGGCACGTCGGTCGCTCAGGTTGCCAGGGAGGCGATCGAGCAGCAGCTGCCCGAGCAGACCGATGGGACCTTGAGCTTCTTCGCCGTCGGCGACGGCTCGCCTCGAGATGCCTCTGAGCGGGTCGATGAGCTGGTCGCCAAGAGCGTGCGCAAACGTCGGGCTGGGCGCCGGTAGTGCTGATCGTGGACGCCGGGCCGCTGTACGCGGCGGCGGCGAGGAAGGACAAGCACCACGAGCGCGCCGTCGCGTTGCTCTCCAGCAGCCCGCGGCCCCTGCTCGTCCCCGCGCTCGTGGTGACAGAGGTTTCCTATCTACTCGCCGACCGGATCGGCGCTCACGCCGAGCTTGCGTTTGGCCGTGCGCTCGCGGACGGCGAGCTGGTGGTCGAGCCGGTGGCCGACTCGGACTGGTCTCGCATCTACGAGCTGATGGAGCAGTATCTCGACCTGCCGCTGGGGATGGTCGACGCTTCGGTGATCGCCCTGGCCGAGCGGCGTGAGGTGGACGTGATCGCCACGCTCGACCAGCGACATTTCAACGTCGTGCGGCCACGCCACGTCGAGGCGTTCAGGCTCGTCCCCTAGCCGCACGAGCCCAGCCGGGAGAGCCGGCTGCTCTCCTACTCGCCGGCCCACTCGGGCGGTGTGGCGCCGGGCTTCCACTCCTTCGTGGCGCCGCCGCCTTGCTGGCGAAGTAGCTGGGAGTAGTCGGCGAGCTGGTGCTGGAAGGCGAGCTCCTCGCGCGGGTCCTGCCCGCCGTCGTCCAGTTCGGCTCGCCACACCGCCAGCGCGCACAGTGTCTCGGTGGTCGCGTCGCTGCTCCACCATTTGTCCTTGAGCGCTTGCAGCTGGTCGGGGTAGCGGCCGTGCAGGGCGACGATCGCGCCCCACATCTGCCGGCGCCACTCGCTGTCGCCGCCGTAGGGCTCAAGCCACGGTGCGCGCTCGCCGCCACGCGCGCCGGTGAGCGCCGGCGTGGAGCGCAGCGGGCGAACCTTGCCGTCCTTGGCTGCCTGGGCGACGCCGGCCTGCACCATCTGCGCGGCGAGCGTCGAGGGCGGCGTGTCAGCGGCGGCGGCCAGCTCGCGTAGCTGCTGGTCTACGGGGTCGGGCAGAACGATCTGTCGTCGTTGGCTCATCGTGTCCTCTCGGGTGCTGGTGGGTTGATGATCCGGTTGATCGCCTCGCGGACGATCCCCGGTATGGGGCTGGTGCGGCTGGGTGCGATCGGAAGGTGAAGGCCGGGGCCGTAGCTTGGGTCGGGCAGCTCGGGGTGCACGAGCGATGGTGTCTGCGCGTGGCTTCGGCTCATGCTCTGCGCGAGCCTCTGGATGCGGTCGGTGTCGTGGCCCTCCACGCCGAGGTCTTGGCGGGAGACGTACCAGTCGGTGCCTTGGCGGGCGCGGGACGCCTCGACGTAGGCGGGCTCCTTGCTGGTCTGCCAGCCGCCGGTCACGACGAGCGTGCGTGTGACGGTGGCGCCCTGGGCGCGGTGGATGTGCTGGGCGTAGCCGAGCCGCAGCTTGCCCAAGTCCTCACCGGAGAGTCGTTGCTGGCGGCCGGTCACGTCGAACTCGACCAGCACCTCTCCGGCGGCGGTGATGTCGAGGATCTCGCCGCGGCTGCCGTTCTCGATCCGCTCGATGCCCGGCTCGCGGTGCTGCTCGATGAGCGCGATGCGGTCGCCTTGGCGGACGCCGTAGTGGACGCCGGGCACGGGGACTTCGAGGTCGCCGAGTTCGCCGCGCTCGGAGCGGAAGTGTTGGGCGCGGGCGTTCAGCCGGGCGATCTCCTGGTTGGACGCATCGGAGATCAAGGCGACCTCGCTGGGATCATGGGTCTCGGTGAGGCTCGCCCACTCCTGCGCGGCCTGCTCGACTGCCTCATCGCGGGTGTCTGCCATGTGCAGCTGGCCGCGGTTGTAGTAGTGGGCCATCGCTCGGTCTGAGCGGCCGGCGCGCAGGTCCGCCCACGCGCGCTGTTCGTCGGGGTCCAGGGTGCGGCGGATGTTCGACAGCTCCGCGGAGGGCGCAATGCTGGAGAGCCGCTCGAACATGCCGCCGGCGCCGATCGAGGGGAGCTGCGCTGCGTCGCCGATCGCCACGAGCTTCGCTCCGGTGTGCTCCACGACTTCGGTGAGCCGCTCAAGCCTGTCGGTGTCGGCCATGCCCGCCTCATCGAAGTAGATCGTGGTGTCCTGGCTGACGGCGAGCTGGCCGCGCTCGACGCGCGAGACGAGCGCGTCGAGCGTGAGAGTCTGCCCGGCGAGGGCGGGACTGTCTTGGCCGAGGCGCTGGGCGGTTGAGCCGGAGACGGCGATGCCGAGGGTTTGGTGGCCGGTGTGCTGCTCGGCGCGGGCGGCGGCGTCGATGACGACGCCCTTGCCGGTGCCGGCGGGGCCGACGAGGATCGCGGCGCGCTCGGGGCCGGTGATGACCTGCAGCGCGTGGGCCTGCTCTGTGCTGAGGCGTCCGCCGATGCGCTCGGCAATTTGATCGCCGGCGAGCACGCGGGCCTGGGCTCCTACGTCCCTGCCGGCGTGCGTGGCCAGCGCAGTGAAGCGGCGCTCGATCGCTTGCTCGCGCGCCCTGACCGTGAGCGTGGTCATCAGGCCGCCCTGTAGGGGCAGCACGCGGCGTTCGGCGATCATCGCTCGCGTGCGGTCGAGGGCTTGCCGTGGGGAGAGCTCGCCGACGGACTGCTCCAGCATGACGGCGCGCAGCTCGCCGGGCTCGAAGGTGGCGGCGCGCTCGGTCAGGCGCTGCTCGACGCGATCCTCGAGCGGCGCCTGCACCACCGGCGGCGTGTCCGCGACGGAGCGCTGTCCGGGCTGCTGGGCGGTGAAGTCGAAGCGGGCGGCGGTGTCGTTCCATGCCTGCTGCAGGTCGGTGCGCGTGACGAGCACCTTGGCGCGGCGGTTCTCCAGCTTGAGTGCTCGTAGCTCGCCGCGCTCGGGCGCCCGCCCGTACTGTGCGCGGAAGCGCTCGGCGGCTCTGGCGACCTCGCGGCTGCGGGCGCTGAAGGCGTCCAGCAGGCCACGCGGCACATCGGCGATCTCAAAGTAGCGGCCATGTTTGCCGGTGCCCCGCTCGATCGCATAGCCGCGCTGCTGGAGTTGGTGCGCGAGCGCCGAGCGGTAGTAGGCGCCGAGCTCGCGGGCGGAGCGAAAGACGGGCCGCGAGGCGACGGCGACGATCCTGCCGTCCTCGCGGATCGCGCTGGTGATGACCACGTGGCTATGCAGCTGCGGGTCGGGCGCGTCGCCCTCGAGCACGCCGCGGGAGGTCGTGTGCCGGTACTCGGCAGCCATGAGGTCGCGGGCGTGCTCCTCGATCACCTGGCCATCGTGACGACGGCGAACCGTCGGCACCGTCTCTGTGAGATGTCCGATCGTCTCGCTGACGGCGGCGGCGTGCGCGGCCTCGATCTCCCGGCGCTGTGCCTCACCGGCGAGCGCCCACACTGCAGAGACCGACTTGGGCGCCGAGAACGTCAGGTCGATGCCGCCAGCGCGACTGCCGTCGGCTCCCGCCCGACGCAGCCACCGACCACTGCGGGGATGCTTGCCTTCCATCAACGAGATGAAGTCGTGGCTCTCGACGCCGGCGCCCTCAATCCCGAGCCGCGCGAGCGTGTCCGCCGTGGCGAGCCACTGGCCAGGAGCCTGGGTGGGCTCCCCCTCCGGGGAGAGGTAGTAGTCGCCGCGCTCGGGCTCGATGGTCTTTGACTCCAGGTAGCGGGCGTACCCGCCGCCTTTGGAGGCGCCGATGCTGGCTGCGGTCATCACAACGGGTACTGACCCCGAGGCCCTCAGACCGGCCATGTAGTTTGGTTGGGCCTGCTGGGGCCCAGTGATGAGTGGGCTGGCCGTCGGTTCGCGGAGCCCGTTTCGGGCGCGGTGGCGTGACGGTTAGGTAGTGGCGTCCGGTGCCCCGTTGAGGGTGTGGCAGGCGCGACGGGATGACTCAAGTAAAACGGCTGGCCCCGACTGTCGGGTGCCCTACGTTGGATTTGTCTCCCGCCGCCTGTCACGGACGCCGCCATGACTTCATAGAAGCGTGCCTGTTGCTCGACATGGCTTTGTCTGGCGGTCTCCACATCACACCAGCGCCAACCAGCAAATGAGGAGACCGAGATTGATGATCGCAGTAGGCGTGGACACGCATAAGCAGCAGCATCATGCCGTCGCTCTGGACGGACTCGGACAGGTTCTCGGGGAGATCGTGATCACGACGACCTTCGCCGGTTACAGCCAGTTCGTGTGCTGGCTCAGAGAACTAGGTGAGAGCGTTCTCGTCGGTATCGAGGGTGCCGGCAGCTGGGGCGCTGGACTATGCGAGTTCCTGCAAGCCGAGGAGGTCGAAGTCTTCGAGGTCGAACGCCCTCAACGACGTGAGCGTCGGAGCGGGAAGTCTGATCGCATCGATGCTCTGCTGGCAGCCAAGAAAGTCCTCACAGGCGAGGGCCTCTCGACCCCAAGGGGGTCCGGGAAGCGTTTGGCGCTGCAGATGCTGTTGGCGGGCTACCGCTCCATCGTCAGCGAGCGCTCCCGTCTCTACAACCAACTGCAAGCACTGCAGGTCAGTGCGCCCTATGCATTGCGGGAACGGATCGGGCAAGCTCGCAACGGTGCAACGCTCGCTAACCGCCTCACCGGGATGCGGACACGACCAACCGCAAGCCCGCAAGAGAACTTGACCCTGCAAGTCCTACGCGACATCGCCAATCGTGCTCGAGCACTCGACGCAGATGCTGAGAGCTACACCCGCCAGATTGAGGAGATGGTCATCTCCCTCGCACCGGTGCTGCTGGAGGAGCCTGGTGTTGGACCGATCTGCGCCGGCAGGCTCTTGGCGTTCAACCCATCACGCTTCACCAGCGAGGCAGCGTTCGCGCGCGCCAACGGCACCGCCCCACAACCCGCATCATCGGGGAAGACCGTCAGGCACCGTCTCAGCCGCGGCGGAGACCGGCAAGTCAACGCAGCGATCTACACGATCGCGCTCTCCCGCTCAGTCCACCACGCTCCAAGCCGCGCCTATATCCAACGCAAGATCACCGAAGGAAAGACCAAACGAGAGGCCATGCGATCACTCAAGCGACACCTCTCCCGCCACCTCTACAACCAACTCGCCAGAACGCCCTTGACAACATAGAAGCATCCAACGAATTACATGGCGCGGACACAGCGCCGGCACGGCTGTGCATCTAGTCTGTCCTTCCTGCCAGCTTGTGGAGACCGGGTGTTGGTTCCGGTCGGAAGGGCCGGTCGATCGGCCGTCGCTGGCAGGAAGGTTTCTTGCCGTTGATGCTGTCCGGTTGGTCGGGTTGGGTCCCGGGCTGGTGTCGGACTGACTCGTAGTCTGTCTGTCGGCCGTTGCTCTGGCCTGACCGAACGTCCGTTGTGTCGTCCGCCACCACCCGGGACCTTTGGCGTGACCTAATAGGAGCGTGGCAACCGCCCCCAGGAAGGCCTGTCCGCCCGAGGTCCACTTCACCGAACCCATCGATCGAAGGGACGTGCTGGATGATTGTGATCGGAGCGGATGTCCACAAGAGCACCCACGCCCTCGCGGCCGCCGACGCGAACACCGGGCAGCTCCTCGGCGAGAAGGAAGTCCCCGCGAAGGAACAGGGCCATCTCGACGCGCTGCGCTGGGCACACGAGCTCAGCACCGAGATCGTGTGGGCGATCGAGGACTGCCGCGACCTCTCCCACCACCTCGAGAACGCGCTCATCAGCGCCGGCGAGCGTGTGATCCGCGTTGCGCCGAAGCTGATGGGGGCCTCACGCCGCGGCGAACGCGAACCAGGGAAGTCCGACCAGATCGACGCCAGGGCGATAGCTCGAGCTGTTCTGCGTGAGGGCATCGAGCGCTTCCCGGCCGCGTTCCTCGACGAGGACGCCGTGGAGATCCGGCTGCTGTGCGATCACCGCGAAGTGCTCGTCAACGAGCGCACCCGTCTGATCAACCGGCTGCGGATCAACCTCGTGATCCTCGACCCCGAGCTGGAGGCGACGATCCCGGCTCGCAAGCTCGACTACCCAGGCCAGTTGCAACGCGTGACCCGTCGCCTCAGAGCGATGCCACAGACCGCGCGGGTCCGCATTGCCCGCGAACAAACCAAACGGATCGGAGCGCTCACCCGCGACGCAGAGCAGCTCAAGCGCGACTTGCGCGACCTCGTCCATGTGCACCGCCCCGAGATGCTCGCCGAGACCGGCTGCGGTCCCCTCACCGCCGCGATCCTGATCGGACAAACCGCCGGAGCTCAGCGCTTCAAGAGCGACGCGCACTTCGCAAGGCTCGCGGGCGTCGCACCGATCCCCGTCTCATCCGGCCGCACCGATCGCCACCGCCTGGATCGTGGCGGCAATCGCCAGCTCAACCGCGCGCTGCACGTCATCGCCATCACCCGCGGGCGCCTGGACCCCGAGACACGCTCTTATCTACAACGCAAGGAAGCCGAGGGCAAGAGCCGCATCGAGGCCATGCGCTGCCTCAAGCGCCACCTCGCCCGCAGGTACTACCGGCTGCTCAGCGAAGAATCGAGATCAACGAGCCTCCTGCCCCAGTCATCGCCTGCTGCTGCTCTGTAATAGCGAGCAAATAGATCAATAGCTCTGACCGGGTCCCCTGACCGCGGCGATCTGATTGGACAAACTGCGGGCCGCTAGACCTGTGGTTGGAGCATGGGGAGTAGTGTGAGGTTGACTAGGCGCTGCACGGAGTTTGGGTCCTCGAGTGTGATGGTCCCCTCGCGGGTGAGTAGTAGTGAGATCGCGAGGCGTGCGATCACCTCAGCGACACCGTCTATGTCTGATGTCGTGGCGCGTCCGGCGTTGACTTCGGCCTGGAGTCGATTGGCGATGAGTGATCGGTAGAGCTCGAGTACGGGTCCGCCGTCGAGGGTGAGCGGTGGTAGCAGGACCTCGGGTTCGCTGCGCAGGAGCCGGTCGAATAGTGGGTGGTCGCGGACGTAGCGACCGGCGAACTCGAATCCGGCGACGAGTCGGTCCTCGAGTGTTTCTGCTCGTTCCCATAGGAGGTCGAGCTCTTGCATTCCGCGGTGGACCTCGCGTGCGATGACGATCTCGACGAGGCGTTGCTTGCTCGCGAACCGGCGGAACACGGTCATCCGTGAGACGCCGGCGCGGCGGGCGACGTCTTCCATCGAGGTGCGCCGGATGCCGTGCTCGGCGAACTCGTCGAGCGCCGCCGCCGCGACTCGGTCGAACAGCGTGTCCTCTCCCACGACGGGAGCCACCTCGAGGAGTTCGGCTATTGGCACCATTGGATACTATGTTACTCTATTTTACACAGAGTAACTAGGGAGGGATGTGGCTCATGGATCAAGCGCTTATCGACGTGCCGCGACTGCGACGCCCCGCGGTCGTCAATGCTGCCCAGTACTGGCTGGCCCCGGAGCAGTTCGCGCGCCACTGCCAGCGGCTCGGCGACCGTTTCCTCGTGCCGATGCCGGCGACCGGGCCGTGGCTATGCCTGACCGATCCCGAGGACATCAAGCGCATCTTCACAGCCGACACCGGCGTGCTGCGCCTCGGAGCGGCGCTGGCGAAGGCATCCGCGCACCATCTCTTCCTCGGCCCGACAGGACTCACGAACATCGACGGCCCGGAGCACATGCGCAGGCGGCGCACGCAGCTCCCCCCGTTCCACGGCGACGCGTTGAGCGGCTACCACGAGACGATGCAGCGCAAGACCGAAGAGGTCCTGGCACGCTGGCCCTACGGGCACCCCACTCCCTCCCAGCCGCACATGGAAACGATCAGCCTCGAGGTGATCATGGCCACGGTGTTCGGGGTCACCGACCCCGCGCGCGTTGGACGGTTGCGCTCGGCGACACTCGCGCTGCTCCGCGAGGGCCACTCGCGGCGGTTCTTCCTCCAAACGATAATCGCGACAAGCCGTGAGAACGGGTGGGACAGACCGTTCCCACGGGTCCGGCGTGCGATCGACGCGGTCGACACGATCGTGCTCGAAGAGGTCGCCCAGCGCCGCAGCACCGATCAACTCGACGGCCAGGACGTGCTCGGCATGTTCCTGCGCACACCCGATAGCCAAGGCTGCCTGATGACCGACGACGAGATCTGCGACGCGATGCGCACCCTGCTGCTCGGTGGCCACGACACCACCGCCTCCACCCTGACCTGGATCCTCGAGCGCGTCAGCCGCTACCCCGACGCGCTCACACGCCTGCAAACCGCGGCGCTCGACGGAGACGACGAATATCTCGACGCCGTGATCAAGGAGGCGATGCGCTTGCGCCCAGCCTTCCCGCTCACCGCACGACTCGCAACCGAGCCGTTCGAGCTACCCGGGCTAACGATCCCCAGCGGCACGATGGTCGTCCCCTACATAACGCTCGTGCACCGCCGCCCCGAGCTCTACCCCGACCCGCTCACCTTCCGCCCCGAGCGGTTCCTCGACACCCGCGCCGGCACCTACACATGGATCCCCTTCGGCGGCGGACCCAGACGATGCATCGGCGCCGCCTTCTCCCTCACCGAGGCCCGAATCGTACTCAGGACCATCCTCCGCCACGCCCACCTGCAACCCTCGCGCCGACGTTCGGAGCGAGTCGCGCACCGCAACGTATTCATCGTGCCCGCACGCGGCGGACGCATCACACTCCAACCCCACACACCCCACCCCAACCACCAGCCGAACGCTCTCCCACGCGACCACGCCGGAGTCGCCTGACCTTCAACCGCGAGCCGCTTCAGCAGCTTGCACTCCCGATCGTCTTCGGAGAGCGCTTCCTCGCAATTTCCGAGCTTCGCTTGACATAGGAGCAACGGGCTTGGTGGTGTGCCGTCGGCCGCGTGAGCTCGCGAGCGTCAGCGAGCGGCGAGCGGGCAGCCCGCAGGGCTGCAAGGCCGGCGTGTCACGCCGCCGGGGTCGGTGGAGAGCCGACCTCGGGAGGCTCGGTTACAGCCGGCGCAGCCGGCGTCCGGTATCTCGCCGTTGGGGTATTGGGCGGATTCAACTGGTCGTCGCAACGTTGGCTTGTTGGAGGGATCGTAGATGCTCGTCGAGAGCTTCAGCTGGCGTGCGCCAGTCAAGCGTCTTGCGTGGTCTGCTGTTGAGCGTTGCAGCAACTGCCTCGAGTTCCTCGGCGGTGTGTCTGGCGAGGTTCGTGCCTTTCGGGAAGTACTGGCGCAGCAGGCCGTTGGTGTTCTCGTTGGTGCCTCGCTGCCACGGGCTTTGAGGATCACAGAAATACACCTGTAGGCCGCTGTCGATTGTGATCTCGGCGTGTTGTGTCATCTCGGCGCCTTGATCCCAGGTGAGTGAGCGACGTAGCTGCTCAGGGAGCGTGATGACCTGTGCAGTAATCGCATCACGCACCGCTTCGGCACCACGCCCCGCGAGTGGTGGTCCGTTCTTCACTGTTGGACCACCGTGGCCGGGCATTGGCGGTAGGTGAAGCAACATGGTGAACCGTGTGCTGCGCTCGACGAGCGTCCCGATCGCTGTCTGGTTGGCACCGAGGATCAGATCGCCCTCCCAATGGCCCGGGACCGCGCGGTCCTCCGCCTCTGCCGGACGCGCGCTGATCATGATCTGCTCGTTGACGTAGCTCTTGCCACGCCCACGAGCGCGGGCCCTCGGAACCCTGAGCGCTCTGCCTGTCCGCAAGCAGGCTGAGAGTTCCCTGCGTAGCGCGCCGCGGCCTTGGACGTAGAGCGCCTGGTAGATCGCCTCGTGGGAGATCCGCATCGACTCATCATCGGGGAAGTCGATCTTCAAGCGGTTGGATATCTGCTCCGGGCTCCACGCGCTCGCCCATCGGCGGTCTTGGCGGTGAGGCTTGTTGCGTCCTTTCCACGGCGCCGTCGCAGGTCCCGGCACCGTCGTCCCGTCCGGCCGGCGGACCTGGCCGCAGAGCCGCTCCTGCACGTACTCGCGCAGCTGCTCGTTGGCGGCGAGCTTCACGGGCTTTGGGCGACGGGCGATCAGCTCGGCCTTCCACTGCGCGACCGATGCGCGGTACTCGAGCTTTCCCCCTCGTGTCGCTGCGTTGCGGCGCAGCTCTCTTGAGATCGTCGACGGGGAGCGCCCCAGCTGGCGGGAGATCTCCCGCACCCCGACTCCTTGACCATTGAGGATCGCGATCTCCTCGCGCTCCGGAAACGACAGATAGCGGCCCGAGGGCCGGTCGAGCATGAACGTTGGCATCCCTCCACGCTCCCGGAACCATCGGCTGCCAGCGGCCTGCGACGCGCCGACAGTGACGGCCGCATCCTCGCTGCTCAGCCCCTTGGCGATCTCACGCCAGAACAGCCGCTCCACGTCTCGGCGAAGCGACGGCTTCCCCGGTGACTTCATCGGCACCCTGCCCGTCAACTCCCTCATCCACCCGGCCGGCCTGCCCATCAACACCACCTCCACGATCGCGGTGTTGCGAGCACCAGTTGAGTCCAGCTTGGGCCGCGCCGTCGGCGGTCGCCGGCGCGGCGAACTGGTGTGCTGCGGGCTGCGAGTAGTGCGCGTGCAGCGCGGCCGAGCCCTTGAGCGTCTTTGCGATCTTGCAGATCACTGTCTGCGGTCTGATCTTCCCCACTGCTCGAGAGCCGACCGGCGGGCGGCTCGCCCGCGGGAAGTTTGGACGCCAGTCTTGCGGTTGGGTGAAGCTCTCGACAACCCGACCCGCGCACGTAGAAGCCTGGTCGGCTGGTGTCCTGTGGACGGCGGTCCGCTCGCGCCCGCGACCGTGGACCAGGTCGTCCTGTTCGCCGAGCATCTCGCGGGCGAGGCTCTCATCACGAGCCTCAACGCCAAGCTCTCAGGCAAAACGATCGCCGGGCACTTCGGAGATCGACTCGCGCGAGTTGCTGAGATGCAGCGCCGCCTGAGACTGGACGATCCAGATGATCCGCCGGGCGAGATCATCTTCCCCGGTCCGACCGACCCGGTCTGGGGTCGCTGACGGGGCAGCTCGACTTGGGGCGAGCGATGTCCCTCAGACTGATACGGGCGGGACGTCCATTAGCTGCGCGGCGTTGAGGAGTCGTCTGGACCGGCTGCGACGATGTTTTGTTCGACACGTGGAGATGATTTGGCGCGGAAAACGAAGGTCAGTCCAGATAGCGAGCTGACAGCTCAGAAGGCGGTCAATCTCATCGAGGAGATCGCGCTGGGCATGGGTTTCCTATGGCACCCCCCTGGCGTCTTCGATCACGGCATCGACGGTCGCATCGAGCTCCGGGACACGCGAGCCAAGCAACCGCTGAACCGCTACCTCGGCGTGCAGAGCAAGGCAAGGGCCAAATTCACGGCAGAGACCACCGATGGCTTCGAGTTCTTGTGCGAGGAGGCCGACATCGACTACTGGATCCGCGCTGAGGAGCCGGTCCTGCTCGTCTGTTCGCATCCGGCCACCCGAGAGGCGTGGTTCGTGTGCGTGACCGACTGGTTCGCTGACGCCGAGCGCCGCGCCAACCGCCGCGTCGTATTCGACAAGGCTCGCGATCGCTTCAGCGTGGAGCGAGCTGTGGAGTTGCTCAGGCTGGGCACCCGCAGCGAACCCGTGGTCCACCGGCGTTTGCCCGCGCCACCAGAACGACTGTTGACAAATCTGATGCCGATCCTCGAGCACGGGTCGCGGCTGTGGAGCGCGCCGACCGATGCTTTTGACCACCGGCACGTCCGAGCACGCTACGACGAGGCCGGTGGACCGCGAGCAAGCGACTATCTGCTTCGAGACGGCCGCCTTTACTCGCTGCGTGATCCGCGGACATGCGCGCTCCGCCACGCCTGCGATGCACCCAACGCCAAGAGCGAACCGTCCACAAACTGGTCGGAGTCACAGGACCCGCGGCTGCAGCGATATTGGGTTGAGCTCCTTCGGCGCAATCTCCTGCATCAGCTCAAGCACCAGTTCGGCTGGCACCGCGATCGCAGCCTGTTCTACATTCGGGCGCCCGAGCCCCTCGCTGAGCAATCACTCGAGGGTCCGAATGGCAAGCGACTCGGCGTGAAGGTCGAGCACTACATCGACAAACGTGACGGAGAGCGACGCGTCGCCTACGTTCGCCACCAGGCATTTCGACCGGGCTTCGAGTACGTCGACGGCCGGTGGCACCTTGAGATCGTGCCGGACTACCTGTTCACGTTCGACGGCGAGCGCGAGACTCGATTCGCAGACGAGAAACTGGCCGGCATCAAGAAGCGAGAGAAGAACCTCGCCGTGTTGGGACACCTGAGGATGTGGGAGCACATCCTCACACGCCCTCCATCGCTCTTGAGCGATGAGCCGCCGCTGCTGCTTTTCGGCCCTCTGCTGACGGTTGAAGTGCCAGTCGGTCTTGACGACGCGCTGTGGCGAGGAAAGGGTGGCGATCGGACCCTCCCAGGCCAGGAGGAACTTGCGGCTTGAGGGCAGATCTACTCGCTGAGCCCTCCCTTGAGTTCGCTGGCGGTGCGCGGCACCTCGACCCACGATTTGGAGTAGTCGAGTACGGCCCGGCTGATCTCACTGCTCCAGGAGCGCCGCGCAGCATCAACGTCGGCCTGATCGGCTCGCAGGCTGACATCGACGCGACACGCCTCTGGATGGAAAGCTGCCGGCTGCCGATCGATGGCAAGAATCAAACGCGGCCAGGATTGTGGCCGGCGTGGCCGGGCTTCACCTCAGAGGTCGGGTACTGCTCCGAGCTCACATTGGAGGATCGCCTTCAGCGACCGATCAAAGGGCGAGCACTCGCCAAACTCGAGGCGCTTGATCCGCGACAGCGGATTGACGCAGCGGTCGAGCTGTTCCGTGACGAGTTGCAGACGCTCGTCCAAGAGGGCCGACCACACGTCGTCATCTGCTGCATCCCCGACTGCCTCATCGACCTTGACGCTCCTCCTCGCGTTATGGGGGTGGACGCCCCGGACGTGATCGACACAGAGACTGCGGAGACGACACGACCGCATGCGTTCCATGATCTGTTGAAGGCGCGTGCGATGTCGCTTCGTGTGCCCCTCCAGCTGATTCGAGCGAGCACGTACGATCCGACTCGCGCCGGGCGTCAAAAGCGAAAGACATGGAAGACCAAGCAACGACAGGACCCGGCGTCGATCGCATGGAACTTCTTCACCGCGCTCTACTACAAGGCGGGTGGAACGCCGTGGCGGATGGTGCGTGCCTCGACCGATATCGACACTTGCTACATCGGAGTGACGTTCTTCCGGACGGCTGACGGCGGCGACACTGCGACAAGCGTCGCGCAGGTCTATAACCAGCGCGGCGACGGAGTCGTCGTCCGGGGCGGCCCGGCGTACCGCTCGAATGAGGATCGGCAGCTGCACCTCTCTCGCGAGGATGCCGAGGCGGTCGCGCGCGATGCGATGGTCGCCTACCGCAGCGAGCACCGCCACCTTCCGGCACGCATCATCGTCCAGAAGACCTCGCCGTTCGATGCCTCCGAGACCGAGGGCATGCTCCGATCAGCAGACGAGCTTGGCTTGGACTCGTGCGAGCTGGTGTGGATCACGAACCCGACGACTCGCCTGTATCGCGATGGCTACCATCCGCCGCGACGCGGCACATACCTGGAGCTCGCCGCCGACCACGGCGTCCTCTACACGCGGGGTAGCGTTGAGTGGTACGAAACCTACGCCGGCATGTACGTGCCCCGTCCAATTGCTTTGCGCTCGGCGCATATCGAACGGAGCATGCGAGACATCGCCAGCGAGGTATTGGCCCTCTCAAAGATGAACTGGAACTCGACGCGGTTCGACGGCCGCCTGCCGGTCACGTTGCGGACGGCTCGCCAAGTTGCCGACATCATCAAGCACCTCGCCCCCGGCGATCCTGTCGAGCCAGGCTACGGTTATTACATGTGATCCTCGGTTGTGCCGCGACACAACCGCATGAGCAGACGAGACAGCCAGACAGTCTTCTCTCTACCCACTCGGTTGGTGTGGCGCCGGGTTACCGGTTGTAGTCGGTGCGGGCGTCGTTGCCGGCCCTTCCGTGCTGCTAGGGCGTTACGCGCTCCCCGTAGCGGCGGCTTCGCTCTTGGAATGCCTCGCGGCCGCCCTCCATGATCTTGATGACCGCATCGATGACCTCGGGGCGGTCGATGTTCCCGGTCGTCTCGACTTGTGCGCTGCGGCTTGTCGGGGCGTCGAGCACGACGACTTGCTCGGCGTCACCGCCGACGACGATGTTGGGGTTGTGGGTGGTGACGATGATCTGGCGGTGCTCCTTCAGGCGCGCGAGGATCGAGGAGAGTGTCTGTCCGACCATCCGGTTGTCGAGGTTGTCCTCGGGCTGGTCGATGATCAGCGGCACCTCGTCGGAGAGGGCGATCAGTGGCAGCATCGCGCTGCTGCGCCCGCCGGGAGAGAGCTCGTGTACGGGCCGGTTGTCTGAGAGGATCGTGACAAGATCCTCCAGAGGCTGCTCCTGCAGCTCGAGCAGATCGAGCAGCTCTTTGGCGACAACGGTGACGCCGGCGTCGGGGTCCTCCTCGAAGACGGTGAAGGCATTGAGGAGTCTGGTGGCCTGCTCGGTGTCGAGCAGCTCCTCCCCCACGAGACTGTTGGTGTCCGCGGTGCTGATCGCCCAGGCAAGGGCTGTCGGCGTGAGCTGAGCGAGCCTTGCCGCAACGCCTCTGGAGTGGAACTGCCCTCCGCGTTCCTGGTTGAGGAAGCGGTCGTCGAGGTAACGCTCGTAGACGCTGCGGTCCGCGCTCTTTTCGACGTCGATCGTGATCTTGGGGCCCTGCTGGTCGATCGCGTCCAGACGGCTGGCGAGCTCATCGGCGATCTGCACGCGCGCCTCGCCCACCGCTTCGATGACGGTGTCGAGGCCTTTCAGAGTCTGGCCGCGTTCTCTGAGGAGGGTCTGCAGCGAGCCGAACTCCGTCTCGTAGCGTTCGCGCAGCGCGCTGGAGACCTCGAGCTGGGCGCGGGCCTGCTCGCGTTGGTCTCGCCGCACGGCGCTGTCGGGCGTGGCGTTGGTTTGCTCGCGGATCTCGCTCTCGTGGGAGTCGGCCTCCTCCTGCGCGCTGCCAACGCGTTCGGCGATGAGCTCGCGGCGTCGTTTCACCTCGGCCGCGATCTGCGTGGCGTGTGAGGTGATCGACTGCTCGAGATCGGCCAGATCGAGATCGGAGGCGACGTTCTTCTCCCACCATTCCTTGATCTGCTGGTCAGCCTCGTCCAGGCCGCCGGTGGCCAACAGGTCGGCCTCGGACCCGTCGATGCGCTCCGTGGTCGTTTCGATCTCGGCGAGGCGAACATCGACGGCCTGCAGCACGGTGATCTGTGCCCGTGCGTGGTCGAGGTCACCGAACAGGTTCCTGATCTCGGTGGTGTTCAGGCGCTCGTAGGCGCCCGAGTGCTCTGCCCAGCGGCGTAGGGCGCCGTGGTTCTCGCTGAGAATGCCGGTCAGGCTGTTGAGGGTGGCCTGTATCTGTGCGCGGTTGGCGACGAGCTCGGCGCGCAGCGTGCGTTCCTGCTCCAGCAGGGTGGGTAGCTGCTCGGCGAGTCGGTCGACGACGAGCCGTTGAAGCCGCGGCTGGCGTCCGAGGGTCTCAAGCTCGCTCCAGCTGAAGATGCGTACCGGGTAGGCGGCGGCTACCTGCTCATGCGCGACCCGGCAGTCGTTGCCGTCGAGGGTGAACACGCGTGTGGTGACCGGCTGGGACGGGTCATAGGTCGCGGTCAGAACGTGCCGTTCGCTGTGGTGTTCGTAGATCAGCTCGATCTCGCTGTTGTTGAGGTTCGCGTCTTGGGTGGCGATCGCGAGGCTCGCGTAGCTGCGGTCATCGCCGCCGCTGGCGCCTGGGTCCTCTAGTAGCGGCCGCTGTCCGAGCACGTAGCGGAGTGCCTCGACGATGGTGCTCTTTCCGCATCCGCGTGGGCCGATGAGGCAGTTGAGGTTCTCGTTGAAGGCGATCGTCGCGTCGCGGAACAGGCCGCTGCCACGCAGGCGCATCCCGATCAGCCTGGGCGATGGGCTGGCTGGTAGATCCTCGGCGAAGCGGACTCGCGTGGAGTGGAACAGCATGGCGTCGCGTACGCATGTGATGTCGCGGCGGGAGAGCTTGACGTGCGTGACGGCGTTGGGGTCGCTCATCGCCTCGATCGAGTGGTGATCTGATTTCGCGATACAGGCGAAGGTGTGGGTGCTGCCGTCGGCGGCGGTGACGGTCCAGTAGTGCCTGCGGTCGTCGTGGCCGCGGACCTCGACGGCGTTGGGGGCGAGCTCGATCAGGTACTCGGCGTACTCGTTGGAGACCGCTCGCTTCTCCTCCGCCCCGTCGGGGTCGATCGCGAACATGCCGAGGCTGTCGCTGCGGGCGCTGCGTACGAAGCACCGGTGCCCGCGTGGGAGCTGGTCGATGTGCGCGAGCATGAACAGGCCGCCGGCGCCGTCCACGAGCTCGCGGATGTCGGTCAGGGAGGCGAACTTTGCTTGCTCTGTGCCGGTGCGTTGGGGTACGCCGGGCAGGTGGTTCTGGCCGGCGAAGAGTCTCTCGATGACGTCGGCGCTGGCGTCGGGTGGGTAGATCACGAGGATGTGGATCGCCTCGCTGTGTCCAGGCGGGACGAGGCAGGAGATCTCCATCCCGGGGAACACGGTGATGTCGTCGCGGGCGGCGGCGAGGGCTGCCAGCTCGAACGCGTAGTTGGACTTCATGTGGTCAGTTACGCAGACGAGTTGCAGGCCCGCGTTGGCGAGTGCATCGAGGTAGCGTTCTTGACCGTCGCGGCCGGTGTATTGGTCGCGGCTGTTGGTGGTTGGGTCGGCCTCCTTGCCCCAATCGTGACTGTCGATCGAGTGGACGTGGAAGGCGGCTCGAACGAACCTGGCGGTACGGTCGAGTTGCTCCTCGAGGGCGTAGTTGAGATCGGCGTAGTCGGCCACGGCGATCAAACTACCTGCCGCGAGCTGCCGGCGGCCGGCAGCCGGTGTGTTCCGAAAGCAGCCCCGGTTTGTGATGGTGGACTTTGATTGTCTGCTGTTGACTAAGCTTGATACGGTCGATGGCTCGGGGCCGCGGCTCTACTCGTCTGCCCACTCGGTTGATGTGGCGCCGGGCCGCGTGTCCATCGTCGTCTCAGACCTGGCGCTAACGTGGCCGCCGTGGAGCAGCCAGAACCAGCCGCGACAAAGGCTGGCGCCGACGAGCAGAGCACGTCGGCGCAGGACGGTGAGGCGTGCTCTCAGCCGCCGGCGAGCAGCTCGGCGCAAGCCGACGAGCCGGAGAGTCGCGGGCCGAGCCTCTGGCTGAACTGGCAGGCGTTTCAGGCCGGCCTTCCGCCTCGCACGAGCTCGCGTACAGACGCGTCGCAGATCCTGCCGCTTTGGCAGGAGTTTGGATTGCACTCCGACTCACCACTCGTAGATGAGCTGGTTGTTGGCCCGTATCGGCTGTTGCATGCCCTCCCGTTGGAGCGGCCGGCGCTCGGCAGGGCGCAGCTCGCGTTTGTCTTGCGCTCGCGCGATCACTTGTTGGACCCTAGCTACGATCCGATCGACCTTGAGGAGCAGGATGTCCAGGCATACGCAGGTGGGGATCTGGGCGATCAGATGGCTTCCCTGCTGGCGCTGGCTCTGGCACGTCGGTTGCGCTCGGCTGGCGTCATGCGCCACGGCCATGAGGGAGAACCGGAGGGCAAGCCGTTCTTCGGCGACTACGAGCCGCCCAGCCTCATCGCGCCCCGTCATCGCTCGGCGCTCCCAGGCGTAGCCGACGCCTCGAACATCAGCGACGCCGCATCGTTCCTCGAAGCGTTCAGTCGACTGTCGGGGTCAGACGCCGTCGCTGTGATGCGCGCCGCGCATCAGTATGCGGACGCTCTCTGGCTGTGCGATGCCGACCCCCGGACTAGCTGGATCAAGCTCTTTGGCGCACTAGAGGCCGCCGCCGACCACTGGGACTACGAGACGCAGCAGAGCGTTGAAGCGCAGCTGAAACGGCGCCATCCAGGGATGTACGAGCAGCTCTCGCGAAAGGCGCCGGAAGCGATACCGATCGTCGCGAAGTCGTTGTCCCGCGTGTTGGGTGCCGAAAGCAAGATGATCGACTTCGTACTCGCTCACGCGCCCAGGCCACCGGCAAGACGACCGGAGATCGGCCGGCTCGATTTTGACGACTTGGAGCCCGTGCTCCGCGTCCTATACGACCATCGCTCGCGCGACTTGCACGGGGGCGTGCCGTTCCCGCAGCCCCTTTGTGGCACGCCCGTGTCCGACAACGGCGGCATCCCGATCGAGGTCTTCCCAGCTCTCGGCGCCTCGAGTGGCGGAGCCAGCTGGCCCGCCAAGCAGCTGCCGATGTTCTTGCACACGTTCGTCTACATCGTCGGCGAGACACTTCGCAACTGGTGGCTGGCGCTGCCAGGGGCTAAGGAGGACAACGGCGGCAACACCGTTAGCTAGCTCGTCGCTCACTTCGCGCCGATCGTTGTGACAAGCTGGCAACTGACGATGCTCAGCTTCAACCCTCAGCGAGCTTGGCCGAGCGAAGACGGTGCGGAACAAGTGTTCGGTGCGGACCCTTGTGCGGCATTGGGACGCGCGAAACGGCCTCAGCGAGATTTGGCACATCTCGAGCGTGGCACATCTTTGGCACAAGTCATTTCGTCCGATGTGTCCGATGCGTCCGCGATCCCGCACAAAACGGACGATCTGGACGCTAGCGGACCCATATTTCACGGACGAATGAGGTTGAGGGCCTTGTCCTGTGTAAGCGGGGTGGTGGTTCGAGTCCACTCGAGCGCATAGAAAAAGCCCTGTAAATCGGGGCTTTTTCTCGTTAATGACTCCCCCATCGCCCTATGGCGCTACCGTTCGGCTTTGTGCCATTGGCCCATCCGAACAGTTTGCCGAACAAGCTACGCTTTTGGCCCATGAGTCCATTGCTCGAAGCGCCCAACGCGTTCACGACACGGCTGGCCTATCCGACCGAATGATCGCTGCCGCAACCGGAGCGAAGCCGAGCACAGTACGGGGTTGGCTTGCCGGACGAAGCGAGCCGACGGGCGCACGCGCCGAACGACTGATCGAGCTCGTCGAGATGATCAAGCGGCTTGCCCTCGTTCTGCGACCAGAGTCGATCCCAGTCTGGCTGCAACGACCGACCCTCGCGCTGGATGACGAAAAGCCGATCGAGCTCATCGCCCGCGGCGAATACCGCAAGGTCGCCAAGCTTATCGCCGAGATCGAGTACCCCGGCGTCTCCTGACCGTGGAGCCCGTTGGTCCTCGGACCGTCGAGGGGACGTGGATCAGGCACGTGCCGCACGGAGCTGACCTGCTCGGACGAGCGGACACGCCATCGGATGGACGCTGGCAGCGAGGCGATGCGTACGCGCCCTCTACCTCGCCGACACCGTGACAACAGCAACAGGGGAGTTGTATCGCTCTCTTGCCGAGTGGGGACTCACCCTAAGACCATGTCCCCCCCCCCCACCCTCGCAGGTACTACCAACTGCTCAGCGAGGATCGAGATCAACGAGCCTCCTGTCCGGCCACCGACGAGCAATAAGGTGACGCGAAGTCGTTATCCACAGAACAATGGGGTCCAACCGAAGGAGGACCGTGATGCGGAAGCTGGTCTACTCGATGACTATGTCGCTGGACGGTTATATCGCCGGACCCGATGGCGCGATCGACTGGTCGGTGCCCGACGAGGAGCTGTTTCTACTCCACACCCAGCAGATACAGGAGACTGGTGTGCATCTCTGCGGACGGCGGCTCTACGAAACGATGGTCTACTGGGAGACCGCTGAGGAGAGTCCGCTCCTCGCGGAGCACGTCAGGTTCGCCCAACTCTGGAAGGCACTGCCGAAAGTCGTGTTCTCCACGACGCTTCAGAGCGTGGTGGGCAACACCAGGCTGGCCAGGGACGGCATCGGCGAGGAGGTCTCGAGGCTCAAGGAACAACCCGGAAAGGACATCGCCGTCGGCGGCGCCGGCCTCGCCCGCGCGTGTATGAAGTTGAAGCTGATCGACGAGTGGCGGCTGTTCGTCAGCCCGGTCCTACTCGGTGGCGGCACGCCCTACTTCCCGACCCTGGACGAAAGGATCAACCTGGAGTTGGTCGAGACGAAGACGTTTGGCTCTCGCGTCGTTTACCTTCGCTACAGGCGCGTGCCAGACGTCCTATAGGTTATCGTCCCCGCTCGCGCACCCGGGCGGGACCGGCGACAAGAGTCGGGCGGCTCTAGTGGTCGCCCTATCGCAAACAATGATGAGCAGGACACTTCCCTGCAATTTCCGAGCCTCGCTTGACACGGGAGCAACGGGGTTCGGAGCTGCTGATTGGGCAGCCGCGGATTGGCACCTATGCCGGCGGCCAGGTGAGCTGTAGCTCTCCCCCGCTATCAACGGCGCTGCGAACGCCCATCAACTCCACCCCGACCACGGCCCCGTGCTCGTCGTATTCGACCGTATGCCCCTCGGGCGTCTCAAAAGCCTTGGCGGGCGGCTCCTTCGGCTCCCCGACGTGCAATACAAGACATCGCCACGCTCATCGTAGTCGTGGTTTCGAAGTCAATGCCGGCGATCGTAATCATCATCTACCTAGGTTAGGCGCCTAGAGCTGCTCGTCTATGCCAATTGCTCGCTCGAGCATCGGGTCGGCCTCCTGGCCCTCATTGCGAATGGCCTCCAGCATGCCTGTGGCCAGCGCATCGAGCTTGCTCTGGACGGCGGCCTCGGCCCGTAGCTCGGCATTCTTGAGCAGAGCGACGAGGAGAAGGGTGATGGCCGTCAGCGCAGTGCCCATCGCCTGCTCATATCGGGCGCTCGCCCCAAAGAGGAAGCCTGCGAGCCACGCAGCCACCAAAGCCAGACAGATAACGAAGAAGGCGGGCGAGCTCGAGAAATACGAAGCCCGCTGGGCAAGACGATCAAACGGCCCACGGCGATCGGCCTCGCCTCGCTCGATGGGATGCTTGAGCGACATCAGCCGACTCTGCGGGGGACGTCAAGGGTTAGTCTGGTGGACACTAGATCAGCCTAGCGTCGGCATAGCCTTGGACGGCAATGTGCTCGAGACGAGTAGATGATCTAGGCGCGTGTGTTCTGGGCTTGCTATGGCCAAACCCGCTTGCGCCGTCGTCCGGTGTTGGGGCCGGTGCGCTTTACGTGGTGGCGTTCAGTCACAACCTTGGCGCTACCCGGTTGACTCACCATCGAAGCGATAGGTGAGATTCCGGCGTGCGATGCCTCTGTTTCGGTCGGCACATGTGCCGACCGGCCGGGGCGCGTCAAAGCCTCGAGAACATCGCAAAGCCCCTCACGGTGGAGGACTCGCGGGGGACACCACCCCTCTCACCCGCACCGGCCGGCTAATCAAGGGGAGGGTCCCGATAAACCTGTGGCTGATGCCCCTTTCCTACGCTTTGACCAGCTCGCGCTCAGCGGCGTCAATCACACCTGAGCGGTCCTTGTGAGAGCGCTCATAGGAGCGCACGCGCTTGACGCGGTCCTCATCGCCCTCGTCCAGCAGCGCGCCGATCTCGCCCACGCTGAGCTCGTCATATCCCGGCCACGGCTCGTCGCCGCGCAGACTGGCGATCCGGCTGAGGATGGTCGTGCGATTTTCATTCCTGCGCTCATAGGAGTCGATCTTCGCGAGGTCGACCTGCGAGAGACGTGCGAGCTTTTCGACAATCTCCGCAGCGGTGAGCTTCCCGTAGCCGGTGATTGCGAGGTCTCCTTCAGAGGCCAACGCGCCCTTGACCTGACTCTCGGCCTGCGCGACCCCGGGTACCTTGCGTGCCTTGCGGGCGGTGCGTTTTGCACTCGATGTCGCGTCGCGAGCAGCCCCCTTCACGCTCTCCGACGCCGAGCGGGCCGCGTCTGCAGCACCTGTCTTGCGGATGTCGTATGACGGGTTCCCGCGGATCTCTGAGCGCACCACAGCCTCGGTCAGCTTCGGGATCTCACTCAAAATCCGGTCGAGCATCTTCTGCTCGTCAGCCCGGATGGAGTCGGCAAGGGCTTGTGTAGCCTTGTCGCCCATAGAGCTCGCCAGACGCTCGATGGCGGTGTAGGTGGCGATCTCCAAAGCCTCCGTCGCACATGCGTCCTTGGCGTTCTTTAGGACTTTCTCCTCTCCTCCCGTGCCACGGACGAGATCGAGGGGCGTCTTTCCCAACGCCAGCGCCTGGCCAACGACGCTCTGCACGAGCCCAGCGCCGGCTTGTAGCGGGCTGCTGCCCTGTCCGAGCTCGTCCAGACGCCGCTGAACTCGGGTTGCGTGGTCGCGCGTCTCGCGCAGGTGAGATTCGAGGCCGTCGCGGTAGCTTCCACGCGGGGTCATCGCAATCTGCGACCGCAGCACGGTAACGAGCGCCTGCTCCATCGCATGCGCCTCGTTCAGGTATTGCACGATCTTCTGTTCAGTCTTGTCCATCGGTCTCCAGCTTTCTTTTAGACAGTGTGTGATCAGGTGCGCAGAACGCACGCTCGCGCTGTGGCACCTCGCCGCTCTGCGCGCAGAGACTCAGCGGCCCTCGCGGCCAGATCGTTCGTTGATCGCCAGCGCCTCGTCCTGGCCGCTGTCGCTCGCGTCCGGGTCGAGCGCACGCGCCTGCGCGTGCTGATCGCGGGCAGATTCGGTGAGATGCTCAGCCTTGACGGCCTGTTGCTCCGCGGTTGCACGTCCCTGCCGCGCCTGAGCGGCGCGTTCCTCAGCTTCAGCCTGAGCACGCTGGGCTTCGGCGGCCTGCTCATCGGCGGAGGCGCGCGCACTTTCCGCTTGGATCGAACGGCTTCTGGCCACCTGGCGAAGCTCGCCCGCCTGCTCACGACGACGTTCATCGCGCCTACGGCTGACGGCGCGAGCGACGAAGGCGATGAGCAGTAGCACCACTACGGCGCCAACAGCAATTATGATGATCGTTCCGGTGCTCATGTTTTCCTCCTTGAGCTAGCTTTTGTTCGGGTTCCGGGCAACCCCAATGGCTGACCCGAAGACGTCTAGCCCTTAGAAGGCGCGTGGTGGGTCCTGATGCCGCTGGAGCTAAAGACCGCGGCGTCCGCGGCGTCTGAAGCTGAGCCCGCCGCCCGTCAGCAGCAGGATGAGAACGATGACGAGAAGGATCGTGAGCATGGTCACCTCGCAACGCTCGATCGACTTGGCGCGTTCATAGCTACCCGCGCTCATCGCTTCGATGGTGCCCCTTTACAGTCTCGGCGACCTTGTCTACGGCTTTCTTTAGGGATCCCTTCGCCTGGTCGGCGTGTCCCTCGTTCTTCAAGCCTTGATCTCCGGTCAAGGCACCAGCAGCCTGCTTGACGCGTCCCTTCGCTTGATCGATGTTCTTGTCGGTCATAGACCCTCACTGGCTTGAATTGGTAGACGACAACCGCAATGCCCGGACTACGGCACGCGACGCCGTGAAGAGGACACTCTCTCTTTCTATTACAGAAAGTGAGTGCTCTCTCTAGTGCTGCCCTTCCAAGGCATGCTTGAAACCCGCCCCAAGTGACCGAGATACGCTGCTACATCCGTGACCCCGACGGCTACCTAATCGAGGTAGGCCAAACTACCCTAGCCAGAAGCTGGCGTCCACCATCTTGACCACATCGCCCATGTTGCCGAGAACGAGGCTGGCGCCGCGGTCCCGTTCGCTACCTGTACCGCGTGAGCACCTCGCAGATGCGGTCAGTGCCCCAACCGATCTCCTGCGCTGGGACGCGCTCATCCGCCGCGTGAATGAGACTCGTGAACTTCATCTCCGCCGGAAGGCGCATCGGCAGAAACCCGTAGGTCTGGATTCCAAGCCGAGCGAAGAAGCGACCGTCGGTGAGACCGGGCATGAGCATCGGCAACGGCACGGCGTGGGGGTCGGCGGCGGTGAGCACGTCGCTCAGCAGCCCCATCAGGGACAGGTCCACCCAATCGGATACTGGCTCATAGCTCGTTACCTCCAGCTCGAGATCGTCGTCGTCGGCAAGCTCACGCAGCTCGCGGAAAAGATCGTCCGCCGTCTGTCCGGGAAGCAGACGCCCGTCGAGCTCGAGCTGCAACTCACTCGGGATCACGTTGACCTTGGCGCCGCCTCGCACGACGGTGGCATTGACCGTATTGTGGAACATCGGATCCAGCGTCTGGCCCGCCTCGCCGAGCATGTCGATCGTCGCGTCGGTGCGCTCGGGGTCAAGCAGCCCGTCGGCCAGCTCGCGCCCGCCGGCGGGTAGCGCAGCCGCTACCGCCTCGATCATCGACCGTGGAATCTCGGTAACGTGCACCGGAAGTCGCCGCGAATCCAGCGCGCTCAGCAACCGAGCAAGCTTCGCCATCGCACCGCCGCGCATCGGGAGCGAGCCGTGGCCGCCGGGCCCGCGGATGGTTGCGCGCGACCAGCACACCTGCTTCTCACCCACCTGAATCGGATAAGCACTCAGACCCGCCAACTCAGTGCGCGCGCCACCAAACTCACCGAGCGCGTGCCTCACGCCCTCGAACAGCTCCGCGTGCTCCTCGACCACAAAGCGTGCGCCGTACGGCCCCAGATTCTCCTCGTCCGCGAGCACACACAACAGCACGTCGCCCGGTGGAGGCTCAGCGGCCTCGGCGAGCCGCAGGATCGCCCCCAGCATCATCGCCACGCCGCCCTTCATGTCCAGGGCGCCCCGGCCCCAAATCTCGCCTTCGATCAGCTCGGCGCCGAACGGATCGTGGCGCCAGCTCTGGCCGTCCGTCGTGACCACGTCGACATGACCCTGGAGAAGAAGCGGCGGCGCAACACCCCTACCGGGCAGCCGCGCCAGCAGGTTCGGCCGTGCGGCGTCCTTGGCCAAGATTCTCGTCAGCAGACCAGCCCCGTCGCAGAGATCCTTGATCCACCCAATGCACTGAGCCTCGTTGCCGGGTGGATTAGTTGTGTCGAACCGGATCAGCTGGCGCAACAGCTCGACAGGATCGTGCGGCACAGCGCGGACCATACCGAAAGCACACGCATCGACAGCAAGGTCCCTCCTCACGTCCTCGATCACGCCGCAGCTATCCCCCAACCCACCGAACTGCCTGACCGGGCGCCACCTGGCAACTTCCTCGTGACCCTCCGCTTCTTGAAGTTATCATCCGAACTCGCTCCCAAGCAATAGCCACGCGAGCGCCGTACGGCTCCATTCTCACCAGCCTATGCCACCCGAAGGAGATCAGCATGAGCGATGCCCACCGGCCACCAAATAGTCATACGCGCCTTGTGTTGCGCGTAGGCACCTTTTGCGTCTTTGCCCCCATGCTGCTAGCGTCGATGGTCGCTGGCCTCGGTGGTGGCGTGGCCGCGGCAAAGTCGCCGGTCAAACCAAGGCCGGGCGCCTACTCAGGCGATGTCGGCGCGTTTACGCTGAGCTTCAAGGTCTCGCCCGACAGTGAGAAGCTGACCGGGCTGAGGACGGACTTGAGGTTGTCCCGGAGCGTGTAGAAGTTTGTAGGTGGCGGTTCCCCCGCCTCGTCCGGTCCCGCTGGGACCGTGGCGAGTGCAAACAAGTCCATCGAGACGAGAGGAACCGCCATGAACACCGTAAAGCAGGAGCAGGACGCACGCCCGGAGAGGGTTTTGCCGCCAGGGGTGCAGGACGCCTTGGGAGATCTCGCGGGCGCTGCGAAGGATGGGCTGCTGGCGCTCAGCGTGGGTGTCGGGCTGGGGGTGCTGAGCGAGATGATGGAGGCCGAGCTCGATGAGGTCGTCGGCCCCAAGCACGCCAAGAGCCCGGAGCGCACCGCGGTCCGTCACGGCCACACCGACGGCGAGGTGACCCTGGGCGGCCGTCGGGTCGCCGTGAAGCGCCCACGTGCCAGGACCGCGGATGACGAGCACGAGGTGCCGCTTGGGACGTATGAATATTTCGCTGACCGCGACCCGCTGACACGGGTCGTTTTGGAGCAGATGCTCGCCGGGGTCAGCACACGCCGTTTCACACGCACCCGTGAGCCCGTAGGTGAGCAGGTGATCGCCAGGGAGCGTTCGGCGTCGAAGTCCGCGGTCAGCCGCGAGTTCGTCGGCCGAACGCGTGAGCACCTGGACGCGTTGATGAGCCGTGATCTCGCCGATGTGCGGTTGGCGGCGTTGATGGTCGACGGGATCGAGCTGAAGGGCCGCTGCGCCATTGTCGCGCTGGGTATCAGCACCGACGGGGTGAAGCTCCCGCTGGGATTGTGGGACGGCTCGACGGAGAACAAGACCGTCACCGCGCATCTCCTCGCCGACCTCGTTTCCCGTGGCCTTGACGTCGAGCAGGGCGTCCTCGTCGTCCTCGACGGTAGCAAGGCGCTCAGGGCGGCCGTCGATGAGGTCTTCGGCCCGGTGCCGGTGCAACGCTGTATCCGCCACAAGGAACGCAACGTCCTGGATCACCTCGCCGAACGCGACCGGCCCGCTGTGAAGGCGCGTCTGCTGCGAGCGTGGGCAAGCGATAACCACAAGCTCGCGCTGGAAGGTTTGCGGACCCTCGCCAGCGAACTGGAGCACTCCCATCCCGGTGCGGCGGCGTCCCTGAATGAGGGGCTGGAGGAGACCCTGACCCTCACTCGCCTGGGGATCCGCGGACGGCTGAAGAAGACCCTGGCCTCGACGAACCCGATCGAGTCGATGATCGAGATCATCCGCCGCAGCTCCCGCAACGTGAAGCGCTGGCAAAACGGGGACATGTGCCTGCGCTGGACGGCCGCCGGGATGCTCGAGGCCGAGACCCAATTCCGCAAGGTCGTCGGCTACTCAGACCTCGCGAAGCTCGCTCTCGCCGTCGAACGGGATCTCGCCGCGCGGCAAGCACCCACACAACACACTCCCATTCACACAACGACCCCGGAGAACACGCCCATCACCGTCGCTGTATAACCATCTCACCGACCGCCGCCGCAGACTTCTACAGCGAACGGGACAACCTCACGGACTTCCAGGGGACCGTCAACTGCGGTCCACCCGATGACGAACCGCTCTTCTTCGACTTTCCGACGCTGGCCATCGCAAGCGGACGCTTTGACGGCGAGACGGTCATGAACAACTCGGGGATCAACCCGCGCTATACGCTCAAGGGCGAGTTCAACGCGCCAACCCACGCCGAGGGTACGATCAACGTGTTCTTCACCTACCCGCACAATGCTCTCCCCCCTTGCAACGAGACCGATAAGTTCTCGGCCATGCGTCGTGACTAGCCCGTACAGACCCGCTAACGATTCGGAGACGATCTTATGAAGCGTACCTGCATCCTTTTGGTTGGCATCCTGCTCGCCGCCGCGACTGCATCGACCGTGGCCGGTGCGGATCCTTCCGCACGTTCCACCCTGTTTCACACGGTGGAACTGCGCAAGACCAAGCTCGGCAAGATCTTGGTCAACTCCTCTGGCTCGATTCTGTACGAGTTCACAAGCGACCATCCAAAGAAGGACACCTGTGTGAAGATCAGCGGATGCTCGGCCATCTGGTTGGCCTTGCCGGTACAAGGCAAGCCGTCAGCAGGCGCAGGCGTACGGGCCTCTCTGCTCTCCAGCATCACCCTGCCCGAAGGAGTTAGCCAGGTCACCTATGCCGGTCATCCGCTCTATATTTATGAACCAGCGCCAACGCTGATCTCATATGTCGGCGCGAAGCAGTTTGGCGGCAAGTGGTATGCCGTCAACGCCAAGGGACAGGCTGTGAAGTAGGACTACTTCCTCTTTTTCGGCTTGGCAGTCTTTTGCACTGCGACGGTGGCCGTATCGATTGTCTTGCCGCCAGAGCTGACGGTCACGATCGCCGCGAGCTTGCCGAACTTTGAGAGCAGTGCTTGACCAGTCGAATTGAGCGTTAGCGTTAGAACCTTTGTCGTACCCGCCGGGAGCGTTGCCGCGCCGCTCGCCACCACGACCTGCTTCGTCGTCACATGGGCTTTCTTCTTTTTGCCGCCGGCGGTTCCTGGCGAACGCCACCAGCTCGAAAACGCCAATACCTACCGGAAGCACCAGCGAGACGAACCCCCCTCAGCACGGCCAGAAGAAACGTACTAGACGCCGGACTCCGCTTGCACCTCGCCCGCGGCGACGGCGTCCGTCAGTCGCTGATGGTCGAGTTCGTTTTGGTCCGCGTACGCTCCTGAGAAACGGGCGATCGCCTTGTCGAATCCCGTGCCGGCGCCCAGGTATGCGGCGATCGCGAGCCGGTCGCCGGAGCGGGCATGGGAACGGGCTAGAGACCACCCACAGGCCCGCGTGTACGCATGCAGGCCGATCTCGCTCATCGTCGACAGGTCAGCGGACGCCTTCCAGTCCCAGAGCTGGCGGACATAGAAGTCGTGCTCCTGACCATCCAAGCCCTCGCTGCGTTGCCAGCCAAGGAAGGTGTCGCTTGCCGCGTGTGAGATCCGCTGGCCCTGAACAACCCGCTCGCCATGGTTCTCGAACTCGCTCGCGCCCAAATAGGGCTCGAGCACCGAGGGCTGAGCCTCCTTCGCCTGCAGAACTAGCGGGTCCTTACCGTCGCGGCCGACGAGCAGGAACACCCACGCGCGCGTACCGACGCTCCCAACGCCCACGACCTTGCGCGCCATGTCCACGAAGCGGTATGTCCCGAACAGGTAGCGCCGGTCGACATCCAGGCTGGCCGCATACTCGTCCAGCAGCTCGCGAACGTAATCGCTCTCATCGCGGGCGTCCCCCGGCTCGAACAGCTCGCGCAACGGGACCAAGAGCGGCGGGACACTGCGAAAGCGCAGCTCGCCGTCGACGCGCTCGGTGAGCTTCTTGACCGCCCTCAGGCTCGTCTTACGTCGTGCCTTGGCAAAAGGCTTTGCGAACACGATCCTACCCTTCGTACCGAGCCTGCCACCGAAACGATCGACAAGTTCGCTCGCCGTGAGGCGGTCGTACCACACATCGAGGTGGCTCTCATTCGCGAAGCCGCGCATACCCTCCCGGTACTCGCGCACACAATCGCGCACGATCCACTGCCGGAGATCCTTCGATAGCCCGACGTCGCGGCCAGCGATCTCGGCGCTGGCCGCCATCCGCTTGACGTCCCACTCCCACGGGCCGGGCAAGGTCTCGTCGAAGTCGTTCGGACCAAAGACGAGTCTGCGATCCGGTGCGGCGAATCCGCCGAAGTTCGAGATGTGCGCGTCGCCACACGCCTGCACCGCGATACCCGAATTCGGCGTCGCCGCGAGGTCGGCCGCCATCACGGCGGCCGCCCCGCGGTAGAACGTGAATGGTGAGACGAGCATCCGCCCGTAGCGGATGGGGACGAGCTCCTGCACGCGCGAAGCCGCTTGGGCCGCGAGCACCGCAACTGGATCAGGCCGGTCCCCGGCTGGGGCCCAATCGCCGTGAGCCGACCGGGGTACCGTCTGCCGGGCCGCCCGACCACGCTCTGCAGACTCGCCGGATTGCAGAGTCGCGTGAGTAGAAGCAGTCACAAGAACGCCAGAAGGACAGCATCGAGAAGGCGCCTCGATAGAGATGTCCGTGACCGGTATGCCTCAACTCGGTTGCGGCACGATCCTGATGTATGGCTTGGGCGTCTCCCAGCCGTCCGGATAGGTCGCCTTCGCCTCATCCTCGGAGACCGACCCGGCGATGATGACCTTCTCGCCCGGCTTCCAGTTGACCGGCGTGGCCACCTTGTGGTTGGCCGTCAACTGCAGCGAGTCGATCACGCGCAGTACCTCGTCGAAGTTGCGACCGGTCGTCATCGGGTAGATGAGGATCAGCTTGATCTTCTTATCGGGCCCGATCACGAACACGTTGCGAACCGTCTGGTTGTCCGCCGGAGTGCGCGCGTCCGAGTCGCCCTCAGTGGCTGCCGGCAGCATTCCGTAGAGCTTGGAGACGTTGAAGTCGTTGTCGCCGATGATCGGGTAGTTGGGCGCGTAGCCCTGGGTCTCCTCGATGTCCTTGGCCCATTGCTCGTGCTTGCCTGTCTGGTCGACAGAGAGGCCGATGATCTTCACGCCGCGGCGGTCGAACTCGGGCTTTATCTTGGCCATGTAGCCGAGCTCTGTTGTGCAAACCGGTGTGAAGTCCTTGGGGTGGGAGAAGAGAACCACCCAGGAGCCGTCGATCCAGTCGTGGAAGTGGATCGGTCCCTGGTCGGTCTGCGCCTCGAAATCGGGGGCGATGTCGCCTAGTTGCAGGGTCATGCTCGTGTCCTTTCGGTGCGCGCTGTTTGGTTGATGCATTGTCGCAGCCCGGCCAACTCACCCCGGGACAAAGGCAATAATCTTGATCGACATTTACAATAATAGAAGCCGCCTCGATAAAATCGAAGCCGCTCGATGGAACCCGAGTACCGCGGCCTTGAGTACTCTCCGGATGGGCCAAGCGAAGTGCTCGCGCAGACTCACAAACGTACAACGGGGTGGCTGCGCTGGACGCTCCAGCACGGCCACCCCGCTCATTCAAACGCTATGCGCGCTGCTCGTACCTACTAGCGGCCGCCGTAGCTGTGCTCGGAGAAGCCACCGCCCTGATAGTGGCCGCCCTGCTGAGCACCGGTCCCCGGCGTGAACGAGATGCCACGCAGCACTTCGCCGCTGGCGGCCGCCCGCACCGTGCCGAAGCTCTCCGAGGCTGGGGGCGTGGTTGCTCCCAGCTGATCGGTGATCGCCACCAGCTTGTTCGGGTCGGCGCCCTGGTCGCCGTCGCCGCTGACCGTCGATGTGATCGCCCAGATCGTGACCGTCCCGTTGGGATTGACGCGACCGTCGATGTTGCGTAGGCCGTCGGTTGCTGGCGCCCACGGCAAACCCGTGGCCGCGTTGTCCCCGGTGGGGTAACCGGGCACCGTGTAAGGCTTGCCCAGGTTCAAACCGGTCTGCAAGGTGTAGGCGAGCTGCCATTCCCCTGCGGTCGAGTTGAAGACCCACTTCTGCAGGCCGGCACCCGTCTGTGCTGCCGCTTCGTTGTATTCGTTCTTGGTTGTCGAGTAGGCGTTTTCGCCGTTGCCCTCATCGGCGACATACAGCGTGTTCGCGTTGGCAAACCAGATGCCGAACGGGAACGACGTCGCCTTCTTCGCCAGAGCCGTCGGGAAGCCCTTGAGAATGCACATGTTGTTGGGCTTTAGACCTTCAGCCGCCAACTCTTCGGGGTTGTAGGCAAGCGGCCAGGAGGGCAGTTTTGCGTTTGCCGCCGGGAGTCCCACGCCGTTCGGGCAAGCCTTGCCCGTGGTGTCCAGGAAGTAGACGGTATTGACTCCGTTGCTGCCGCTGCCCTTTGTGTAGTAGACGACATTGCCCGAGATCGTTAGACCACGGAAGTTGGTGTCCTTACCGATCTTGTCCAGCTTGTCACCGAGTTGTGTGACGTTGAAGCTGCCTACCGGTGTCGGGAATCCTGGTTCTTGCAGGAGCTCCGGCACTGGTTCGCGCGTGGGCTTGAGGATCTGTGCGCCTGTGCCGATGACCACGCCGGCCGGCTGTGGGTTGGCGCCGTTGCCGGCGTTGCCCGCCATGTAGATCGCGTGTGCGCCGTGTTCTTCGCTGAGGATTGCCGCGCGACCGTTGTTGCCGCTGTAGGCGTTGGTCTTGGTGAACTGGAATTGACCCTGGGCGTTCAGCTGCGCCACCACGCGATAGTAGGCGCCAGGGACCGGGTTGGTCGGGTCGATCGCGCCCGGGGTGTTGGAGTTGGAGACGTCGACCGTGTCGACCGGCGCCAGATAGCCCATGAACGTGACGTTATTGCCACGCGTGGAGAGGTTGAGCGCCAATTCGGACTTGGATGAGAAGCTGGTCACCATCTGGTCAGAGCCAGAGGAGACGCCCGGCTCGGTGCTGTTGGGCACCTGCAAGGTGCTGACGGACGTTCCCCACGGTGTGATCTGGTCCAGCAAGATCTTCGATGTGACACCGAAGCTTTCGTCCACGAGGTCGTTGTTCCAAACTTCCGGATAGGCGCCGCCAGCGTTGGCAAGCGCGCAAGCCGTGACGCATCCGGCCGGCAGCTCGGTGACTCCGGCGGTCAGGCCTGGATCGTTTTCATAGACGCTGCGGCTGAGCAGCAGGTTGCCCGGCATCAGTGCCGAGTGCCCGCCGCCGGGCGATGGGTAATGTCCTCCGTCTGCTTGCGCGGGCGCGTCGAATGCCACTCCCAGCGCACTCGACACAAGGATCGCGGCCGCCACGCGAGCAACCGCTCGCGGGCCAGAACGCTTGGTCATTACGGTCTCCTTTGCACCGGACTTCGTGTCCGGATATAGGGGTGTTGAACAAGCCAACCGTAATCACGACAAACGGCCACTTTGTAACTGTTGCGTCGCCACTTTGTAACCGTCGCGTTATTTCACCCGCGTGTGGAACCCGCGCCGGATCGGCGAGACCAAGACCTCCCCGATCCGACCGAACTCGGCACGGCTCGACTCAGCTCCACTTGCCCAAGCGGAGCGCTGGCATATATGACAGGCGCCGAGTAGGCTCAGCCGGCCGCAACGCGCGGCAGCACCAACAACGAGCAGCGTGCGTGGCGCTCCAGGTACTCAGACGTGCTGCCGACGACCAGGCGCTTGACGGGGCCGTAACCCCGTGAGCCGACCACCAAGACGTCCAGCTCATCGCTGAAAGCCGCCAGCTCCTCGCCGGCGAAGCCGTACACGGCGCGACCGTCGACGTCCGGCAATGCGTGCATGCGCTCCTTGGCCTCCTCGATCATCACTTCCATGGTCTCGCCGATCGCCGGCGAGGCCATGCCCGAGTAGGCGTAGGACGGCACCGACACCGCCTCTAGAGCGATCACGCTTGCCCGCGTAGGAGTTGCGAGCTCGTGGGCCATCGCTAGCGCCGCCTCGCTCTCCGGTGAGCCGTCGTAGCCGACGCCGATCTTCGCGATCGGTGTTGGCGCCTCGGCGTAGCTGTGGGCGGCAACCGCGACCGCGCAGGGCGAGCCGTTCAGCGCGGCGCGAGTGTCGTCGCCGAGCATCGCCCGGCCGAAAGTGCCGCGCGAGCAGGAGCCGACGACGATCAGGTCAGCCTGCTGCTCCTCGGCTTGCTGGTGCAGGCCCTTGCCTGGACTGCTCGAGACGACGCTCACCAGCTCTGCTTGCACACCCGCGCGCTCGCGCTCGGCCTCCAGCAAAGCATGCGAGCGTTCCTGCTCGGCCGAGACCGCGCCCGGACTGGCCGCGTCGACTGGGCGCAGCACACCGCTGTGGACGTTGAGCAGCGTCAGCTTTCCAGCCTCGTCCACAAGATGCGTGGCAAGCGCTATCGCGTCGCGCCCGCCCTGCCTGTCGTCGACTCCCACCAACACGTTCTTGAACATCGCGTCGCTCCTTGGCTCCCTGTTGCAGTCGATATCCGCAGTCGGACCTCACCCTAGACGACACCGGAGTGCCACCATCCGGGAGCACCCTTGCACAGACTGCGGATTTCTACGCATGCCCCCCGCGCGCGCGGGGGGCATCGCCGATTTGACTCCACCTACAGCGTCCACCCCCACCGTCCACGACCGTGCCGTGACAATCCCGTCTGGTGCGTAGCATCTGGCTCATGCCCGATCAAGCTTCCAGCGACTCTGAGCGGACCGGGCCCAGCCGAGCCGACGCCCATCCCCCGATGCCGCGCGACAAGCGCGGCTGGCAGGTCGCGCCCCCGAGAAGATCCGCGTCACCTTTGACGACGTGGCAGGCATCGATGAGGCAAAGGCCGAGCTCTCGGAGGTCGTTGACTTCTTGCGTACTCCTGAGCGCTATGGGCGCCTCGGCGGGCGCATGCCACACGGGGTATTGCTCTCCGGGGCACCCGGCACCGGCAAGACGCTGCTGGCGCGTGCTGTGGCCGGCGAGGCGCATGCCGCTTTCTTCTCGATCTCCGCGTCGGAGTTCATCGAGGCGATCGTCGGCGTCGGAGCCTCTCGCGTGCGCGACCTGTTCGCCAAGGCCAAGGAGGCGGAGCCGGCGATCATCTTCATCGACGAGCTCGATGCGATCGGGCGCTCGCGTCAGGGGTCGGTGTCCGTTACCGGCGCGAACGACGAGCGCGAGCAGACGCTCGACCAGATCCTCACCGAGATCGACGGCTTCGAGAGCTCCGAGGCCGTTGTCGTGCTGGCCGCCACCAACCGGCCTGACGTGCTCGACCCCGCCCTGCTACGTGCTGGACGCTTCGACAGGCGCGTGACCGTGCAGGCGCCCGACCGCGACGGGGCGGCCCTGCTTGCCGCCCGCCGCGGCCATGAAAACGTCAAGATGGCCGATTTCACTGATTCGCTGGAGAAGATCATGCTGGGCTCGCCTCGCGGGATTCTGCTTTCTCCTGCGGACCGCGAGCGCACCGCCTACCACGAGTCTGGGCACGCGCTCGTGGGGATGCTGACGCCTGGCGCGGACCCGGTACGCAAGGTGTCGATCATTCCCAGAGGGATGGCGCTCGGGGTGACGCTGTCCACACCCGACGCCGACCGCGTGTCCTACTCGACCGAGGAGCTACAGGCCAAGATCCGTGTTGCGCTCGGCGGACGTGTGGCCGAGGAGGTCGTCTACGGCTCGATCACCACCGGCGCCGAGTCCGACATCCAGCAGCTGACCGCGATCGCTCGACAGATGGTTGGGCGTTGGGGGATGAGCGAGGCGCTCGGGCCGGTCACGTTGCTACCAGGCGACGACCAGCCGATGCTGCCGGGAATGAGCGTCACCTCTGAGCAGACGCAGCGACTGGTGGACGAGGAGGTGCGCAAGCTGATCGAGCAGGCGCACGGCGAAGTGACACGGCTGCTCACCGAGCACCGCTCGCAACTGGAGAGCTTGGCCCAAGCGCTGCTCACGGCGGAGACGCTCGACGCCTTCGACGCTTACGCTGCGGCCGGCGTGCCGGAGCACGACATCGAGCCCACGCCCGTCTCCTAGAACGACTCCGCCGGCATTCGGAGAGCGTCGCCGAAGGCGGCACCCCGCGGTGGCGGGGCGTGTGCGAGAGCCTTGGCTTCAGCAGCCGCGAGGGCAAGCCCTACGGACCGTGCGGAGCGTCAGCTCACTCACGCCAGCCGCACACCCCAGCGCGCGGAAAACGCCTGTCCGGGCTCCAGCCGCGCGAGCCCGTCCCCACTCTGCAGCGCGTTGGCAGCGCACGTCATCGGCTCGACCGCCAAGCCGCGCCGTCGGCGAGAGAGAGCGAGCGTGTGGGCGGTGTAGACCTGTAGGACCTCGTACTGCTCATCCACCCACAGCTCTACGCGGGTGCCGTCGGGACGGTGAAGGCGGGCGGTGGCACGACCACCGGAGTCGCGGATCAGATCGCAGAAGCCGGAGTCGATCGGCAAGTCGCCGATCGGGCGCGGCTCGCGGAAGTCGAAGGGGGTCCCCTCCACCGACTCGCGATCGACAGGAACCTGATGGTGCTCGTCCACCAGCAAGCGGGTGCGCGCGGGCAGCTCGAGCTTGCAGTCGTCGATCGTGCCTTCGCCGGGCGAGAGGTAAGGGTGCTGACCCACGCCATACGGGCACGCGCGCGAGCCGACGTTGACCGCGCCGATCGTCACGTGCAAGCCGTCCTCGTCTAGCTCGTAGGCGACGGTGGCGTCGAGCGCGAAGGGGTATCCAGTCTGGGGGTGAAGGCGCGTGGCCATCACAACGCGATGGGGCTCGCGCTCTGCCGCCCACCACGAGCACCAGCGCAGCAGGCCGTGGATCGCGTTGCGCTTTGCGGGCTCGGTGAGCGCGAGCTGGTGGCGCTCACCCTCGAACTCGTAGCGACCGTCCGCGAGCCGGTTAGGCCATGGCAGCAGCACGGCGCCGTGCGCGCCGTCGCACATCTCCCTCACCTCGTAGGGGTGCAGAACCGGCTCCCCGGCAACCGTGTACTCGCGCACCCCACCCCCAACTTCGACAATCGTGGCGCGCTGCTCCCCGAACGCGATCTCGAACTGCTCGCCCGAAGGTGCTGACGTCATCGACGACTTGGCTTGAGGGGACGCTTCTCGCACGCGATCCATCTTGACTCATTTGGAAGGCCATGGCGCATGCGCCATGGCCCCGGACCGCACATGTGCGGTCCGGCGGGTCGGCGCATGCGCCGACCCGAACAGCAGAGACGAGTGAGATTCCGCCCTCAGTGGCGACCATCCCAACAACTCTTCTATAATGCTTGCCGGCAAGCAATCATCGGAGATGAGTGACCCTAAGTACCGACAGTGATCCAACCACCCGCCTGAGAGCTGTGATCGGCAAGCTCTCGGGCCGCCTACGACTTACGGTGGCCGGCACGGGACTGACCCCATCGCAGACCTCTGTGCTGTTCACCATCGTCCGTCTCGGCCCACTCCGCCTGACGGAGATCTCCGAGATCGAGGGCATCAATCCGACGATGCTCTCGCGCATCACCGCACAGCTGTGCCAGTCCGAGCTGATCAGCCGCGAGCCGGATCCCGTGGACAAGCGCGCCGCGCTCGTGCACGCGACGCCGGCGGGGCAGCGCTTGCGCAAGCGCATCCACCGCGAGCGCACCGAAGCGCTGCAGCAGCACATGGCAAAGCTCACCGAGGAGCAGCGCGAGCTGTTGTGGAGCGCGCTGCCGGTGCTCGAGACACTCGCGGAGCAGATCCCTGGGGGCCGCCCGTGACGCGTCTGCTCGGAGCAGGTCGCGCCACCTTCAAGGCGTTTGAGATCCCCAACTATCGCCGCTACTACGCCGGTCAGGCGATCTCCCTCAGCGGCACCTGGATGCAAATGGCGGCACAGGCGTGGCTCGTGTTGACCCTCACCGGATCGGCCACCACGCTCGGGCTGATCGTGGCGCTACAGACGCTCCCGATCCTGTTGCTCGGGCCTTACGGCGGCGTGATCGCAGATCGTGTGGACAAGCGCCGCCTGATGCTGTGGCTACAGGGCGCTATGGGTCTACAGGCGTTGGTCCTGGGACTGCTCACCGTCACCGGAGCGGTGCGCATCTGGGAGATCGGCGTGCTCGCGATGTTGCTCGGCCTCAACAGCGCTTTTGAGAACCCTGCCCGTCAGTCGTTCATGCTCGAGATGGTCGGACCTGAGCACCTGCGCAACGCGGTGAGCCTCAACTCTGTGCTCGTCAACGTGGCCCGCACGATCGGCCCCGCGATCGCAGGGCTGCTGATAGCTACTGTCGGCGAGGGCGTGTGCTTTCTGGCCAACGCCGCAAGCTTTGTGGCCGTGATTGCCTCCCTGCTGACACTGGATCTCACCGCGCTGAGGCCGAGCCCACCCACTGAGCGCGGACCGGGACAGTTGCGCGAGGGGTTGACCTATGTGCGCAACAATCGCGACCTGGCGATCCCGCTGCTGATGATGGCGCTCGTGGGGATGTTCGCCTACGAGTTCCAGGTAACTCTCCCTGTGATGGCCCGCCAGGGCCTGCACGTAGGCGCCGCGGGCTACGGCTTCATGACCGCCGCGATGGGCGCCGGCGCGGTCGTCGGAGGACTGCTGGTGGCCGCTGTGGGACGCACAGGTCTGCGCACGCTCGTGGTCGCATCAGGCGCGTTCGGGGCGGTGATCATGCTTGCCGCACTCGCCCCCACCCTACCCGTCGAGCTGGTGGCGCTCGCACTTGTCGGCTGGGCGAGCATCTCGTTCATGGCGACCGGCAACTCGACGCTTCAGCTCGCCGCGGCGCCGTCGATGCGCGGTCGCGTGATGTCGCTGTGGTTCGTGGCCTTCCAGGGCTCCACCCCGATCGGCGGTCCGATCATCGGCTGGGTGATGGCCCAGGCCGGCGCCCGTGCGGGGCTTGGCGTGGGCGCGATCACCTGCCTGCTGGCGGCGCTGATAGGTCTGCTCGCACTGCGCGAAGTCGCCCCGTTCGCCCGCGTCGACGCTGCGGCGCGTGCAGTGGAGTCGTGAAGCAAGCGTGCGGTGACCACATCCAAAAGCGCGATGCCCGCGCGACGCGCACACGGGGGACGCGCGCATACGCGGGGGCGCGTTACACACGCGCAGACGCGCGCCCGCGTCGCGCGGGGCACCCCAATTTCACAACACCTGCCCGCCGGCTAAGAGCCGGCTTCGCCCAGGAAATCGATCAGCAGCTCGTTGACGCGCTCGGGCGCGTCATGCTGTACCCAGTGCGTGGCCTGCGGAATGCGCTCCATGCGCAGGTTGGGCACCCACTCGCTTGCCGGTTCGGCCAGCTCGCTGCCGAGATGACGGTCGAGCATCCCCCAGATCACCATCGTGGGCGCCGGGATCGGCTTCATCGCGGCCTGCGTCGCGCGCGGCGAACGCCGCAGAGCTGCCCGGTAGTAGTTGATCATCCCGGTGAGCGCCCCTGGCTGCGACCAGGCCTCCACGTAGCGTTCGAGGTCCTCGTCGGTGAACGCCTTTTTGGAGTCTGAGCGCAGCGAGCGCTTGGCGAAGGAGAAGTCGTCGCGGCCGATCAGGTACTCCGGTAGGCGCGGGATCTGGAAGAAGAACATGTACCAGCTCTTGCGCAGCTGCTTGAGCGTCCTGAAGCCCTCCAGCATGCGCGCTGTGTGCGGCACGTTGAGGATCGCCAGGCGCTTGACCACGTCGGGATGCAGCATCGCCACGGCGTAGGCGACAGCGGCGCCCCAGTCGTGGCCGACGACGTATGCGTCCTGCTCGCCGAAGCCGCGGATCAGGCCGGCGATGTCGCCCGCCAACAGCGACGCGTCATATGCGCGCCATCCCCGCGGCTTGTCTGAGAGGTCATAGCCGCGCATGTCTGGCGCAACCACGTGGTAGCCGGCTTCTGCCAAAGGCCCGATTTGACGACGCCAGGAGTACCAGAACTCGGGAAAGCCGTGCAGCAGGACGACCAGCGGCCCCGTGCCAGCCTCAACGTAGTGGAGTCGAATACCACCGCCGACATCCGCATCGCCGTGGCTGAGTTGTGCCTCGGTCGTGCTCACCTCCCCATCGTAGACCTCGTCGTCCGCTCGCGATGTCACCTTGTAGTTCCACGAGCGTGAAAAGCGAGGAAATGTGTCGGTTGCACTGTTGATAGCCGGTCTTGTCGTCGGCGCCTTGGCCGGCGCCGCTGTCGCCGCGGCGCTTGCGCGCTCAGGCAGTGAGCGCATACGCGAGCAGCTCGACTCCATCTCCGTCGATAACCGGGAGCGGATGCGCGACGAAATGAAGTCGATCTCCGCGGACGTGCTCAAGCAGACCGGCGACTCGCTCGCGCAGCGCCTGGCCGATCAGCGCCGTGCCGAGGAGGAGCGTGGCACCGCTGAGATGGCCAAGCGTGCGGAGGAGATCAAGGGCCTTGTCGGACCGGTCAACGAGAAGCTCGGCCGCGTCGAGCACGAGATCGGTCGCTTGGAGCGCGAGCGCAAGCAGGCCCAGGGCGAACTGACGAACATGGTGCGCCAGTTGCACGAGGGCGTCGGCGGTTTGCGCCAAGAGACGGGCAACCTCGTCTCGGCGCTGAAGCGACCCAACACGCGCGGCTCCTGGGGTGAGATCCAGTTGCGCAACGTGATCGAGATGGCCGGCATGATCGAGCACTGCGATTTCCTCGAGCAGAGCACCGTGCAAACTGAAGACGGGGCCCTGCGCCCCGACGTGCTCGTCAAGCTGCCCGGCGAGAAGCTGATCGTGGTCGACTCCAAGGTGCCGCTCGATGCTTATCTCGCGCACCTGGAGGCCCAGAATGACGAGGAGCGTGGGCTACAGATGGCCCGCCATGCGCGCCAGACTCGCGACCACATAACCAAGCTTGCCTCCAAGGGCTATCAACGTCAGTTCGACACCACCCCCGACCTGGTCGTGATGTTCGTGCCCTCCGAGGGCATCTACCACGCTGCCCTTGCCGAGGATCCTGCCCTGATCGAGTACGGCGTGCACCAGCAGGTGTTGATGGCAACGCCAACGACGCTGATCGGGCTGCTGCGCGCGGTGCACTACGGCTGGCGCCAGGAGCTGATCGCCGAGTCTGCGCGCGAGATCGCCGAGTCCGCGCGCGAGCTGCACAGGCGCATCGCTCGCTTCGTTGACCCGCTAGCGAAGGTTGGGCGCGCGCTCGGCTCAGCGGTCGGCTCCTACAACGAAGCGGTCGGCTCGTTCGACAGCCGTGTGCTGCCTCAGCTGCGCCGCATCGAGGAGTCCGGCGCGAAGTCTGAGCGCGAGCTCACGAGTCCCGCGCCGGTCGAGGCAACTCCGCGGCCGCTCAGCTCGGGGTCGCGGCCGCTGGAAGATCTGCCCGACGGCGAGCCGATTCTCAAAAGGATCACCAGCGCGGCCGCGACCGGCACAGTCGCCGGCAGCTCATCTACGGCAAAGAACAACAGGTCGAACGAGATCGTAAGCAGCGCGACCAACAGTGCTCCCCAGGACTGACGCGCCCGTTTGCCTGTCGCGGCGAGCAGGCCGCCGAGCACGCCGGCCACGAACAGGTCCCCGTAGCCCATCACCGCCGAACCGAACACCTCGGCCTGCAAGCGTGGCAAGCCGCCCACCGGATGAGCTGCGTTGAGCGCGTTGTTGGGGGCTTGCAACAAGCTGGAAACCACGAGCGCAGTGTCGGCGCAGGCCATTGCCACGATCCCGACCGCGAGCCAGCGTGCCGGCGTGACGCCCGCGATCAGAGCGCCGAGCGCCACGCAGCTGAGCGCCGAGAGCAGTACGCCCGCACCCTGGCCTACGAGTGAGCCGCGATCGGCCCACGCCAGCACGAACAGCGGCACCACCAGCAGCGCCAAGGCAGGGCGGGCACCGTGCATCAGCCAACCGAGCGCAAACGCGGCAAGTAGCGGTACCGCTATCAGCGCTATATACGTCAACGCCTGCGCACTGCCCTGTTCAGCCAGCGAGCCCACCGCCACGAAGCCGACGATCGAGAACGCCGGGACGAGTGCCCACAGACGGCTGCGCAAACGCGCCGTCCACGCGGGAGACCAGGCGCGCGGCAGCGCCACCACGAGGCCCTGGCAAAGTGAGAGCACGCCGATGGAGACCCAAAACGGAATCACATAGTCAAAATAGACGCCGATGACGCGCTGGGACTGGACATGGGAGGACCGCTCCCAGGCAAACCGCACTCCACCCCTCGCCCCCGACGAGATCGGCGAGGAGCCAGACATGCCGTCCTCGACAGGCACTGCGCCACCTCCGCGCCCCGGCATGAGCCCGGTTGTTCGCCGCCGCCGTGTCGCTGCCGTCGGGTTGGCGATCGTCGTGGTGATGGTGCTCGTCGCGGCCGTTGGCTCTCACAAAAGCTCAGGCAAGACCCACCTCACCGTGACCAAGCACCACCACACCGTCCCCCCGCTCACCCCGGCCGAACGCGCGGCCGCGGTCGTCAAAGGCGAAGAAAATGCGGTCAACTCGGTGCTCGCCTATACGCCGGCGGTCACCAGTGGCGGCTCGCACGGCAACGAGCTGGCGCTCACCTTCGACGATGGGCCTGGGCCCTACACACAGCAGCTGGTGGCCACGCTCGACAGGCTGCGTGTGCATGCGACGTTCTTTGCGATCGGTGATCAGGAGCGGTACTTCTCGCCCGGCACGATCGCCGAGATCAAATCTGGCGACGTGATCGGCGACCACACCGAGACGCATCCGATGATGGCGACGCTCTCCCCGCACGAACAGCACGAAGAGCTGTTCGATCAGATGGCCCAGATCGAGGTGGTCGGCGGCAGGCGCCCGCGCTTGTTCCGCCCGCCCTATGGGTCATTTGACGCGACCACGTTCAAAGAGCTGCACCATCTGCATCTGCTGATGATCCTGTGGTCGGTCGACACATCCGACTACACCTTGCCCGGCGTGAGTGCGATCGTGCATACCGCGCTTGCCGGTGCCAAGCCTGGCGCGATCATCTTGATGCACGATGGTGGCGGCAACCGCGAAGAGACGATTGCCGCGCTGCCGGCGATCGTCAGGGGGCTGCGCAAGCGTGGACTGCATCCCGTCACAGTCCCGCAACTACTCGAGGACGACCCGCCGCCGCACGGGTTGCCGCTGCCGACCAACCTGAGCGGCGATTGAGCTAAGGGCGTCACGCGCGAGAGTCACAATTTGGCGATGCCCCCGCGCGCGCAGGGGGCATCAGCGCGTTGCAGTCTCCCAGCGCGCACAGGGACAGGGACATCATCAGTGCGCGAGTTGCACCGTCTTGACGACCAGCAACACCATCGCCACCACCAAGTAGCCGCGCAGCATGAGCATTCCTGCCTTGCGTCCCGGCGACCACACCGGGCGCTCCAGCAGGGCCAGCGGCGGCATCGTCCATGTGCTCCGCTCCACGATCGGCTCCTCCTCCGAGGCCATCGCCGGTTGTGCCGAGCGCCGGCGTAGTGTGAAGGCGCCCGCGACCAGCAACGCCGCGGCGGTACCGAGGCTGAGGTACTCGAACAGAGCCGTCACATCGATACTCGGGAACATCGTGCTCACCATCAGGATCAGCGAGAGCTCGACCAGCACAGCGATGATCACGCTGGCGATCGCGTTCAGCCAGGACGGGTTCGACCACGGGCCCAGCACCTCGCGGTCGTTGCACAGCAGCAGCAGAAACACCGTGGCGCTCGGCAAGAGCACGCCCGCCAGCGCCTGCACCGAGGTCGTGATCAGGCCGAGCGGGGCGCCCGGGATCAGCACGATGCCAGCCGCGAACGCCACCATCAATGTGAAGCTTGCATAGAACACCTTTGCGTCGCGAATGCCACGGTTGAGCGAGTGGCGCTGCCCGAACACGTCGCCGAACGCATAGGAGGTCGACAAGGTCACGGCCGCGGCACCGATCAGCGAGGCGTTGAGCAGGATGATCGCGAAGAACGTGCCCGCCGTCGAGCCCAGCGTCCGCCGCAGCTCGGTGGCGACTGTGCCCGCATCGTTGAAGTGGCCCGCGTAGATGGTGCCGCCGAAGGCAAACGCGGTTACCGAGATCAGGGCACCCGCACCCAACACGACCACGAACGCGCCGATCACCGTGTCAGCGCGCTCGTAGTTGATCCAGCGCGGCGTGATGCGCTTGTCGATGATGTTCGACTGCTGGAAGAACAGCTGCCATGGGGCCACCGTGGTGCCGACGATCGCGATTATCAACAGCACCGCTGTCGAGCTGACGCCGCCCTTGATACTCGGCGAGAACGTGTCATGGGCGATCGTGCCCATATCCGGATGGGCAAGTATCAGCAACGGGATCACCAGGAAGTTGGCGACGACGAACACATACATGAAGCGCTCCCAACTGCGAAAGCTTCCCGTGGAGGTGATCGCCACCAGCGTCAGTGCGGCAGCCGGCACCGCTATGTACTTGCTGACACCGAAGTACTCGAGCGCGAGACTCACACCGATGAACTCCGTGACGATCGTTAGGAAGTTGAGAATGAACAGGTCGCCGACCGAGAACCAGCCCCAGAAGCGGCCGAAGCGCTCGTTGATGAGACGCGCGTGGCCCACTCCGGTGACCGCACCGAGGCGGATCACCATCTCCTGGTTGACGATCAGCACCGGGATCAGCAGCACCAGCGTCCACAACAGGGTCGTGCCGAAGTCCTGACCTGCTTGCGAGTAGGTGGAGACGCCACCTGCGTCGTTGTCGCCGACCATCACGATCAAGCCGGGGCCCATGATCGCCAACAGAGCCAACAACTTCGCGCGCACTCCCCGCCTGGCGCCGGTGTCGTGCAACTTGATCGTGCCGAGCGCGCCGCGAATGTCGCCGATATGGGCCTCGTCGAGCACTGGTGGAACGCCATCCGGGCGTGGCGGCGCCGGCGGCGTGCTCAGCGTCGTCTCCTCGGTTGTGTCCGGGCGCTCAGACATACGGCCCGGACTCTAGTCGCGGGCGAGTCCGAAGCATCTGCCCGGACGAGACTTCAGTCGCGGGCGAGGCCGAAGCGGCGCCGCCAGCCGGCCGGCAAGGTGAGCTCCAGCACGTCATCCACGGTGACTACCCCGACGACGTGCTCCTCCTCATCGACCACAGGCAACATCACGAGGTTGTAGTCGGTCATCGTGCGCGCGACCTCAGGCAGGTCGGCGTCGGTGTGCACAGACTCCGTCTCCTGCTCGGCGACGTCAGAGAGCGGCGTGTGAAGGTCGCTGCGCAAGAGCGTCACGACCGCTGCCGAGCCCGACAGCTTGCCCTGCTCGTCGTGCAGGTAGACGGTGCTGAGCGTGGTCGGGGTGATCTCGCTCGAGCGCACCCGCTCTAGCGCCGCGGCCACTGACTCCTCCGCCGCGAGCACGATGCAATCGGGGCTCATCAGGCCGCCGGCCGTCTCCGGGTTGTATCCGAGCAGACTCTCGATCTGGTGCTCCTGAGCCGGCGGCAGCAGCGCAAGGATCCTGGAGCGCCGGTCCTGCTCGATCTCAACGATCAAATCGGCCGCATCATCGGGAGCCATGCGCGCGATCACGGCTGCGACCTGCTCGTCGGGGCGCTCGCGGATGAACTCGAGCTGGTGATGCTCGTCGAGCTCCTCGAAGACATCGGCCTCGAGCTCGCGATCTTGGCCAACGGCCTTGATGATCTCCTCGCCCTCCTCGTGCGATGCCGCCTCCACCAAATCGGCGATCTCGGCTGGGTGCAGGTTGGCGAGCTTGCGATGGGAGAAGCGCAGCCGCGCGGTGGGCACGTGGTCGACGAACGGCTCCAGCGACGTCCAGTCGAGAAACGCCTGATCGCCGATCCAGCCCTTCAGCGGGCGCGGCAGGCGGCGGCGCAGGCGCGCGCGCCTGGCGTTATCGACGCCGACAACCCGCCACCAGCCGTCGATGCAGGCCAGCTCGATCTCATGCGCTGTGACGAGCACCGGTGGGTCTGCCTCGACGTCGACGAGCGTGCGCCCCAGCACGTCCTGGCCGAGCAGCACCTCGCCCACACGCCGCTCGAAGCGCTTGAGAGACAGTTTTTCTCCGGACAGACGCACGGCGCCTGGTTGCAGCTCGGCGACACGCGCGATCGGCACGAACAGCTCACGCCCCCCGATCCTCGCCTTCAGCCCGGTCACGGGCGGATAGCCGCCGTCGGCAAGCCGCACAATTAGGTCTTCGACGCGTCCAAGCCTCTCCCCCGCCCTGTCGAGCAATGGACTGCGCAGGACCGTCGAGAGGTGCATCACCGGCTGTGACAAGGCATCCAGACGTTAATGCTCCTTCCGGACCATACCGAGCCTGCCGCCTACTCGCAAAGCAATGCCGCGCCGGTTGCGCCGCCCAGATCGCCGAGGCTTGCGAGACGCATGGTCGGTGGTTGCTCATCTTTGAACAGGTGCGGCTTCATCGCTGCCAGGATCCGCTCCAGCATCGGCTCGCCAAAGCGGCTGCCCAAGCCGCCTCCCAGCAACACGAGCTCCACGTCGAGCAGGTTCACCGCCGAGGCAATGCCGCTTCCCAGCGCCTTGACCGCGCGCTCGATCAGACGCTGCGCGAGCTTGTCTTCGTGCTTGAGGGCGTGTGCCCACACGCCGCTTGAGAGCGTTTCGCGTTCGCGATCGCGCATGATCTCGAACAGGTCGGTGTGGTGGCCTTTCTCGACCATGCGCTTGGCCTTGGATTCCATGGCCCGGCGTCCCGCATAGGCCTCCATGCAGCCGCGCCGGCCGCATGCACAGCGCGCACCCCCTTGCTTGACGACCATGTGACCGATCTCTCCGGCATCACCGCGACCGTGCCACAGCTCGCCGTCGAGCGCCACGCCGCCGCCGACGCCCGTGCCCCAGAACACCCCAAGCAACGATTTCGCTCCGCGACCGGCGCCGAGCAAGAGCTCTGCGTTGGCGGCCACCGACACGTCGTTGCCCAGCTTCACGCTCGGCCCGAGCCGCTCGGAGAGCAGCGCCGCGAGCGGCACCGCGTGCTCCCATTCCGGCAGGTTTCCCGCGCGCGCGAGCGTGCCGGCCGCCGCATCGACCTCGCCCGGTACGCCGGCGCCGATGCCGTCCAGCTGAGCGACATCGAGCTGTGCCGCGGCCGCTGCCTCGGACATGCAGGCGACGAGCGCGTCGATCACCGCGGACGGGCCCCCCTCGTGCGGCGTCAGCCTGCGCGCTTGCCCAAGCACGGTGTGATCCTCGCCGCGCATCACGATCGTCTGGATCTTGGTCCCGCCGAGGTCGATTCCGCCGTAGGTGGTCATAGGCTCGGACTTTACCCGCCCTTAGGGCGTTTCTTCTCCCACTCTTACGCCACGACCCCAACATCAGAGATGCAGATGACCGAGCGCACAGGAAGTCCCTGGCTCAACTACCTACTGGGCCTCTTGTGTGTGGGCGCGATAGTCGCCGCCATCTTGCTCGTCGGGCCAGCCTCCGGGAGCACAACTGCCGTCACGCGCACCGCCAAGGCCGCAGAAGGCGTCGTCCAGTCCACCGTCTCGGGCAGCGGCAACCTGCAGCCCGCCAGCCAACTCAACCTCGGCTTCAAGACGAGCGGCACGGTCACCAAAATCTACGTGACCCAAGGGGAGTACGTGACCGAGGGCAAGCTGATCGCTGAACTGAACCCGCAGAGTGCCGAAGTGACGCTCGAACAGTCCAAGGCGACACTGCTTTCTGCCGAAGCTAACCTCGCCAAGGAGGAAGAAACCGACGGCGAAGGCAGCACTGGATCTGGCGGATCAACCTCCGGCGGCGCGAGCGCGGCGACCGCATCGGTTCACCCGATCGACGCCGAAAAGAAGCCGGAATCGACACACGACCACCGCGCCGAGCACGACTTCCGACGGAACCGACCGGCACGCCCACTGCACCGAGCACCGTTCCCTCAGAACCAACCCACACAACCACCTCCAAGACCACCGCACCCAGGAGCAAACAGGAAGAATCGCGATCGAACAGCTCGATCCTTCAACGGGAAGCGAAAGCTCTGGCTCCTCGAGCAAAGCCACCATCAGCGCCGCAACGCGCGAAGCTAACCTTGCCTCTGCCAGGGCTGCCGTCAAGAGCGATCAGCTGACGGTACAGAGCGATGAAGAGGCGGTCGGCGCCACCAAGCTGTACGCGCCGCAGAGCGGCACGATCGTCTCGCTCTCCGGGCAGGTCGGAGAAGTCGTATCCGGCAGCGGCACGACCAAGGCCTCCAGCAGCAGCTCTTCGAGTTCGTCTGGCTCAGGCAGCTCCGCGACCGGCGGCTCCTCTGCGACGGGCCGTTCAGCCGGCGGCGCCTCATCTTCGTCCGCTTCCGGCTCGGACTCCTCCAGTTCCTCAAGCTCCGCCTTCGCGGTGCTCAGCGATCTCTCCTCGATGCAGCTCGTGGTGGCGCTGAGCGAATCGGAAATCGGCAACGTCAAGGTTGGCCAGATCGCCACGGTGACAGTCGAAGCGCTCGAAGGACGCAAGCTGGCGGCTCACGTCAGCGAAGTGGCGACGCTCTCGACCAGCAGCAGCGGTGTCGTCAGCTACGACGTCACATTCCAGCTCGACCAGATGGGGACAGGGCTGAAGCCGGGCATGAGCGCGACTGCCGAAGTCGTCGTCAAGCAGGCCGAAGGGGTCAACGTGCCGACCACCGCCATCTCAGCGGATTCGGTGACGGTGGTGCGCGGCGGCAAAGATGTGCGTCAGCGCGTTGTCACGGGCCTGGCCGGCAACACCTCAACGATCATCCTCAGCGGCCTGAAGGCGGGCGAAACCGTCGTGCTGCCTGCCGCCACGAGCACCAGCTCCAGTACCAGCCTCACCTCCCGTTTGAGCCGCATCGCCGGTGGCGGCGGCGGGCTCGGCGGTGGGGCCGGCGGCGGTGGCGGATTTGGCGGCGGAGGCGGGGCCGCCTTCTTCAGAGGGGGCGGTGGCTGATGCACCGCCCCCTGCGCCCGAGCGACCAGAGCGAGACGCGCACTCCGCGCGTGCGTCCGCTGGTCGAGCGTGCGTTGCCGGCCCGCGGCGCCACCCGCAAGAGCGCTACCCGTGGTCGTGCACCGGTCATACAGGTACACGACGTCTCCAAGACCTTCGATCTCGGCCAGATCCATGTGCACGCCTTGCGCAAAGTCTCGCTGCGGATCGATACCGGGGACCTCGTCGGCATCATGGGCAGCTCTGGCAGCGGCAAGAGCACGCTGATGAACATCCTTGGCTGCCTGGACATTCCCACGAGCGGGCGCTACCTGATCGACGGGGTCGACGTCAGCCACATGGACGAGGACGATCTCTCCGACCTGCGCAACCGCAAGATCGGCTTTGTCTTCCAAAGCTTCAACCTCGTGCCGCGCACGAGCGCGCTCGACAACGTCGAGCTGCCGCTCGCCTACGCCGGCCTGGGTCGCGCCGAGCGCCGCCGCCGCGCTGAGGCGGCGCTTAGCGCAATGGGCATGGCCAACCGCTTCCACCACCAGCCCTCCGAGCTGTCCGGCGGCCAGCAGCAACGCGTCGCCGTGGCGCGGGCAATCGTCACCAACCCCTCGCTGATCCTCGCCGACGAGCCGACCGGCAACCTCGACTCGCACTCGACCGAGGACGTACTGCGCATCTTCGGCCATCTCAACGAAGAAGGCCGCACCGTGGTTTTGATCACGCACGAGCCCGACGTCGCCGACCAGACCAAGCGCGTGATCCGCCTCTCAGACGGGGAGATCGTCGAAGACCGCCGTTTACTGGGTGTGCGCGACGCGCCACCGGTACTGCATGCGCAGAAGTCGGCCCACAACCGTTCGGCGAGTGCCGGTACAAGCGTCGTAGAGAGTCAAGCATGATCGGGCCTGGCACACTGCGCATCGCCTGGAGCGGGATCACGACGAACAAGCTGCGCTCGGGGCTGACGATCCTCGGCATGACGATCGGCGTCGCTTCGGTGATCGTGCTGATCGCGGTCGGCAACGGCTCCTCCAAAGCCGTCGAGTCGCGCATCCAGAGCCTGGGCACAAACGTGCTGATCGTGATGCCAGGCGGCGGCGGCTTTCGTCTTGGCGCACGTGCGAGCAGCGCAAGCGGCGTCTCGCTCACCAAGCAGGACGCCGAAGCGCTTGAGAACCCGAGCCTCGCCCCGAACGTGCAGAGCGCCTCGCCCGTCGTCAACGCCGACGACGTGAAGCTCGTGTATGGCAGCTCCAGCTACGAACCGTCCTCGTTTGTCGGGACCACGCCCTCCTATCTGACCGCCCACAGCTACAACGTCGCCGAAGGTAGCTCGTTTACCTCCGCGGACGTCAGCCAGCACAAGCGAGTGGCTGTGATCGGCCAGACCGTGGTGCAAGAACTGTTCTCCGGGGTGAGCCCGATCGGGCAGAACATGAAGGTCAACGGCAGCAATTTTGAAGTCGTGGGCGTGCTTGCCTCGAAGGGAACCAGCGGCATCACCAACGAGGACGATGTCGTGATGGCGCCGATCACCACCGTCCAGAACACGTTGAGCGGGTCCGGGCCGATCGATTCGATCACCGTGCAGGCGAAGTCCGAGTCCTCGCTCAACGCGGCCGAAGCCGAGGTCTCGACGATCATCGAGGAACGCCACAAAATCAAGGACACCTCTGAACCGGGCTTCAGCGTGCTCAACCAAGGGTCGCTACTTGAAACCTCGAGCTCCACGAGCAGCGTGTTCACGACGCTGCTGGGCGAGGTGGCCGCGATCTCGCTGCTGGTCGGCGGGATCGGCGTGATGAACATCATGCTTGTCAGCGTTACCGAGCGCACGCGCGAGATCGGCATCCGCAAGGCGATCGGCGCGCGCCGCAGCGACATCCTCACCCAGTTCTTGACCGAGGCCGTGCTGGTCTCGCTGATCGGCGGCCTCACAGGGGTGCTCGTCGGCGTGGTCGGCAGCCAGTTCGAGATCGCCGGGGTGCACCCGGAAATCGCCACGTACTCGATCTTCCTAGCCTTCGGTGCTGCCGCCCTTTCCGGCCTGTTCTTCGGCACCTACCCGGCCGCCCGCGCGGCTTCGCTGCGACCGATCGAAGCGCTGCGCTTTGAGTGATCAACCGCCCCCCCAAGAGGAGTCCGTCATGCCCCCTGAGCAAGTCACCGTCGAACAGCAGGAGGAGTGGTTGGAAGAGCCGCCGGAGTCGGAGCTACCGCCCAGGCCTCGTCGCCGGCTGCTCAGGGTGGGTGGGAATCCCATTCAACTGGCATTGATGGGCGTGCTGGCGATCGCCTGTGGCTTCATCGGCGGCGTGCTCGTCGAGAAGGGCCAAAGTTCTTCCAGCTCATCTGGCAGCGGCGCGCCGGGTCTCGCCTCGCGCTTTGCCGCTCTACGCGCGGGCGCGTCGGGGGCCTCGGGTGCCTCGGTGCGCAGGCACGGGTGCACGCTCTGGTGCCGGCTCTGCGGCCGGCGGCTTCGGCGGCGGCGCTTCTGGTACCGGCGGCTTCACACGCCCGACGGCCGGCACCGTTGCCTACCTCGACGGCAGCACGCTGTACGTGACCAACTCCGAAGGGAACACCGTCAAGGTCACTACCTCGGCCGGCACGACTGTCAACAAGACGGTCAAATCGTCCGTCAAAGGCATCCATCCCGGCGAAACGGTGACCATCACCGGCGAAACCGGCTCGGGCGGCTCGGTCAGCGCTGAGTAGATCAACGTCGGCTCGGCGGCGGTGGCCTTGCGGGCCTGTTCGGTGGGTCCGGCGCCCGCGGCGGCTCGGGCGCAAGCGCACGTGGTGGCAGCGGCGGCGGCGAACCCGCGCTGTTCGGAGGCTAGCCATGCAAGAGTGGTCTCCAGAGACGGTGATTCGGCTTGGATCGACTCCGCACGGAGGAAACCGACGCTTCGCCGTAGCAGCCGACCAGCCCAGACGACTGTTCATCGACAAAGGAGTTCCATGCCTCACACCAACACCCGCAGCCGCAAGCCCGCGGCCTCGCCGCAGTTGTAGTCCTGTTGCTGGCTTGCCTGGGCCTGGCGGCCTGTGGCGGCTCATCGAGCACCACGTCCACGAGCGCCAACGTGGCCTCGACCGGGACCGCTTCGGGCACGTCCTCGACGGGGTCCACCTCTACCACGCCGGGAGCACCGGGGAGCGGACGCGGCTCGACGCGCTTCGCGGCGATGCGCGAATGCCTGCAGAAGAACGGGATCACGCTCCCCAAGCGCACCCCAGGCTCTCGTCCGGGCGGCGGCTTCATCCCGGGCGCTGGTGCAGGTGGCGGACCGCAACTGCCAAGCGGTGTGACACGCGCCCAGTACGAAGCGGCACTGAAGAAGTGCGGCGGCGGGAGCGGACACTTCTTCCGCCGTGGTGGCGCGGCGGGCCGGCTCAACAATCCCGTCTTCAAGGCTGCGCTCGCCAAGTACGGCAATTGTTTGCGACAGAACGGCATCAAGCTGCCTGCGCCGAACACCTCGGGCAACGGCCCGATCTTCAACACGAAGGGGATCAACACCGCAAGCTCGCAGTTCAAGAGCCGCTTCGGCGAAGTGTCGCAGCACTCTCACAGGTGCCTTCAGGCGTCCGGCTGGAGCGGCTGGAGCGCCGCCGGCCGGTGGCCCGCCCGCCGGCGGCGCAAGCAGCGCAGGCTAGAGCAGTACTTGGGAGGTGAGGCGGTGGTGTGAGCGCGCACCGCCGCCTCGCTCGGACAGGCGATCGACAGCGACGCCGACTGGTTACGGCCGCGCGCCGGCGGCAGACCCGGGGGTGCCGGGTGCCACGCTCTTGTCGCGTATCGCCGAGGCGCTCGGCTTGGTCGATAGCTTCGGCGTCTGCAGCGTGCTCAGCTGCGTCATCAGCCGCTGCCACTCGAGTGTGTTCAAGATCGGGTTGGCAACGAGCGGGCTCGTCGTACTCGCGCTCGCCGCATGGGCAGCCTTTGCTCCGACGTTCTTGCTCGTCTTCGCGGAGGCAGGCTTGGCCAACTCGATCTTGATGTAGGCGGAGTAGTCGGACGCAGCCACGGTGCTGGGCGCGCCCGGATACCTCATCAGGCTCACGATCCGCTTTGGCGCGAACTTGTGCTGCAGCGTGAGCAGCGTGCGAATCGTGATATCGGTGATCGTGCCAGCGCCCTGGTGGCCGGCGACCGGGACGCCGTTGATGGCCGTCAGGTAGATCGTGTCCCGCGCCGGGAAGGTGGTCACGACGCCCTTGGCTGTGCGCTCGGTATTGCCACAGCGCAGCTCTCCGACGGTCGGCTTCAGCCCGCTGCGCGAGAGGAACACGAGCATGGCGAGCGCTTGGGAGCCGACCTTGCCGGCGGCAACCTGTTCGCGGTCGCAGCGACCGAGCTTGATGTCGGGATCGGCAAGCACCGCGCTATCGAGTTCGGTGCGTGAGAGCAGGAAGGCGTCGCTTGCGGTGGCGCCGGCGAGTATCGGCCCGTCTTTGGCGCCTTGCGGGTGCAGGGCGATACCGAGCTGGCGCCAGTTCTCGAGGATTGGCCGCGGGTCGATCGCGCTCTGTGCGCCGGCTGGACGGATCGCGAAGCGTAGGCTCGCGTCCGGGCTTTCGCCGTTCGAGCCGAGATGACCCAGAACCGTGCCCTGGGCTACCACCGAGCCGCGACCAAGCTTCATCAGACCGTCGGCAGCCTTGGCACCGGCCGAACGCGCTGCCAGAAGGCGTGCGGCTGCTGCTCGCATCTGGGTTGTCCGGATGGGCGAACACGCGAACCTTGCCGGCCTCAACCGGCGCTTGTGCCTCTTCGGCTGCGCCTGAGGACGCCTCGCTCGCGGTCTTTGCCGAGGTGGCCGTCTTCTTCTTGGCGACGTGCAGCGTGACCGGCAGCTGGCGTCCGGAGCTTGCGGTGAGCTTGGGCGTCGGGTCGCCGGCGCTTTCGCCACTCTGAAGCGCGCCCTTTGGCGCCTGGACCTGAACCGGCTTTGGCAGCCGATAGTCGGGCGCGATGCTGCCGAGCCCGGCGTATGTGAAGACGTCACCGTAGGTGTCGCGCAGCACCACGTAGCGGCCGAGCTTGTGCGAGTGGCCGATGCCAACGATGCGCCCGTCCTCTACGGCCACCACCGGCGCGCCGCGGCGGGCAAGCAGCTCAGAGAGCTGCGAAGGCGGAGCGGCCGCGTTCAAGGCTCCCTCGGCACTGACAGCACTGGCAGTGGGCGAGGGAGCCGGAGTCGAGCCTGGGAGCGCTGCGACCGCTTTCGCCGAGGCACCCGTCGCCTTCGGCGACAGCGGCGTGGCTCCGGCCGTCGCGCTCGATGCACCTGTCGGCGTGGGCGCGAGGGCGCCCTGCGGGATGATCGAGGTCGGGCTCAGCTTGGCTCCCCTGACGGGCAGGCTGCCCTCGGTGAGACCGGTCAGCGTGGCGATCACCGACGGCGGATAGCTCGCGAACAGGCGTGCGCGCAGCAGCACGGATTCGACATAAGCTTCAGAGTGGTTGTAGGCGAGGATCGCGGCACGCAGATTGCTGGACGCGCCTGCGGCATGCAGGTAGCGGGCGGCAGCGAAGATCGCGTCGACCGGGTTATAGGGATCGGCGTAGCCCGCGCTTACCGCATCCACGCCGTAGCGCAACCAGGTTTCGGGCATGAACTGCATCCAGCCGACGGCCCCCGCGGTCGAGACGGACAGGTCGGTGCCGAAGTCGGTCTCGACTTCGTTGATCGCGGCCAGCACGGGCCAGGGCACTCCGTATTGGACGGCGGCGGCCTGGTAGATGGGCAGTAGATACAGGGGGATCCGGTAGAAGTCCAGGGCCCGGATCGAAGCTGAGGAACCGGCGAGCATCGCGGCGAGCGCCTGGGACTGAGCCGCGGCGAGCTGTGGCGCGGCGGCGACGTTGCTCGGACCGCTGGGCGTTGCCGGTGTGGTGGCCGGGGCGGTCGTGCTCGGAGCCGAGGCAGCGGCTTCTGCGCCGGTCGTTTCCTGCGTGTGCTGGACGAGAACTTTCGGGCCGCTGACAGACGGCCGTGGCTGTTTTACCGTGGGCGGCGGCGCTTGCGTGGTGCTGGTCGGAGTCGTCGTCTGCGTCGTGGTGCTCGGTGGCGGACTGACCGGGGTGGTAGTCGTGCTCGTAGAGGTACTCGTCGTCGTCGTTTCTGGCGTAGTCGACGTGGTGCTGGTCTGCGTCTGAGTCGGTGCCGGTGGCGCCGGTGTGGTCGTCGTGCCCGAAGGGGGAGCCGGACTGGTCGGAGCTTCGGCTGCGAGCGCGCCACCTGAGAATGGCCCGCCCAGCCCGACGGCAGTCAGCCCACCGCCGGCGAGCGCGGAGAGGATCACGCGGCGTACCTTCAGGGGTACAGGCAGCCTGATGGGCGCGTCGTCTATGTCCGACATGCTTGGCCCCTGCTCATTCGTTTCTCATCCCATGGTCGCGTTCGAGCAGGGCATCCCTCGTACCCGGGAGCCCCCTGACCCTATTCATATCGGCAGGGAAGCACGGCTTCGTAAAGGATTCGTAATCGGAGCCGTAACTTCGGGCTGAAATGGCGGATTCCTGGTGCATATAGATGCTCTTAGCGGCAAAGCGACCTGACTGTACAGATGCCCGAGGCGGGAGACTCGAAGATGGCCGAATTGGCCGACTTTGCGCACGCCCGCTTGCAGAAATCGCTAGGCTTTGTCCATGGAAGCGATCGACTCTCTTGTGCAGGTGTTCCTCGCGGTTGGACTCATCTTCCTTGTGCTGATGCATTCGGGCAAGGACTCCGGCCTCTCCGGCGCTTTCGGCGTGGGCAGCGGGCAGGGACCGCTCGGCGGTGGCTCGATGGTGGAGCGCAACCTCAACCGCTGGACCGTCGCCTTCGCGATCATGTTCGTGCTGAACACGATCCTGCTGCTTAAGAAACCCTGGTAGGCCGTTCACAGGACCTAGTTCGCTGGGTCGGTGGCCTGATCCTCTTCCACGGTCTGATCCCCCTCCAGCTTCCGGCTTCCCCCTGAGCTCTCTGACGCCCTGTCTGAACTCGACTCCCCTTCTGAGCTCTCCAACTTGTTGAGGATCTCCACTGCCTCGGCGCGCAGCGCGCCGTTGACCGCCTCGTAGTCCTCCTGGGAGAGCTTGCCGGTGCGGTAGTCGAGCTCGGTGTCGCGGATCTCCCTGTACTTCGCCTCGCGCTCGGCCTCGAGCTCCGAGCGCTTCGGCGTGTATGACTCCTCAGGCTTGCTTGTGCCCTCATGGGTGCGCGCGATGAGCAGCGGCCGGCCCACGACTGCCATCACCGCTGCCAGCAACATCAGCGTCAACATTGCCGCGAGCAGGCTCATATATATCGTGTGCCGTCCGTAGACATACTCGCCACAACAGTAGGCCTCTTTGCGATTCGCACTGCTAGGCGCGGGCTAGGCGCCTGGCGGCGCGGCTGCGTGCCCGTACGCTGACACGCGCCCGCACCACGCTCGGAGCAGGCCATAGCGCGATCAGCGCACCACAGGCGACGATCGCTCCCCCGATCCAGATCCACATCACAAGCGGCGAGACGATCAAGTGGAATTCAGCCGGTGGTGGCGAGCGCATGTATTCGCGCGCCATCACGGCGACCGCGATCATCCCCTCGTCAGGGCGCACGAGCGGGATCGTTTTGTTGCCGATTTCGATAATCCGCTTCAGGCGCGGCGTATCGATGTTCGGCGCGATCGCGCTCCATATGTCGCGCTTGACGCCGCCGTCGATGCCAACCTGGCTGACCGGCTGACCGCCGATCAGGTGAGCCACAGAGCCTTGGGCGGGTTCACCGGAGTCATAGAAGTCCTCGGCCGGGCTCAGCGTGGTGACGTGTTTGCCTTGCTTGGTCACGTCCAGCACCGCGCCAAGGCTCAGCGTGGAGCCCGTGTGCACGGGGTCGTACTTTGGCGTCACGGAAGCCGTCGGGCGCATGTAGCGCACCGTATAGGCGCCCACTTTCGTGGACTGGCCCGGTGAGAGGCTCAGCTCGGATGCGTGTTGGAAAGACGAGGAGGCGGCAACACCCACAAACAGCACGGCGATGCCGATGTGCACGACATAGCCGCCATAGCGCCTGCGGTTGCGCTTGACGAGTGCCAGCAGCGCCAATGGCGCCGGCTCGCCGGCGATCGCGCGGCGCACTCGTACCCCACGCCAGTACTCCTGTCCGACGCTGCCCAGGACGAAGGCGGCACAGCAGAACATCGCCAGCGCAAACGGTTTGCTGTCGGCCACGCCCGTGGCGAGCAGCACTACAAGCGTCACGAGCGCGAAGGACAGCGGTATGACGAAGTTGCGGCGGGCATTTGCGAACGTCGCCCGGCGCCATGCGATCACCGGGCCGATACCGCTCAGCAGTACGAGGATCAGGGCGAGCGGCACCGTGTAGCGATCGAACCAGGGCGGGCCGACCGAGGCCTCGTGACCGGTCAGCGCCTCGGAGATGAGCGGGAAGTACGTGCCCCAGAAGATCACGAAGCAGAGCCCGACGAGCACGATGTTGTTGGCCAGGAAGATCGACTCGCGCGAGAGCAGCGAGTCGAGGCGGTGCTCGCTGCGCAACATGTCTCGGCGCGAGCTGACGAGGTAGATCGAGCTGAGGATCAGCACCCCGATCAAGATCACGAACGGCACACCGAGCGTCTGGCCACCGAAGGCGTGGATCGAGTTGAGGATGCCGCTACGCACGAGGAAGGTGCCCATGATCGCGAGCGTGCCCGTGGCGAGCACCAGCGAGACGTTCCACACCTTCAGCATGCCGCGCTTCTCCTGGATCATCAGCGAGTGGATGAAGGCCGTCGCGCACAGCCATGGCATCAGCGAGGCGTTCTCTACCGCGTCCCAGCCCCAGTAGCCGCCCCAGCCGAGCTCGGAGTAGGACCAGCGCGCGCCGAGCATGATGCCGATACCCAGGAACAGCCAGGCGGCCATCGCGAAGCGTCGGGTCGCCTTGATCCATTCGGCGTCGACTTTTCGGGCCAATAGTGCGCCCATTCCGAAGGCGAGCGGCACGATGCACAGCGTGTAGCCCGAGTAGAGCATCGGCGGGTGGATCATCATGCTCGGGTGGCGCAACAGCGGGTCCAAGCCCACGCCTTCGGCAGGAGCGGGGTCGCTCGTGGCAAACGGTGTTGCGTAGAAGACCATCAGCGCGATGAAGAAGCCGCCGAAGCCGAGCAGGATAGCCGTCGCATAGGCGCTGACGTCGCGCATGCGCTTGCGCGTCAAGAACAGCACGAGCGTCGACCACAGCGACAGCAGCCACGCCCAAAGCAGCAACGAGCCCTGCTGGGAGGACCACACGGCCGCCGCCTTGTAGAACGTCGGCGTCGTCACGCTCGATGTTTCCGCCACCGTGTTGAAGGAGAAGTCGTTGCGCAGGAAGGCCAGCTCGAGCACCGCGAAGGCCACGGTGAGAATGCCCGCCAGCGCGTATACCGAGCGTCGCCCGGACTCAGACCACTCGGGCCGTCCCGTCCTGACCCCGTAGAGCGAAGCGCCGATGCCATAGGCGCACACGGCAAGCGCCAGGATCAAGCAGGCCCCGCCAAGTTGTGCCATCAGTAAGTCTTGGTCTTGCTGGGGGTCACCGTGTACTTCGACGGACACTTCGTTATGAGCGAGTTGCGTTCGCCCACGTAGCTATCGCCCTGCTTCTCGACCGTGACGATCACCTCGCGTCCTTCGCGGAAGGGGTCGGGGACCGTGCCCGTGTAGCTGAGGGGCACCGAGGCTTCGCCCGCCCGGTCCTGCACGCTGAAGTAGAGCGTGTCGCCTTCGTGGCGCACCGACCCTGCCTTGACCTTGCCGGTCAGCTGATAGCTGCGTCCGGCGACCCCTTCATGAGCCAACTGGCTTGGCGTGACGGTGGGACTGGCGGCACTGAAGCTGGTGTAGATCAGGGCGCTCGCCAGGATCACGGCCGCGCTCAACGCGACCACCAGCCGCACCCTTCGCTTGCGTGCGGGACTCATCGAGCTCTGATTATCTCAGAAGTGGCCCGCCCGACGTTCCAGCAGACACGCCGCTCCCTCCAAGCAACCGAGGAAATAGTGACGCGACAGCGAAACCTTTGGGTGTCCCGCGCGTCTTAGAAGTAGAGATCAATGCGACAGAGCCTTCTCCATCCACTCACCGCTTGGCGCCACCACGAGATTCCGCCCGCTGTCCCAGACATCACCGTGAAACGCATGCGTGACGCCGGCGGCCCGATCGACGAGGCCTGCTACCCCTGCGGGTGCGGGTGCTTCTTCATCGCGCCTGTCTCGACCAGCGTGTCCTGCCCGCACTGCGGCAGGACACAAGCCTGGTAGGCCGGCCCCGCCAATCGAGGCCGGCCCAAAAGCGGCCTGCTACTTGATGTGCATCCCACTGATGGCGCGGGAGATGACTAGCTGCTGGATCTCGGCGGTGCCCTCAAAGATGTCGTAGATCAGCCGCCGGTGGCTCTACGGAGCCGTTCTGGCTTACCCATGCGGAATCGACCCTGGTGGAATCCGATGGAATCCGGCCGAATCGGGACACGACTGGCGCGAGACTGGCGCGCACTTTATGGACGTCCAAGCCGCGAGGCTCATGCTAGTGTTCATGTGAATGTTCATGTATCTGCCTACGCGAGGAGCAACTTGTGGCCAGTGCCGTAGCCAGCCGTCTTGACTCGATCCGCGACAGCGGCGGAATCAAGTCCCGCGAGGTCGCCCAGTTGCTCGACACCACCCCGCAGACCGTTTCGCGTTGGCGCACCGGCAAGGTCGAACCACAGCCCGACCGCCTGCAGCGCCTGCTCTCACTCGAGTGGTTGCTCGCAGAGCTCGCCGAGTTCTACGAGCCCGACGAGGCGCATCTGTGGCTGTTCGCTCCGCACCGCCTGCTCGGCGGCGAACGTCCCGCAGACCGCATCCAGCAGGGCAAGCTCGACGACGTGCTCGCCCTGATCGCCCAGTTGCGCGACGGCGCCTACGTCTGATAGCCACCGCCGGTACCCGCGAACGTGGTCTACCCCCCAGAGCTGCTCGATCGCCTGCAGGCGATCACACCGACCCCGTGGAGTGGCCAAGCGTTTCGGCACATGTTCGGCGACTATCCGCCCGACGCCGAGAACACCCGCGGCGCGCGCTGGAACCCACAGGGCGTAGCCGCCATCTACACAAGCCTCACCAGGGGCGGCGCACTCGCCGAGGCCGAGCACCAGATCGCTGTACAGCCGATCCCACCTCGCGCCCGCCGCACCATCTACACGCTTGAGTCCTCGCTGACCAGCGTCCTCGACCTCACCGACGCCGAGCGTCTACTCGATCTCGGCATCGGCCCAGCAGAGCTCACAGCCGACGACATGATCGCGTGCCGTCAGCTCGGCGGCGCCGTCCACTGGCTCGAGCGCGACGGGCTGCTGCTGCCGTCCGCGCGCAGCCCGAGCACGAACCTCGTGATCTTCCCTGCCAATCGGCCGGCCGACGCTCGCTTCGACATTATCGGCGCAGAACCCGTGAATCCGTAGCTCTCGGCAACGCATTGACTCTCCGCGCCTTCTGCGGCCCAGCACCGAGGAACGGCCCTCTATGCAATGGCTGCCACCCCCCCTATTTTGGTGAGGACATATGCCGTTTACCCCCCGGGTTTTGGTAAGCCACTGAGTTACGCCGCCCTCGTCCTGAGATGGACGCCTGGTACACACTCATCGCGTGAGCTGGGCAGTCGGCGCCCGACTGCCTGCGCGGCCCAGGTAGGTGTCGAGCTGCGCGGCGCCTCGCTCTCATTGCCGGGCATCAGGTGGCCGTAGAGGTCGAGCGTGATCTGGATGCCCGCGTGGCCCATGTACGTCGAGAGGGCCTTCGCGTTGACCCCGGCGGCGATCATCAGCGACGCAAACGTATGCCGGCACTCGTGCAGCGTGATCGGCTCAAGCGGCGGTTCAAGCGACCCTGATGGGACCAACTTGCCCTGGTCGTCCGGTCGCCAGCCCCATGCCTTGCGGGTGCGTTCTCGCATCGACGTGTCGTTGAACGGCCTATCGGCTGCCACACCGAAAACGAGTCCGTCCGTCCAGGCGAGGCTCAGCAGGTGCTCGTCCAGGTGGTCCCGGAGGATCGCGGGGATCGGGACGCGCCTATCTTTGCCCGACTTCGTGGCGATCTCGCCCTCGACCGCATCCCAGCCGCGCCGCACCTGGATCACGCCGGCCGCCAGGTCCACGTCCTCACGGCGCAGCGCCATCAGCTCACCGCGGCGCAGCCCCGCGTACATAGCGGTCGCCCACAGCGCCCGGTCCGCCGGCCGGAGTGCCGCGAGCAGATCGGCGCACTCATCCGGCGAGGCGATCCGATCACGGCCGCCGGTCACCGCCGGCATCTGCAGGTCGCTCGTCGGGTTCACCGCAATCCCCGTCTCGGGCCGTGCCAGCGCCCGCTTGTAGATCGCACGGAGCGGGAGCAGCGTCACACCGATCGCGCTCTCGCTCAGGCCCGAGGCGAGCAGCCCGTCGACGAGGTCTTGCAGATCGGTCCGTGTTACCTCCGAGAGCCTCATCGAACCAATCTCGGGCAGCACACGCAGCCGCAACGCGATCTCGTAGGCCCTGATCGTCGCCGGCTTGTAGTGGTCGCCCTTGCGGTTGCGAATCAGGCCCTTGCGGGCGCCGTCCAGCCATGCCTCGGCCGCCTGATCCACCGTGGTTGACTCCGGCGCCCGCAACGTCTGCTTGCGGACCGCCGTCCTGGCGTCGTCACGCCACGCCTGCGCCGCGGCGTGCGTCGGGAACGTCTTGCGGATCTTCTTGCGGTCGCGCTTGCTGTACACGAACACCTCATACGGGCACTTGCAGCGCCCGGTCTGGCTGCATCCGCGGCCGTGGCGTTGACGTACTCCGGCGGCCATCAGAAACCACGTCCAGACGACACGGCGGTGTACGGTGCCGATTGCATGGGAGCTGAACCTCCTGTGCCATGCCCCCGGCCGCGACAACGGTGCGGGGGCGCTTTGTAGGTGTTCAGCATCCTACTCCCCCACCCCGACGCTTTCGGCGTGCCTGTCGAGCCAAGCCTGCAGCTCGCTGACCGGGATCAGCTTGCGGCGTCCAAGGCGCACAAGCGGCACGTCAGGCTCGATATGCGCGCGCCAGGTGTCCCAGGACACGCCCAGCGCTTCGCACGCCTGCTCGACGCTGAGCGCCAGGGCGGGCGCGCTCCGTTCCCGGGCGGCAAGGGTGGCTGCCATACGTGGTGATATTGGGGCCATTGCGGTTACAGACCCCGACCTGCCCAGACCGGCCAACGCATCAGGTACAGACGCGACGCCTTCGTGCGACGAGCGTCGCAACCGATCGCCTTCGGCTGTCGATTGAACGGCCTTGCGAGCACGCTGGCTTCGCCCGCCAGTGACCGAGCCTCCCACTGATCGGCTCTCCTTCCGTCCTTGGCGTCGTGCTTTGCCGGCCTGTCCAGCTCTGCGAGCTGTTCGCTCGCCGCACAGCACCAAAGCCCAAACAGACAACATGCACGGCCGTGCCGTGGCACAGCGAGCGCTGTGCGAATTTGTTGGCCGCTTTGGTCCGCTGATGGTCATCACCTATGTGATGACGGCGGCGAGCATAGGTGCTTCTCGGGGTGGCGGGTACGCGCGCTATCTAGAGAGCAAGACGGTGGAGCCCGAGCGTGGGGACTACTACCTGACCCCCGATGGCGAGATGGCCCAGGCTCCCGGCCGCTGGCTGGCGGATGCGGAGACACTGGAGCGATTGGGAGTCCAGGCCGGCGAGTCGGCGGATGGCGTGGATTTCATTGCGCTGATGGAGGGCCGACATCCTGGGACGGGCCGTCGGCTGCGACCTGAGGGTGCCGGTGGCGGCCGGGGTGGTGGGATCGATGTGACGTTCAGCGCGCCGAAGTCTGTTTCGACGGTGTGGGCGCTCGGTGATTCGTGGCAGCGCGAGCAGATCGAGCAGGCCCACGGTCGTGCGGTCGAGCAGACGATCCACCATCTGCGAGAGCAGGTGCCTGTCGTGCGACGTCGTTACAGCGGCCAGGTCGTGGAGGAGCACGCCAAGGACGTGATCGCGACCGAGTACCGGCACACCACCGCCCGTGGAGTCTCGGGTGCTCAGGCCCCGGACCCGCAGCTGCACAGTCACGTTGTCGTCACCGGCGCTGTTCGTGAGGACGACCGGATTGTGGCGGTCGCTTCGCGGCCGATCTTCCGCAGCGCTCGGGAGCTAGGAGCGTTCTATCGCGCTGCGCTCGCCGAGGAGTTGGTGCGGGAGGGGTATGCGATAGAGCAGGGCACCGGCAAGGACGGCCGGTACTTCGAGATCGCCGGTGTCCCCCGCGAGCTGTGCGAGGTGTTCTCCGGGCGCTCGCGTGAGGTCGCCCGTGCAGCGGAGCGCTTCCGTGCCCGCTACGGCCGCGCCCCCGAACGCGGCGAGCTGCGCAACCTCGCGCTCGAGAACCGCCGCGCGAAGACGCTGACCACACGCTCAGACCTGCAACGAGTGTGGACACAGACCGGGCGCGGTCACGGGTTCGGCCCGGATCAGGCTGTTCGCTTGATCGGCGCATCCGAACGCCCGGCAACCGAGCGCGCGATCGAGGATCGGGTCGAGACGAAGCTGACCGAGCAACACGCCGTCTTCGAGGAGCGTGATCTTCGCGCGGTCGTGCTGGAGCAGGCCGCCGGGGAGATGGCGCCGGATGAGGCGCTCAGCGTCGCGCGGGAGATGGTCTGCGACCGACGCGTGCTCACCCTGGAGGGCGGACGGATGACGACCCTCGCGGTTCGCGCCCAGGAGCAGGCGATCGAACGCCGCGCAACCACACTCGCACAGCCATCCGGGCCGGATGTTGGCGAGGTCGCCCGGCAAAGTGCGACCCGCGAAGTCGCAGAGCGTATCGGCGCTCCACTCAGCCCCGAGCAGCGACAGGCGCTCCAAACAATCACCGGCCCCGAACGTCTCGCGCTCCTCGTCGGCCCCGCCGGGACAGGCAAGGGCGTAGTGATCGGCGCCGCCGCCCGTGCAGAACAGCACGCCGGGCGGGAGACGATCGGGGTCGCCGTGTCCGGCTCAACAGCCGAGCGCCTCGGCGCCGACAGCCCCGCCCTGGCCGGACGCACGCTCACCCTGGACGCCCTGGTCGCTCGAGCAAACACGGGCACCATGCAGGTCGACCAGAACACCACAGTGTTCCTCGACGAGGCCGGAATGGTCGATCACAAGCGCCTCGACGCCATCACCAGACTGGTGGAGCACTCCGGAGCGAAGCTGATCGCCGTAGGCGACGGCAAGCAACTCCCCTCGATAGGTCCCGGCGGCATGTTCGACCGGCTCACCAAGCAAGCGCCGACAGTGGAACTAGAGACGATCCACCGCACTCACGACTCGCAGGAGCAGCGAGCATGGCAAGCACTACGCGCCGGCGAACCAGAGCGCGCGATGGCCCACTACAAGGCCCAAGGACGACTCCACCTCGCTGACACCCGCGACCAAGCCGCCGAGAGGGCCGTCCAAGCCTGGGCACAACTCACCAAGGAAGTCGGGATCGACAAAGTCGCGCTCATCGCCGACTCCTCGAACAGAGAGATCGACAGGCTCAACGCCCGAGCACAACACCTCCGCGCACAACGCGGCGAACTCGGCCCCGACGAACTCCCCCTCTCAAGCGTCCACTACGGGCTACGGCCAGGCGACCGGGTCGCGTTCATCGCCCAACACCACCCACGCGGCCAGCCGCGCGTCGAGAACGGCACGCGCGGCCAAGTCACGAACATCGACCGGGAGGGCACGCTGATGCTCGCGCTCGACGGGTCAGACCGCCGGTTGCAGCTCGCACGCCGGGAGGCCGAGTCGCTACGCCTCGCCTACGCACAGCACGTCTACCGCCAGCAGGGCGCGACGGTCGACCGCTCCGTCGTGCTGACTGGCGGCTGGCAAACAAGCAAGGAGACCGCCTACGTTCAAGCCACCCGAGCCCGTCATGGCACCGACTGGTACCTAGCCCGCGACCAACTCGGCGAAGAAGGACAAGACCCAGATCGGATCACACGTCTCGCCGGACGGATGAGCCGAAGTCGAGCGCACACTCCATCTGTCATCCACCAAGAAATCCCAGGGCCGTCATGGGACACCAACCGCGATCCGTTGCGCCTCAACCGCCTGATTCCTCATGTGGGCAAGCTCATGCGAACTCAGGCCAGGCCCGAGCGCGACATCGAGCGTGAACGCTAATTTACGACTCAAAGGCGACGTAAAAACGAAGGTGGCACATGGTCGGTGGGCAAGGGGCAGCCTGCCTAACATATCGTCACGATCCCTACAACCCGTTGCCTTTGGTTGCGTAAGATGTGATGGTGGCTGACTATCGTCGGCAGAAGCGGGAGTATGTGGCACCGTGGCGTCGGGTCCGGTTGGCGTTGGGTTCACTGAGAGTATTTGTCTGCGATACGTCCCGATATCTGAGACCGCAAGAGATTCGGCTCACATCTCGCGCCACGCAAACCGGACAGGCCAACCCCAGGCACGCTGCTCGCACCCGAGCCGGGTTCTTCGCGTTCCTCGCCCTGCTCGCCGTTGCTCTTCTTATGGCCCCGCGCGCTCGTGCGGCCTTGCCGCCGATTAAGCACGTGTTCATTATCGTTCTTGAGAACGAGAGCGAGAGCACGAGCTTCGGGAGAGCACGAGCTTCGGTCCCGGCGCGCCCGCCCCGTATCTTGCGCAGACGCTCCCTTCGATGGGCGTGTTCGTGCCTGACTACTACGCGGTCGGGCACGACTCGCTCGACAACTACATCGCGCTGATGTCGGGCCAGGCGCCCAACGCAGAGACCAGGGCCGACTGCTCGGGCCAGTACGACGAATTCATAGAGACCGGCCCCGTAGGTCCCTACGAACAGGCGGTGGGGCACGGCTGCGTGTATCCGGCGAGCGTGAAGACACTGCCGGGCCAGCTCGAAGGCGCGGGCTATAGCTGGAAGGGCTACATGCAAAGCATGCCGCGGGCATGCGCCCACGCCGAACTGAACGGCCCGGACCCCGAACAGGGCGAGGGGACGCCGCTCGATCCGCTGGATACCTACGCGACCCGCCACAATCCGTTCGTATGGTTCAAGTCAATCACTGAAACCCAGGCCTACTGCGAAGCGCACGTCGTGAACCTCTCGGCGCTGCCAGGGGACCTGTCGAGTATCGCGACGACGCCAAATCTGTCGTTCATCACGCCCGACGTATGCTACGACGGCCACGACAGCAGATGCGTCAACCCGGCCGAGCCTGCGGGTTTCGACGGGATCAACGCCTTCCTCTCGGAATGGGTCCCGGTGATTGTCGGCTCACCAGCATTCAAGCAGGATGGACTGTTGATCGTGACATTCGACGAGGCCGACGACGGCGACACGTCCGCGTGTTGTGGTGAGACGACCTCGGGTGGCGGGGATGTCGGCACCGTGATGCTCTCGCCGCTCATCAAAGCGGACACGATGTCAACGATGTCCTACAACCACTACAGCACACTCGCGTCGATCGAGCACCTGTTCTCGTTGCCGTTGCTGGGTGACGCCGCGGAGCCGGGCACGACGACCTTCGGCAGCGACATCTTCAACCTATATGCCCCTACAGCTGTAACTGGGGCCGCATCGTCGGTGACGCAGACCACTGCAGCGGTTAACGCATCCGTGAATCCCGATGGCTGGCAAGTGAGTGAATGCAACTTCGAATACGGAACGACGCGATCTTATGGGTCCAGCGTGCCGTGTACGTCGCTTCCCGGTTCTGGCAATAGCGCCGTGGCGGTGTCGGCGGCGATCACAGGGCTGACCGCGAACACCGCCTTCCATTTCCGGATTGTCGCGACGAACGCGGAAGGGACCAGCTACGGGTACGACAAGCAGTTCATAACGCTTCCCGACGCGCCTACGGTCGCGACCGGATCGTATATAGCCACATCAATTCCACAGACGTTGACAGGGACAGTGAATCCAAATGGCGGCGAAACAAGCTGTGAGTTTGAATATGGCAGCACCAGTCTCTACGGAGCTATTGTGCCCTGCTCAAAGCCTCCCGGCGCCGGGACTGGCGTCACGGAAGTATCGGTGCCGGTATCGGGCCTGTCTATAGGCGATACGTACCATTTCCGTATGGTCGCAACAAACGCTGGCGGTACGAGCTATGGCGAAGACCGCATCTTCACCGCTCAGCCCAGTCCACCGACGGCAATTACCGAAGGTGCCTCAACCGTAACCCAGACCTCGGCGAACCTGAGCGGAAAAATCACCCCAAACGGGTCAACGGTCAATAACTGTCATTTTGACTATGGCACTACGACTGCGTACGGCTCTAGTGTCGCGTGTAGCTCGTTGCCCGGGTCGGGGAGCAGCACTGTAGCGGTTTCTGCGGCCGTGACAGGCCTCGCCGCCGACACATCCTACTACTACCGGATCGTTGCCACCAACTCGGGAGGCACAGCGTACGGGGAATCTCAGGCGCTCACAACCGAACTGCCGACGCCCACGATGCTCCTACCGCAAATCCCGGGCAGTCAGGAAGTCCTGCGCTCCGACGAACAGGACGCGCCGGCGACGCCCGAAGCCAAGCTGGTGAGCACGTACCTCGCGGTTACACGATCGGGGGCTGTAAGCATCAAGGTGACCTGCCTGCCTCAGGAAACGAGCTGCGCCGGGACCATCACTCTGAAGACACTCAGCGCCGTGATTGCTCATGCGACGACGGATGAGCCGAAGAGGACGAAGGCCGCGATCTTAACTCTTGCCAGCGCGATCTTCAGAGTTGCCAGGGGGCAGACGACGACGGTCAAGCTTCGTCTGTCCGCTAAGGCGCGCGCTCTGCTCACGCGCTCCCGTGTCCTACGCGCACGCGCAACCATCGTCGCGCATGATCCCAGTGGCGCGATCCATACCACGCAGACAATCGTCACGCTCCGCCAAGCTAAATAACGCCTCGCCAGGTTGGTGGTGTCCGTAGTTGCTGGTCAGGTCCCGCGATGTTTCGGTTCTCGTTCACTTGAGCAGTCACCCAATCGACGATGGCATCGAAGCGCTCCTCGGTAAGCGCGTGCCCGTCTTGTGCGCGATCGTGCTTCAGGGCTCGCGAAACTCCTGCATCGCTATAGGCACGTGCTGCCGCTCGCACGATCTCTGGAGCGTCGGCCGAGTAGCGGTCTTCGGTCGCTGAGAGCAGCAGTAGCGGTCGTGGCGCAATCAGCTCGACCAGCTGCCCTATGTCGCCCAGCTCGAGAATCCCAGGGATCACGTGCGCGAGCTCAATCCCGGTCCGATCGAGCATCCGCTGCCTGTAGCTGCACGCGCTGCCGCTCGCGCACGCGAACTGCACGCGCTCGTCCAACGCGGCCAGCATGATGGTCACATTGCCACCATAGGAGTGCCCCAGCACCCCGACCCTCGACCCCTCGATGCGCTCATCAGCGATCAACGCGGACAGCCCACGAGCGGCATCGCCGAGCACGGTCGTCATGAGCAGGCGGCCGGACACCAGGCGGTAGGCCATCTCGTTGAAGTACTGAAGCCAGTCGTCCTCGCGCTCGTCGATACCCGGGCCGGTGTAGCGGCGATCCTCGAACCCGACCGCGTCTGGCGCAAGCACCATGATCCCGGCGCGCGCAAGCACGGGGCCGAACGCCTGCAGCGGATCACCCGCCAACCCGGCGACCTCGCTCTTGCCGAGATGCCACTGGCTGTTTTGTTGATGGAGCGCCACCACGCCCGCGCCGCACGGCTGCTCGGGCACCAGCAGCAACGCCGGCACGTCACCCTCATAGCCTGTATAGCTGACCACCTGCTCGACGTACCCATCCCGCTCTCGTTCGGCGCGGATTAGCAACTCGGGCACGGGCGGGACAGCGAAGCCCAAGAGGTCAGTCAGACGCGGGCGCAAGCTCTCTGCATCCATGCGGTGACTCTACGCTCGGGCAAAGCGACGGTGCGTACAGGCTTGAGGTGGCTGAGCGTCCTCGTTGGTCACGAGCGTCAGCGGATGTTCGCACTTCTGTTCGCACCCTCGCGTCTGGCCGGTGTCCACTGCGACCTCACAGGCCCCAAAACCAGGACACTAGCCCTGTTCGATGCCCGCGTGCTGCACCTTGTCCGGAGGGGCTACCTCAACCTGGCGGAATTCTCCCAGGCTCAGATTCTGCCGGGCAGCACCACATGACCGCTCGCAGAACGGTAAAACCGGCAGAGCGCTACAATCGACATGTGACCACCAGGGTGCCCACATGAAGGTCGTGACGGTCCGCGACTTCCGCGATCACGCATCGGAGATGTTCCGCTCCGATGACGTGGTTCTCGTGACACGCGAAGGGACCCCCGCCGGGTTCTTCCTCCCGTGGGATACGCCCGAGCTGCCGGTCGAGGTTCGCCGCGAGGTGTTCCTGCGCCTATCCGAGCAGATCGGTGCGGAGCTGAAGGCAAAGGACGTGGACGAGCAAGAGGTTCTCAGCGATTTCGCTGCCTCCCGCAGTCGTAGCTGACGCGAACGTCGTTCTCTCGGCCCCTCATCGGCGGACGCGCTCGCCTGGTCATCGCCTCCACGCATGGACCGGCATCGAGGTCCTCACGACCGGAGACCTGCTCGACGCGCTACGCGACGCCGGGCACGACCCAGATCTTGCATGACTGGCGCGAGAACTGGCGCGAGCGGCCTTTTCGAGCGCCGCTGCCCCTGGGCGTAGGCGACGCGCCGAGCACCGGGGCCGCATAGTCCGAAAACCCAGTCCCGGAGCTACTTGATGTGCATCCCCGAGATCGCGCGAGCGATCACCAGCTGCTGAATCTCCGCGGTGCCCTCGAAGATGTCGTAGATCTTCGCGTCGCGGTGCCAGCGCTCGACGGGGAACTCGCGCGTGTAGCCGTTGCCGCCGAGAATCTGGATCGCGCGCTCGGTCACCCACACTGCCACCTCGCCGGACTTGAGCTTCGACATCGAGCCCTCGGCGTTTTCGAACGGGACCTGGTTGCGGCCCATCCACGAGGCGCGCCATACGAGCAGGCGGGCAGCGTCGATCTCCATCTTCATGCGTGCGAGCGTGAACGCGATCGACTGGTTCTCGATGATCTTCTTGCCGAACTGTTCGCGCTCCTTGGCGTACTCCAGCGAGTACTCGTACGCCGCGCGGGCGATGCCGAGCGCCTGCGAGCCGACCGTGGGCCGTGAAGCCTCGAACGTGGCCATCGAGGCGTTGGACTTGTTCTTCTTGCCCTCCCTGGCACGCGCCAAGCGTTCGTCGAGCTTCTCCTTGCCGCCGAGCACGTAGTTCTCAGGGACGCGACAGTCATCGAGGTACACATCGGCCGTGTGCGAGGCGCGCAGACCGTGCTTTGAGACCTTGGCACCTTCGGAGATGCCCTTGACTTCGCTCATCGGCACGACGAAGGCGGCATGACCGCGCGAGTTCAGCTCGCGGTCGACGGTGGCGATCACGACGTGCACGTCGGAGATGCCGCCGTTGGTGGCCCAGGCCTTCTGACCGTTGAGGACCCACTCTTTGGTGGCCTCGTCGAACTTGGCGGTCGTGCGCAGCGCGCTCACGTCCGAGCCGGCGTTGGGCTCGGAGGAGCAGAAGGCGGCGACCTTGATGTCCTCAGGCGTGCCGAAGCAGCGCGGGATCCACTCGCCGATCTGCTCGCCGCTGCCCTGGCCGAAGATCGCGGCCACCGCAAGTGCCGTGCCCATGATCGCCATGCCCATGCCGGCGTCGCCCCAGAAGAGCTCTTCGTTGACGATCGGCAGAGTGAGCCCGGTCGGGTCGGCAAAGAACTGAGCCAGGCCCTCGAAGCCGTACAGCCCGATCTTGGCGGCCTCTTCGATGATCGGCCACGGGGTCTTCTCCTTCTCGTCCCACTCGTGCGCGGCGGGGCGCATCACGTCGGCGGCGAAGCCGTGCACCCAGTCGCGGATGTCCTTCTGGTCTTGGCTCAGGGCCATCGAGAAGGCAACGTCTTTGCCGGCGGCGCTCGTGATCGCCTCGACGGCGGCCTCGGCGGCTCCGGTCGCCTCGCTGGCGGTTACGTCGGTTGCTGACATGGGACGAATGCTCCTTTACTGGCTCGATGGAGTGGCGCGGCTGAAACTGGATAGCCGGCATCCGGCTCTCCCGCCGGATCCGACCTGCCCGGCTCTGAGAGTCCGGGGCCGAACCACGAGCGACCGGCCCGTGACTCGACGACTAAATCCTAGCAAAGCGTAAACGGTTGTCAAATGCGAGATTGAATGGCGTTTACTTTCGCGATATAGTCGCTGTAGATGGCTACTGCTCCCAGCTTCCGAGAGTCAGCCGCCTCGACGCGTGTGTCGCGTCGGCGCGAGCGTGAGCGCGAGATCCTCGCCGCCACGCGCCTGCTGTTCGACGAACGCGGCCTGCAGGACGCTCCCGATCGAGAGCATCGCGCGCGCTGTCGGCATCAACAAGGCATTGATCTACCGCTACTTCTCCTCCAAGGAGGAGCTGTACGTGCTGACCCTGTCCAGCTACCTTGCCGATCTGGCCGAGCTGTTGGAGGAGGTGCCCGCCAAGCTCGATCCGGCGGCCCGCCTGGAGGAGGGTTGGCTGCGCTACACGAGCTTCTGCCTGGAGTATCCGGCGTTCCTGGATTGCGGGCTCTCGCTGATGCGCCGCTCGGCCGAGGATCTGCGCGAGAGCATCTCCGACGCCATCTGGATCCGCCTCGGCCAGAACATGGCGGCCTGCCTGGGCAAGCTCTCGCAGATCCTCGCCGAAGGTGCCAAGCAGGGCGTGTTCGCGCGTCGAGGACCCCGACTTCACCGCCAACCAGCTCTACGCGCAGACACTCGGCACGATGCACCTGGCCCGCATCGGCGTGGGCGTGCGCACCGTCGGCGCAGGCATCCCCGAGCCGTTCCCGATCGAGCCGGCGCGCGTGCAGCGCGCATGCATCGACGCGGTACTCGCGTCGTCGGTCGGCGACTGCGATCGCGACGACGTCGGACGATCCCCCGACCCGCGGCTAAATCCCTATAAACCGATCCAGTTTGCGGTGTTAGACTCGGAGGCATCTTCATGTCTTCGATGCAGAAAGTGGCTATGCGCAAACGCACAATTCCAGCTGTCCTGTCCACCCTGTCTCTCGGCGCCGTGCTCGGAGTGGCCGCCTGCGGGTCCTCGGGCGGAGGCAAAGAAATCACGCTCGTGGCCTACTCGACGCCACAGGGAGCCTATGCGTCGCTGATCCCGGCGTTCAATGCCACAAGCGAAGGCAAAGGAGTCACGTTCAGCCAGTCCTACGGACCCTCCGGCGAACAGAGTCGCGCCGTGGCCGCCGGCCTGAAAGCCGATGTCGTCAACTTCTCGCTCGAACCGGACGTCACACGCCTGGTGAAGGCCGGGCTCGTCTCCTCGGACTGGAACAAGAACGCGACCCACGGCTTTGTCACCAACTCGGTGGCCGTGATCATCGTGCGCAAGGGCAACCCCAAGCACATCACCGGCTGGAGCGACCTGGCCAAGCCAGGCATCCAAGTGGTCACGCCCAATCCCTTCACCTCCGGCAGCGCGCGCTGGAACATCCTCGCCGCCTACGGAGCCCAGATCAAGGAAGGCAAGACGCCCGCCGAAGCGCAGGCCTACCTGCAGACGCTGTTCCACAAAGTGGTCAGCCAGGACAGCTCTGCGCGCAACGCCCTGCAGACATTCCTCGCCGGCCGCGGCGACGCCCTGATCGACTACGAGGACGAGGCGATCACCGACCAGAAGAAGGGCTCAGCGATCGAATACGTGATCCCCAAGGCCACGATCCTGATCCAGAACCCAATCGCCGTCGTCAGCGGCGGCAACACGAGCGAGGGGCAGAAGTTCGTCAATTACCTGCTCTCGCCCGCCGGCCAGAAGATCTGGGCTGAAAATGGCTACCGCCCCGTCATCGAAGGCGTGGCGACCCCGGGCCAGTTCCCGACCCCACCCGACCTGTTCACGATCGAAACGCTCGGCGGCTGGACCAAGGTGGACAAGGAATTCTTCGAAACGGGCACCGGCATCGTCACGAAGATCGAGCAGTCGCTGGGGGTCTCGACCGCCAAATGAGCACCGGCTCGGCATCCGAGGCGCTGGCGCCTCTCCCCACCCGCCGGCGGCCCTCACCGGCGGGCGGGCGTCTGCGCGGTAGCGGCGGCAGCGCGCTCGGTCGCGGGCTGCTGGGCGTCTACCTGTCGGTGCTCGTCCTGCTCCCGCTGGCGGCGCTCCTGGCAAGCGCTGCCAAAGGCGGTCCGTCGGCCTTCTGGCAATCGGTCTCCAGCCCGGAGGCCGTGGCCGCGCTGAAGCTCACACTGATCGTCTCGGCGATCGTGGTCGCGATCAATGCGCTGTTCGGCACGCTGATCGCTTGGGTGCTGGTGCGCGACGAATTCCCCGGCAAGCGCATCGTCAATGCGCTGATCGACCTGCCCTTCGCGCTGCCCACAATCGTTGCGGGGGTCGTGCTGCTGGCGCTATATGGCAAGGGCGGCCCGGCCGGCGTGGACATCACGTTCACGCGCGCCGCGGTCGGTCTGGCGCTGTTGTTCGTGACGCTGCCGTTCGTCGTGCGCTCAGTACAGCCGGTCTTGATCGAGCTCGACGATTCGATGGAGGAGGCCGCTTCCTCGCTGGGAGCAGGCGCTTGGACGGTGTTCCGGCGCATCGTGCTGCCAAACCTCGCGCCGGCGATCCTCTCTGGCGTCGCGCTCTCCTTCGCGCGAGCGCTCGGGGAGTTCGGCTCGGTCGTGCTGATCTCTGGCAACCTGCCGTTCAAGACCGAGGTCGGGGCCGTTTACATCTTCAACCAGGTCGAGAACGACAACGTCTCGGGCGCCGCCGCCGTCTCGGTCGTGCTGCTTGTGTGCGCACTGGTCGTTCTGGGCGCGATGAGTTGGCTGTCGCGAAGGATGTCCGCACATGTCCTCTAGGGCTTTTGCCCAGCTTGAGGCCGGCGCCATCTCCGGAGCTGAGACGGCCGGCATCGCCATGGACACGTCTGTGCGCGTGACTCCCCCGCCCGGAACGCGCAGACGCTGGACAGAGAGCGCCGGTGCCGCGCGGACTAGGCGCCTCGGCTTGCGCTTCGTGGCGCTGTTCTACCTGCTGGCGCTGCTCGGTGCGCCGGTCGCGATGATCTTCTACCGCACCTTCGAACACGGGCTGGCGCCCGCGTGGAATGCGGTTACGCAACCGAACGCCGTGCATGCCTTCTGGCTGTCCATCGAGCTGGTGGCGATCGTTGTGCCACTGAACACCGCCGCCGGGATCGGCATTGCGCTGTTGATGGAGCGGGGGCGGATGCGCGGACGCAGCGTGCTCGGGCTGATCGTGGACCTGCCGTTCGCGATCTCCCCCGTCGTCGTCGGGCTGTCGCTGCTGCTCGTCTACGGCCGCACCGGCTGGTTTGGCAATTGGCTGACGGCACACAGCATTCAAGTGATCTTCTCCGTGCCGGGCATGGTGCTGGCCACGGCGTTTGTCTCGCTGCCGTTCGTGGCGCGCGAGACAATCCCCGTGCTACACGAGCTCGGCACCGATTCCGAGCAGGCCGCGGCAACGCTTGGCGCGAGCTCTTGGCAGACGTTCTGGCGCGTGACGCTGCCCGCCATCCGCTGGGGCGTCGTCTACGGCGTGGTGCTCACAACCGCGCGCGCTCTCGGCGAGTTCGGAGCGGTGAGCATTGTCTCCGGGCGTATCGAGGGCCAGACGCAAACGCTGCCCCTGTATGTGCAGGATCGCTTCGAGAACTTCGACACGACCGGTGCCTACGCGGCCGCGGTGGTGCTCGCGCTGCTCGCGTTCGCAACGCTCGCGACGATGAGCCTGCTCGCCAAGCGCACCAGCAGGGATACGGTGGTCTGATGGCGATCGAGGTTCACGGAGTCTCCAAGCACTTCGGCACGTTCACGGCGCTTGACTATGTGAACGCGACAGTCGAGGACGGCTCCTTGACGGCACTGCTCGGCCCAAGCGGTAGCGGCAAGTCGACGCTGCTGCGCATCATCGCGGGCCTGGAGACCCCAGACACCGGCAGCGTGGTGATCGGCGGACGCGAGGTGACAGCCGAACCGGCGCGCCGGCGCGGCGTGGGCTTCGTCTTCCAGCACTACGCGCCCTTCAAGCACATGACTGTCTTTGACAACGTCGCCTTCGGCCTGACCGTACGCCACGAGCCCAAGGCCGCCATACGCGAGCGCGTGGAGGAGCTGCTTGGCCTGGTGCGCCTGGATGGTCTGGCCAAGCGCTATCCCGCGCAGCTCTCCGGCGGGCAGCTGCAGCGGATGGCGCTCGCGCGCGCGCTTGCCCCAAAGCCCGAGGTGCTGTTGCTCGACGAGCCCTTCGGCGCGCTCGACGCGCAGGTGCGAAACGAGTTGCGCGAGTGGCTGCGGCGACTGCACGAGGAGATCCACGTCACCACGATCTTCGTCACCCACGACCAGGAGGAGGCGATGGACGTGGCCCAGCAGATCGTCGTGATGAACGCCGGACGGATCGAGCAGGCCGGCACCCCCCACGAGCTCTACGAGCATCCGAGCAACGAGTTCGTGATGTCCTTCATCGGGCCGGTCAACCGGCTCGGCGACGCGCTGCTTGCGCCCACACGACATCCAGATCCTGCCGTATCCCGACGCGAGCACCGTCGAGGCGCTCGTGCGCCGCGTCGTACACCTCGGCTTCGAGGTCCGCGTCGAGCTGACGCTCCCCGACGGCCGCGACATCTGGGCCCAGGTAACCCGCGAGACCGCCGCCGAGCTGGAGCTTGCCGAGGGCCAGATCCTCGCCGCCCGCCTACCCGCCCCGCGCGTCTTCGCCTAATACCAGCCTACAGACGTCGCTCCCGATCCAGTCCAAGCGTCTAGCGGGCCGCTGGGCAAGCGAGACAAGGACGCAGCGAGCGCCGTGTGCTCTGCACACAAGCGAAGCGAGGACGCAGTATCGCGCCGCCCAGCGGCCCGCTAGCGGGTCTCCCAAGCTTCCTCTTCGCGCGTCAGCGTGACGATGTCCTTGGGCAACTTCCCTGAGGCGACATCTGCCACGGTCACATGCTCGAGCACCTTGCGCAAGTTCGAGCGCAGGGCGATCCATACCTGCTGCAGGCACTCGGCCGAGCCCACGTACTCGACCTCCTCTGGGCGCTGCCCGCGCACACCCACGAGCGGGCCCTCTACGGCGCGGATGACCTGCGCGAGGTTGACCTCCTCGGCCGGGTGGGCCAGCCAGTAGCCGCCCTCGGGGCCGCGCTGGGAGCGCACGATCCCCGAGCTGCGCAGCTGCGTGAGGATGTTCTCCAGGAAGGACAGTGGGATGTGCTGGGCTTGAGCCACCTGGTCGACCTTGCGCGGGGCATCCTGGCTGCTACCGGCTAGCTCGACGACGGCGCGGACGGCGTAGTCGGCCTTGGCTGTGACGTGCATTGCCGCGCATTCTGTCCTAAACGGCGCGGAGACGACGCGCCACCTCGCTACGCGAGGGCTCGATCCTCCCCGGACGCCGCCGACAATGACTCCGGGTGCATCGTGTGTGGCGCCTGGATATCTCTCTTGGTAATGGCGACGTAAGCGACGAGCAGCACGAATACACCGAGCGCCATAGCACTCACCGTCCCGTCTCCGAGACCCAGTCCTGTGGCTGAATGTGGCTTGCTCAGCCAGTCCGCAAGCGAGGCACCGAGCGGTCTCGTGATGACGTAGGCGGTCCAGAAGGCGGCGATCGGGTTGAGCTTCCCGCGCCACCAGGCCAGCGCGGGGATGGCGATCAGTACGGCAAAGAGCACCGCTGAGCCGAGGAAGCCGAAGTTCAGCGACATCGCGGTGAGATCGCCGGCCGCGGTACCCAGTGCAAATGTCGCCAGCACCGCGGCCCAGTAGTAGCTCTCGCGGCGGCGTGTGGTGATGCTGTGAATCGAGAGCGTGCCCTCGCTGCGTTGCCAGAAGAAGAAGACCGCTGCGACCACAGCGGCAAAGATCGGGGTCGTCACGGCATAGGGGATGCTTGCTCCATCGTGAACGCCATCGGCGGCCATGGTCCCAAAGACCGCGACCATCATCACCGCAAACCAGTAGACAGGCGCGCGGTATTCGGGCGTGCGCATCTGTAGCCACAGGGCGAAGGCCAAACCGAAGATGCCAACCGCTCCGGCGATCGGAACGCTGTGTTGGCCCATGAAGTCGGACATCGACTCGCCCATCCCGGTCGTAAGAACCTTGATGATCCAGAAGACGATCGTGATCTCTGGCACCTTCGCCGCGATCGGATGGCGATCTTTGAACTTCCCTGTTCGCGCACGAGGCACTGTGTCTCCTTTCATGGACGGGCAGCAGGCGTATCAGCCGTACCCTGAGGCTGAGCACTCACCATCTACAAAACGACGCTGGTGAACCGGCAAGGCTAGCTCAGTCCACGACCACGCTATCGCCGGTTCTCCCAACCGCAAGCGCCCCAACATGGGTCCAAATAGTCGCGATCCATCGGTGCAGGGCACGTATTGTGACGGCTATGCTCACGAACTCATGACGGGCACAGGTCCCGAAAACAGCTCACAGACGATCGTTCAGGCTCAGGATCTGTGTCGTCGCTACGGCGAGGGCGAGGCGGCGGTCGACGCGCTGTCTGGAGTGACTGTGGACTTCCCGATAGGACGCTTCGCGGCGATCATGGGTCCGTCGGGGTCGGGCAAGTCGACCTTGATGCACATTCTCGCCGGACTGGACCGGCCGACTTCCGGTTCGGTGAAGCTTGGCGGCGTCGAGCTCAGCGATCTCGAGGACCGCAAGCTCACACAGCTGCGCCGCGACGAGATCGGGTTCATCTTCCAGACGTTCAACCTGCTGCCCGTGCTCAACGCTGAGGAGAACATCCTGCTACCGCTGTCGATCGCCGGACGTAAGCCAGACCAACAGTGGCTGGACCGGCTGATCGACACGGTCGGCATTCGCAACCGTCTGCACCATCGCCCGGCCGAGCTATCCGGCGGCCAGCAGCAGCGTGTGGCTGTCGCTCGCGCACTGGTGTCGCGCCCGTCGGTCGTGTTCGCCGACGAGCCCTCAGGCAACCTCGACTCCAAGGCCTCCGACGATGTGCTCGGACTGCTACGCCACGCCGTCGACGACTTCTCCCAGACGGTCGTCATGGTCACCCACGACGCGCACGCCGCGTCGTTTGCCGACCGCCTCTTGGTGCTCGTGGACGGGCGCATCGCCCACGACGGGGAGGCAACCAGCGCAGAGCAGGCCTTGGACCTGATGAAGATCGTCGGCTGATGTCCGCCGCTCACGCGAGCCCGCCGGCATGGGGGCGCTGCTTGACGCTCGTCGGTCACGCGACTCCCTCAGCACGGGGAGCACGGATGATGCTCACCGGTCACGCAACCCCCCGGGCACAGGGGCGCTGCTAATGCTCGCGTTGGTACTTAGAGGCTTCATGCAGCGCAAGCTGCGGGTATTGCTCACTGGGATCGCGGTCGCGCTCGGCGTGGCCTTGATGGCGGGCACCTATGTGCTCACCGACACGATCAACCAATCTTTCGCCGGCATCTTCCAGACCGCTAACCGTGGCCACGACGTAGTGATCACGCCCACGCAGGTGCTTGGGAACAACAGCGGCTCGGAAACCACGCCAATCACCGACGCGATGCTCGCACGCGTGCGCGCCACCGCGGGCGTGAGTCAGGCGGCTGGCTCGATCTTCTCGCCCGGCACGTTCCTCGACGTGAATCGCAAACGGCTCACCAAGGGCGGTGCACCCGCGTTCGTGGCCTCCGAGGTGCCTGCACGCTTCAACTCCTTCTCTCCGGTCCAAGGCCGCTTCCCCTCGGGCCCAAGTGAACTCGCGATCGACGAAGCCACCGCGGAACGCGCCAAACTGAAGGTCGGCCAGCAGATGCTCGTCGCGGGCGGCTCCGCGCCCGCCAAGCGCTACACGATCGTCGGCGTCGTCAAGTTCGGCGGTGGCGCGTCCTTCGGTGGCGCGGGTATCGCGGTCCTCACCCTGCCCGAGGCCCAGCGCGTGGTCGGCGAGCTGGGCGCCTTCGACCAGATCGACGTCGCCGGCAAGCCGGGCGTGACGCCCAGTGATCTGCGCAACCGGCTGCGCGTGGCGCTGCCGCGCACGGTGGACGTGCGCACCGGCACCGAACAGGCCAGCCACGACACCTCAGAACTGGAAAGCAATCTGAGCTTCCTGCGCACGTTCCTGCTTGTGTTCGCCTACGTGTCGCTGGTGGTGGGCGCCTTCATCATCTTCAACACCTTCTCGATCACCGTGGCCCAGCGCACGCGCGAGTTCGGGCTCTTGCGCACGCTCGGCGGCTCGCGCTCCCAGATCATGCGTGCGGTCGTCTACGAAGGCTTCCTCTTGGGGACTGTGGGGGCTGTGCTCGGACTGTTCGGAGGGCTCTTGCTCGCGCCCGCACTCGACCAGCTGTTCAAGGCCTTCGGCGCCGACCTGCCCGACAGCGGCACGGTACTCGAGACGCGCACGATCGTCGTCTCGCTGGCGGTGGGGATCGGCGTGACCGTGCTCGCTGGCCTGGCGCCCGCGATCCGCGCTACGCGCGTGCCGCCGCTCGCGGCGATGCGTGAGGGCGTTGATATACCGCCACGACCGTTGCCCACCAAGCGCCAGCTGATCGCCCGCTTCCTGATTGGGCTCGTCGTGGTCTTCGCCATCGCGGCCGTGACTGGGGGGCGTGCCTTGGGGCTCGTGCTGCTGGTCGTGTGGTGCCTGCGCGCGCTACGGCTGGGGGTGCGACTGCGGCGTGGGGGCGAGCGCCCGGCCCGCCACTACCGCATAGTCCCGGCCTTGGCGAGAGCGATCGGCTCGCTCTTCGCCTGGCGTGGCATCACCGCCCGTCTGGCCCGCGAGAACTCGATCCGCCAGCCTGGCCGCACGCTCACCACGGCCGCTGCTCTCACGGTGGGTTTGGCGCTTGTCACCTTGGTGGCGGTGCTCGCCGACGGCACCAAGGCCACGATCGACCAGGCCGTCAGTCGCTCGTTCGCGGGCAACCTGATCGTCGAGAACTCCCAATCCGGCAACGAAGCGGGGATTCCTGCCTTGGTGGCACCCGCGCTGCGGCGTGTCCCGGGAGTGGCTGTCGTGACGCCGGTCGGTTTCACCATCGGGCGTCTGCACGGCAGTAGCAGCAACGCCTCGATCACCGCGATCGAACCCGCGACCTTCGGCCGCGTGTACCGCGTGGAATGGAAGCAGGGCTCGAACGCCACACTGCTGGCGCTTGACGACAGCGGCACGATCGTCGCCAAGGAATACGCAAAATCGCACAAATTGAAGGTGGGCCAGACCGTCTCCTTGCTGACTCCCACCGGCCGGCACGTGCCCTTGAGGGTGCTCGGCATCGCCTCCGACAACGCGCGCTTGCTCGGCAACATGACTGTGTCCCTCTCGCTCGCACGTGCGGCGTTCGGGCTGCGCGAAGACGCCCTGAACTTCGTCGCCTACCAGAAGGGCTACAGCGACGCCCAGGTGCAGCCCGCCGTCGACCGGCTACTGGCAAGCCAGTTCCCCCAAACGCGCTCGCGTACCGCCGCCCAGTTCAAGCAGGACCAGGCCAACCAGATAAACACGCTGCTCGCGCTCATCTATGTGCTCTTGGCGCTGTCGGTGATCGTCTCGCTGTTCGGGATCGTCAACACACTGATCCTCTCGATCTATGAGCGCACGCGCGAGCTGGGGATGATGCGCGCGATCGGCACCTCGCGCCGCCAAGTGCGCCAGATGATCCGCTACGAGTCGGTCATCACCGCCCTGATCGGGGGCGTGTTCGGGCTCGTGATCGGCGTCGTGGGCGCGGTGCTGATTACCACCTTCACGCTGTCCGGATCTGGCTACGTGCAGGCGTTCCCGATCGGCACGCTCCTCATCCTGCTCGTCATCGCCGCCTTGGCTGGTCTGCTCGCGGCACAGCTGCCGGCCCGACGCGCGGCTCGCCTGGACATGCTCAGCGCGCTCTCCTCGGAGTAGCGGACCGATCGCCACGCTGGATATCGCGCCACTGAGCCAGCCGCTCGACAGATCTGACCTCTGGTTTACCATCATCGAGAGCCGTAAACACTGTAACTAACCGGGCTCTCGGCGGAGCCGATAAATGAACTGGCTGTTCCCTCACTGCGAGGCTATCGTCGCGACTGATCCTTGCTCTACGCCGCCTCGCTCCCGTCATCCCCGGATCGTTCGTCGCGGTGCTACTCGGCATCGTCGCGGTCAAGCTCCTGAACCTGGACGAACACAGCGTCTCGATCGTCGGTCCGATCAAGAGCGGGCTGCCGACTCTCGGCACACCCGACGTGCACGTCACTGCCGCACGGATGCTCGCCACACTCGCCGACACTCTCCACCACCGAGGCCTGGATCTGCTGCTCGCCGAGCTCACCAGCTAACTGCGGATCGGAGTGGGTGGCCGCGAGACTTGGATTTCGCTTTTTTGGGTAGAGGTTTCCTAGTCTTCGTGTGAAGGGGGTTGGTCGTGCCTGAGGAGCATGTGGTGCAGGAGGAGGCTCCGGGTCTGGGGCTTCTCAGTCCGCGCCGTCGACATCTGCTCGAGTTGGAGTTCGGCGACCGTAAAAACTTTGACGATCCGCGTCTGGAGTGGCGCAGACTTTTCTCCGAGCTGTTGGGCACGTTCATGCTGGTGTTGGTTGCTGCGGGTGGAGGGATCTTGCACGGGAAGGGCGAAATCGGCCTTCCGGCGGCCGTCGTCGCGCCTGGTCTGATGGTGTTGGGGATCATCCTGTTCATGGGCGCGATCTCAGGTGCCCATCTGAACCCAGCGGTCTCGCTTGCGTTCGCGTTGCGCGGGGACTTCCCGTGGAAGCGCCTCCCGGGTTACATCATCGTCCAGTTGATCGGCGCGACGCTGGCGTGCCTGTTTCTGTTCGCGGTGTTCGGCAACATCCAGCATCTCGGCGCGACGCTCCCCGGCCCTGGCTATGCAAACTGGCAGGCGCTGCTGATGGAGATCGTGCTCACAGCGACGCTGGTCAGCGTGATCCTGGGGACAGCGTCTTCGGCACAGAACGTCGGTGCGATCGCGGCGCTCGGCGTTGGCGGGTACATAGCGCTCGCTGGGTTGTGGTCGGCGCCTGTGAGCGGCACCTCGATGAACCCGGCGCGCTCCTTCGGGCCGGCGCTTGTGAGCGGTGACTTCACGAACTACTGGGTGTATGTCGCGGGACCGCTCGCGGGAGCGCTGATCGCCGTCGGCTGCGCGTACGTGTTGCGGGGACGTGGCGGGGGCAAGTCCGGCTACACCGCCGGCTCCGGCAGACTCGACAAGGACGAGTGGAGCGAGCGGGAGCGCCTTTCACGACAGGCCGAGCACAACACAGCGGTCCCTCCGGCCATGGCTGACCCCGACACGCAAAGGAGTGACCCGTGACCGATCCCGCGCTTGTGGCTGGTTCCGCTAAAGCATCACGATGTCAGGTAACCACACCGTGGAACGCCCCCGAGCCCGGCGTGGCGCCGAGCATGAACGGCTTCGTCACCGACTACATCAGCACCTTCACTGGAGAGGTCGGCCGCCAGCCTACATACGAGGAGTAATCAAAGATCATGACCGGCTACACGCCGGAGCAGGTACCGGTGCTAAACGGGCTCGCCAAGGGCTTCGACGTGTTCGACCACTGGTTCTGCGAGGTCCCCTCGCAGACGCTTATGAACCGCTCGTTCTGGACCGCCGGACCTCTTCCGGCTTCGTCGTCAACAGTCCGGCGTCGAAGTTCATGCAACACAACATCGCGGCAGTGGGGTCTTTGAGGGGCCGGCGGATCCGGCGAGTGGGCACGCGTGGGGATACGCAAGCTCAGTTACACCAGTTAGCGTGGCGTGTTTACACGCCACGACCAATGTCCGGCCAGTAGGCCCGATCCGATCCCGATCCCCACCCCGACTGCAACATCGCTTGGGTAGTGAACGCCGGTGTGCACGCGCGAATAGGCAACGATCCCCGCCAATGGCACTAGGGCCGGCGCAAGCATTGGCAGCTCAGCGCAGGCGCCGGTAACAAACGCGAATGCTGCTGCGCTGTGGCCCGACGGAAACGATGTTGATCGCGGCGTATGAATGAGCGCCGGGTGCGACTGTGAGGAGGGGCGACGACGACGCGCGAGCAGCTTTGCCGGGCCGTTTGCTACCCCCGCCGCGATCGTGACGGCAATGAGGCCGCGCCCTGCCGCCCTCCGTCCTCGCTCCCCATCGAATATCGCGAGCGCACCGGCGACTACAAGCCACAGTCGCGAGTAGTTCGCTGCTCGCGTGATGGCAATGAGGGCGCTATCCAGTGCGGGTGAGCGAGTCCCAAACGAGCGCTTCATCAGCCGGCGATCCAGACGCTGAATACGACGCCACATCGTCACTGAACCTCACGCCGCCGCAGACAGTGCAACACGTACAGCGCCCAGCCTGTGCCGAGCAGCACGCCAGCGGCCACGTCGCTTGGATAATGGACGCCCGAGTAGACGCGAGACGCGGCTACCACGAGGACGATCGGGAGTGCGAATCCGGCGGTCACGCCGGTTGTCGTCGTGGGTGCCCCAGCCGTGTGCAAGGCCAGCACCAGCGAGAACCAAAACGCGCTGGCCTGCGTTGCATGGCCCGAGGGAAAGCTCCAGCTTGTAACCGCCTGCAGGTGCTCGACGGGCGGTCTCGGCCGCGCTACGAGCAGCTTTACCAGGGTTGCGATCAGCATCGCGCCGCCGAGGCTGAATGCTACCGCGAGCGCCTCTCGGGCAAGGCCCGCCCGGCTAAGCATCAGACAGATGATCAAGGCGAGTGGTACCAACAGGAATGCGCTCCCCGCCCACGTCACCACCCGCGCCGCTTGGGTCACGATCCCAGAGCGCTCCGTGGCTACATCGCGCACAGCATTCAGGTCTGCCGACTCGAGCACTGACAGCGACAGCTCCCCGACTCCCCAGCCGACGAGCACGAAGGCGACGAAGCCGAGCAGCAGTCGCGTGCCTGCGCGACTCACCGGCCGGCGGCTACCCGGACCAGCGCGCCCAGGTTCTCCGTTGTGAGTGTCACAGCGCGTGCCGCCGGCGACAGGCCTGCGCGGCGGGGCAGCCGCACGCGTAGCGCGCCGGGCAGCGACGCGAAGTGCAATGGTGGGTCCAGCATCAGCGCCTCGCCGTCGAGGCCGACCTCGACGGGGCCGCCGGAGCGGACCTCGAACTCGCGTGCAGACCAGGACACCAGGCCCGGATAGCGCCCCGCTTGACCAACCATCTCGAGCGCGACCAGCTTTGACACGTCCGTGCCCCGCACCCGGGCGGCCACGATGCCGAGCAGGCCCGTGTCGATCCGTTCGCGTGTGCCGGCGCCTGAGAGGTGCGTGAGCTCATACGGGTTATTCGACACCAGCACAAGCGGCGCATCGTCACAGCCGGTCCCGTCCGGGGCTGTGAACTCAAGGTCGATCGCCTCTGCGTCCGGGCCGAGCAGGTCCGGCAGCATGTCCGTCCACGTCCCGAGCTTGGCGTCGCGATAGGCCTCGGACTGCACGACCTTCGCGTAGACGCCGAGCGACGCGTTGTTGACGAACACGCGGTCGTTCACGCGCGCGAGGTCGATGCGGCGCTCGACGCCGTCGGTGAACGCGTCCAGCGCACCCACGACGTCGTCCCGGTCGAGGCCGAGGTCAAGCGCGAAGTGGTTTCGCGTTCCCGCAGGGATGCAGACGTGGGCAACGTCGCGCCGTGCGGCAACCGTTGCCACGAGCGCCTGCGACCCGTCACCCCCAGCCATTCCGACGACCTCCGCGCCCCGGGTGATGGCGCTCTCGGCGAGAGCGAGCAGATCATCGCCCTGCTGTAGGACGATCGGCTCGATGCCTCGCCGCCGCGCCTCCCCGGCGAGATCGAAGCGCTCCGCCTTCCCGCCGCCCGACTTCAGGTTGATGATCAAAGCTCCCGAGCCGGCGGTACCCACCGGCACAACAGCGACGGCGATCCTTCCGAGCGCCGCCTCCCCAACCAGTCCCAGCGCGTAGCGTGCTGTCAATCCAAACAGAGCGAGCAGCAGGAGCAGCGCGGCCAGCACCAGCAGCCCCCGCCAGTGGGTCGCGAGCACCACGATCAGGCCCACTCCAGTGAGGACCGCGACTACCGCGCCAATAGAGCGCAGCGCGCCGCGCTCTGTCAAGGCAAACCAGACGGCGGCGTTCGCCAACAGGACCAGCCCAACTGCGAGCACGGCGATGGGGACGTCGCCCGCAAGCGCGACGGCGGCCACCACAGCCATCGCGGCAGGCGTGACTAGTGCGAGGATCGCGGCGATGCGACGCAGCACAGGGCGCCGCGCGGCCCAGTCTGCTTGAGAAGTCACCGACGTTCTGGGCATGCTAGTCATATTCTCAGATCCCGTCCTGTGAACCGGGCTCTGCGTTCAACTGTCTCCTCAATTCTCGTTGAGGTGCATGCACTCGGATCTCGTGCGATCGCCTGGATTTGGTGACATAGAAGGTTTATGGTGATCGTTGACTTCAACACCGCTGTCACCCGCGATGGCAGCCACGAGAAGGGACCAGGCCATGTTGCGAAGGATCACGGACATGCCAGCCGGAACGATCGGCTTTGAGGCCATCGGAGAGGTCGAGGACGACGATTGGGAGGAGACCGTCGAGCCTGTCTTGCGCCAAACGCGCCCACCTTCGGCTGCGGCAAGCTACTGAAAAGGCTCGGATAATTACCGATGCGGTTCGGTCTGCTCGGATTACAGTTTGGAGGATCGATCAGCAAAACTGAGTCTGGAGCAAAGGAGGTCCGCATGGCAGATCAAGGGGAATTCACCCCCACGCGAACACGAGACATGGGCGCTGGGGTCGAAGGCAGCGGCTGGCTCTTGTTTGCCTCGATCATGATCGCGATCGCTGGCGTGCTGAACATTATCTGGGGGATCGCGGCAATCAGCAACTCGAAGTTCTTCACCCAGAACGCGACCTACATCTTGAGCGGCCTCAACACGTGGGGATGGATCGTGTTGATCATCGGGGTACTCGAGTTGTTCGCTGCATATTCGATCTTGGTCGGCGGCCAGTATGGCCGATGGTTGGGCATTGTTGTGGTGAGTATTAACTCGATCGCGGCCTTGATGTCGATTCCTGCGTACCCGTTCTGGTCGCTGTGCTTGTTCGCGATCGACATTCTGATCATCTACGGACTGGCCGCCTATGGCGGGCAGCACAAGGACGTCATCTGAGCGGCCACACTCAGAAGAAGCCGACCTAACATGGGCGCGCGCGCTGAGAAACTGGCCGCGCCATGCTGCTGAGCATGGCGACTTGGCGGGCGCCGGCTCGTGACGATGCAGACAACCCGCCACAACGAAGGAGAGTCTGATGGACATCTTCGAGGTCAAGCAGAAGGAGACCGTCAGCAGGGATGAGGTCGCGGAGCGCCTACGACTCCTCGCCGACATGCTCGCTCGTAACAACGACTTGGAGTTCGACCGCGGCGGAATGCACTTCACAGTTCACGTCCCTGACCAGATCCAGCTCAAGGTCGAGCTCGAGGTGGAGACCGACGAGCGCGAGCTCGAGATCGAGCTGAAATGGTGATGGCGGCGCCCGAGGATCTGCAGGTTGGTCTCAGCCCGGGACGACACCATCGAGACCGTCCGACGGCTCGATATCGGGTAGACGCAGCATCCGGAACGAATTAAGGAGTCCGAGCCCGCTTGCGAGCATCGGAATGAGCAGCGCGACCTGCAGGGCGAGGTTGGTGGAGTCGCGGTTGATCTGGAGGACCTCTTGCCGGACGGCGGGGCGCTCATGGGCAAGCATCTCCTCGAGCTGCGTGTTGCTCACGACCTGGGCGTCGTGCTCAAGCGTGTCGGCGATCTGATCCTGTTGGACGGGGCGGATCACCTGCGAGACGAGTAGTCCAAGCCCGGCGCAACGAGGTGTCCACGACCAGCACGAAACATCGCCATCGCGAGTAACACCGCAAGGCGCGTGCTATCCAGGCGCCGCGGTTTCCTTCCCAGATCGAGCATCAGATGTCATACACAAAGTGTCGCGCTAAAAGAGCAGCGCGCCTCCCCACATTGGGGACATGCATCGCCGCCTCGCCGACACATGGGTTCTTAGCGAGGGTAACCGCTTGAAAACGGCGGCTTCCGCTTCCAGAGCCCAAGCGGGTGCGTCTGGGTCGGTGCCCGAGACTTACCCTCAGGACGAACAACGGGGCTGAGACGGCGCGAGCCAGACAGCAGTGTGTCGAGCGACGCCCGCCGAGCGTGGAATGAGCACGCTCTGGATTGGGTAGGTTCCGATGACCCAACGAAATACGAGGAGCGGTTATGGCTGTAGGAATTCGCATCAAGCTCGCCGGGGTGGACGCTGAGCAGTTCGACAAGCTGGAGGCGGCGATCAATCCGCGTGCTGATCATCCTGACGGGCTTATCTTCCACGCGTCGGGTCCGATCGAGGGGGGTTGGGGCGTCCTTGACTTCTGGGAGTCGCGCTCGCAGTTCGACAGTTTCGCGGCGGGGCGCATTCGCCCCGCGGTTCAAGCCGCCGGGGTCACAGCCGAGCCGGAGATTCACGAATTTCCTGTTCACGAGTACCTCTCGCAGTAGGACGGTACATCGGAAAGGCAGCCGTTTCGCGAGCCTCACCGCAGGAGGGCCGCTGACAGCGCTGCTGACTGGAAGTTCAGCCGTCGCAGCGGTGTTGCGGGCGACACCCAGCTCGAAGAGGATGCCACGCTATACGTGCGCTGTGGCGGAGTACAGTTTGATCTGGATGCCGCTTTACATGGATCGTCACGATCTTCCGGGTGCGACGGCTGCCGATATCGCAACCGCTCACCTGCGCGATCTCGAGGTGCAAGAGAGGCTCGGCGTGCGCTTCGTTACCTACTGGTTCGAAGAAGAGGCCGAACGCGGATTTTGCCTCATCGAGGGTCCCGACAAGGAGTCCGTCGAGGCAGCCCACAGGGCCTCGCACGGGCTGCTTCCGCTGAACGTGGTCGAGGTCGACGAGACGAGCATTCGAGGGTTCTTTGGACGGCTCAATACTCATCCCCCGGGCGAGCCCTACGTAGAAAGCGCCTTCCGAGCGATCCTCTTCACCGACATGGTCGACTCCACTCGTCTCACCCAACAATTGGGCGATCGCGAGGCCATGCAGCTAGTTCGCCAACACGACTCGATAGTGCGCTCTGGCTTGGCGCAGTTCGGCGGCAGCGAAGTCAAGCACACTGGGGATGGGATCATGGCGGCGTTCGACGCGGCGTCCCAAGCGGTCGGCGCGGCGGTGCAAATCCAGCGGGCGCTTGGAGAGCTCAATGCCGGTGGGCAGTCGGGACTGCGGGTACGCATCGGGGTGGCCGCGGGAGAGCCCGTAACTGAGCAAGACGATCTCTTCGGAGCGGCTGTGCAGCAGGCCGCGCGGCTGTGCACATGCGCTCAGCCAGATTGCATTGTCGTCTCATCCGGGGTGCACGACCTCTGCCGCGGAAAGGGAATCCGGTTCTCCGACGCAGGCCCCATCGCCGTTAAGGGCTTCGACGAGCCAATCGGGCACTTCGAGGTCGACTGGCGCGATTGACCCCCATCAGCCCACAATCAGGATGCGTTCCAGGGTGAGCAGCGCTCAGCCTACAGATCACGACGCCGTAGGCGTGAGGACCGCCTCATCTACCTGTGGGATTACGTCAAACAACATAGAACCTCGCTCGTTCCTCGCTCTTATGTGACCGCAAGCGGCTTTCAGCTGGGTGGGTGGATCAACCGCTGTCGTGTGTGGACCGTGGTCGGGATCCTCTCCTTGATCAACTGCTCGAATCGCTGCCTGATTGGACATGGATCCCAAGCGAGCAACGGTTCGCTGAGCTTGTAGCCGGCTACAAGCAGCTAGCTGACGGGGGCGATTGAATCACCATCAAGCACTGCGGTTCTGGGCAACCCAGCAACGCCGATTGGCTCGTGAAGGTCGGCTCTCGCCAGACCGCCTCGAACGCCTACGAAGAGCTGGGGTCGTGTGATGTGCACGAGCATCGCGATAACCCGTCCTCACTTCGACCGGTCATCGGCGAGACCCTCAAGGGTGGCGCTGGCACAGCGCCGACCAGAGCTTGCAGCAACTCGTCCGTGGCCACAAGGGGGCCGAGATTCGTGTCCCTCTTAGCCGCGAACGCCCGCGTCTGCCCGCGCGGCAAACTGCGCGCTACCACCCAGAATCCCCTTACATAGAGCCAAAATCGGCTCCGCCAAGAGGAAGCGGTGGACGGGGGTCGAACCCGCGACCTCAAGCTTGGGAAGCTTGCGCTCTACCAACTGAGCTACCACCGCGCTGAGGCAGATATTACGCCGCTTTCCTCGCCCTGGCACTACGCTTCCTGCTCGATGGCCAAACGTTCTCTCATGCCCCTGCTGATCGGTGCGGCCGGTGCTGCGCTTGTCGGGCTGCTCGTCTATGGGGTGCTGGCCCAAGCTCCCAAACGTACGCTCGACGAAGCGATCAAGCAAGGGCACCATCCCACGGCGCCGGCGAGCGCCATTCCCATGCCGCTGCTTTCCGGCAACGGTGCTCGCACCCTCGCCTCCTATCGCGGCAAAGTGGTTGTCTTGAACTTTTGGGCGTCCTGGTGCACGCCCTGCCAGGAAGAGGCGCCGATCCTGGAGCGTGCTCAGCACACGCTGGCGCGCCGTGGCGGCACCGTGCTCGGTGTGACCTTTCGCGACTCCTCGCCCGACTCAACTACCTTCGTCAAGCACTACGGCGTCAGTTACCCCAACCTGCGCGATACGACCGGCGAATTCGCCCAGGCCTACGGCACCACCCAGATTCCCGAGACGTTCGTGATCGACTCCTCTGGCGACGTGGTGGCGATCTCGCGCGGGGAAATCGACGAAGCGTTCTTGAACCATGCGATCGCTTTGGCGGAGAGCGTATGAGGATTTTTGGGGCGTGCCCCTCTTTGAAAGTTGGGCGGGGCCCGAGTCCCGTCTCGCGCCTGACCCACCACCTTGCTCCTCCGGCAGCGACGCTGATGCTCGTGGCAACACTTGGGGCCTCTCCCCTAGTCGACTCCAGCGCTATCGCCGCTACACCACGCACCAGCATGCCAGCCATCGAACGTCAGGTCATGTGCGTGACCTGCAAGATTCCCCTGAACGTCGCCGAATCGCCGCAGTCCCAGCGCGAGCGTGCCTATATCCGCGGGCTGATCACCGAAGGTAAGACCGAAGCCCAGATCAAGAGCGAACTCGTTGGCCAGTACGGGTCCTCCGTGCTTGCCTTGCCGAGCGCCAAAGGCTTTGACCTTGCCGCCTATCTTGTGCCCGTTGCCGTCGTGCTCGCGCTGATCGGACTGGTCGCGCTGTTGCTACCGAATTGGCGGCGCCACGCACGAGATCAGTCTGCAACCAGCGCCGACTCGCCCAAACTCAGTGCAGGCGACGCGGCGCGCCTGGACGCGGACCTCGAGCGTTTCGACTGAGAGCTGCGGCTACATCTCTGTAGGCGCGTCCACCCCGAGCAGCTCAAGCGAGCGGGCGATCGTCTGGCGCGAGGCTACGCACAATGCCAGGCGCTGGGATTCGAGCGCCGGCGACTCCGCGCCGAGCACGCGGCAGTCTCGGTAGAAAGCCGTGAACTGTTGGGCCAGCTCCAGCGCGTAGGCGGCGATCCGGTGGGGGGCGCGACGTGTGGCCGCCTCGCTGACCTCGCCCGGGAACGCGAGCAGCTTCTTGATCAGGCTGCGCTCAGCCGGGTGCAAATTCTCACGCTTTACCCCCACCTCCGATAGTGCTCTCTGCACCTGCTCGTCCCCGGCCTTCGCAAGCATCGAGGCGATGCGTGCGTGCGCGTACTGCACGTAGTAGACCGGGTTCTCATTGGACTGCTCGCGTGCCAGGTCGAGATCGAGGTCGATCGTCGTGTCGTGCGAGCGCGACAGCAGGAACCAGCGCGCGGCGTCTACGCCGATCTCGCGCAGCAGGTCGTCGAGCGTGACGAACTCTCCGGCGCGCTTGGACATCTGTGCTCGCTCGCCTCTGCGCACCAGGTGAACCAACTGCATGATCAGCATCTCCAGGTGCTCGGGGTCGCCGCCCAGCGCCTCATACGCTGCCTTCATGCGCCCCACATAGCCGTGGTGGTCGGCGCCCCATACGTCGATCTGGCGGTCGAAGCCGCGCTCGCGCTTGTCCTGGTGGTAGGCAATGTCCGAGGCGAAATAGGTGTGCTCGCCGTTCGAGCGCACCAGTACGCGGTCCTTGTCGTCGCCATAGTCGGTTGTGCGCAGCCACAGGGCGCCCTCGCTGCGATACGTGTGGCCCTGTTGCTCCAGGATCGAGAGCGTGTGTGCCACCGGGCTTGGGTCGCCGTCATGCAACGCGCTCTCATAGCTCCAGGAGTCGAAATCGACGCGAAATTCGCTCAACGATTCGGCGATGCGGCCCATCATCAGCGCCACCGCCGCACGTCCCAGCTCGGCCGACTCCATGCTCGCCTCGTTTGCCAACTGTGCTGCTAGCCCGGTCACGTAGTCGCCGTGATAGCCGTCCTCGGGCACCTGCTCGCCACGCGCTAGCGCTCCGATCGACTCGCCCAGCTTGCTCACCTGGGAGCCGGCATCGTTGACGTAGAACTCGCGCTCCACGCCATGCCCGTGGAAAGCCAGCACTCGTGCCAACGCATCGCCGTAAGCCGCATTGCGGGCGTGGCCCACGTGCATCGGACCCGTCGGGTTGGCCGAGACGAACTCGACGATGATCCGCTCGCTGATCGTCACGCCGTCACGCCCGAAGCTCTCCCCCACAGCGAGCAGCTCACCGAGTGCGACGCGGTGCCAGGCATCAGAGAGGAACAGGTTCAGAAAGCCGGGGCCCGCTACCTCAAAGCGCTCCAGTTGCTCGCCGAGACGCTCTGTCAGCAGGTCGCCCAGTTGCCGGGCCAGCTCGCGCGGCTGGGCGCCCGCAGCCGGCGCGAGCAGGAGAGCGGCGTTCGTAGAGTAGTCGCCGAAGTCCTGACGCGGCGGACGCTCGAGCGTGATCGCTCGATGCGAGTCTGCGCTGCCGGCCTGCTCGCCGGCGAGGGCAAGCACGGCTTCGCGTAGGCCTGTCTCGGTGGTCGTGGAGCTCACGGGCGATGATCTTATGCGCCCGCACCGGTGCGCCCCGGCCGGAATGCGAGACGGCCCGAATCAGAGCGCCGCACGGCACCCCCAAAACGGTCTCGGCCACTTCCGTGGAGCAGGTTGCGATACTAGCTCTGTGAACGACGAGAACCCAGGCGCCGAGCGCCACATAAACATTCATCTCTCTCCCGAGATCATGGGAGGCGTATACGCGAACTTCGCGAACGTCAGCCACTCCGACTATGAGTTCACGGTGACCTTCGCAAGGGTCGACCATGAGGTTGAGTCCGAGGAGGTGCCGGGCGTGGTCGTCTCGCGCGTGAACCTCTCGCCGCGCTTCATGCGCGAACTGATCGACGCGATGGAGGACAACTACTCGAAGTGGCGCACCCGCGAGGGCATCAAGAACCTGCCCGAGTACGGCGGCGCCGAGGCCGGGGAAGCCGACGAGTAGTGGCGTGTCGTGCGCCCGCGAGGTGCGCGCTGCCCGTCTCGTGCCGGCACTCCCGCGCCTCGCCAGGGGCGCCGCCACCCACAGCTCAAGCCTCCACAGCTCTACGCACCGCCAGGGGCACAAAACTGCTCCCGCTACCTGCAACCTTGCGCTCCGGGGTCGCAAGTCACCATATGAAGGCTCCTGGCGGATGAAGGTCGCGATCGTCTCTGACATCCACGCTAACCGACAGGCATTCGAAGCGGTGTTGGAGGCGGTCGCCGCCAGCGATGCTTCCGAGCTCTGGTGCCTCGGGGACATCGTCGGATACGGCGCCGATCCGGACGCCTGCGTCGAACTGGTACGCCGTCATGTTGCGGTTTGCCTGGCCGGCAACCACGACATGGCGGTCGTGGGCGAGCTTCCCCTCGACGAGTTCTCGCGCGGCGCGAGCATCGCCGCGCAATGGACGCGCGAAGTAATCGCTCCCGCAAACCGATCGTTCCTCGCCGGTCTGCTCCCCCAGGGCCAGGAGGACACACGGGACGGCGCGATCGGGCTCTATCACGCAAGTCCACGCGACCCGGTTTGGGAGTACGTGCTCTCGGCGTTGCTGGCGGAGCTGTGCTTGGACCGTGAGCCCAACCGCATCTGCCTGATCGGCCACTCCCATGTCGCCTCGGCATTCACGCGTCAGGCTGGGGAGGCGGCAAGCGGCGAGCCGTGTCGCGAGGGCATCGAGCTCGATCTCGCCCGTGGCGAATGGATGCTCAACCCTGGGAGTGTCGGGCAACCACGAGACGGCGACCCTCGGGCTGCCTGGCTGCTGCTGGACCTCGGCGGGCAGCAAGCTTCCTACCGACGCACCAGCTATGACGTAGCCGGCGCCGCCGCGGCCATCAAGGCTGCTCGTCTGCCAAACTCGCTTGCGGAGCGCCTGGAGTACGGTCAGTGAACATGCGAATACTCATACGCCTCGTTGTGGTGGCGCTACTCGGCGCGGCTACTGCTCTGCTCGTGTCCTGTGGGAGCTCGGGCGCCGGCTTGATCCCGAGCGCCAACGCCGGACCCCTGCAGGAAGACTTCGAAACCGTTGCCAAAGCGGCCGAAGCCGGCGATGGGGACTGCGCGAAGACCGAAGCCGCGCTCGGCAAGACAGAGCAGGACTTCCTCGCTCTGCCCGCCACGATCGACAAGGGCCTGCACAAGCGCTTGGAAGAAGGCATAACGAACCTGCGCAAGCAGGCGCTGGCAATGTGCGAAGAACCGACTACGACTGAAACTTCGGCGACGAGCACCCAGACGAAAACCACTCCCCAGACGGGCACGACGAGCACCGAAACGACGACAAGCACCGAATCGGCGACAACCCCGACCACGCCGACGAACACCACGACGACACCCCCCGCGAGCACGCCGCCGCCTAGCTCCGGCGGAGGTGTCGAAGCTCCCGAAGAAGGTGCCGGCGAAAACGGGACAGGGCTAGGTGCAAGCAAAGAAAGCGCCGACAACGGCGCGTCCAACTCGGGTGGAGCCAGCGCGGGAGGCGGTCAGTGAGCGACCCCGAGATCGCCGGGCGCTATCAGCTGCAGAGCAGGCTTGGCTTCGGCGGCATGTCGACCGTGCACCTCGCCTTCGACAAGCGCCTGGAGCGCCGCGTCGCGGTTAAGCTGCTGGCCGAGCACCTCGCCGAGGATCCCACCTTCGTGTCTCGCTTCCAGCGCGAGGCTCAGGCCGCGGCACGCCTCATCCATCCCAACATCGTGCAGGTGTTTGACTCCGGCCAAGATGAGCGCACGGGGCAGTATTTCATCGTGATGGAGTACATCGAGGGCCAGTCGTGCGCTGAGATCCTGCGTGACGACGGCTGGATCGAGGTCGACGAAGCCGTCGCGATCATCGAACAGGCCTGCGAGGGGCTGCACTACGCTCACCGCCACGGCGTCGTGCATCGCGACGTCAAGCCAGGGAACCTCTTGCGCTCGCGCGACGGCGAGGTCAAGCTCGCCGACTTCGGCATCGCCAAGGCCACCGAGCAGTCGAGCATCACCCAGGTCGGATCAGTGCTCGGCACCGCCGCTTATTTGGCGCCCGAGCAAGCGCGCGGCGAGGAAGCCGGGCCGCGCGCCGACCTGTACGCGCTTGGCGTGGTCACCTACCAGCTGATATCTGGGCGCCTGCCCTACGAAGCCGCCTCGCTAACCGAGCTGGCGCTCAAACAGCAGCAGGAAGAGCCGGCGATGCTCGACACGCTCGTGGCCGCGGTCACACCGCAGCTGGCCGAAGCGGTCGCGATCGCGCTGGCGCTCGACCCGCGCGATCGTTATGAGAGCGCGCGCGAGATGGGGCGGGCGATCTCAGACGGCGCGCTTGGCATCTCTCCCAACGAGCATCGTGCGCCGGCGCGTGGGGCAAAGCACGCGACCGAGGCGACCACCGTGCTTGCCGGTGCGACACGCACCCACAGCCCCTCCGAGGGACGAGGAGCGGTCGAGCCGCGCCAGCCGCGTCGCGGACCTGCGCGCGAGGCCCCGCCAGTCGTCGCGAGCGCACCGGTGCAGCGTCGTGGCGCGGGATTGCGCCGACTCGCGCTTGCCGTACTGGCACTGCTGGCGCTCGTCGGCGTGATCGCGCTGATCCTCGTATTGAGCTCTCCCCCATCAACGACGATCAAACTGCGCAACGTCTTCTACGAACGCACCCAAGAATCCGCCGAAGCGCTCAAGCAGCTCGTAAACGAAAACACGAAGTAGGCCTATAAAAGGCGGGGGGCCCGCTTGCGCGGACCCCCGGTAAGAACTACCGCCTTTTTGAGCGAGCAACCGTCACTTGTTCCCGCAGGCTAGCAGTACCTACTGTTGTCTTCAACTACTGGCTCCGGCGGCCGGACTCCAACCGACATCTAGCAAGTGACGGTTGCTCGTGTTGCCCTTACACCACACCGGAATGCCACGGCTAAGATACCCAGCGCTTGGAACGGTACTCGGCGCCGCGTAGCGAATTCGCCACTTGGGCCAGCCGTCCGTCAAGTATTCCCTGGCGCAGATCGGCCATCATCCGTGCCAAAAAAGCCAGGTTGTGTTCGGTCAGCAGACGCATACCCGTCAGCTCAGAGGAGCGCACCAGGTAGGAGAGGTAGGCGCGCGAAAGGCCGCGTTTGCAGGCGTGACAGGCGCAGCCCTCCATCAATGGCAGCTCGGAGGTGCGCCACTCGCTTTTGGTCAGATCGACCCGCCAGCGTGCGTTCGGGTCTGGTATCAGCGCCGTCCCGTGACGTCCTAGACGCGTCGGCATCGCGCAATCGAACGTGTCGATACCCAACTCGACTCCGCGGATCAGATCGTCCACGTCGCCGATCCCGAGCAGGTGCCGCGGAAGCTGCTCGTGCTCGCCGCCCAACTCGGCGACGGCGTAGCCAACGACCTCATACATCTGCGCCTTCTCGGCACCGAGCGAGCCGCCGATCGCCACACCGTCGCAGCCGCTTGCGACAACCGTGCGGGCCGAGGCACGGCGCATGTCCTCGTACACGCCCCCCTGCACGATCCCGTAGACGAACTGGTCGCTCGGACCGTGCTCGGCGTGCCACTCCAAACAGCGTGTCAGCCAACGATGTGTACGCTCGGTCGAGCGCTCGGTGTAGTCGCGATCTACGTGGAAAGGGGTGCACTCATCGAACACGAGCGCGATATCCGAGTGAAGCGCGGCTTGTACCGCCATCGAATCCTCGGGAGCCATGAAGCGCTCGGCGCCGTCTACGTAGGAGCGGAAACGCACCCCTTGCTCCTCGATCGAGAGGATCGCTCCCTCGCGGACATGCCCGGCGCCCTGATACTTGCGTGATGGACGGGCCTTGATCTCATCGGCGACCGTGCCGTGGCCCATCGAGAACACCTGGAAGCCGCCGGAGTCGGTCACGATCGGTCCCTCCCAGTCCATGAAGCCGTGCAATCCCCCGAAGCGCTCGATCAGCTCGGCGCCTGGGTTGAGCATCAGATGGAACGTGTTGCCGAGCACCATGTCATAGCCGAGCCCCTTGACCTCTTGCGGCAACAGACCCTTGACGGTCGCCTTGGTCGCGAGCGGCACGAACGCCGGTGTGCGGACATCGCCGTGCGCGGTGTGCAACCGCCCGGCACGGGCCTGCGTGGCGCCGTCGCGCGCTTCGATCGTGAGGGCCACGACCGGCATCCTAGGACACGCACACGCACGGAGCCGCGGGACAATCCCGGGAGACAGTCCCGGAGGAGCGGGACGATCCCGTAAGGATGGGATGGTGGTGGAAGACTGCGCGATCCCACGGGCCCGGAGACATGTCGGATCGCCGGATACGCTGGCGCGAGCCCCAGGGGCTTCCTAGACCATGCTTGCCTCGCTCATAAACGTCGGCCACCTCGTAGAAACCTTCGGCTATCCGCTGCTGTTCCTCGTCGTGATGGCCGAGTCCAGCGGCCTACCGATCCCCGGTGAGACCGGCCTGATCGCCGCGGGTGTACTCGCTAGCCAGGGCAAGCTACAGATCGAGCTTGTAATCCCGATCGCCGCCGCCGCCGCGATCATCGGCGACAACATCGGCTACCAGATCGGGCGCAAGGGAGGGCGCTGGCTACTGGAACGACCGGGGCGCTTCGAACGCCAACGCCAACAGGTGCTGGTCACCGGCGAACCGTTCTTCAAGCGCCACGGACCCAAGGCCGTGTTCTTCGGACGCTTCATTCTCGGGCTGCGCGTTTGGGCTTCCTGGCTGGCCGGCGCCACGCACATGCACTGGCGCTCCTTCTTCCTTTGGAACGCGCTCGGAGGTATCTGCTGGGCAACAGCGATCGGCCTGCTCGCCTACTTCCTCGGCAACGCTGCCGGCAATGCCGTCGAAGCGTTCGGCCTGTACGGGATCGCGGCGCTGGTGCTAGCCGCAGTCGTCTTCTTTGTCGCCCACCGTCGCGGGCGTCTGTAGCGCGCCACTGGACGCTGCTACCCCCTTTTGGGAGATGCCGATCAGAGCCTCACAGCGAGCCGCCACTCAGGCTCCCACGCGCGCCGCGAGAACCTCTAGCTCAGTACCTCAAGCGCCGCAGCAGCCTGCGGTCACACGCTCCCACATCTTGCCGAGTGCCTCGAGCTCTCCCTCGGAGAAGTGCGAGAGGAAGTGCTCACGCACGACCGCGCGATGGGTGCCGCGTGCCGCGTCAAGGCGCTCACGGCCGCGATCGGTGAGACAGGCATAGGCGCCGCGAGCGTCGTGTTCGCAGCTACAACGCCCGAGCAGCTCGTCGCGCTCCAGGCGATCGACCAGGCGCGTGAGACCGCTGCGTGAGAGCTGGGCTTGCTCGGCGAGATCGCACATGCGCATGCGCCCGCCGGGGGCATCGATCAAGTGCTGCAGCACCTCATAGGAGCTGAGCTGCAGGCCGTGCTCGCGCTCCAGACGGCTCTCCAAGCGCTTGGCAAGCGAGGCGTGCGCGCGCAACAGACCGCGCCATGCACGAAGCTCGGCTTCGCTGAGGCTGTCCGATTCGCCGAGAGCGTCCTTCCCCTGGGGAAGCTTTAGAACTGTCGCTGTGGCTGTTGCGGTGGACATGATCGTTGCTCTGAACCGACTGTGTGCTTACTCGAACATAGCAGCGTCGCGGGCCGGAATCCCTGTCAACCGTGCGCCACAGGGGCGCTCAGCTGCTCCTCTTGGTGGCCGTCCAGGCCCACCACATCATCAGCGGTTGCAGCGGTAGGCGCGCGTACAGCGCCCAGCGTGGGATCTTGGGGAACTGCTCCGGAGCCCGTGCCATGTAGAGGTTCGAGGGGAATACGGCGGCGAGCAACGCGATCAGTCCGAGACCCGCTGGACGGCGCGTCCATGGCAGCAGCACGCCCAGTCCACCCGCGACCTCTGCGACACCGCTCACCGCAATCACGCTACGTGCGCGTCCTCTGAGGCTCGGAGGCACGATCCGTTCGTAGTGGTGTGGCGTGGCGAAGTGGTTGATGCCGGCGCCGATGAAGGCGACGCCCAGCACCAAGCGTGAGCGTCGAGCGCGGCGTGGCTGCTCTGCGATTGAGCCGAGCGTCTCGGCGTCCGTGTCGGTTTCCATCGTCTCTCCTCGTTTGAGCGTCGTACGTCAGAGCTTTAGCCCACGATCAGCGATGTCCCGGTCATTTGCGGGGGCTGAGAGATCCCAAGCAGATCGAGCACTGTCGGCGCCACGTCCGCGAGGATACCGCCCCTCACGCGCAACTCGAGGCCCGATGCGGTCACGATCAGCGGCACCGGGTTGAGCGAGTGGGCGGTGTTCGGGCTGCCGTCGGGCTCGAGCATGTGGTCTGCGTTGCCATGATCGGCGGTCACGATGCACACACCTCCGCTCTCACGCACGATCTCTAGCACCTTGCTCAAGCACTCGTCGACTGTTTCTATCGCCGCTACCGCAGCCGCGATGACGCCGGTGTGGCCGACCATGTCGGCGTTGGCGAAGTTGATGACGCCGAACTCCGGCCGGTCCTCGCGCCACGCGCTCACAAACGCGGCAGCTGCCTCGCGAGCGCTCATCTGCGGCTTGTGGTCATAGGTGGGAACGTCGCGCGGGGACGCAACCAGCTCGCGCCGCTCACCCGTGCACGGCGTCTCTTCGCCGCCGTTGAAGAAGTACGTGACGTGCGGGTACTTCTCGGTCTCGGCCACGTGCAGCTGGCGCGCTCCGTTGTTTGCGATCACTTGCGAGAGCGTCGTCTGCGGACGCTGGGGTGCGAAGGCGACCGGATAGGGCCAGCCCTCCTCGTACTCGGTGAGCGTCGCCAGTCGACTCACTGCCGGCGCACCGCCGCGTCCCTCCCACCAGGCAACTCCGCCGTCTCGGCGCGCGAGGCTGCTTCGGCTCCCGTCGCATGCGAGGAGCCGTCCTCCATGTCTTCGCCAAAGCCCGGTTCGGCCAGGGCCCTGACGATCTCGCGCATGCGGTCGGGACGGAAGTTGAAGCACAGCACACTGTCTCCAGGACGAATACGTGCCTCGGCTCCGACCAAAGTGGGCTCTATGAACTCGTCGGTCTCGCCGCGCTCGTAGGCGTCGCGCACGGCCTGCTCGCCGCTTGAGGCGCTGTACGGAGCGCGGCCGTGCACGAGCATGTCGTAGGCGCGCTGTGTTCGCTCCCAGCGCTTGTCGCGGTCCATCGCCCAGTAGCGACCCACGACCGATCCGACACGCACGCCCTTGATGGCGTCCAGCTTGGCCAGGTAGCCCACGCCCGCATGCGGCAACGTGTCGCGCCCGTCGGTGAAGGCGTGCAGCACAACATCCGCCCCGGGCGCCAGCTTGCCGCCGAGCGCGATCAGCGCTTGCAGGTGCTCCAGCGATGAGTGCACGCCACCGTCGGAGACGAGCCCGAGCAAGTGGACACGCGGGGCACCGGCGAAAGCAGCGCGCAGCACCTGGTTCTCGGCAAGCGACCCGTCCGCGACCGCCTCGTCGATGCGCACCAGGTCCTGCTTGACGACGGCGCCGGCGCCGAGGTTCAGGTGACCGACCTCGGAGTTTCCCATCTGCCCTTCGGGCAATCCCACGGCTGCGCCGCAGGCGGTGAGCGTGGTGTGGGGGAATGTGGCCCACAGCTCGTCGAAGACAGGCGTGTCGGCAAGCGAGACGGCGTTGCCGGGACCAGGCTCGGCAAGACCCCAGCCGTCGAGCACGATCAAGCAGACGCTCGTCGCGAGCGACTCGCTCGAACGACCGCCGGCATCGCCCGCCGAACCGGTCACGGGCCGGTCCGGCATGCTCATGGCTGGGCGGCCGCCACGATCGCGGCAAATGACTCGGCATCCAGCGATGCGCCGCCGACGAGCGCGCCGTCTACGTCAGGCAGGGCCAGCAGCTCGGCGGCGTTGTCGGGCTTGACCGAGCCGCCGTAGAGGATGCGCACCTGCTCGGCCACCTCGGGCGAGCGGCCGCCGAGCAGCGCCCGCACGAACGCGATCGCCTCCTGGGCCTGCTCAGGGCTGGCCACCAGGCCCGTGCCGATCGCCCAGATCGGCTCATAGGCAATCGTCACCTCGGCCAAGCGCTCGTCGGGCACACCCGCAAGGTCCTCGCCGACCTGGTGGCGCAGCTTGCGCTCGGTCTCGCCGGCCTCACGCTCGCTCTCGGTCTCCCCCACGCACAGGATCGGCGCGAGGCCTGCCGCGAGCGCGGCGGGCACCTTCAGCGCAAGCGCTTTGTCGGTCTCGCCGAACAGCTCGCGCCGCTCTGAGTGGCCGAGCACCACGCCGCCGACGTCGAGCTCTGAGAGCATCGGCGCCGAGATCTCGCCGGTGAAGGCGCCCTCGGGCTCGTGGTGCATGTTCTGGGCGTACACCTCCACGCGCGATCCGCGCGCACTGTCGACCATCGCGCGCAGGTCGGTGTACGGCACGCAAATGGCGATGTCAACCCCGCTGACCGACGACACGCGAGGCAGCAGCGCTTGGATGTATTCCTCGGCCTGCTCCTCGGTCTTGTACATCTTCCAATTGCCCGCGATCAGCGGGCGGCGCTCGCCGGCCATCAGGCGATTCCGGCGCCCTCGAGCGCCTGGACTCCGGGCAGGACGCGTCCCTCGACCAGCTCGAGCGTCGCGCCGCCGCCGGTCGAGAGGTGATCGACCGTGTCCTCCAGGCCGAAGTCGGCCAGCGCGGCGGCCGAGTCGCCGCCGCCGACGACCGTCACACCCGACGCACGGGCAACGGCCTGGGCGATCGCACGCGTGCCCTGCGCGAACGGCTCGTACTCGAAGGCGCCCATCGGACCGTTCCAGAAGACAGTGCCCGCCCGCGCGATCTCGGTACTGTAGCGCTCGACCGTGGCGGGCCCGATGTCGAGTCCCATACAACCCGTCGGCACCTCGACCCCGTGCAGCACACGGTGCTCGGCATCTCGGCGAGGCGGTCGCCGATCACCAGGTCGCTTGGCACCAGCAGGCGCGCGCGGCCGGGCTGCGGCGAGTGCGTGTCGCTGGCCAGCGCGAGCAGCCTGCGGGCGTGCTCGGTGTCCTCCTCGCCGCACAGCGACTCGCCGACCGTGTGACCCTGCGCGCACAGGAACGGGAAGCACATCGCGCCGCCGATCATCACCACGTCGGCCAGCTGCAGGAACCGGTCGATCACGCCGATCTTGTCGGCCACCTTCGCTCCGCCGATGATCGCTACGAGCGGTGGCGCGGGATGTTCGAGGATGCCGGTCAGCGTGCTCACCTCGCGTTCGAGCAGGCGTCCCGCCGCACACGGCAGCAGGTGTGCCACGCCGGCGGTGCTGGCGTGCGCGCGGTGCGCGGCGCCGAAGGCATCGTTGACATACGACGTCGGCGAGCTCGGCCAGTGCGCGGGCAAGCTCCGGGTCGTTGGTGGTCTCGCCAGGCTCGAAGCGCACGTTCTCCAAGAGCAGGATCTCGCCGTCTCCCAGCTCCTCGGCGAGCTTGTCGCGCGCGCCGACCCACGACCTCGGGCGCAAGCGTCACGCTTCGCTCCGGTGAGCTCACGCAGACGCTCGGCCACAGGCGCAAGCGACAGGTCGGCCTCGGGCCTTCCCTCCGGGCGCCCGAGATGAGAGACGAGCACCAGCCGCGCGCCACGTGCGCGCAGCTCTTCGATCGTGGGCAGCGCCTGCACGATGCGCGTGTCGTCGGCAACCGCCCACGCGCCCTGATCGTCCTTGCTCATCGGCACGTTGAAGTCCACTCGCACGAGCACACGCTTGCCGTGGACGTCGAGCTGGTCGATGCTTCTCATCGTCTTTGCGCTCCCATCGTCGTGACGACCCCATCGTCCGCGGGGCCCTTTTGCGTCCTCATCGCTCCCCCATCCGTGAAGAGCTGGCCTGAAAGCCGAGGAGCGGGCTCACAGGACCTTCTGGACGAGGTCGACGACGCGATTGGAGTAACCCCACTCGTTGTCATACCAGGCCACCACCTTCAGCATTGTGCCGTCGATCATGGCGGTGAGCTGCGAGTCCACGATCGAGGAGAACGGGGAGTTGACGATGTCGCTGGAGACGATCGGGTCCTCGGTGTAGGCCAGCAGACCCTCCAGCGGACCGCTCTGCGAGGCCGACTTCAGCGCTGCATTGACCTCCTCGACGCTCGTCTCGCGCGCGCACTCCACCGTCAGGTCGACGACCGAGCCGGTCGGGACAGGCGCGCGCACCGCAAAGCCGTGCAGCTTGCCCTGCAACTGCGGCACGACCAGCCCGATCGCCTTGGCGGCGCCGGTTGAGGCCGGGATCAGGTTGATCGCGGCGGCACGCGCACGACGCAGGTCTTTGTGGGGCAGGTCCTGCAGACGCTGGTCGGCTGTGTAGGCGTGAATCGTCGTCATCAGGCCATGCTTGATGCCGACCGTGTCCACCAGCACCTTTGCCACCGGGGCGAGGCAGTTGGTCGTGCACGAGGCGTTTGAGATCACGTCGTGCTTGTCGCGGTCATAGGCCTCGTCGAAGTTGACGCCGAGCACCACCGTCACGTCCGGGTCGGTGGCCGGTGCAGAGATCACGACCTTCTTGGCGCCGCCCGCGAGGTGCTTGGCGGCGTTGGGGCGGTCGGTGAACAGCCCGGTCGACTCGATCACGACGTCCACCCCGAGCGACCCCCACGGCAGCGCGGCTGGGATCGCGCTCGGCGAGCACCTTCAGCTCGCGTCCATCGACCACGATCGTACGCTCGTCCTTGGCCACGACCTCGCCCGGGTAAGGGCCGAGGATCGAGTCGTACTTGAGTAGATGAGCCAGCGTGCGACAGTCGGTTAGGTCGTTGACGGCGACCCACTCGATCTGATCGACGTCCCCCCGAGCCATTGCGGCGCGGAACACGTTCCGACCGATGCGGCCGAAACCGTTGATTCCCACGCGAACGGGCATTCACAGCCTCCTGACGAAAAAATGAAAACGAGGGGCCCGGCTCGTCGGCCTCCGGCCGACTGCGCCACCCTCTATGTGAAAAATGAACGATGCCGGGCCTCGGGAGCATCGCTCCGTTGCCCGGCGTGGGTGGAAAAGGCTATCAGCGGCCCACTGAGCCGCCTATAAACGCCTACCCGCCATCCGATCAACGCATTCCTGCGACAAGCGCTTCCGAGCGTCTAAGAGTGGCGCGAGCGCTTGTCGATGTCGCGGTGGGCGACGGCGACCGTCAGCTCCTCGCGATCGCGGTAGCGGGCGGCGAGATGCTCGGCGATGGCCACCGAGCGGTGGCGACCGCCGGTGCAGCCGATCGCGATCACGCAGGTGGGCCTTGCCCTCGGCGACGTACTCGGGCAGAAGGAAGTCGAGCAGCGCGTGCAGGCGCAGGTAGAACTCATCGAGGCGACCGTCGCGGGCGATGTACTGCACGACCCGCTCGTCGTGACCGGTGAGGTCGCGCAGCTCGCTCTCATAGTGCGGGTTCGGCAGGAAGCGCACGTCGAAGGCGAGGTCCTCCTCGCGTGGAGGACCGTGCTTGAAGCCGAAGCTCATGAACGTGAGCGCCAGCCGACCCGCGTTCTGACGCGGCAACAGCTCGTCGGCGATGCGGCTGCGCAGCATCGCCGACGACATGCCGGTGGTGTCGATCACAAGGTCCGCGCGTGAGCGCAGCGGCTCGAGCAGCGCGTGCTCGGAGGCAACTCCGGCGGCGACACTGCCCTCCGGGCGCAAGCGGATGGCGGCGGCGGGTCTCCTTGTAGCGCGTGGAGAGCGTCTGCTCGGCGGCCTCCAGGAAGAGCACGTGATGGGTGATGCCGAGCGCCTGCAGGTCGTCGACGACCGCTGTGCAGCGCCTCGAAGTAGACGCCGCCGCGTACGTCGGAGACAACCGCGGCGCGCTCGACCTTGGAGCCCTCGTGCACGAACAGCTCGACGAGCGAGCGGATCATCTCCGGCGGCAGGTTGTCGACGCAGAAGTAGCCCGCGTCCTCGAACACGTTCATCGCCGTGGACTTGCCGGCACCCGGAGAAGCCCGTGATGATGACGAGGTCCTGCAGACGCGACACAACGGTCGGTCCGCTCACGCGGACGGGGAGGCACGGGCCTGGCGGCGGCCATCTCCAGTCCATTGTGCAGCTTGTCGGGGGAAGCACCGATCGGCACTGAGCCGGCCGAGGAGCAAGCGAGGCAAGGGATGCAGCGCGCGCATGTGCTGCACATAGCAGCGAGACGCAGCATCCGCCGCTGGCCCAGCGCGATGCAGGCGTGGATGTCTCGGGCAGTCTTGGCCGGCAGACCCGGCACTCCCTGCAGCTCCTCGCGCGAGGCGGCGAGGATCGCCTCAGGCGATCCGAAGTGGGTGATCAACGCGCGCTTGCGTGTCGGACCGATACCCGGCAGCCCGTCGAGCAGCGAGCCGGTCATCGCGCTGTCGCGTCTGACTGCGATGGTGGGTGATGGCAAAGCGGTGCGCCTCGTCGCGGATGCGCTGCAGCAGCTGCAGCTCGGGGCTTGAGTGATCGAGCAATAGCGGCTCGGAGCGACCGGGCATAAACACCTCCTCGATGCGCTTGGCCAGCGAGACGACGGCGACGCCGCGCTCGCGAAAGCCTGCTCAGCGGAACCAGACCGCCGCGAGCTGGCCCTTGCCGCCGTCGATCACCACCACGTTCGGGAGCGCTGCGAAGCTGGCGTCGTGAGCCGGATCGTGCGGGGAGAAATCGGCCTGCTGCTCCCACTGGCTGAAGCGCCTGGAGAGCACCTCCGCCATCGAGGCATAGTCGTCAGGGCGGGCGGACTTCGATCGTGCGGATCTTGAAGCGCCGGTAGTCGGATTTCTTTGCTGCTCCCCCCTCGAACACAACCATCGAGGCGACCGTGTGGGTGCCGCCCAGGTTGGAGATGTCAAAGCACTCGATGCGTACCGGGATCGCATCGAGTGAGAGCGCAGACTGCAAGCGTTCGAGCGCCTGGGCGCGGTGCTGGTGGCGACGCTCGTCGCGCAAGCGCTCCTGGTCGAGTGCCAGCAACGCGTTGCGTTCGGCGAGCTCGAGAATGCGGTGCTTGTCACCTCGCTCGGAAGGGCGCAGCTCCACCGGGCCGGCGCGCCGCCGCGAGAGGGCTTCGGCCAGCACCGGCCGCCCGGCAAGCTCCTGCTGAACCACAAGCAGCGCCGGGATCGTGGTGGGGCCGCCGTAGTACTGCAGCAGGAACTCCTCCGCTACCTCGCCCCGCTCGCGCTCGGTCTCGTTCGACAGGTAGAAGGAGTGACGGTCGGAGAGGATGCCGTCGCGTACCTGGAAGACCTGGGCGTTTGCGTCGCGGCCATCGGTGGCGACAGCAACGGCGTCGAACGTGCCGATCGAGCTCTTGGCTACGCGTTGGCGCTCCATCAGCGAGCGCACAGCGCGCAGCCGGTTGCGCTCTAGCGTGGCCTGCTCGTAGTCCTGGGCGGCGGAGGCCGAGCGCATGCGCTGCTCGAGATCGCGCTCAATCGTGCTGAAGCGCCCGGAGAGGAAGTCGATCACGCCGTCAATGCTGCGTCGATAGTCCTCCTCGGTGACGTAGCCGACACAGGGCGCTTCACAGCGCTTGATGTAGTAGTCGAGGCATGGACTGCCACTGCGACGTCCAGGCTCTGGCCCGGTGCAGGAGCGGTACATGAACACCTTGGCGAGCACCTCGAGCGTCGAGCGCACACGCTTGGCGCTCGAGTATGGGCCGAAGTAAGCACGGCCCGAGCGGTGGCGCTCACGTGTGAAATAGACCCTCGGGTATCGCTCGTCGAGCGAGATTGCGATGAACGGGTAGGACTTGTCATCGCGCAGACGGATGTTGAAGCGCGGGCGGTACTGCTTGATGAAGCTCTGCTCGGCCAGCAGTGCCTCGGCCTCGCTGGAGACAATGACGCACTCGATCGCCTCAACGCTCGCCACCATCTCCGCGTGGCCCGGGCTCGAAGGAACCTGGGCCTTGGAGAAGTGAGAGGCCACCCGCTTGCGGATCGACTTGGCCTTGCCAACATAGATGACGCGACCCTTCGCGTCACGAAACAGGTAGACGCCCGGCTTGTCCGGTAGCACGCGGCGCTGCTCGGCCAGGCCGCTCAATAGGTGCGTGAATAGCGGTAGACGGCCAGCAACGTATAGGCGGCTATACCGATCAGCGCGAACCACGCGAACTCGCCAAAAGACGTCTGCCACATGCGCGACTGCGCGGCGATCGTGGCATAACCGACGGCGACGGCGCCGTAGAGCAGCGCTCGGTGGCGTTCGCCGAGACTGTGCAGGTCGATGCCGCGTTCGCGGTAGAACCTGTAGCCGAAGAATGCGAAGCCGGCGGCGAACATGACCCATAGCGCCGCCGCGAACGCATCTGCCGCGCGCCCTCCGCCCGGCAGGAACTCGACCGCGGCCGCGATCAGAAGGATGATCGCGATGTTGCGCGCGGTCCTTACCCGATCCATGACGACACTCTGTCCATGAGGTCAATCAGTTTAGTTGGGCTAACCGCGGTCTCGGGTGGTCGCGGGCGTGAAAATACAAAGCCGCAATGTCCGGAATGATCGTCCTGCAAGTTATCCAACGTTTTCACCACATGGGCCGTTTTACGCTATACTGGGCAAGCCCATTCGGTCCTAACCCGATCGAAACGAGGGTTGGTTGGCAGGCGCCGGGGTACTCGTCATTCAGGTCAGAGAGCCCCGGCGCCTGTTTAATGCGCCACACGTGATTCCCCTGGCGCGACCCAGCTTTCCTCGTCGTTCGTTTCCTTGACCGTCTCGGGCGAGCTCCCTTTCGCTCACCGCTGGTCACTTCACCGCGCGTCACTGGTCGACGAGCACCTCGAGGCGTTCGTAGGCCTGCTCGACAGCGCGCTTGGCGGCCGTGTGGCGTGCCTCGGACTTGGCCGCATCGTACTTCGTCGCCCAGGCCCCCGGATCAGCCAGTTCGCCTTCGAGCTCGCGTAGGGCGGCCTCGGCCTGTTCGACCACCTGCTCCGCCTTGGCCTGCTCGCGCACTCGATTCTTGGAGGGGCCGGGCGACTTCGCCGGCCTGCTCCCGCCGGACTTGGCCCTGCCGTTGGCCGACCCTGTATCCCCACCTTCAGCATCGCTCGAAACGCGATGCCCCCGCGCGCGCGGGAGGCCTCGGCATTTTCGCCACCCCCGTCCGCACTCCCCCCCCGGCCCGCACTTCCACTCCCACTCCCACTCCCACTCCCACGGCTATCACCAGCCGTGGCGCTCGCTCCCCCGCGCGAGCGTGCCGGGGCACCGCCGGACTTGGAAGCCCCGGCGGCCAGTCGCTCTTCGCGCACGCGCACATACTCGGGCCAGCCGCCGAGGAAACTACGCAGAGAACAGTCTTCGATCGCCACCGTGCGAGTGCCTACCGCGTCGAGTAGAGCCCGGTCGTGGGAGACGAGCAGCAACGCTCCCTCGAAGCTGTGCAGGGCGTCCTCCAGAGCCTCGCGGCTCTCGAGGTCGAGATGATTGGTGGGCTCGTCGAGGATCAGCACGTTCGGTGGGCGCGGTGTGCCGTTCATCAGGATCGCCAGCGACAACCGCCGGCGCTCGCCGCCGGAGAGGCCTTCCAGCGGCTTCTCGGCATCCTCGCCAGAGAACAGGAACCTGCCCACGAGCGCGCGTGCCTTGTTTGGGGGCAGGCCTGTCGCGCGCTGGGCGACCTCCACGACGCTCTGCCCAGGCGCGCCGCCGGCGCCAAGCTCCTCGGCATGTTGGGAGAGGTAGCCGACGGTGACGTTGTGCCCGGTGGAGAGCTTGCCCGCGCCAAGCCGGCGGCGTCCAGCAAGCGTCTCGATCAAGGTTGTCTTACCGGCCCCGTTTGCTCCCACCAACGAGACGTGCTCGCCGCGCTCCAGCCACAGCTCGGCATCGTCGAGCAGAACCAAAGGGCCACCCCCGCCCCCGGCGCCCTCGATCTCGACGCGGCCGTCCTTGAGCTCGAAGATCACACGGCCGCTGCGCTCGGGCGCCTTGAAGGAGAACTCGAGCGTCGCCGCATCGCGTGGGTCGCGCTCGATGCGCTCGATCTTGGCCAGCTGCTTGACGCGCGATTGGGCTTGGCGCGCCTTGGTTGCCTTGGCGCGGAAACGCTCGACGAAGCGCTCCATGCGCGCGATCTCGGCCTGTTGCTTGTCGATCGCCTTGCCCAGTGCCATCTCCCTTGCAGCCTGCTCGCGCCGCCATGCGTGCCAAGTGCCGGCGAAGAAGCGCGAACGCGTGGGCGGTGCGCCGTAGAGCTCCAGCACCGCGGTACCGACAGCCTCCAGGAACCAGCGATCATGGGCGACGAGCATCACGGCCGCGTCGAGCTCCACCAGCGTCTGCTCGAGCCACTCCAGCGACTCGATGTCGAGATGGTTGGTGGGCTCGTCGAGCAGCAGCACATCCGCGCTCGTGGCCAGCGCGCGCGCCAGCGAGGCGCGCGTGAGCTGGCCGCCGGAGAAGGTGTCAAGACCACGATCGAGATCGGCGTCTGAGAAGCCGAGGCCGTGCGTCATGACGGTGGCACGGTCGCGCCACAGGTAGCCGCCGTATGACTCCAGACGTGCTTGAGCGCGGGCGTAGCGATCGAGCAGCGAATCGTCGCTTGCGCCCTCGGTCATCTCGCGCTCGAGCTTGGCCAACTCGCGCTCCACCTCCAGCTCCTGCACGCAACCGGAGAGCACATAGTCGCGTAGCGACATCGTTCGCTCCCTGGGCGGACGCTGGTCGTGCAGGGCGATGCGCACACCCTTGGCGATGCTCAGCTCACCCTGGTCGATCCGCTCCTCACCGGCGATCATGCGCAGCAGCGTTGTCTTGCCGGCACCGTTGCGTCCCGCGATCGTGAGGCGTTCGCGGCGCTCGAGCTTGAACGACACGCCGCCGAGCAGCGGCTTGCCGGCCATGTCCTTGCGTAGGTCTGAGGCGATCAGGAGAGCCACGTTGGAGGATGGTAGGGGGCACCCGGCGTGAGCCCTATCCTTCTGCCCGTTCGATCCGCCGTCCTGTGGATGCACCGGGGATGAAGAACCCGCTCACCGCGCGTCACACGGTGCCGGGCAGGCAAGTCTGTGACGCGCTCCGATAGGATTAGCATCCTCATGCGTCGCCTGCTTACCAGCCTCTGCGCCTCTGCCATCCTGCTGCTTGTGCTCTCCCCCGCGGCGCTTGCCGACAACGACGGGCGCGGCTTCTACGGAGCCACCAACGACAAGGTGATCACCAAAGCCGGCTTCATCCTGATCATCTTCTTCCCGACCTTTGTGCTGCTCATGAGCCTCTTGCAGTGGCGTCTGGACAAGCGCAAACAAGCTCGCAAAGCTGCACACACCGCGCGCATCGACGACGCCCGCTGGCGCGGCGGTTGGTAAACCGGCCTGGCTGAGCTGGCGATGACGAGCGAGCCCGACCCGACGTCCGGCTCCGAGCCCCCGTCCAATCCCAAACCGGTCCTCTACGAGCGCCATGGCGCGGCCGCCGTGGTCAGCATCGACCGGCCCGAGCGGCGCAACGCCGTCGACGGAGCCACCGCCGAGGCATTGCACTCAGCGCTCATGCGCTTCGAAGGCGAAGAGGATGCGCGCGCGATGGTGCTCACCGGCACCGGCGACGTTGCCTTCTGCGCGGGGGCCGACCTCAAGGCAATCGAGACGCTCGGCGGACGCCTGACGTCGCCGGACGGGCCGATGGGCTTCACGCGGCTTACGCCCTCCAAGCCGACGATCGCCGCGATCTCCGGGTTCGCCCTGGCCGGCGGGCTGGAGCTGGCGCTGTGGTGTGACCTACGGATCGCCACGGAGGGATCGAAGCTCGGCTACCCCGAGCGCCGTTGGGGCGTGCCGCTGATCGACGGCGGCACACAGCGGCTACCACGCATCGTCGGGTTGGGGCGCGCTCTCGACCTGATCCTGACGGGGCGCATCATCGACGCCGGCGAGGCTCATGCGATGGGACTGCTCACCGAGGTCGTCGCCGAGGGGGCGCATCTACAACGGGCAATCGAGCTGGCCAACAATCTTGCGCGCTTCCCGCAGCGCACAATGCTCGCCGACCGGCGCGCCGCGATCGACGGCTTTGGCATGACGCTCGAGCAAGGTCTCGCGCTGGAGGCCCAGGCCGGGCCCGAGACCTATCTCGACGCGGTCAGCGGCGCGCAGCGCTTTGCCTCCGGCGAGGGCCGCGGCGGAGCCGGCGCCGGCGCTTAGCGCCTATCCTCGACTGATCGAACCTCGGGAGAGCAAATGGCCTATTTCGTAACAGGAGCGACCGGCTTCATCGGGCGCCGATTGGTTGAGCGACTGCTGGAGCGCAAGGGCAAGATCCACGTGCTTGTGCGCGAGGACTCGTTGGGGCGCCTGGACGAGCGGATCGAACACTGGGAACGAGTCTCGGATGCGACCGTGAGCAGGCGCGTGCATCCTGTTATTGGGGATTTGCGCCAGCCGTTGCTTGGATTGACCGACGAGCAGGTCTCCGAGCTTGAAGGGACGATCGATCATCTCTTCCACCTGGCTGCCGTCTATGACATGACAGCTCCCCTGGAGCTCAATACAGCCGTCAACGTCGGCGGTACCAGCCACGCGGTGGAACTGGCCGGGGCGCTGCGGGTCGGACGCCTGCACCACGTTTCCTCGATCGCGGTTGCCGGTGCATACAAAGGGGAATTCAGCGAGGACTGCTTCGACGAGGGGCAGCGGCTGCCCTCGCCGTATCACGCGACCAAGTTCGAGGCCGAGCGCATTGTTCGCGAGCAGGTGCACGTGCCTTGGCGCGTGTACCGGCCTGGAGTCGTCGTGGGCGACTCCAAGACCGGCGAGATGGACAAGATCGACGGTCCCTACTACTTCTTCAAGGCGATCCAGCGCATGCGCCAAGTGGTGCCGCAGTGGCTGCCGCTCCTCGGGCTGGATCTTGGCAAGACGAATGTCGTGCCTGTGGACTGGGTGGCAGGCGCGCTCGACCACATCGCCCACCGTCCCCACCTCGACGGGCGAGCATTCCATCTGACATATCCGGGTGGCCAGCGCGTGGACGAGGTGATGAACGACATCGCCAGCGCCGCGAACGCTCCTCGCTTTGCCGTGAGCATCGACAAGCGCGTGCTCGACGTTGTGCCCACGGCACCGCTCTCACTGCTGATGCGCATGCCACCGTTGCGCCAGGCGCGCAGACTGACGCTGCGCGAGTTTGGGATACCCAAGGAGGTACTTGAGCACATCAACCTCGTCCCTACGTTCAACACGCGTCAGGCCGAGAGAGCGCTGGCCGGCTCTGACTTCGAGCATCCGCCTGCGCTGCGCGAGTATGCGGTCAAGCTTTGGGACTACTGGGAGCGCGAAATGGACCCGAGCATCAGCCGCGGGCGCACGCTTGGCGAGGCGGTGCGCGACAAGCGCGTGCTGATCACCGGCGCCTCTTCCGGGATCGGCAGGGCGACAGCCGTGAAGGTTGCCGCCGCCGGTGGGATTCCCTTGCTGGTGGCTCGTAACGTGGAGAAGCTCGAGGAGGTTCGTGCTGAGATCGTCGCCACCGGCGGGCTTGCCTATGTGTATGCCGCAGACATCTCCGACATGGACGAGGTCGACCGGCTGATCGAGCGCGTCAAAGACGACCATCGCAACGTGGACATGCTCGTCAACAACGCCGGGCGCTCGATTCGACGCTCTATTTCCTTGAGCTACGAGCGCTTTCACGACTTCGAACGCACGATGCAGCTCAACTACTTCGGCGCGGTGAAGCTGATCATCGGACTGTTGCCGCAGATGCGAGCTCGCGGCTTCGGGCACATCGTGAATATCTCCTCGATCGGCGTTCAGACCAATCCTCCCCGCTTCTCCGCCTATGTCGCCTCGAAGGCCGCACTCGACGCGTTCACGCGCGTTGTTGCCTCCGAGGTGATCGGCGACGGCGTGACCTTCACCACGATTCACATGCCGCTCGTGCGCACGCCGATGATCGCTCCCACGAAACTTTATGACGCGTTTCCGACGATCACTCCTGAGCAGGCCGCGGACATGATCTGCGAGGCGCTGCGTACTCGGCCCAAGCACATGGGCACCACGCTCGGCACGACCGGCGAGGTCCTCTACGCGCTTGCTCCCGGGGTGGTCGACCGCATCCTGCACCTCGCCTACCGCGTGTTCCCCGACTCGGCCGCCTCACGCGGCGAGAAGGGGACCGACGAGCGGGCTTCGCTCGAGCAGCTTGCGATGGCGAACCTGATGCGGGGCGTTCATTGGTGAGAGCCGAGCTGGCGATCGAGGTCAGAGACCTGCACAAGCGCTACGGCGAGTTCGAGGCTGTGCGGGGCATCGACATCGAAGTACACCGCGGCGAGGTCTTTGGCTTGCTCGGGCCCAACGGCGCCGGCAAGACCACCACGGTGGAGATCTTGGAGGGCTATCGCCAACGCAGCGCCGGCGAGGTGTCCGTACTCGGCCACGATCCCGCCGCGCGCGAGCTGGCACTGCGCAAGCGCATCGGGATCGTGCTGCAGAGCAGCGGCATCTACAGCCACCTGACGCCGCGCGAGGCCCTGCGCCACTGGGCCAGCTTTTACCCGCACCCGCGCGATGTCGAGGAGGTGCTAGAGCTGATGGGCTTGCAGGAGAAGGCAGACGTGCGCACGCGCAAGCTTTCCGGCGGCCAGTTGCGCCGGCTCGACTTCGCCTTGGCGCTCGTCGGCGATCCCGAGCTGATCTTCCTTGACGAGCCGACCACCGGCTTTGATCCTCAGGCACGGCGTGCCGCCTGGGAGACGATCCGCTCGCTGCGCTCGCTTGGCAAGACGATCCTGCTGACAACTCATTACCTGGACGAGGCGCAAGCCCTGGCCGACCGCGTAGCGATCGTCAAGGACGGGCGTGTGCTTGCGATCGGCCCGCCGCGCGAGCTTGGCGTGGGAGCCGCGCATTACACGGTCGCCTACCGCAACACCTCCGGCGAGCTCGTGGAGGTGCAGACCGACGATCCGACACGCACCCTGCACGAGCTCACCTCTGATGCGCTGGCGCGAGGGGAGCGCCTGGATGAGCTGAACGTGGGACGTCCCAGCCTGGAGGACGTCTACTTGGAGCTGACCGCCGATGCATGAGCTCGATCTGAGTGCGTGTCAGATGTGCTCAAAGACGCGATGCCCGGCGCGCGCACGCGGGGCATCGCCAAATGCGACACCAATCCCCCATGCCTGACGCCGTCGCCCTCACCTGGCGCCAGTACCGGTTGGAGCGGCACATGTTCTGGCGTAACCCGAGTGCTGCCTTCTTCAACTTCGCCCTGCCGCTGCTGTTTCTCGCCGCCGGGGGCATCATCTTGCACGGCAAACAGCACGACCTCAACCTGCTGGTTCCGGCAATCGCCGGCATGAGCGTGATGTCGACGACTTTCACTGCACTGGCCTACAACATCGTGTTTCTGCGCGAGCGGGGTGTGCTCAAGCGTATCCGCGGTACGCCGCTACCGACGATCTCCTACTTCGGTGGAGTGGCGGCCAATGCCGTCACGAACACTGCGTTTCAAATCGCGATCATCACGGTTGCCGGCAAGCTGTTCTTCGGGATCGGCTGGCCGCTTGTGTGGTTTGAGCTTGTCGTGTTCGTGGTGGCGGGCGTCATCTGTTTTGCCGCCCTTGGCGTGGCCTTTGCCCATGTGATTCCAAACTTCGAGTCGACAGCGGCCTATGTCAACGCGATCTTCCTGCCGGTTGTGTTTGTCTCGTTCTACGTTTTCGACAGCAAAAGCGCGCCGGCGTTTGTGCGCAACATCGCCGAAGCACTGCCGCTGAAGCCGCTGATCGACGGCCTCTCCGCCGCGATGGTGACCGGCAAGGGTCTCGGCGACAACCTCTCCGCGCTTGCCGTGATCGCGCTTTGGGGCGTGTTCGGTGTTTACTTCGCGGTGCGCGGCTTCTCCTGGGAGCAGTCGCGCGATTGAGCATGGCCAGCGGCCCCTATCGAGCCTAACGCACCCCTCCAAAGCCGACCAGGACAAGCCACCCAGCACGGGCCACCACTATTCTGGGGGCAGGCTCCAATCAACCGCCGGAGGGAAATGCAAATGAAGCAGCTCGCCGAGGATCTCTACATGCTGAAGGGCTTCCCACCAAACGCGATCAACGTGTACGTGGCGGGCGACGTTTTGATCGATTCCGCCACGCGCCAAGCCGAGAAGCGCATCTTCAAGCAGATCGCCGGCCTGAAGCTGACGGCGCACGCGCTCACGCATGTGCATCCTGACCACCAGGGCTGCAGCCACGTCGTTTGCGAGCGGCTTGACATCCCACTTTGGGTGGGCCAGGACGACGTCCCGGCAATGGAGACGGCAGGCAGCGTTGTCGGCGGCAAGGTCCCAGTTTGGACCAAGCGTCTGCAGGAACGCTGGTGGGTCGGGCCTCCCCATCCCGTGTCCAAGGCGTTGCGCGAGGGCGACGAAGTGGCCGGCTTCGTCGTGCTCGATACCCCTGGACACACGCGTGGCCACGTCTCCTTCTGGCGCGAGTCCGACCGTGTGCTGATCTTGGGAGACGTGATCAACAACATGAACTTGATGACCGGGATCCCCGGGCTCAACGAGCCGCCGGCCTTGTTCGCCGTGGACCCGGCTCGCAACCGAGCGTCGATCCGCAGACTCGCCGCGCTGCGTCCCTCGCTCGCCCTCTTCGGCCACGGCGCACCTTTGCGCGACCCAGACAAGCTCGCTGACTTCGCGGCGCAGCTACCGGCCTGAGCGCACTGCCATGAGCGAGAGCATCTTCGTCCCCGACGGGGACAGCTTTGTGCCGACCGAGCATGCCCGTGGGCCTTGGGACCCTCGTGCGCTGCACGGCGGCGCGCCGGCCGCATTGATCGCAGCCTCGTTCGAGCGTATACAGCCCGGCGCGGAGTTGCCGTTCGCGCGTTTGTCCTTTGAATTCCTGCGTCCCGTGCCGATGGCACCGCTGAAGCTGAGCACACGCATCTCACGCCCCGGGCGGCGCGTGCAGGCGCTCGAGGCCGAACTGAGCGCCGAAGGCGTGACGGTGTGTCGCGCCAATGCTCTGCGTCTCGTGCCGGCGCCCGATGAGTTGCCAGAGCTGGCGCTGGCCCAGGTCGAGGCGGCGCGTCCGCGTGCCATTGCGCCCGCGTCCGATGGCGAGCAAGTCCACTTCGCGCTCGACGACATAGAGCGCAAGAGCTTCGCCGCGACTGCGATGGAGATGCGCTTCCTACGCGGGAAGCCACTGGTAGGTGGTCTTCCCGAGCGTGACACGGCACACCAACCCGAGCTCCCCGGAGGGGAGAGAGCCGACGCTGAGCCTTCAGAGCCGAGCGCCGCCGGGCATGTTCCCAGCGGCGCGGCGACGGTCTGGATGCGCTTGCGCCATCCACTGTTACCAGGCGAGCCGCTCACCCCGCTCGCGCGCGTTGCGGGCACTTCTGATTTCGGCAACGGAGTGGCGACGGTGCTGCCGTTCGATAAGTACCTGTTCATCAACGCGGACCTGACGATCTCCCTTGACCGCCGCCCCGTGGGCGAGTGGGTTGCATTGGATGCCCGCACGTTGCTGCATCCCGGCGGGATCGGCTGGTCTGAGAGCGTGCTGCACGATGAGCTTGGCCCGATCGGCCGGGCGACTCAGGCGCTTGTGGTGCAGCGACGTTAGCGCCAAGCTCTTTTTGACGTGCCTCTAGAAGGGAATATCGTCGTCTCCCAACTTGACCCCGCCGGAGATTGGTGCAGGTTGAAAATCGCGATTGTCAACCTGGCGGTTAGCATCGACTGAAGGTGCTCCACCGCCCCCTGACGGAGCTACGATCTCAAAGTGCGGGAGATTCCTGCCTTCCGCTATCTCAGTCAGCTCGCCTTCGCGTGATGAGAGATATCCGCGAAGGGCTGTCTCCAAGCCCTTACCGCGGCGGAACCCCTCAAACATGTCATGAACTGAGACGTCCGGCCGGTCGAGCTCACTCACGATCGTCTTGAGCTCCTCGTAGCCCTGCTCAAACGTCACCTGCTCCTGTTGGGCCACATCAGTCATCCTTTGATCTCCTCTCGCTCTTTGTTGGTGATCACTCTGGCCTTGCCGTCAGCTAGGTGCAGCGTCAACTCTTGACCTGCCGCAAGCTGAGTGACGCTTTTGATCGGCTCTCCCTCCAGGCTTGTGGCGACCGTCCATCCGTTTCTGCGAAAATCCTTCGCTTGCAGAACCGCGACAAGCGCGTCCACACGCCGGCGTTCGTGAGTGACCACTCGATCGGCTATCGGGCGAAGTCGCTCACCGCTGCGAATGAGATCTTCCGCACGCCTGTTCATGCGTGCTCGCACATCTACCTCAGCCTCGACGATGCGGCGATCTATCGCGGCGAGCAGATCCCGTCGCTTACCTTCAGCGCGCGCCTCCACCGAGTCGAGCCGAGTTGCCAGTAGCTCAATCGATTGCATCGGCATCCCACGTGTGGCGTCGAGTGCTTGAGTCGCTCTAGCCAACTCAGCGTCCAGTCGCAAGAGCCCGCGTTCGGCTCTCGAAGACACAAGCTGTCCGTGGCGGCCGATGTCCTCCGCAATAGCCCGTAGCGTCCGTAGCGGGCGTACGCCGGCCCACATCTCACTGAGGCGATCACGCAGACTGCTGATGCGCTCGACGCCACGCCGTAGAGAAAGATGGTGGAGATCGAGCTCCTCGAGTAGCTCCTCAGCCGAGTAACGGATCGCCAGCTCCGCCGCCTTCGCCGGCACGGGCGCAAAGGCGGAGGCGACGTAGTCGCAGTTGGGACGGTCCTTGGTGTGGCCGATGCTCGTTATCACCGGAACCGCGCACGCGAAGATCGCCCGGCAGAGACGCTCGTCGTCGAAGGCGAGCAGGTCGGCGGTCGAACCGCCGCCTCGGGCAACGATGATCACGTCCACATCCTCGACAGCTTGGAGACGTCCAAGCGCATCGATCACCGAGCCGACCGCGTGCACTCCCTGCACCGAAGCTGAACAGAAAAGGATGTCCTGCGGCGGGAAGCGCCGACGCAAAGCTTGGATGACGTCGATATTGGCGTCGTTGCGGGCGGCGATCACACCGACGCGGCGCGGAAACGCGGGCAACGGCTTACGCCTGTCGGGGTCGCACAGCCCGTCCGCTCGTAGGCGCTGCAACGTCTCGGCACGACGACGCAGCAGCTCACCCTCGCCCGTCGGACGAACGCGATCGAGGATCAACTTCGTCGTCCCGCGAGGCGCGTAGAAGTCCACACGCTCATAGTGAGCCTGGATCAGATCGCCCTTGCCGGGTAGCGGAGAGCAACGCGCGACGCGCCCCTTCCAGATGCACGCGTCCAAGCTCGCGGACTCGTCGGCGAGCGTCAGATAGACATGGCCAGAGGAATGCGGGCTGATCGAGCTGACCTCTCCCTCGACCCAGCCGTCGCCCAGCGCTCGCAATGCCCCACCGATGCGACCGGCGACCTGTGCAACGGAGGCGCTCTCGGTCTGCGTGTCGGTCGCGTTAGCCACAGCCTCCGAACGTTAAACGCCGATGCGGCGCGAACTCCCCTCTTCAGGCCGGCTGACCAGGGAACGAGTCGGCGAGCGACGCCAGCACATGGTCCGGGTCGGCAGCCTCCAGTTCTGCAACGCCATAGCGTCCACTCGCCACCCCGACCGACACCGCGCCCACTCCCTCGGCGGCAGCGATGTCAAGCGGCGTGTCGCCGACGACGAACACCTCACTGAGATCCAGTGCATGGCCAAGCAGTCGCTCTCCACGCTCCACCGCCGCGCGCGTGAGCGCAACGCGATCCTCGGAATCCGAGCCGTAGCCGCCGACGAGGAAGAAATGGTTCAGCTGGCCGCGTCCCAGCTTGGCATGGGCCGCGGCTTCCAGCCCGCCCGTCGTCAAGCCAAGGGCGATGCCAGCGTCGGTGAGCTCCTCGAGCAGGCTCTGTACGCCGTCGAGCACGCGGTAGTCCTCCGAGGAGGCCACGAAATCGGGTAGCACAGCCTGGTAGCTGGCCATCAGCCGCGTGAGCTCGTCACCTGTCGGTTCGCGCTCCATCACCTCCTTGAACGTGGCGCGCCCGATCGCCGGGTCGGTCATCCCCGCCGTTGAGTGTTCGGCGATGTCGACCTTCGTGTCGAACTGGCGCTCGAACGCCCACGCCCAGCTGCGAGCGCCTGCGCCGCCCGTATCGATCAGGGTGCCGTCGATGTCGAACAGGATCAGCTTTGCCTTGGGCATTCGCTCATTCTCCTACCTCGAGGGGCATCAGGTGGTTGCGACAGGACGTCAAGGGAGAGAGGGAGCGTAGCCGTGGCTACGAGCGTCACGTCGTTACGACAGGGCTTCATGGGGAACAAAAGACATCAGGGAACCGCGAGCACGGTATGGCAAACCCGTGTGCGGCCCACAGCCCTTCCGCCAGGTAGTTGTGTGTGCAAGCATCCTGTTATAACTCTGCTTGAGCGGTAATTCATCCGCTTCGGCGCGCGCCTCGATTCTTGCGTGTAGGCCATCATCGAAACCAACTGAAGGAGCTCCAATGTCCGACACCGTCACCACCACATCTCCCGCCGGCACCACACCGCTGCCCACCGGCACATGGAAAGTCGATCCGATCCACTCGAGCGTGGAGTTTCACGTCAAGCACCTCGGCATCGCAACCGTCAAGGGCCAGTTCAAAGCATTCGAGGGCACACTCGAGGTCAGCGATTCCGGCGCCCGCGCCTACGGAACCGTCGAGGTCGCAAGCGTCGACACGCGCGAGCCCCAGCGCGACGAGCACCTGCGCTCCGCCGACTTCTTCGAGGTGGAGAGCTTTCCCCAGATCACCTTCGAGTCGACCGCGATCCGCCCGCTCGGCGAGGACGAGTTTGAGATCGACGCTGATCTCACGATTCACGGTGTCACAAACAGCGTGACGCTGAAGGCCGAGTTCGAGGGCGCCGAGACCGACCCACAGGGCAACGACCGCGTCGGGGTCTCAGCCAGTACCCAGATCAGCCGTGGGGACTACGGCATGAAGTTCAACGCTGCGCTTGGCTCGGGCAATGTGGTGGTCAGCGACAAGGTCAAGATCCTTGTGGATGTGAGTGCGGTTAGGCAGGCGTAGCCGCCTAACGCGACACGAAAAGCCCTGTAAAATCGGGCTTGTCCTGCGTTTGATCGTCTTCGGCGTCGGCGTCGGCGAGCGCTATTGTACGGAATTGTGTCACTGACAAAGTCGTACAGTTTTCCGTACATGAGCGCGGCGCCGGCGCGGCCGCAGAGAAGGCTCCGTTGAGCTTCAGACTCGTCCAGGGCCGTTGGGAAGTGCGTTGGCGCGATGCCACCGGACGCCACCGCTCCAAGCGGTTCCGCAGCGAGGAGTCGGCCAAGGAGTTCGACGAATCTATCCACGACCATGAGGTCGCCGAGCGCAGGTAAGGGCAGCACGGGAACGGTGGCGGTGTCTACCCCTACAAGACCGCTGCCGGGACGAAGTGGCGCTGTTCGGTCAAGCGCTCAGACGGGTCCTTTACGAGCAAGCGCGGCTTTACGAGCAAGAAGGCCGCGCAGGATGCCCGTCGCCGATTGACAGGGGAGCAGGAGCGCGGCGAGGTTCGCCACACCAAGGAGACCTTCGGAGCCTTCTGGTCGCGTTGGCTGGACCGTCGCAAGCCGTATCTGGAGCAAGGAACGTGGGCGGCCTACGAGCGCGACGGGCGCTTGCGACTCGTGCCCGCGTTGGGCGAGGTGCCCCTCGGTCGTCCCGATGTCGACCACGTCCGCGACCTAATGGACCAGTGGACCGAGGCGATGGAAGCCGAGGATCTTGCAGCCAAGACGATCAACAACAGTCTTGGCACGCTCGTGGTCTGCCTCAACGCGGCAGCCGAGGATGGTCTGATGGCGACCAGCCCAGCTCTACGTGTGCCGCGGCTACCCCATCGCACATCGAGCGCGAGTATCTGCGCCTGCACGAGATACCCACCTATCTGGACTCGTGCTCGGACGTCTACCGGCCGCTCGCGGGAGCTGCTGATTGGCAGCGGGCTGCGTATCCCTGAGACCCTCGCCTTGCGCATAAGCGATCTCGAGCTCGAGGACAGCGGTGGACTGGTCGTCGTCTACCGGTCTCGCAAGAAGAAGCGAACCGTCGGCTCTACGAAGTCCGATCGCTTCCGCTCGGTGGAGATCGGACGAGGACTATCGCGCGTGTTGAGTGACCACGTAGCGCGCCGCAGCGAGATGGCCTCCACCGAGCAGCACGAGGCGCACCTGTTCGTGATGCCCATGCGTGTTCATGTGCATGATCGTGGGCGCTGGGACGGGTACGGAGCTGGTGAGCCGATGGATCGTCGGACATTCTCACGCGGCTGGCACAAGGCAGCGTTGCAAGACGCCGGGCTCAGAGATATGCCGCTCCATTCGCTACGACATACGGCGGCGGCCGCATGGCTTGCCGCCGGGAACTCGTTGATGTATGTGCAGCGCCAGCTGGGGCACGGCAATATCGGGACTACGGAGCAGTACTACGGCACTTGGAGCGACCTGTGATGGCGGCTGGTGCGCTTGCTACTGAAGAGGCGATCACCCGTGCGACTCGACAGGCTACATCAAATTCCAAGACGAACGCGACAGGGCAACCAGCCTGAACATAAACGGTGGGCCAGGACGGCTGTGATCGTGCACCGGCTGCCCACGACGAGCCTCTTCCGAGCTCAACCACAATGCTCAAACCCCTTACCAACACTCGCGATCCGCCGCATGCCGCCACCAGCAGTGGAATCGGATCTACTGCTTAGGAGAGCTGGATCTTGATACTGGACCGCGCCATTAGCAGTCGGCCAACACATATAACCGACCACGCCCCGCTAGCAAAGACCCCCAGGTATCTCCCAGACGCAAGCGAGATGCCAATAAGAGCCAGTCCGATGGCTAGGCCACTCCACAGGTACAGGTATTTGAGACTCAGCTTCATCCTCAGTTAGCCATTGTCATTTGGTCGCTGCGCGCCCAAGATCATATGCGGCGCATATGCGGCGCACTCATATCGAACCACGCCGTATGCACCGCAAACCCTACTGGCGGTCCCGCTACCGGCCCAATGCTGCACTCACACCAAAGAAGATGGCTCCGGCACAACCACAGGCGAGAATACCGACTGCCCACGACTGGCCAACCGCCCATAGGATGCCACCGAGTACGGTCATACCAGCGAAGTAGAGGATCTGGCGCATCCGTTTGCTGACCCGTCGATGCTTAGGTTTCACCATCTCTACGCTCCTTTGTTACGGGATCTCACACATCGCCTCTCCACCTACCAACCCGACCCAACCGGCGGGCGTCCACAACGCAGGCGCGGCAAGCAGAAAAGCACCCACTCGGCAGGCATCGCCACTATTACCACCGCCGTGGCTATCGCAACTCTTGCCCTTTGATCCCGTGGGGCAGCCGCCTTCGTTTGGCGAGCCGCCTTTACCACCTTTTGGATAGCAAGGGTCATGCGTGTTCGGGCAGCCTCCGGCGTCTGCGATAATGTGCAGGCTATATTCACCTTCTTCTGCCATGCCTCCTCCTGGGATGATTCCCTCGGATGCGTCGATTTCGTCGAGGCTTGGTCCGCCCATCGCGTATTCTCTGATCCATTGGGGTATGGCTGCTTCTTCGGCGACTATTTTAGAGTCCATCGCTTCTATTAGAAGCCACTTGTCGGCCTTGCGTTCAGCTTCTTCGCGGGCGACACAGCCCGAGCATTATCTAGCGTCTTAACCTACGCTGGCGCCTCGCCGCCTCTGCCACTGGCACTATAGCGCCGACGACTATCGCAGAAAGAACGGCCTGTCCCCAGCCCAGACCGATCACAAGGCGATCAACGATCACCACAAATACGCCACTCGCGACGCACAACGCGATTCCTTCTTTCCTTGTCACGATGAACCTTCCCCGCATAGCGCACCACCCGCCGCAGAACCCGCCGCACCTCCGACAAGAGCTCCCCAACCTCCGAGTGCTCCGCCCGCCGCCCCACCCAACGCTCCACCAACGAGCGAACAATCCGTCCCTGGATACCCCTTGCCGGTCTTGCATTCCCCCTTCTTGTTGTGGCTACCACCACTTCGACAGCTACCTGTTCCCCCTTCGTTTGCTGATCCGCCTTTGCCGCCTTTGGGGTAGCAAGGATCGTGTGTGCTCGGGCAGCCTCCAGCGTCTGCGATCGATTTGATACGGCTGCTTATGCTTACTTCTTCTTCCATGCCTCCTGCTGGGATGATTCCCTGGGATGCGTCGATTTCGTCGAGGCTTGGTCCGCCCATGGCGTATTCTCTGATCCATTGGGGTATGGCTGCTTCTTCGGCGGCGATTTTGGCGTTCATTGCTGCTATCGCGGCTGCTTCGGCGGCTTTGCGTTCGGCTTCTTCGCGGGCGGCTTGTTCGCGGGCGGCTTCCCGTTCGCTTGAGCGTACGTCTTCTTCGGCGAAGAAGGCATAGAGGTATGCTCCTTCGACGAACGCGCCCGTGAGGTCTGTTTCGTTGACGGGGTTACCGTCCGTATAGGCGTAGGGGTTGTCCGTCCCTCCAGGCACCGGGTCGGGCTGCAGGAACCGGCCGATCTTGGGGACGTATGAGCGGGCGCCCATCGCTACCACACCGGAGGGTAGTTCGGTCGGCAGGAGTCTGCACCGAGCCAACTGTACTTTTCGGGTTTGGTTATCGTAGGCACGCCATACTCGGTCAATCGTTCGCTTGAGAGCAGTTTAGTCGCTGTTTCGCTGAGCGAAGCGCGCGCGACGATATCGCCGTGCAGATCGGTCAGTTGCAGTACCGGTTCTGAGGTGCCGGTCTCGATCGCGGCCAGCCCGCTGATCCCTTGTACGTAGCGTGTCCAGTGCCCAGAGACCGGTTCCACCGTCCACGATGGCGAGTTGCCCGGGCCGGTGTAGTGGCTCTGGTAGGTCGAGTTGACCGTGCCTGTGTCGATCGTTTCGTTCTGACGGCCCGCCGGGTCGAGCTGATAGCCGATCGTCTGTTCGCCTTGTTTTTGTTCGTCGAGTTGCCCGTCGATGTAATAGGTGTTTAGTAGTTCGGCGCCGTTTGCGTCTGAGGCGGGTAGTTTGGTGATGTCGCCGAAGTTGTTGTAGGTGACGCCGGTATCGGTCAGGCGGTCGGCTTCGTCGTAGGAGTGTTTTTCGATCGTGCCGCCTTCGGTGGCACATTCTTTTTTGCTGTTCGGTTCGCGCGATGTCAGGCTCGTCCGGTCCGATTCTTCGTCGTAGGCATAGATTCGCGTTTTGCAGTATTCGCCGGTAGGCGTTTCGTGGACTTCGGTCAATCGGCCGACTTGGTCGTAGGTGTAGCTGTTCGTCGCGAGGCTGTTCACGTCTTCGAGTGTCTGAGCGTGGGTCGAGGGGACGAGACTTTCTGAGAACCACACACATTTTTCTGTGCAGTGCGTCGTCTTTTCGTAGGCTAGGCCTGCCGTTTCGCCGGTCGCACTGTGAGCGTAGCCGGCGGTCATGCCGTTCGGGTAGCCCTCGCTGATCATGTTGCCTTCGACGTCATAGGAGGCCGTGAACGTGAGCACGTTGGTGCCCTGCGTGTCCACTAGTTTGGACAGGACGCCGGTCGCTTCTTCGTAGGTGTAGATCTGGGTGCCCTTGCCGTCATCCATGACCTTCAGGCGACCGTCGAGTTCTTTTTCGCCTTTGTAGCTGCCTTCGCCTTCATATTCATACGTGGTCGTCGCACCGTTAGCGTCGGTATAGCTGGTCAGCTGCCCGCGGGTATTATCAGTGCTCTTGATTGTCTTGGCTTCGCTCCCGGTACCGGTACTCTGTTCGATCAGTTGGCCGGTCGTTTCGCTGTACTTGTTGGTGAGCTTTGGCACCGCTTTGCCTTCGGTGGATGTTGTTTCGCTCGTCAACGGGTGACCCGTTCCGTCGTAGGTAGTGGTCGTGGTGCGCGTCGAGGAGCCCGCAGTGGCGGTGGTTGTTTCCGGCTCGTCCAAAATATTGTACGAAGAGAGCGTCGTGACCGGCAGCGGATCGCCTTTCGTGGGCTGTGCCGCCGGTTCGGTCTGGCACGGAAGGTTAGCCCATTCAAGATGGTTACGACAGTTGGCTACTGCGGCTTCTTCCTTCGCGGTGTAGTAGATCATCTTGACGTCGTCGACAAACCGGTGTTCCGGCGTCCACATATCGACGCGGTTATTACTTGTATCCGCCACAGCTATTTGACCGGTACTGTCGCTCGCGATCCCTTCGGGTGCGGAGAATTGCCCGTTTTCGTTGCCTGCGACACCCGCTTGACTCAAGTATGAACCTTCGCTGGTGAAGCGCTGAACCCGATCATTCCCAGTGTCCACAACCCAAGCGTCGCCTTCAGCGTCGAACACGATACCAGACGGTTTGCTGAATTCACCGTTACCCGAACCTTCTTTGCCGAACACACGCACAAATTCGCCGGTCGGCTTGAGCTCCTGCACTCGATCATTGCCCGTATCCGCAACCCACACATTACCTTTAGAGTCAACCGCTATACCCTCCGGTTTCTTGAACTGGCCGTTACCAGTCCCTTCTTTACCGAACTTGTTGATGTAAACACCTTCCGAACTGAACTCCTGCACACGCGCCAAAAGGGCTTCAACAGTCCACACGTGTCCTTCACCATCCACCGCTACCTCCTGCGGCCCCTCGAATTCACCGTTACCAACACCCGCTTTACCGAACGCACGAACAAATTCGCCTTTAGAACTAAACTCCTGTATTCGATTATTGCCAGTATCCGCGACATACACGTTCCCCGATGAACCCACCGCAATCCCGTGTGGATTCGAGAACTCGCCGTTACCAGTACCGACCCCACCAAACTCGCGGACAAATTCGCCTTTAGAATTGAACTCCTGCACACGATTATGCCCCGTGTCAACAACCCACACATTCCCAGACGAATCCACAGCAACACCCGCCGGGCCCGACAACTGACCAGAACCCGAACCAGAACCCCCAAACGAGGAGAACGATTTCAGCTCCGACGCCGCTTCCCCGTTGGCACCGGGCGTTTGCGTTTCAACCACGCTCCCGGTGCTTTCGTTATAGGTGGTGCTGCTCGTCAAATCCAGCCCGGTCGGGTCCGTTATGACCGACGTCGGTTTGCGCAGTTTCCAGCCCAAGTTGTTCTGCCCAGAGTAGGAGGTCGTGACTGTCCGCACATCGCGATCGGCTTCCCCGTTGACCTGCGCCCCCTGCGCGACCCTTGTCACGAGATGGTACGGCCCGCCAGTGGAAGGTTCCCCTTCGTCGTAGGAGTAGACGGTGTGGTTGCGGGCTTGAACTTCTTCGTTTTCTTTGATCTTGCCATGCACGAACCTGACCGCGTGCTGCGGCCCCCACGATTCGAGCAGCCGCGTGCCCGGCGCGCTGCCCCCTGGTTCTTTTTCTTCTGTTTCTCTTTCGGCTTTGGTTTCGCCGTTGTACTTGCTTTCGCTGCTCAGCAGTTTGGCGACTTCCGCCGATTTTGCTCCTTCTTTGACCGCCGCACCGCGGCTGTCGGGGCTGAGTGTGCGCACCACGTCGTTGAATTCATTGTATTCGATCGTCGATATGGCCCCACTCGGAGAATACGTGTTGACCGCACGATCCTGTTCGTCGAAGTAGATGATCGAGGCGCGCTTGTATTCCTTCGCCGGCCAGCCCATCGGCTTATCGGGCGGGAAGATCGCTATACCTTCGCTTTCGGCCGGATCGTCTTTCTGTCCCCATTTTTCCGTTTCGGATTTCGTCAAGGTCGGCAGTTCCGATCCCGACAGGGGAACCTGGTAGTCGACCGTCCAGATAGAGGTGGTTCCTGGGCTGGGGGGTTCGGGCAACGGATTGCTAGGTGTTCCCGAGCCAACCACCGAGGTCGCTACGCTTTCAGCTGTGACGGCCCCAGTCCCGTTCAGCGCGGTGACTCGCGCAACAAGTGTGTGGCCTTCGTCGCTTTTAGCAGGGTAGTAGTTCTGGTTCACGGCCCCCTCGATCGCCGAGCATTCGATACCCGAGGAGTTGCAGTCATCCCACTGGTAGCTGTACGTGAGCGGACTGTTGCTCCACGTCCCGTTAGACGACACACTGATCTTTGTGCCCACAACCGGTTTAGTATTTGACAGAGTCGGCTTCACCGTGTAGGACGGCGCAATCCCTTTCCCGAGTTCCGTCCCTGCCGAGGTACGAATCACCGACAGCAGCCGGCCCGTGTTCGAGTCTCCGCTTACCGTCCCATAGTGCAACAGCCACGGCTGCTGAGCTGGAGGAGTGACTGCGGTCACGTGTCCTTCGGCGTCATAGCCGTAGAGCACCTTCAGCGGTTTTTCCAATTGAGGGTTCCACTCCGCGCGCAGTCTGCCCTGTTTGTCATAGGAGTATTGTGCGACAGCCGGTTCCTCCATCCCTTTGACGCCGGAAGTGTTGTAGGCGATAAGCAGCACTTCCTTTAGGCGCCCTTTGTATTCGCCCCATTCTGTTTCGTTTTCTCCGATACTTTCCTTCGTTTTTTCAGCGTACTTGAATTCGAGCGCCCGGCATCCCTTTTCAAGTTTTTCAGATTTTTCGAACTTCGCGATGCATGAAAACGACAGTCCAGCCGGTTCGGGTGCCAGGGCATACTTTGGCTCGGTGATGCCTCCCACCGTCTGATAGATGTACCTGACCGTTTGCGCCGCCACCGGGCCTTCCTGCTTGGTTGCCTTCCACAGGGTCCCCGTGGGTCCGGTTGTGGAGGTGAAACGGGTTGTGCTGGCGTTGGCCGCATCCTTGAGCACGTATTCTGCCAGTTCGCCTTTTTCGTTCTTCACTTCGGTAAGCGCGAGGTTCGCGTCGCCGGTGGGAGACGTAAAGCCGCCTATGCCGTTGCTGGCGAACGTCGTCTGTCCACCGGACGCAGATGTCAGCGTCACACTACCGGTCGCCAGTCTGGTAAGGCTTTCCTGGCCACCGACACTCAGACTCCACTGCGGCCCAAGCGGCCCTTCCACTCCCGCCGTCAGGTGACGAGACTGGTAGCTTCGACTTACCGTCAGACTCGATCCCGGAGCGCCCACCGATACGTCTGTCGCGTTGAGACTGAACTCCCCGGTCATCGGATTGACCGCGCCAGGACCCAGAGCGACCGGTGTGGCGTGATGAACCTTCAACGTATATTTTTCCGCGGCAACGTTCCCGGCGTTATCGGTCGCCGTCACTTCAAGTACATTCGCCCCGACCCCGAATTCACCACCGTTGATCGACCATTCGCCTTTCCCGGTACAAGAGCCTGAACAAGCACCCTGTGAGACTCCAAGCTCGCGACCATCCACAGAAACTTCGATAGACTTGATGCCGGACAGACTATCGGTAGCTTGGGCTTTGAGACCATACCCCTTTTCGCCGATTTCGTTGCCGCTACCAAGGCCAGAAATAGTTATGCCAGTCGGCGGACTATAGTCAACCTTTAGTTTGTGCGTCCGCAGTCCTTCCGCCTCAGAGTTCGTACTGCCAAATGCGTTAGACCCGTAAAGCCGCAAGGTCGATTCACCGTTAGACAGACCCGATTTGTACGTAAGATACTCAGTCAATTTCTCGGGACATTGTATCCCCCCTTGACATAAATCTTCAGAGTACAGTTCCTGCCCGCCAAGCGACACAGATTCGTTATCAGCCGCCGACCAAAAACTGACGCCTATCCCTTTGTCTTCGAGGATGAGTTCAGCAGCGCCCGATTTCGGGCCCAGCCAATTGGAGGTCCCATACAAGACGTTAGGCTGGCCGTCGACAGTCGGCGACGTGGTGTTGAAATGACCTTCAGGAAGGGTTTCCTGCTCCAAACGAACATCCGCGCTTTCTAGAGTATTTTCACCAGCAGAGCCTTCGCCATTAGACTCTGTGAGGTACTGCGCAGAATTTCCGGATGCCGGACGGCGGCTTTCTTCCACCGAAACGCTATACCCATCGTGCGGACTCGATTCTTCAGGAAGTACCCGCTTAGTTTCAGCTTCCGGTTTTTCTCCTTCTTTTTTGGGCGGCGGAACGATCTCGAGCAAGTTTTCGAGATGGACCGCTTTCTCGCTCCAAGACCCATAAACGCCTGTTTCTCTAATGTACGAGTCGCCCTGTGTTGTATAGACCAGGGCTCCCCATTCGCCATTTTTATGACTGCCACTGATGTGCTCCCTCCACCTCCAGCTTGTGCCCTTGCCTTCTTCGGAGGCTGTGAACTGGCTACCTTCGTGAATAAAGTGAAAATTTGACGGCGGCTCAGGCACCCCTTCTTCCAACGCCGGCGACGCGCTATCCCAAACTTCAGGATCGACATCCACCGGATAGACCGGCTTCACCGAACCACTGTCAACGGACAACGTCAGCATATCGCCAGCCACGCTCATCATCACCGGTATAACTGTTCCTTCAGAGTCTTCAGCGCTCGGGCGAGGTATCACCGCGAGCGTCACTCCTTCCTTGACGACCCTTACACCACCAGACGCTTCCCCCTGTACGAGACTCGCACCTTCGGGCAAACCTACGCGAAAAGACAACATCGTCGCGCTGCGTTCGGAGAACAACAACGTGTCCTCCTCAAACCCACCCAAAGTCGGCTTCACGATCATGCCGGAGTCCAGACCCGTTTCCCCAAAGAAAACGCTATCCCCGTCCAGTCGCCCTTCAGACCCACCGAGCGCGACACCCTTCGTATCCGTCGGAGTCAACGACACACCCGTGTCCCCCATCGAAGCCCCCTGGCTCAGTTGCCGCGGAATCTTCACGCTCACCAGCGACGTCGTCGGTTCAAAGACATCTCCCACACTCCTAGGCGCAAGATCAAGAGGAACAAAGTGACCCGGCGAGGCTTCAACAGCCATCGGCGCAAGCGATTCGATCAACTCGTGCTTACCTTCAGGAAGACCCACCTGAGCCACATTGGTAGAGCCGAAAACCCAGTGAGACTCTGCCCCGCACCCAGCTTGGGCGGCCCACCCGCCTGTTCATCGAGCGTTGCCGGGAACTTTTCACTCGCGAGCTTAGCCGTCTCGTCGGAGCCCAGGCCCTCGTACTTCGTGCGCGAAGCTTCGCGTTCAGCTACCACTTCGGGATTAGTCCGTCTCGCTCCTTCAGCGGCCGTTAGCTGTTCACCTTCGGTCGGAGACCCCGTGACCACGAGCGAGCTTTCCAGCGGCGAGGACGCATCAGGCCCGACCAGAGGACTGCCTGGCAACGACACCGAACCCATCGGAGACGATCCTTCGCCGAGCGCCACCCCTACCGACCAAAGCACACCAGCGGTGCACACCAGACAGAGCACCATCAACGACCGCCACGGAAACCTCACAGCCCCACCCTCTCTTTCGAGCATCCCATTTGGTAATGATTCATTTCGATACCTCGTCGTCCCGCCGAAATCCCAACCGTGCCGAGATCTGGTCCGCCGAGCTCTGCAGGTGCGGAAGAAGCTGATCCACCAGCTCCGCCAGCGAGATCATCGACGTGTGCGCTGCCATGTTGACCGCGCCAACCGTCTCTCGACTCTCGCTACGGATAGGTGTCGCAATCGACACCAGGCCAGTCGACAGCTCTTCGTCGTTCACAGCTATCCCCTCTTCGCGGACCTGCTCAAGCTCCGCGTGCAGAGACTTCTTGGTTGTGATCGTGTTGGGGCCTCTCGGTGTAAGATCCATTGCGGCAACTAGCTCGTGCTGCTCGGCGTCTTCGAGATTGGCCAGCAGTACCTTGCCCATCGTCGTGCAGTAGGCGGGCAAACGCGTCCCTATCCGGATGTTCAAGTCGATCTGGTGCTGGCCACGACGCAAACTACGAGCACGATCTACGTAAAGGATCTCCGGGCCGTCGAGCACTGCCAGGTTGACCGTATAGGTGCTGCGTTGCCGCAGATCCCCTAGATAAGGATGTGCATGCTCGCGCAAGCCTGTCGAATTCAACACCGACATGCCGAGATCGGTGACACGCAAGCCGAGCCGATACTTCCGGTTGGCGCACTGCTCCACATAGCCGAGAGCAACCAACGTGATCATGTAACGATGCGTCGTCGAGCGACTCATCCCTAGATCGTCAGCAACTTCCGCAATTCCCTGGACAGGCCGCTCAGGAGTAACGTTATCAAGGATCGCCAGTCCGCGCTCGAGCGATTGGGAGTAGCGAGGCTCGCGCAAATTGGGGACCGCCCACGGCTCATCATCCGGTTGGCTCACTTGGCGCCTTTTCGAGTCTTGGGCTCGCGGATGTGTCTTCCAGGGCGCGGAGTGCTGTATCCAGCTCTGCTTGAATGGACTGCGAGACAACTCGTCGGCTGTCTTATTACGCTGGCCCTCAACAAGCATGACAGTCCAGTCAGGATGGCGTGCGAGCAGCAACTTGATTTGTGTACAAAGTCCTTTGAACTGGCCTGACGTGCCCGTCTGGAGGTTGACGACCGTCTGTGAATCAGTACGAAAGGCCAGCCTGCCTGCGAGACAACGGTCGGCGTCCTCCATCGCCATCAGTAGCGCCAGGTACTCTGCCTCGTGATTGTCTCGGCACGAAACCTGCTCAACACGTGTGCCCAGGACGCCCACATATGCCAGGCCAGCCATTCCGCCTTGGCATGAGGCATCGGTATTTATGTATCCCGGTTTTGCTGCTTTGCGCGCACGACGATTTGCCAGGATCACTTCGCGGCGCGCCGCCAACACTGTCGGGTCCATCGGTTGCACGGTCGACGACGTTGGCTGCGTGCCGTAGGTCGGGCAATCTGGTTTGGCTACCGCCTGTCTACGGAAGATCCTTTGATGGGGCGCTCGTCGCGTTCTTTGCACCCACTGGATAGTGATCAACTCCGGCGTTCGATATAAGGCACGCTCTGACTATTCAGACCAGTGACTAGTCAGGGCCTTGACTACTCATGGCTTCGACCACTCTGAACGGCCGTGTGCATGCCTGCGAAGACGCATCACTGCACGCATGGTATGCGTAAGAGGGCCGCCCGAAAGCATAAGGTTCTCAGCCACTGGTGCTGAGAACCCCTCTCGAACAGACGGTGAGGAGAGGTAGAAGGCAACAATTCCACGGAGGATCGCCAGATGACGTCGGCGATGTCCAAGCCTGCCGATGCGCACGGACGCATCTTCCGCAATCGATGCGAATCGCTCGGCAGCGTGCAAACTATCGCGGTAGCGAACTGTGAAGCTGTGGTTGGTCGTGCCTGCGTCGCTGACGTGGTCGGCGAGACTATCGAGTAGCGCACTGATCGCACATATCGGAGGGAAATAAGCCTCATCGACCAACGCCGCATCTTGGCTCGTGCCTTGCATCTCCGCAGCAAGAGCGAACAGCGCATGGATCGCTAGACAGGAGATGCCGCCGGCTGCAAGCTCCCACCATAGATACCCGCTACCCGAAGATTGCTCCAGGGACCAGCCGATCAGTCCCTGCTCGCCTTCGGTCATGATCGCGTGATTGTGGCTCTGGGCCTCCCCACAACGCCTAGCGGCACGCTCGAGTATCGGAGCGACGCCTACCGCCGACGGCAATGATCGAACTACGCGGCGGCAAGCCTCGGCCAACAAGATGATGTATCCCCCGTCTCGACCGTTGGGATTGTGGAGATAGTGGTCGGCCAATGGCCGATCGGGCGATACGGCGTCTATCAGGGCTTCGTGCAGTTGCAACCCGTTTCGCAGGTCGGTGCAACCTGGCAACTCGTTGACCGCGTCGAGATAGTCATAGAGAAGCTGGTAGGCGACGATGAGTCGAACCACGAGCCGCCTCTCTTTGCGCGGTGCGAGTACCGCGAAGAACGCGGCTGCCTCGGGGTTCAGCCGCTCTGCGCTCAACTTGTGGAGAGCCTGAGCGCGGAGCACCGGATCGGGGATTGCCTGGGCATGCGACCGCCACTCCGTGAGTTCACATCCTACTTGCGGGTAGATGGCAAGCCAATAGAATGTGCCCACACCAACAAGCGTGACGGCATCTTGCGAGCGCGTCATCAGCGTTGAGGCTCTACCGATTAAGCGGGCGGGTATCTCCACAGCCCTCTCGCAAGGGTCCGCCGCAACCAGACGAAGCTACTCCTGTAGAGCCAATGCGGGAGGAGCCTCGGACGCCAGATAGCCAGGAACAGCGAGCACCGCCAGGGCGGCGAGCATAACTACCGCGACCGTCCGAAGGACTTGCAGCCCGCCCGGAGAGAATGGTGCAGGGAAGCCCGTCGTGAGTTTTAGAAAATGGTCGCTCAAAAGATGGCCGTAGACACCGGTCAGCAACCCCATCGCACATCCGGTGCCGAGCACCAAGACAGACTCGCAGAACAGCACGCCGCGCAACTGTGCCGGACGGAAACTCTGTATACGAAGGGCAGCCAGCGAGCGCCGACGCTGCCAGATGGATGCCCCCATAGCCGCCGCCATCGCAAGCGCCGCTGTGATCATCAGCAGAAAAGAGATTTGCGTTAGACGATTGAGTCCTTCGCGTGCGAGCACGTCGGCTTGCGCGGCGCGCTCGGTACTGGTTTGGACTCGCAGCCCACCGTCCCTACCGACCACGCTTGCGACGGCATGCTGGACAACCGCCTGGTTGGCGCCTGGACTAATGTCGATTTCTAGTGCGCTTGGGTCTGTATTCGCCCATGCGCGACGGTAGTCGGAATCGTTGAGCACGATCGCGCCAGATGCCCATCCGAGGTTAGTGGTTGTTGCTGCGATCCTGTATCTAACCGGACCCGTCGGGGTCGGAAGCACCAGCATTTCTCCTACTTTTCGGTGGGCTATCTCCGCGATCTGGCGGGAAACTGCTATCCAACCGCTAGTTCGTAGTCTCGCAGTCGCAAGCGCTGCGTTTCCTTCGATGATTTGGGTCGTGGGGAACATCGCACGCGCTCCCGATGCACGTGCGAGCATCCACACTCGCCGGCCATCGATGTCAAGAAATCCGCCCTGGTAGATACGGATAGCCGCCACTCCTGGGATGTGCGCTATGCGAGTAGAGAGACCCCGATCGGGGAACGTGTTAGTCGCGAGTTCGTCTCCCTGGTTTGTAACCCACAGGTCAGCCGTCGATACGTATTGGGAGTAGTCGCCGTAAAGCCCGTTGAGTAGATCATGATGGGATCCCTCCGCGACCACGCTGCCGAATACGGCTATGGCGCCTGTCGCGGCGAGGGCCAAAGAGCGAACCGTGGTTGCCCTCAACGCTCGCAAGGCCATTAGCAGCACGTTCAATCGCTTTGTCCGTCGAGCCACCCTCTCTGCTACGGCCACAACAATCGTGAAGCTGAACGGGATCGCGAGCAGGGCCGCCAGCACCAAGCCCAACGTCGCGACTATCACTGCAGAGGGATCCAGCAACAGAACGCCGCTCGTTGCAACCACGAGGATCACCGCTATTCCAAACAGTTGTGCGCGTGCATGCTTCGCCATAGCATGGCCGGGCTCTCCCTCCTCAAAATAGACCCCGTCGATCGCGCGCGATCGACGCAGATCCAGCAACGGAGGTGCAGCAGCAAGGCATGTTGCCAAAACACCGCCGGCCACAGAGAGAAAGACCGGTTGCCACCCAATGACCGTCTGGGCACCAAGCGGAAACGCAGCAGCAAGATAGCCAGGCGTCTCGTGAAAGATGCCGCGAGAAAGCAAAGCGCCGATAAGCACGCCCACGATCGAGGAGACCAAACCCAGGCAAAGCGACTGGAAGAGCAGCAGCTTTACGAGGTCCCTCGGCCGTGCTCCTTGTATGCGGAGGTCGGCAATCAGTCGCCTGCGCTCGGGAGCACTTAGCAGCATTGCATTAAATGCGAGCAGTAGTCCGACAAGTGCGCTCACAAAGGCAAAGAAACCAGTGGCTTGACTGTTCGGGATAGTCGCTTGTCTGAGCAGCTGTATTTCGTCCGTCGCAGAGGTAACGTCCAGGCGTCCGCCAGCAAGTTTTTCTAGCTCTCGCCGAGCCGGGCCTTCTGCCCCTGGACTTGACTTTACGAGTACGCGCATCACTCTACCTTGGAGACCGGTAACGCGTTGAATCAGGCCGAGCGGAGCAATTACAGCTATAGCGTTTGATAGCTCGCCAACATTGTCTGCGCCCAAGACGAAGCCAACTTTGACGGAGACCGTACGACCCCGCACGCGCAGCGACACAGTGGGCGAGGGAGTCGATATCTCTGGTCCGACCATTGTGGATACGCCGAGCGCGTGCGCAGTGGCACTGGGTAGCATCACGGTACTCGGTGAGAGATTTTCGAGCGGAATATTGTGGGCCAGTCCGTCTAGCGAAGCAAGCGTCAAATTCGCACTCACTAGTTGCACCCCCACTATGCGACCGTTGGGTCCCCTGACGGTGGCGTTCAGGTCTAGTACCGGAGCGACCTGTTCGACATCGCGCAGCGCACGCGCGCGATTGACGATGCTTTCCGGGAAGCCAGATGAGCTACGCGCACGCAACTGCAGGTTCGCACTACCGACAATACTGTGGACGATCTGACTACTGCCACTGGTAATGCTGCTGTTTGCGATCTGTACGGCGAACACGAGTGCAACGCCGATCGCGATCCCCACGCCCGCGAGAGCCTCCTGAACTGGATGAGTGCGCAAGCGTCTGCTGTAGAAGTAAAGGAGCGCCGAGAATCGCATCGCCGTCTATCCGCCTTGCGCCAGCCGAGTTGGTTGCGATGGGATTGGGGACCGTGAGATTTCCCTCGCAGACTCTTCCTGAAGGAGCATGCCATCGCGCAGGCCGTACACTCGATCAGCGACAGCGGCCGCTTGCGGATCGTGGGTCACCAGCAGAACCGCCGCTTGTTGCTTGTGCGCTATCTCTGCCAACAGGCTAAGGATCCCCAGTCCGCGTTGCGAGTCTAGACTCCCTGTTGGCTCGTCGGCGAGGATCAAACGTGGATCGTTCACCAGTGCTCGTGCGATCGCTACGCGTTGACGCTCGCCGCCGGACAGTCGCTCGGGCGGATGGTCGAGACGGTGACCGAGCCCTACCCGCTCAAGCCAGCTTGTGGCCGTGCTTCGCGCGTCATTCAGCGAGACGCCGTCGGCCAGCAGCTTTATGGCCGCGTTCTCGACTGCCGGTACTCCGCTCATCAGGTGGAAGGACTGGTAGATGAAACCGATGTCTCGCCGCTGGTAGTCGGCGACCTCTCTGCTCGACATACTCGCCAGATCCCGGTTAGCGAATACGACGCTCCCCTTGTCGGGGTTGAGCAACGCAGCAGCCAGCAACAGCAACGTTGTCTTACCCGACCCCGACGGTCCGTATAGCGCGAAGACTTCGCCAGGCTCTATCGAGACGCTCACGTCATCGACCGCGCACACCACCTCGTCTACGTCTGCGTACTGCTTGACAACGCCCTCGTAGCGAAGGATGCTCACACTGGATACCGGACGCGTCGACTCATCCAGCGTCAGCGTCGGGGTCATCCGCGAGCGGGAGAGCGGCGAGTCGTAGAGGAACCACGTCGGCCTGGGAGGGCTGTAGCTCGCCACGAAGTTCGCCCTCATCTAGCGACATGGCACGATCGACTCCCGATAGACACATGGCGTCACCCGTACTCATAAGGACAGCGGTGCCTTCGTTGGCGATCGTGCGCAGCAGACGTAGAATGGGGTCGCTCTGGAGAAGCCCCACAGGAGCTGTCGGCTCATCAACAACAAGGAGTGTCGGAGAGGAGATCAGTGCGCGGGCGATGCCCACACGCACGGACTCGGCCCCGTCCAGCTCATATGGTCTCAGGCGAGCGCAATCTGCCGCACCCACTCTTGAGAGCACATCTTCTGCAGCTCGTCTCGCCGGGACGGGCGCGGAATCCTGGGCCAGCAGGCCGGTGGCGACGTGGTCAAGGACACATTCGCCCTCCAACTCCGAGAAAGATGTATGGCAGTAGGCGATACGCCGACCGATCACATTCCCCGCCCGTGAAAGATCGACGCCCTCAAACCTGACCGTCCCATGATCGGGACGCTCGAGTCCCGCGGCTATCCGGAGCAACGTGCTTCGTCCGGACTTGCGAGTCCCGAACACACAGACCAGCTCACCATGCTCGACCGACAGAGACACATCCCTGAGCGCGACATACTCCCGACGGCCACGCCGGTAGCGCTTGCCGGCGCCCTCAATCGAGAGCAGACTCACGATTCCTCCGCCCGCTCCGCCGTCGAGCGAGCCACTTGAGCCTGGAGCGCTCGGCGAGCATGAACTGCCCAATCGATGCGAGCCCGCACTTCACGGCGCCGCTGATCCACGACGAGCGACTCAACGAGTTCCGCGACTCCACAGTGCTCACCCTCGGAATCGGACGCAGGCAGCGCCTTCATCTCCTGCACACAGTCACTTTCATAATGGTCGATAACCTCCAACACCGCATCCGCGCCGAGAAAGCAAATCGACGCTATGCGCGCCAGTAGCTCCAACCGCTCGGGATCGTCTCGCATCCGTTCAGCTACCCAACGACGGAAAGCTCGCGCACCTGTCCGAGTCGCGCGATAGCTGCGCCGCGAGTCATGCTGCCTGCGCGGGCGACCGGAGGACACGATCACGATCGGCTCGATCATCCTGCTGCCCTCCAGTCGAGTAAGCAACGAATAGACGCTGGGCTTACTCCTCGGCGAGAGCCCGCCAAACCGCAACTCATAGCGCTGATAAAGCTCATATCCATGGCTGGGACGCTCAATGACCAGCGCCAACACCAACCACGCAGAGAGCGAAAGTGCTTCCTCGGCAGCGCCCGCCGGTTCATCAGAGGCCGCCACCGATCCTCTAGGTCCGCCTCGTCTCGCGCCCATTTCTCCCACGCCCATAGTCAAGCCATCGAAATCCCGGATACTACGCTTCAGAAATCAAAGATAAGCCATATTCGAACACCTGCACGTGCCGGCATAGCCGTGTTTCCCACTCGTGCTCACCCTTAGGCCCCGTTTGTACGCGTTGCAGGCCCTATGCGGCGCGCCAGCAACCTGGCTGCGGCCCCAGCATCCAGACGATACGGAAGTCAGAAACGTCGTCGATCAACTGACATCGAGATCGGGCACGTTTCTGCAAGCGATCAGTTCGCTTGAGGCTTCAGGCTGCGGAGCCGCGTTTCGATGTCGCTTCGAATGCGAGACGCGTAGTCGCGCGGAGGAGCATCTGCGACTACGTATCGGCGCGGGCCTCTAGCGGGCCGGGATCGTCATGTGGAGGTGTTGGAAGACGGTGAGGCGCTGCTGGAGAGTGTAGCCACCTTCCAGGACGAGCCAGGCTTTGTGGATGCGTCTAGCGAGGATCTTGCCGTTCCCACCGATCGCGCTAAAGATTCCTGGATGTCCGTGGACCGGCGAGAGATTGGGGATCGCGACGGGGGTCGCTGTGAGGGGATGTTCTGCGTCGAGGAGTACTGCGGCGTCAAACGGCCATTTCTGGAAGTAGTACTCGGTGTCGATGCAGGAGATGAAGCCGTCGCCGATGATTCCCTCAACGCTTTTCAGATGCGTCACGACATCGCCCCACTGCGCCGTGATGCCCCGCAGCCTTATGGCTTTGATACTGCACACCCCACGCGAGGGATCTTGGGGGCGATGCCAGCCCGCGCCCGCCTCGGACCGTTCGAGTGCGCGCGGAGGCGTGCTGGTTGTCGGTTGCGGGAGCGGATTGTCATGTTCGTCAAGCGCGATAAACCGGCGTAGTAGCAGCCTACTTTCGGGGCCGAAGACTCCTGGAGCTTCTACGGCCACGGCACGCAGCCCGAACGGAAGTCCTGGTCGTGTGTACGTCGGGATCGGGGGCCCGCCGCCTATCGACACCGCATGAACGTTGCTGAGCGTGAGCGCCTCTCCGTCGGTCACCGGTGGCGGGGAGCTGCCGCCCCAGTCTTCGTGGACGATCGGCTTTTCCGCCGTCGGATCGGCAGGACATCCCCAACTGCTCGAGCCGTGGAATTCGAACGCGATACACCAGCCGACACCACCTCCCTGGATCGAGGGCAACAGTCTCCTACCGTCGCCTCGTCGACTCGATCATCGACACCCAGATCGGCTGTGGGAGTTTCGTAACAGAGTGGCGCGGCGAGCACGCCTTCCTACCGCCCCTGGACAAGCACCATCGCGAACCCATCTCGATCACCCAGGCCGAGAGCCAAGCGTTCGGTCAACGTCGCCGACTGGTCGATGTCAGGGGGTTTCCCGAGCATGCGAGTCTGCAGGTCGTAAAGCCTGACGGGGCGTTGTCGATCATCCTCACCCACCCAGGCAACAAGACCTGAAGGACCCGATCCAGCATCCGCCATGGTGGCCTGCCAATGATTACTACCGTGGTTCAGGCCGCCCGGATCTAGTCATCGACGTGCTCGTAGAGTACGACCGTACGGGCAGGTTCTCCCAGAACCAGGAGAAGCTCGAAGGCCTCGACATGTTCCTCAACATCGGGCGCCACCTCGTCAAAGACACCCCGATCATCTGCCTGAACAAATCCGAGTACCGACGTGCCGGCTACAACGCCGAGATCCTCGTCCTGTTCGTCTGCCCCAGAGGACGCGCGCAGTCGATCATGAAGGGCGCCGCTCAGATCCTCACCGGTCACCTCGAGCTGCACGGCGACATGCGCCCCCGCCTACGACGAGCCGCGATCGAGCAGCTCACCACCACGAGCGCGGACACGGCGCGCGTGGTACTCGCCACCGGCCGCTACATCGGTGAGGGCTTCGACGACTCGCGCCTGGACACTCTCCTGCTCGCGATGCCGATCGCCTGGAAGGGCACCGTCGTGCAATACGCCGGATGCCTACACCGTCCACACCCAGGCAAGCACGACGCGCTCGTCTACGACTACGTCGACACTGAGCTGCCCGTACTGCGCCGCATGTTCGCCAAGCGCCTGAAGACCTACCAGGCACTCGGCTACACACTCGAGTGAGCCCCCAAACTGCAAGAACCTGACGCGGCAATCCGAGTCCGAACGGGCCGTCTATCCCCCTCCCACCAGCGCTGGACTCCTCGCTCGCTCTGAGATCTGAACTCGGGACATCATCCAAAAGCGAGCCCCGCCGTCGGCCGCACGGAGGATCTTGTTGCGCTTTCGGCATTTGCGCACCGCCTTCCGACGCCAACACGAGCAAGCACGAGACACTGCCTATTGAAGCACCTATGCCGTGACAAAAGTTTGACAAAAGTCAGATCGTCCAATGCGTCCGATACATCCAGAAACCCTCACAAAATGGACGATCTGGATGCTCCCGGACGCATCTACGCCGCGGGGCCAAGGTCAGATCCTTGTGGATGTGTCGGCGGTGAAGCAGGCGTAGCAGGCCGTTACCGCCGCTCTGATCGCGCTCGTGATTCCGATTGTCGGCGCGATCAGGGCCGCTGCCGCTTGACCGGTTGTGCTGACTCAGACGTGAATTACCGATACCGAGGAGAACGCCGAGAAATCATCGTCCTGCGTCACGACAGCGGTGCCGTATCGCAGGGCGGTGGCGGCAATCCAAGCATCGTGCCGGCGTAGCTTGCGTCCGGCCTCCATCTCCTGGGCGGCGATGCGCGCGAAACAGGAGGCGATCTTCGGGTCGATAGGCAGTAGCGGGTATGCACCGCGTACACGGGAGAGAGTGGCAAGACGACGGGCGCGCGTGCCTGTGTCCTGGGCACGAAGCACACCCAACTCCAGCTCTGCCGCGGTGATTACCGAGACAGCGAGCTTCTCCGGCAACTCACCCAGCTTGCGACCAACCTCCTGCGCAACAAAGACAGAGGTGTCTGCGATTCCGCGCTTCACACGTCCTCGATCAGCGCCCCGCGCACATCCGCGAGATCGGCCAACAGATCCTCGTCGGCCGGCGCGTCGCGAACGATGTCAAGCAGAACGCTCGACGACACCCAAGGATCGCGTTGCTCGACGTGAGGCACGATGTCGGCCACAGGGTCGCGATTGACCGTCAGGGTCACCTGCTCGCCGGCACGCACCGCCGCTACTACGTCTGCCGTGCTGTTGCGCAGCTCGCGCACAGATACGTTGATAGCCATGTGCACCAGCGTAGCACGCATGCGCTACGGCGAAATGGTGAGCGGTCAAGTAGGAGTAGTCAGCGAACGACGACGTCGCCCAACGCCTCGTCCACCGCGGCGAGCGTTGGGGCGTCGAGCGTTATGCCCGATGCAGACGCATTCGCCCGCACCTGCTCGGGCCTGCTTGCACCCACGATCGCCGAGGCGAGGTTCGGTTGGCGCAATACCCAGGCGAGCGCCAGCTGGGCCATCGTCAAACCGGCCTCCTCGGCGACCGGCCGCAGCCGTTGTACCGCTTCGAGCACTGGGTCCTGCATCAACTGGCCGATGAAGTCGCTCATGCTGTCGCTGGCGGCTCGCGAGTCCGGCGGCGGTTGCTCGCCAGGACGGTACTTACCGGTGAGCACTCCTTGGCCGAGTGGCGACCACACGATCTGGGAGATGTCCTTGCGCTCACACAACGGGATGACCTCTGCCTCAGGCGCACGCCACAGCATCGAATACTGGGGCTGACTCGATACCCACTTAGCCACGCCAGGCAGTGCGAGTGACTCCTCGATCTTCTCGACCGGCCACTCGCTGAAGCCGATATGACGGGCCTTGCCGGCCTCGACCACTTCGGTGAGGGCCTGCATCGTCTCCTCTAGCGGCGTGTCCTCGTCGTAGCGATGACACTGGTAGAGATCGACGTAGTCGGTGCGCAAGCGCTCCAGGGATGCGTCGATCTGCTTGTGGATCTGTGCCGCCGAGAGGCCTCTGTCCGTATCGGACATCTGGAAGTAGACCTTCGTCGCGAGCACGTAGGAGGAGCGGTCATAGCCTGGCAGCACCTCGCCGAGCAACGACTCGGCCGCACCCCGCCCGTAGACGTTGGCGGTGTCGATGAAGTTGATGCCCTCCTCGAACGCCGCCTTGACGCATGCCTCGGCCTGCTCGCGTCCCACTCCGCCGGAGTAGGTCAACCAAGAGCCGAGGCTGATCTCCGAGACGTCGATGCCGCTGGAGCCAAGCTTGCGATATTTCATGCAAGCAGACTACCCCTAAGGCAAGACTCAAGCAGCGACGAGCACGCCCGCCATATCCTCGGCACTGCGGTTCGATAATCCCCGGAAACGTGTTAGTGCAACGCAACTTGGCTGCTCTACCGTCGCCGACCCGAGGCAAAGCTCTGAATGGGCGGGGCGACGGCGCGCATGTCCGCTCCCATCTCGGCGCCCTCCTGCTCATCCTCCGGCGTCGGGCGATCGGCACCCGGGAGCCGGCTCACGTGCGCTTCACCACCCGCCCTCGTGTCCCTTCCCTCGGCCAGCACAAGGAAGCGCTCCAGTGCGACCAGCTCGGAGACGATCACGTTGAGCACACCTGAAGGAGAGCGCTCCAAACGACCGCGTGCCAGCAGCAAAGGCTCAGCGCGAGCGAGCGCACGGTGGCGCTCGTACACGGCGCCCGAGACCACCAGGTTGACCGTGCCCCACTCGTCCTCGAACAATAGGAACATCGTCCCCTTGGCCGTTCCAGGTCGCTGACGGGCGATCGTCATGCCGGCCACCGCAACCGAGCAGCCGTGCGGCAGGCGAGACAGCTGGGCGCTTGTGGCCAGCATCGGTATGGACAGGCGCGGGCGCAGGACAGCCATCACGTGGTCGTCGACCGTCACCCCGCTCGTGGCATAGTCGGCGAGCACCTTTTGCCAGCGATCGAGCGGTCGCAGGTAGGGCACCCGCGGTAGCTCAATCGGCAAAGCGAGCTGAACCGCATCGCCAACCGATTCTCCAGGAGATGCGATTCCCAACTGCCATAGGGCAACGCGCCGACGTGCGTTCAGCCGATCCTCATCCGCATCTCCCCTCGAGCGGCCTGTCGATGATCCTGTCGCGCTCACATCCGCAAGGCCGTCGCAGGCGCCGGCCCAGGCCAATTGCTCGAGTGTGCCGCGACGCGTCGCCGCTCGCGCGGCGAGCTCGCCTAGGTCGCGAAACCTACCGCCGCGTTCACGCTCGGCGACGAGCTCACGTACATCATCCGCAAGGACGCCTTTGACGTAGCCCAAGCCGAGCCTCACCGCTCCCTGCTCGACTGTGCACTGCACGCCCGAGGTGTTCACATCGAGTCCTAAAACCACTATTCCCCGTCGCTGTGCCTCGTGCACAAGACTGTCGGGGGCGTAGAAACCCATCGGCTGCTCGTTCAAGAGCGCACACAGGAACTCAGGCCCGTAATGGACACGCAGCCATGTCGACTGGTAAGCCAGCAGGCCGAAGGCGGCGGCATGAGCCTTGGGGAAGCCGAAGCCGGCAAAGCCGGCGATCATCTCCCATACGCGCTCCGCTGTCTGCCCATCGGCATTCACATGGCGCATCGCACCGTCGATGAAACGCTTGCGATGACTGTTCATCGCCTCCTCGGAGCGCTTGCGGCTCATCGCGCGGCGCAGTCCTTCGGCCTCGCCTGGCGAGAAGCCGGCGAACACCTCCGCCACCTGCATCACCTGGTCCTGAAAGATGATCGTGCCGAGCGTGCTCTCAAGCACTGGCTCGAGCGAAGGGTGCACATAGGGGATTCGGTAGTCGGGGTCCTCGCGCAGGCGACCAAGACGCTCGATGTAGGGGTTGATGGCCCCACCTTGGATCGGTCCGGGGCGCACGATCGCCACCTGCACGGTCAGATCGTCGAGGTTCCTCGGCAGGGTGCGCCGCAGCGACTGCATCTGGGCGCGACTCTCGATCTGAAAGACACCAACCGTGTCGGCCGCACGGATCGCTTTGAATGTGTTGGGATCGTCAAACCGTATTCGCGACAGGTCCACACGTTCGCCGCGCGTGCTCGCTATCTCCTCGACGCAGTGTTCCACCGCCGAGAGCATCCCGAGCCCGAGCAGATCGATCTTTAGAAAGCCAGCATCCGCACAGGAGTCCTTGTCCCACTGGACCATCTGCCGGCCCTCCATCGCCGAGGGCACCACCGGGCAGCAGTCGATCAAGGGCCTCGTCGACACCACCATCCCGCCAGAGTGCTGGGAGAGATGACGAGGCAGTCGGTATGCCTCTCCCACAAGTCGCGCAAGCCAGCGCCAGGGTGCGGAGCGCGCCTGGACAGTGTCTCCGTCATCGAGGCGAGCACGGCCTGTGTGCGAGCCGTTGGCGGAGCCTCCCATGGAAGCTCCGCCCGAGCCGGCGGCAACGTCACGCTCTACGTCGCCCCTGCCATCAGCCATGCGCGCGATGCGCTCAATCTCTGCCGGAGGCAAACCAAGAACCTTGCCCAGCTCGCGGATCGCTCCCCGTGCACGAAACGTCGGAAAGGCCGCCACCAGCGCGGCGCGCTCATGCCCGTAGCGCTCGTGTACACGCGGGATCAAGATCTCGCGGATATCGCGCGGGAAGTCGAGGTCGATATCGGGCAACCCATGCAGATCCTCGTGCAGGAAGCGCCCCAGCAATAGCCCGTTTTCGATCGGATCGATGTGCGAGAGGCCCGTCAGATAGCACACGATCGAAGACACAGATGAGCCACGCCCGCGCCCTGGGGCCAGCAGCGCACGTGCCGTGTCGCGGCCTCGCACCTGCACCGCCACTTCGCGCGCAAGCTCGAGCATGTCGTGGTGAAGCAGGAAGAAGCCGGCCAGACCGAGGCGATCGATCACGCGCAGCTCCTCGCCCAGGCGCGCCTGTGCCTCCGCGCGAACGACACCCCCCTCATAACGACCTTCGAGGCGCGCCCAGCACAACTCAGCCAGCCGGCGCGGAGCACTCTCGTCCTCGGACCCCGGGTAGCTATAGCCGAGGTCCTTCATCAGGTCGAAGCGCAGTTGCTCGGCCAGGCGCAGCGTCTCGCGCACCGCCTCGGGATGGTCGGCAAAGCGAGCGGCCATCGCCTGCGGGCTGCTCATCACATGGGTGTGGTTACCGCGCCGCAACGGCTCGGAGGCGTCGAGCGTCATGTGGTTGCGCAACGCCACGAAGGCATCTTGCAACTCGGCGCGTGAGCGCGTGTGGGCGTGCACGTTGCCGGTGGCCACGCACTTCACCCCCAGCTCGCGGGCAAGCGCCGCGAGCGCCCGGTTGCGGGCGCGGTCGTGGCGAGCGTAGGGACGCTGCAGCTCAACCCACAGGCCCTGCGGTCCGAATGCGTCGAGCAGCCGGCGCGCAGTCGAGCGCTCGTGCACGCCACGCTCGGCGCAGCCGGTCAGGCACACGATGCCTCCACTGTGGTCGAGCACCGTCTGCAGCGCCACCGAAGGCTCTGTGCGCTCGCGCCCGCTGCCCTCGCGCGTGCCGGCATGGGCTTGGGTAAGTATCCGGCACAGATTGCGCCACCCGCGTGCATCGCGCACCAGCAGAGTCAAGTGGCGGATTTGATTGGGGGATCTGAAGGGCGTGCCTCCTCGAGCACGATCCGGTTTGTGATCACACGCCGCGCCACCGCCATGGGCTTCCGGCTTCTCGGCCACGGTCACGGTCACCTCGGCGCCGTGGATCGCCCGCACACCCGCATCCTTGGCAACCTGGGCCAGCTCCATCGAGCCGGACACCGAGTTGTGGTCTGTGAGCGCCAGCGCTGTGTGCCCGCGCTCCGCCGCGCCGTGGGCAAGCTCATCTGGCAATGACACGCCGTCCAGAAACGAGTAGGCCGAGTGGCAGTGCAGCTCGACATATGGCGACGTGCCGGGCGAAGGAGATTGAGCCTGGATGGCCATTCACGACCCTGGGTGAACCAACCGCCGACACACAGGTCGTGGAAGACGACCATGTTGCGCCCACGCGCGCTCACGAGCTCCCAGTAGCGGCGACGCAGCGGATGCTCAGTCCACCAGCGGTCCTCCACCAGCCACGACTCACGCACCGCGTCGATTCGCTCGCCATTGACCTGACTAGGGGTTCCATCGCGTGCGCGGACTCGGGCCGCACGCGGCAGATTCAGGGCGCGCGGAGTGCTCATCCTCGCCTGCGATCGAGATGCTGCTCGCGAATGGCTGGCGCGCTGCGAAGTCTCATCCCGCAAGCGGTGTGAGCACTACCCGGCGCTCGGGCACACGCGAGTCTGGATCGATGCACACGGCTCGCAACGCGGCGTCGTGGCCCGCCACGGTGCGCACTTGATTGACCGCCTCCCCCAGACGCACAAGTCTTGCCTGCTTGTCTTGCTCGAGCAATGAGCGCTGATCGCCTCCCCCGGGACCGAAGCGCTCCACACCGAGGCGCAGCGACTCGGCGGGCGCGGGCAGCAATGGCAAGCGCAATGACAGAGCGAGGCCCACGCGCTTTGCGTCGCCGAGTGCCTGGCGGAACACGACTCGCTCACGCCAGGTCCCGCCACCCACGAGTCGTGCTGAGAGCACAACCGCACGCACGGTCCTGCCGCGACGCTCTGGACGCGCGAGCAGGCGATCGACTAGCAGCCCCAGCACGCGTTCCAGCATCGGCCCACTACCGGCATCCCCGACCTCCAAAGACTCCTCCAAGGATTCCTCCACTTCCCGAGGCACAAGCGGGCTGTCCTCGCCGCCGGCCAGGCGAGAAGCGAGTGTGCCCGGCTCGCCGAAGCGATCGGCCAAAGCATCGCGTCCAAGCTTTCGAAGCTCTCCAAGCGTGCGCACACCGAGACGCTGGAGCGGCTCCACCAAGGCAGCCGTGTCCTCTCGAAAGCTGAGCAAGTCAACCTGCCGGGCAGCCAGATAGCTCGGTGCCGCTTGCGCTTGCACGATCTTGGTGCGGCGTGCATTGGTGCCAAGCGCAGCGGCCATCGCGCAGAAGCGTGTCGGGCCTGTCCCGATCCTCACCGGCCGGTTGAGCGCGCGGCGCGCGGCTGAGATCGTATGGGTGTCCGAGCCATGCAGGCCCCGCAGCCCGTCCGCCTCGAAATAGGCGAGCCCCTCGCGAGCCGGCTCAACCCCCGCTCCAATCCCCTCCAGAGCGCGCACAACCCTCTCCCACTCCTCGGCCACAGCCAGCGGATCGGCCGGCACGAGCTCGAGCCCCGGACAGCGCACAAGTGCCTCGCCGAGGGCCATGCCTGTGCTCACCCCAAACGCCTCAGCTGCTCCCGACACTTCCCCCAAACGCAGCTCCGCACCGGCCATCGGGGCGAGCGCAAGCGCTCTGCCCGCAAGTGTCTGGGTCCCGCCGGCGGCGACCGTCAGCGCGAAGCGAGAGATGTGGACGCATATGACCATATACGAACGTATGTTCGCATATGGCTAGGCGCCCGCCACAGACAGTTGGCTCAGGTCTCTGAGCTTGCCGGTCTCAGTCCATACCCAGCGGACCGCTTGCCGACCCGCTGAGGAACTGCCGCACAAACGGGTTCTCCGAGGAGAACATCCGCTCTGCATCGCCTGCTTCAACGATCCGCCCGCGCCACAGCAGCGCGATGTATTCGCCGATCTGGCGCGCCGAGGCGATGTTGTGAGTGACGACGATATAGGTGCCGCCGTTGAGCTCGTGCATCTCCTGGATCAGTTCGCAAAGGAGTGCGGTGCGCACCGGGTCGAGGCCGGAGTCGGGCTCGTCGAAGATCACGACGTCCGGTTCGGTCACAAGCGCACGCGCGAAGCCGGCGCGCTTGCGCATCCCCCCGGAGAGTTGCGAGGGCGAGTCGTCCATCGCATCGGCAAGACCCACATCTGCCAGACGCTGACGCACCCGCTCGCCGATCTGGCCTTCGGACATGTCGGTGTGCTGGCGCAAGGGAAAGGCCACGTTGTCGAACACCGACATCGAGCCGAACAGGGCGCCGTCCTGGAAGAGCACGCCAATCCTGCGGCGCAGCTCCAGCAGCTTCGGCATCGTCAGCGTCGGAACCGAGTTGCCGAGCACCTGGATGTCGCCCGAGTCAGGGAACATCAAGCCGATCAGGTGCTTGATGAGCACGCTCTTGCCGGTACCTGAGGGACCGAGCACGACCGTGATCATGTCATCGGGGATCGCGACGTTCAGGCCGTTGAGGACCGGAATACCAGCCAGGCGCTTGACCACGTCGAAGCAGCGAATCGACCACTCGTGGTCGGTTGACTCACCGGCGAGGTCGAGGTCGCCGGCTCCAGAGTGATACTGAAACTCCTCGCTGTCCTCTGCGACGCCAAGGGTCGCGTCGGAGCCAATAGCCTCCTCGCTCTCCCCGTGAGTGCTCCCCTCGCTCTCCACTGCACAGATAGTAGTGGTCTGTACGGACTCAGGTCAAGCCACACACGACAAAGGCCACACGCACGCCGGTACCGGCCCATACACATCGCCTTGACATACGGAGGCCGTTGGGTCTACTATCGGTTACGGGAGGTAAGGAGATGTTTCACCACAGGCACTCTGCCGCGGAGTCCGAGGCAGAAGCGGGCACCTCCGCGGGAGCGCAGCTCGCGGTCATGGCGCATGGCGGGGCGGACCCGCGTAGGCGTCTGCTCGAGGCGATGGTCGAGACAGTGGCGCTGCGTGGCTATGACCGCACGACCGTAAGCCGTGTGCTGTCGAGCGCGGGCCTGGAGGAGGCGACGTTCAGCGAGCACTTCTACGACAAGCACGATTGCTTCATGCAGGCCGCGGACGACCTGTTGGGTCGCGTAGAACGCGAAGCGCTCGCGCAATTCCAGCAAGCGACGCCGTGGTCTGAGTGTGTGCGACTGGCGCTGCGGAACCTGCTCTGCGCACTCGCCCGCAACCCGGCCGGAGCACGTGTTGCGCTTGTGGAGATGCTCGGCGCGGGCCCCGAAGCCTGCGAGCGCCAGCGCTCTGTGCTTACCCTGTTTGCTGCCCTGATCGAGGAGGGCCGCTTGCAATCGGCGGATACCTCCGCACTGCCCGCCCAGACTTCCGAGGCGATCGTCGGCGGGATCGCCTCGATCGTGCAACGTCGCATCCTGCAGGGCGACACCGCGAGGCTACCGGAACTACATGCCGATCTCACCTACTTCGCGCTGCTGCCATATCTCGATCACGAGCGCGCGCTGAGCGTTGCTCGAGCCTCCACGTCCTGAATCACTTCAGAGCGCTCGATCCGGCTAACAGCCTAATCGAACCATCATGGTGAGCCCCCTAACGGCGCCTCTACTTTGACGGCGTGGCGTGCGGGAACTGGCTTGTCTGCCCGTTGAACGTGAAGGGCCCTTGCTGGTTGCAGGCAGGTGCGCCGATGACATTGGTGGGGCTTTCCGGATTGTTGGCAACCGGCGAATAGAGGGCATGGTTTTCAACTGGATGGCCCTTCTTCCTGCTGCCCGGTACCAGTCCCACCAGCTGTTCGAGGATTTCTTCGCTGAGCGTACCTAGTGGCGGTCCGCTCAGCGATGGCGCCGAGTTGGCACAGGCTGCGCTGCTGAACACCTGCAAGCCTGTAGCAAGCGAGTTGAAGGCGCCAGGCTGCGGGTAGGCATTGGCGCGGTTGGTGCCGATCCGCTGCTGGTAGACGCCGAGGCCTTCGGGCGTCATCACCTGCATCACCTTCAGGAAATGCTGTTGAGGACCTCCGGGAAGATTCGTGTTTTTGCTGTGAGTCTGAGTCGAAGCCGCCCCATTGGCAAACAGCGCCTGAAGCTCTGGTACGTACTCGCTCGCATACTGGAAGAAGGGATTGAAATTGTGCAGCACCGGGCTCAATGCGGCAAGCATCGGCACAATCAGTTCGGTCACCTTTTTGACGTCTGGCAGGCCTGTCTTGGCGGCCTCGGCCAGTGGGCCTAGGTTGGTGAGCAGAGCGTTGAACGGCGGCGTGAAGGGCTTGACGGCCTGCAGCAGCGGTGTCAGTTTTTCCTCGAAGGGGCGTATCGCGTTGTACACCGGAACGGTGTTGGTCGCAAAGGCATCGATACTCCGGAACGCCGTTTGAGAATTGCGCTCGAACGCGGGCAGCAGGCGCCAGATTTCGGCGAACTCATTGCTGGCTGCGGCGAACGCGTGGAAGGCACGCTCGCCGTTTGAGGTCAAGCCGCGGAACTGTCCCTCGCGCGCAGTCAGGGCGTCAAACACGACACCCGTATTGTGGATGCTTGCCGTCAGCGCCCCCTCCTGGGAGTTGGCCACGGTGACGAGCTTGTTGGCGTCTTCCACGAACGGTTGGATGACCGCGAAAGACGAGTTGATCTCTTCGCCGCGACCACCGAGACCTTCGGCCAGCGACTGCATCCACACCTGGAAAGCCTCACGCGTCTGTGGGTTGAACGCCGAGAGGATGTCGTCGAGCGTCACCGACGGTTCGACCTGAGCCTCTGGGAGTTCCCCGCCGTCCGGCAGCGAATGGGAGTCGGTGCCCTCGGGCTTGAGTTGCACGTAGGTCTCTCCGAGTAGCGTCTTCTGGCGCAGGATGGCGTTCATGTTGGCGGGGATGGGCGCGTATTTGCTGGCGATTTCTAGCTGTGCGTGCGCCAAGCCGTCCTTGTTGTACTTGAGGCTGATCACGTGACCGACGTTGACGCCGCTGATGCGCACGTCGGATTGTTCGGCGAGCGCCAGCGTACGCTGGAAGGCGATTGTGAAGCGGTAGCCCTTCGGCTTGAGCGGCACGGGGCCGCCAAATGACTCCCACAGGAACAGCAGCAGCCCAAAGCAACTCAGCGCGAACAGCACGATCACGAGAATGTTGGCGAGCGTAGGCGCGCGCTTCTGCATCTCAGCGACCCTCCCCGTTGGACGCCAAACGCGCAAAGGCACTGTGTTGAGAGCCAAGCAAGTTCATCGTGAAGCCTTTGTTTGACCCGGAACGTGTTTTGACACGTGCGGCCGTTGCGGCCCCAACTGGCGCCTTCAAACCTTGGGCAACGCATTCCGCTTCGGTCGGCGGGTTGAACAGCGCCACGAGCAACTTCACCGTCGTATTCACTTCGCCGGCACCTTGAAGCAGCGTCAGGAGTTCGCAGTTGAGGTAGGCGACGGTGCGCCCCACCGGACCGTGGGCGTCGGCTGTGCTGAGCACGCTGTTGAGGTCGTGAGTGCCCCAGTCGAGGAAGAACAGGAAGCCCCCCTGGTTGGGCCCGGGGTTGTAGGCGAACTCGTTGAAGAGTTCGTTGAACACCGAGAAGCTCTTTTCCAGTCCGGGGAAAGCTTCGCTGAGTTCCTCAAGCGACGGGTTGAGCTGGTTGAGGACCGGCAAGATTTCCCGCGCCTCGGGACGGATCTCGTTCTTGATGATCGGCGTGCTCTGCTTGAACAGCGAACGCGTGGCTTCCTGGGCGGGAGCTAGTGATTCGGCGAAGGGCTGGAGCTTGGTCAAGGTCGAGCCTGTCACGGCGGCGGCCCTCGACAGCTTGCCCAAGCCGCTCTTGGTCTTGGCAAGCGTGCTCGGCAGCAGATGCAGCGTCTGCTGGAAGCTCTGGTCCTGTTCTGCGAACACCTTAAAGACGGCGTTGGCGGCATCAATCGCCTGTGATATTTCGGTGTCCTTGTCGCCGAGCGCGCTGACGAACAACTGGAAGTTGTGGATCGCGTGTTCGATGTTCTTGTGGCGCAGCTTCAGCTGTGCGGTGATCTTGCGCGAGTAGAGCGAGATCGGGTCAAAGCGCTTGAAGGTGGCAGAGAGGTTCTCGGAGTTGCCCTTCAGGCCTTCGCCCGCACCGTCGATCAGCTCCTGCAGGTAGTCGCGCGTTTCGCCGTCGAGCGCGGCGAGGAATTCCTCGAAGTTCACATCTGGGGCAGTTTGGGATTGGGGAATCGTGTAGCCACTGGGAACGTGACCAGCGCTGGGGGTGCCCGGGTCGACCTCAACGGTCATGTCCTTCAGCTGCGTCTTGGGGCGTAGCAGCATGGTGGCGTTGCGGTAGATGTAGTGCGCGTACTTGGGCGTGATGTTCATCGTCACGAGTGCGCTGCCTTCGTTGGCCTGAACGCTTGCGATTTCGCCGATCTTGGCCCCGGCGATAGTGACCGACTGCCCCTGCCCCGGCGTCACCGCCTGAGCCGTGCGGAACTCGGCCTTGAGCGTTACGTATTCCTTGCCCACCACAGGTACCCATCCAGGCAGCGAAAGACGCTCATTGGAGAGGATGTAGCCGCCCACGAACAACGCGAATACGACCATCGCGAGGATCGAGATAAAGGCAGTGCGGTAGCGCGCGATCTGATCGCCCAGACCGCGCTCTCCCTGGTGCTCAGGCTTGGGCGTCACGGTTCACTCCTCTGAATGACATCAGGCACGTGAGCCGGCCGATGAGCAAGCGAGACAAGGACGCACCGAGCGCGGTGTGCTTGGCACATAAGTGAGGGAGGACGCAACCGATCGTCGATCGACGGGATCGACGATCGGCCAGCGCCGCTCATCGGCCGGCTCACGGTTCACTCCCGTCGGCCGGGCCGTGAGCCAACGGTCCGTTGATGTTCTGCGGTGTCTGCGTGTAGCAGGGCACGAGCGGCTTGTAGGGCGGCTCGGTAGCGGGGAATGCTGGGCTCGTTCCCAGCGGAGACTGCGAGGTGTGAGCCAATAGTCGCAGGCCTTTGCCACTTGAGGCCCCGACTACGCTCGCCGGCGCCGAGCGCAACGTATTGCCGCCGGTCTCGATCATGAACCGATTTGTCTGCCCGTTGCCATCGAAGCTTTGTGCGATGCCCGCTGCACCCACCAGCGCATACCAGAATTCCTTGTTGACTTCCTCGCCGGATGTACTCGAGCCGTCCTGCAGCTTGGTGGTAGCCGCCGGGTAGAAGATCGTGCTCAGGCACTTGGAGAAAAGGTCGGTCTGTTTGAAGAAAGCAGGCTGTGTCACGACCAGCGCAGCGAGCGTCGGAGCCGCTTCGCGCAGACCCTTGGCGACGCCGCCCAGCTCCGTCGGGGCGAGTGAGGCTTGTGTCTGTTCGATCCACGGGAAGGCCGCCTCGATCGTCGAAGGAGTCTGTTCTACCCCTGGAGTGAGCGCAAGCGAGAATTTCCTGATCGCGGGGGTGGCGGCGTTGAAGTTGGTGAAGGCGCGACTGGCGTTCTGGAAGGTCCCGGGCAACTCGGCGATTGCCGCCGTGAGGCTCGTGGACTGCGCGGCGAAGGCGCCGAGGAACGTATTGAAGTTACCGACCCATTCGCCGAGCTGCTGTTCGTGCACGTTTAGGGAAGCCGTCAATTTCTCTATGCCGGCAACCAGCTTTGAGAGGTCGTGCTGTTCGACGCCGGCGAACGCTTGATTTACGATCGCGGTGCCTTCCAGCGCTTCAGGACTGTCGTAGTAGGTCTTTTTCAACGCCTGCGCAGCGGTCAACCCGCGCACGGCCGGGTTCTGTTCAGCGTCTTGCGCGGCGGTGGGCTTGCGTGTCAGTGCTGAGCCGTATTCGGCAAGCAGCGTCTGCAGGTTGGCACGCGTATCGGTATTGAGCGCATCGAGTACCTGATCGAGCTGGACCGGGTCGGAGGTCTGTGTGATCGGGACGGTGTAGCCGGAGGAGACGGTCGGAGACGTCGGCGTTCCGGGCTGCAGGTCGACGAACCAGTTGCCTTCGAGCAGTATCCGCGCGCGGATCTTGAGCGTCGCGTCGCGGTGAATCGGCAGACCGCCGTTTGTGATTTCCATCGTCACAACGCCCGTGTTGCCCTCGCGCTGGATCGAGGTGACCTTGCCGACGTCGACGCCCGCGATGCGCACCGGTGATTTGGGGCTGATGTTCACGACGGTCGAGAACACCGCCTTCAAGCGGAAGCCGTGCTTGAACGGGATGTGCTTGGTGAAGCCGAAGTACACGACGATCACCGTGAGCACGATCACGATGATTCCGAAGCGCACGGGGTTTGATTTCTGCAGCTCGACGACCGGCATCTTGTCGTAGCGTTTCCACCAGCGCACGCGACTCATTTCTTGGCCCCTTTCGAGCTCTTCAGGCCGAGTGCTTCGAGCGTGGAGGCTGGATATTCCACGCCGAACAGGTTGTTCTTGCGTTCCGTCGCTTCGGTTTTGGTCCCGACGTTCCCGGGGACGTTTCCGATAACGGCTTCGCCGATCTTGTAGGGCTCATTGCCGGCTTCGCACTCCTTTGACTGGCCAGGGCCGGCGACGTTGGGGTACGGGTTGACATGCAGATGGTTGTTGTCCGGCCCAGGGCCTGCGCTACCTGCGGTCGGAGGTTCGGTAGAGGGACCGTTGGCGTAAGCCGAAGCGGGGAAGCCCTCGTTATTTGGTCCAGTCGGCGCAAGCACCGGGGCCGCTCGCGCAAGGGTACCCACGCCGATGCTTTGCGAGAGCAAGCTTGCGAGGTTGCGGAACGTGAGCGTCACGTAGTTGCAGGTCGTCTGCGCCGGAGCCAATCCCGCGAAAAACGGGTTGGCAAGCCCGAGCGTGTGTGTGGCGTCTTCTATGCCGGCGATCACAAGCGGGTTCTTGCCGAACTTGGCGAACGCTTCGGTCGCTTCGGCAACCTCGCCGTTAAGCGCCGTCGCGGAGCGCAGGTTGACAGCGCCGACTTCAAAGGCGTGTCCGAGCGGCGCCGCCACGGTCGTGAGGATCTTTGCGCTCGGGCGCAGGAGGCGCATGAAATCGGCGCTCTTGTTGACGAATTCGGCCTCGAAGGGGAACGAGTGGGTCGCCTGGCGCAACGCGGGGGGTGCGCCGGCGATCGTCTGTTCGAGCGAGGGGGCGACGGTCGCCCACGCTGTGAAGAACGTGTTGAGGTTGGTGTAAAGGGCGGCGTTTTCGTTTGCCACAGGCGCCACTTCTTTGGCGAGACGGTCGAGTGCCACGAACAGCTGCCCGAAGCCCGTCTGCGGCGAGGCGAGGTTGTGTAGCACCGGGATCGCGTTCGTGACAAGCGGCCGCAGCGTCGAGATTGTTTCGTTGAGGCCGATCCCGCGCCCTGCGAAGCCATTGCCGAAGCTCGTCAGGTTCACCTGGTTGGCCTTGCGCGTCTTTTCGTCGAACATGTCGAAGAACTGGTCGATGTCGACCGGTTCGCGCGTCTGGGAGACGGGGATCGTTTCGCCCGCCTTGAGCTTGCGCTCGGAGTGGCCTCGTTCGAGCGCCAGGTACTTCAGACCGATCGTCGAGACCGATTGCACAATCGCGGTTGTGTCTGCCGGCAGCGGTTCGGCGGCCTTTTCGAGCTTGAGCGAGACGATCGCGGTCACGCGACCAGTCTTCGGGTCCTGATACGCGCTGAGCCCGCTGATCACGCCCACACGCTCGCCGCCGATGCGCACCTGGTTTCCCTTCTGCAGGCCCGACGCCTCCGGCAGCTGCACCTTGATGTCGTATGTCGGCGTGAACGGCAGCCCATTGTTGGCGTTGTAGGAGAGGAAAACGGCAACGACGATGATCAGTGTCGTGACCGCGCCGATCAGCAGCGGACTACCGGCAAGCGAGTTGGAGCGACGGCGGTTCATCAGGGGACCTCGCTCGGGTCGCAGCCCAATTGACCGTTGTCGGTGAAGGGCGAGGATCCGTCGGCCGCGGGTTGCGTGGCGGCGCCGGGGCAGCGACGCAGCTGGCCAGTCTTCAGACCCTGCACGACCTGCGTCGGATTTGCCGGCTTGAGCGTGTCTTCCGCGCCCAGTTCGAAGTCGGGGAACATGCCCGCGACACGCGCGTAGTGACCATTGGCGTCGTAATAGGCACCGGCCTGACCGAACGCGCGCAGGAAGCCCTGGAGATCGGGGGTGTAGGGCCCGAACAGGGCTGTGATGGGCACGGATTCTTCAAGCGCTCGCACGTTGTCGGGCGAGGCTGTCGTGAGCGTCTTGGCGATCTGCGGCAGTGCCAGCGCCGCTTCTGTCAGATCGTTGCCGGCGCCAGGCTTGCTGATCGCTTCGCTGAAGTTGCTCACGACCGGCGTTGCCGTGGTCACCAGCGGCTGTAGCTTGGACACGAACGACGAGAGCAACGGCGCCGCCGGCTTGGTGGCATCGACCAACTTGGTCAGGTCGGCAAGCGTCGCCGGCAGCGTTTCGAACGTGCGATTGCCTTCCCTAAATGTTGGGGGCAGCGCCTTCAAACCGGCAGTTAGGTTGGACCCCTGGGAAGCGATAGCAGCAAAGGCGGTATCGGCATGGCTGACGAGTTCAGTGAGCTGCTGGCTACGTCCGGCCAACACCGTGGTCGTCTTGGCCGATTCCACGAGGAAGTTGGAGAAGAGTTCCTGGTCGCCTCCGAATTCGGCGAGCACGTGATCGACCGCGGCCAACGCCGGCGGGAAGTACTTCACATCCTTCTGTAGCTGAGGAGCGACACCCGAATACTGTTCGGCAGAGCCCTGGATGAGCTGCTGCAGGCCCTTGCGCGTCTTGGCATTGAAGATGCCGAACAGCTGATCCAAGTCGACGACGCCGTGCGTGGATGTGATCGGCAAGGTCGATCCGGAGGGCAGCGCGGGAAGGTTGTTTGGTCCCGGCGCGAGCGCGATATAGCGGTTGGCGACGCTCGACAACGACGGCACACGGATTTCGGCCGTTGTGCCCTTGTGTAGCGGAGCCAGCGATGATTCGACGTTGATCGTGATGCGCACGTCGTAGTCATGCAGGAGCGTGATGTCCTTGATCGAGCCGACGGGCACCCCCCCGACCTGTACCTGATCGCCGCGCACCAGCTGTCCGGCTTCGGGGAAAATCAGGTAGTAGGTGGCACTGCCGTTGCCGCCAAGCAGGAGCACGAGCACGATCGCAACCACCACCGCGATCGCCGCGACAGCAACGATCCGAGTCGTGTTGGCGCGCCGCGGCGGCGGGGGCAGCGGCGGGGGCGCGGACGCCGGTGGTGGGACGGTGGTCGCCATCGCGCTACTTGCCTTCCACGGCCGGCGAGGCCGCGCCGTAGTTGTCTGGGATGGCAGCCGGCGACGGCTGGGCGCTGACCGTAGGGTCGGGCACCTGGCCGAGCCGGGCGACGAGCGCGAGCCATTGGGCGGGCGTCAGTCCGGAACCGGACACGGCGGCAGTGTGCGCCTGAGCGTCCACAAGTGGTGCGAAGTCAATGCTGATCGTGTTCCCCTCGTCTGCGAGCACCGTCATGTGGAGCGTGCTGAAATGCATGGAGCTTGCGATCTGCAGTGGTTTCATGACGCCCTGCAGCGCGGCGAGCTTGCGTGCCGCGGCGAGCCCGAGAGCGCTCGGCCCGCCTGCCTCGACGACGGGAGTCCCGTCGATCGCTGAGAGATCGAGAACCTGACCGATGGCGCCGGGCGAGGGTAGGCCGCTCTTGGTCGTTGACCCTTGCGCGCAGCTACGCGAGGACACGGTCGGACTCAAGCCCGAGGCGGAGAGGAACTCAAGCGCCGCAAGCACGCGCCTGTCGGCTCGGTCGTCGGCGATCAGGCGTCGCTCGCAGCGAGGAAGGCGGATCGCGTGATCGCGTGGGACCTGCAGCTCGAGCTGGGTCTTGGACTCGAGCAGCGCTTGTCCGGGGCTTGGCGTGAGCTTGGCAAACGGCGTGCGACCCGTGGCTTTCACGGCAGAGGAGCTTTGCAGCTTGACCCAGCCGTCGAGGATCGGCTTCGGATCGATCAACGGCTCGCCGATACCGGCCGGACGGATCTGAAAGACGATGTGAGGTTCGGCCCCAGAGCCGACGTGGCCCAGCACGGTGCCAGCGATCACCTGCGCGCCGACGTGCAGTTGGTGCAGGTAGACGTTCTCCGCCCCGTCCCTAAAAGAGCGGGTCGCACCGCTGGCGGCCGGGCTTGATGGGCCCGCGTCTAGGCCCAGGCTGGCGAGGCCCGCCGCGCGCGGCGCGCCGGCTTCGGCCGATTCGAGCACCGGGTAGAGCGAGGCGAGCGTGCCGAGCCCAGCATAGGTGTAGGTGTTTCCATAGGCGTCCACAAGCGAGATGCTCGGGCCGAACGGACCGGCCGGGTCGATCTGTGCAATGCGCCCGTCTTGTGCCGCGATCACGGGAGCCCCGGCCTGCGTGTAGATCGTCGTCGCAGGCACTGTATGCGGCGAAGGACCTTCAGTGGTGGGAAAGCCGTCGCTGTAATGCGAGGCCGCGTACACGGGAAAGCGCGCTTCGGTCAAGCCCGTGATCGCGCCGAGCAGTTCCGGCGGAGTGCCGCCGAGCAAGCGCGCGCGCAGCATCACGGATTCGACGTATGCCTGCGAGTGGTTGTAGGCCAGCACCGCGCCACGAATGTCCGTGTCACCACCGGCGTTCTTGAGGTAGCGAGCGGCAGCGAAAATCGCATCAGCGGGGTTATAGGGGTCCTCGTAGCCACTGTTGTTGACGTCTACGCCGTACTGGCTCCACTCGCTCGGCAGGAATTGCATCCAACCCTCGGCACCGGCACTCGAGACGCTCAAGTCGCGGCCGTAATCGGTCTCGACTTCGTTGATCGCGGCAAGCACCTGCCAGGGAATCCCATACGCTGCCCCAGCGGCCTGGTAGATCGGCAGCAGGAAGGGCGGAATCGAGAAACTGTTGATGAAGAAGCTCGGTACGTTCGAGAGCGAGCCACCGAGCGTCGAGGGCAACGGAGGCGTCAGCGTCGAGGGCGACACCGCCTTGATGCCCTTACCGTTCTTGCCGGTCGTGGGACCCGACGGCGGCTGCCTCGTGGACGGGCTTCTGTGAACGTGCGTGACAGTCGTACGCGGCTGCGAGCGCTGTGCGCGTACTTCCGGGGCGGGGACGGTAGTGGTGGTGGATTCGCCCGTTGAGGTCGTTGGGGGCGGAGGCGTCGCCGTCGTGCTCGTGCTCGTCGGCGCGGCTTCAGTCGCTGGTGGGGCGGGCACGTTCGTGGTCGTCGTTGCAGCCGCTGGCGCGGTCGCTTCGGGCGTAGGAGCCGTAGAGGTGACTTCTTCGGCAAGCGCCGCTTCGACCGGGGCCAGCACGGCAAGCGCCACAAGCAGCGGAAGCAGGAGCGCAGTGGGTGATGGGCGGGGCCTCATGGTCAGTTACCGAGCAGGTAGTTGAGCAGCATGCCGCTTGCTTCGGAGGATTCCGAGGATGGGTTGTAGTAGGTCGTGCCAGACGCCGCTCCGCCCACTGGCTGGGCTGTCGGCGTCGCGCCGGCGGCGGTCGACAGCAGGCCGGCGGTGCCATTCGCTTCGCCCGTGACCGAGCCTGGATACTTGGCGATCGCCTCAGCCGGCGTCATTCCTTTCAAGACGGCAAGCGTGCGCTGCATCACGAGACTCGTAGAATTGGCGCTTGCGGCAGCGGCCTTCGTGCTCGAGGTCTTGGCACCGAGGAATTTCCCTGTCGTACAGGTCGGGTTGGTCACGATCGAGTAGCTCAGGCAGGTGCTCGCGAAGATTTCGGTACGCAGGAAGTGCCCAAGCGCGTCATAGCCGTTGACGCTGCCGCTGCCGAGATAGATGAAATCGAGCAGGCGCTCCAACCCCCCCGTGCTTTTCAAGCTGGTGAGCAGTCCGGAGAAGTTGCTCGCGAACGGCTTAGCATTCTTACCGAGCCCCTTGGCCTGCGCCAGCAGCGGTTCCACAGCCTTCAAAGCAGAGGCCGTCCTTTTGGCGTTTTTGCCGAACGTGCTCAGGAAGCCTTCGAAGGATTTGGAGAACGGTGCCGTGCTCGCGAACAGTTTGTTGATGCCGGGCGCCGCGACACCGAGATCTTCGAGCGTTGGCGTCGTCTGCTCGGCGAAGCGCCCGAGCCGTTCCATCGCTGGTCCGAGCTGTTCGAGGAAGGCGGGGAAATCGGCCAAGTTCTGGGCGAGCGCGCCGCTCTGGTTGGCGGTCGCCTGAGCGACCGTCTTGCCCGCTTTGATGAAGCCCACGACCTGTCCGCGAGCAGCCGTGATCGGCGCAAGCGCGCGGTCGCCTTCGACCGCGAGATCGGTCAGCACCTTGTTCTCTTTGGCAAGGATCGCCAACACTTCTTCCAGTCCCTGCAAAGCGGGGTTGGCGCGGCGAATGACGACGTTCAAATCCGAACCGCGACCCGCGAGACCGGCGCCGAATTCGTTGAGGATGATCGTCAAGCGCTGGGCCTCGGGCAAGCGCGTGATGTCGCCGAGGAGGTCGGGGTCAATCGGGCTGTGCGTGTTCGTGGCCGGCAGAAGCACCTGCCCGGCGCCTTCCTGCCCCGCGGGGATCGTCTTCAAGGGTGGGGGCAAGGGTGTGCCTTCGACGCGCAGCTTGGTGGGCAGGCAGTCCACGAACTTCTCGCCGATCAGCGCCTGCGGGCGGACTGTGCAGCTCGCGTCTTCGCGGAAATCCTGGAAGCCGGGAGTGGTGATCTTGAGCACAACCGCGGCCTTTGCCTGCGGCGTGGGCGTGACCGATCCGACCGTGCCGACGTTGACCCCATCGATCTTGACGTTCTCCCCAGAGGTCAGGTTGCCGGCATCATCGAAGATCGCACGGACTTCATAGCTGCCGCTGGAACCGCCGGCCGAGGTCGCAAGCAGGACGACGGCCACGAGCGCGACCACGCATATAGCGCCCGCGACAGCGGCCATGCCCCTCCTGAACCCCTGATTCTGCGTCCTCAACCCGATCCTACCTCTGTGTTGATAACGAGGAGAGGGCGGCTAATCCGTTTTGGATTCGGCCGCCCTTCCACCGTTCCTCAGACCTTACGCGCATCGCGCGCGCCCTGAGGTACCTCTTCCTTTACTTTCCTCCAAGTCCTGCCGGTGGCCGCCCCAGCACCAGGCGGCCACCGAACCTCTCCTAACTCTGTCGCGGCCCTACTTCTTTGGGCATGGGGGCTTCGCGGTAACCGTAACCGTTTCCCCGCTGAGGAATTTCAGTTCGGCATTGACCGCAAAGCCACCCTTCGGGCATGTCTTCGGCAAAGTGCCGTAAGACACCAACTTTTTGCCCTTCATAAAGGCCGCCCCAACCTTGACCTTGATGTATTCCGCGGACCCATAAGGAGCACCGGGCACCGTTACGACCAGCGGGACTTCGCTAGAAACCACGGGGCCAAAAGCACCGGAGGCAGGCAAGATTTTGCCTGTCGCCAGGAGTTCGATCACGGCTGGTTCGCGTCCTTCGGCGTAGAAGCCCAGGTTGCCGCCTTCCGCGAAAAATGGCTGCAAGGTCAATTTCTCCTGGACGCGTGTGCCTCCGAAGCTGACCACACCGCCGGCTTCGCCCTTCGGGCCGGCAACCGACTTCTTCGGGCAGTTCTGCACTTCGTGACTTTCAAGAATCGAAGCCGGGCACGTCGTGAAGCCTTTGGTCGTGACCTTCGAGCCCTTGGGGAAAGAGGCCGTTACGCCCGTCAGCGGCGAGGGAAAGCCGCCGTATTCCGTGCCTTTGATCGTGAATTCGGCTTCAACCGCCGTACCGGCGCCGGAGATGTTGCCGGTGCCGGGCCAGGTGGGACCGCCGTTGGAGGCTGGGTTCTTCGGGATTGGTACTGCTTTGACCTTCAGCGTGACCGTAGGCGCCGCCCCTGCGACCGCCGGTAGGGCCAGCATTGCTACGGCTAGGCCGAGCAACACCAAACGGGTGGATGCTTTGCGCATCAGCTTTCTCTCCTCTGTTGATGGGACTGGTCCGCCTACGATCCGGGTAGCTCCGGTCCTTGACGGTCCGGCGACATCGAGTCCCCTAACGTCTCAGCCGTCTGGGGAGCATTGGCGATTTGCCCCCAAAGGTTACCCGGATCGGGCGACGGGTTCAACTAGGTGGTTGCGCAGCAGCGCTCAAATCAAGCTCATCGCCAACGTAATGAACCCCGATCGGCTCGACGATCACTCGCCGCGGACCGGCCTCGACAGAGCCCGCTAGAACGGCCTCAAAGCCCAGTCTCTGAGCCATTTCGACGACCTCCGTGCCCGCTCCTTCAGAGCAGTAGATCGCATAGCCGGAGCCCATGTTGAATGTCGAGTACGCAGCGTGTCCGTCAAGACCAGCCTGCTCCACCATGAACGTCAGGACCTCCGGCACCGGGGGCAGTTCGGAGATGCGGTAGCTCAGTGCCTTGGCGGGGCGCATCAGCTTGAGCAGACCGTGGCCGGTCACGTGGCTGAGATAGGAGATTCCGAGATCGGACTCGAGCAGCGCCTGCACCAGCGGGACATAGATGATCGAGGGATCAAGCAGCGCCTCACCGAAAGTACGTCCACTCGGCAGCTCCGTCATGTAACCGTCGGGCAGGCGCTCGACGAGTAGCCGCGCGAGCGAAGCTCCGTTGGCATGCAGGCCGCTAGAAGCAACCAGCACGATCTCATCGCCCACCTGCAGCCGCTCGCCGAGTATCGCCGAGCGGCCCACTGGCACCGCACCCACAGCCGCGCCCGCCAGCTCAATGTCCTCTGCCGCGACAAGCCCGGGCAACGACGGCGACTCGCCTCCGCCCCACGTACAGCTGGCGTCGATGCACGCGCGCTGCCAACCCTCCAGCAACGCCGCGGCGCGCTCAGGCTCTGCATACCACTCGGATGCGCCGGTCGCAAAATAGGCGTTGATGACCAGCGGCAGTGCGCCGACGCAGCAGAGGTCGTTGAGGATCGCTGCGACCGTGTCGTAGGCGACATCCGCAAAGCGGTTGATGCCGTGGCGCTCGAGTAGCTGCCGCGCAACAACCGACTTTGTGCCGAGCCCCTCCATCACGAAGGCAAGCGTCGTGTCGCCGACCTCGAACACGAACGCCGGCTCGCCACGCGAAGCATCGAGCGCGCGTCCGCCACGCAGATCAAGCAGCGACGAGGTGGCGAGCGCGCGTGCCATCGCCATGCGCTTGCCCTCGTCGAGCGCGTCGTAGTCGACGCCCGCCGCCTTGTAGTTGGCCGATCCCTCGCTCATCGGCGATGATCCTATTCCCCACTGCCGAGGAGGAGACGATGGACTTCCAGCCGAGCGAGCGTTGCATCGAGTTCCAGGAGCGCCTCAGCGCGTTCATGGACGAGCACGTCTATCCCGCCGAGCCCGTGTACCAGCGCCAGCTGGCCGAGTCGGGCGACCCACACCACCAGCCGGCGGTAATGGAGGAGCTGAAGGGCCGCGCGCGGGCGGCGGGACTTTGGAACATGTTCCTGCCGGACGCCGATCACGGCGCGGGCCTGACCAACAGCGATTATGCACCGCTCGCGGAGATCCTTGGGCATAGCCATATCGCCTCGGAGGCATGCAACTGCTCGGCCCCGGATACGGGCAACATGGAGGTCCTGCATCAATTCGCCACAGAGGAGCAGAAGCAGCAATGGCTTAACCCTCTACTTGAAGGTGAGATTCGGTCCTCGTTTGCGATGACTGAGCCCGACGTGGCCTCTTCCGACGCCACCAACATCGCGCTGCGGATCGAGCGCTCGGGAGACGAGTATGTGCTCAACGGGCGCAAGTGGTGGATCTCAGGGGCGCTACATCCGCACTGCAAAATCATGATCGTCATGGGCAAGAGCAGTCCTGAGGCGCCCAGGCATCGTCAGCAAAGCCAGATCCTCGTGCCGATCGATACGCCTGGGGTGCAAATCGTGCGGGGTTTGCCCGTCTTCGGCTACCAGGACCAGGAGGGCCATGCCGAAATCCTCTTCGAGGACGTACGCGTGCCGGCAAGCAACCTGATCGCCGGCGAGGGCGACGGTTTCATGATCGCCCAGGCACGACTCGGCCCGGGGCGCATCCATCACTGCATGCGCTCGATCGGCGCCGCCGAGCGGGCGCTGGAGGCCATGTGCAAGCGGGCCGTGGAGCGCACGACCTTCGGCCAACCCGTGGCAGCCAGAGCCAACATCCAGGACTGGATCGCCGAGGCGCGCATCGAGATCGAGATGGCCCGCCTGCTCACGCTCAAGGCCGCTTGGCTGATGGACACCGTCGGCAACCGCCATGCTCGCACCGAGATCGCCGCGATCAAGGTGGCCGCTCCGAGCATCGCCTTGAAGGTGATCGACCGTGCGATCCAGGTGCACGGCGGCGGCGGCGTCTCAGACGACTTTCCGCTCGCCTGGACCTACGCGCACCTACGCACCCTGCGTCTGGCCGACGGCCCCGACGAGGTGCACAAGCTTTCGATCGCCCGGCGCGAGCTCGCCCCGTATATGTCCTCCGAGGCTGGCTGAGCAGTTGCTCAAAAACCACGATGCCCCGCGCGCGCGGGCGAGGCATCGCCCATTTTGAAGACCTACGACTGCCCCAGACGCAGGCTGTAGAGCACGGCGGCAACCGACGTAGCCAGGTTCAGGCTGGAGACGCCGGCTCGCATCGGCAGACGCAAGCGGGCATCGGCGCGTTTGAGCAAACGTTCGCTGAGGCCGTCGCGCTCGGTCCCAAACGCCAGCAGCGCGCGCGCAGGCACCGCCTCCGGGCGCAGTTCTTCTCCCTCAGGGTCCAGCGCCAGCAGCGGCCTGTCGGTCTCTGGCAAATCTCCCACGCGCGCAACTGGCAGCGCGAAGTGCAGGCCGGCCGAGCCGCGTACCGCAACCGGATCCCAGGGATCCTGGCGGCCGGTCGTGAGCACGCCCGCCGCCTCGGCGGCCGCAGCCACGCGGATCACGGCGCCGAGATTGCCGAAGTGGCGCGGGTCCTCCAACAGGACGAGCGGCGCCCGTCCCCCGGCGGCGAGCACAGCGAGCGGATCGCTGACAACGCGACGAGCAATGCTGACCACACCTGTGTGCGGAACGTACGGTCCCAGCCGCTTGAAAGCCTCCGCGGACAGCACTACGGCCAGCGCTTGCATCCGCTCGATCAGATCGGGGGCCAAACCTTCCCCCAGACGTGCCAGCTCGGTCGTGTCAGAGCAGGCGACTAGCTCTACAGAAGCACCAAAGCGAAGCGCGTGCTTGAGCGCATGAAAGCCTTGTAGCACGACCAAATCCTCGCTGCGACGGGCTTCATGAAAGCGTCGCACGATCGCGGGCGTGTCGAGGCTGGGCGCGTCGATGCTCACCGGCTGAGTTTATGCCCGCTGCCTCACGGCTTGCGCCGAGCTACTCGCAATCCCTGCCTCCCGACTGCTCCCAGTCCCTTAGCGCCTGCTGCTCTGCCGATCAGCGCGCGACGACCAATTCGCTGCTACCGTTCGTTCGAACGAACGGCTCTCTGAATCGACGATGTGAGTGGGCGCACCAAACGGCACGCCCTTAAATCCAAAAATGTCCTCAGCCATCCACTCAAGCCCAGCCTCAGACGCCGAAGGCGTCCATGCCCTGGGTTCGCCAAGCGACCTGACGGAGTATGTGGCAGCACTGGTCGAAGGGCGCATGAGCTCAACGCAACTCGTACAGCAGACGCTCGCGCACATCGAGGCCACCCAGCCCACGCTGAACGCTTTCCGGGTCGTGCGCGCCGACGCTGCCCGCGCGGAGGCAGCCGAGGCCGACAGACGCATCGCTGCCGGCGAGCGACTCCCCCTACTTGGAGTGCCGATAGCGATCAAGGACGATGTCGACCTCGCCGAGCACCCCACCTCCTTCGGCTGCTCGGGGCCATTCACGGCCAGGGCCGAGGACTGCGAGATGGTGCGCCGTCTGCGTGCGGCCGGGGCGGTGATCGTCGGCAAGACCAACACGCCTGAGATCGGCCTCTACCCATTCACGGAGGGCAAGGCCTTCGGCGTAACGCGCAATCCCTGGAACCTAGGCCACACCCCCGGCGGCTCCAGTGGCGGCTCGGCCGCAGCCGTCGCCGCTCACATCGTTCCAGCCGGTCTTGGCTCCGACGGAGCCGGTTCTGTACGGATTCCCGCCGGCTGGTGCAACCTCGTCGGCGTCAAGCCCCAGCGCGGGCGTATCTCCACCTGGCCTGATGCGGAGTCCTTCAACGGCCTCACCTGCATCGGTCCGCTGACCCGGACGGTCGCCGATGCCGCGCTGATGCTCGACGTGCTGAGCGGCAACCACCCCGAGGACCTGCATGCCCCGCCACCGGCGCCCGAGCCCTATGTCCAGGCGATCGCCCGCGAGCCGCGCCCATTGCGCATCGCGCTCTCCCTGCGCCACGCCTTCAGCGGCGCCCCCGTTCACCTGCACCACGAGATCGAGGCCGGCGTGCGAAGAATCGGCCGGGTGCTGGCTGAGCTCGGCCACACTGTCAGCGAGCACCATCCCCGCTATGGCCTGATGGGCCTCACGCTGATCGCGCGCGGAGAGTCTGGAGTGCACGGATGGGTCAAGCGTGTGCCCGACAGCTCTCTGCTGGACGCCCGTACCCGCTCCACAGCGCAGGTCGGCGGCATCCTGGGCAGGACCGTCCTGCCCCTCGCCAGACGCTTGGAGCGACGCTTTCAGAATCGCATCGGTTTGATTTTTGGGGATTTTGAAGTGCTTATAACTCCTACGAGCGCTGGAGTACCATTGCCGGTCGGCAGGACCGATGGACTCTCCAGTTGGTCCACGCAACAGGTGATCGCCGGCACCTGCCCTTACGCGTGGCCTTGGAATGTGCTCGGCTGGCCGGGCGTCAGCATTCCCGCGGGGCTTACCAGCGACGGTCTGCCTTTTGGCGCGCAACTACTGGGACCGGCTTGCAGCGAGGGCAAGCTGCTGTCACTCGCTGCCCAGCTCGAGCGGGTCGAGCGCTGGCACGAACGTATGGCGCCGCACGCCGTCGGCACGTTCGCGTCTTGATGATTAGCGCAATCACACCGACCGGTAGAGAGGCACCTGAAGAGGAGAGCGGGGAAGCCCAAAACGTCGATGCCCCGCGCGCGCGCGCGGGGCATGCCATTTCGAGCAATCCACCCAACGCGGTGAGCAGCGACGCCGTGGGCGTGCGCGAGCGCATGCTGCGGGCGACCCTGAAGCTGATCGCGGACGGCGGCGTCGCCGCGGTAACCAACCGCCGCGTCGCTGCTGCCGCCGGCGTCTCGCTCGGCTCGCTCACCTACCACTTCGCAAGCCAAGCCCAACTGCTACGCGAGAGCCTGCTTCTGCACGTCGAGGAGGAGACCGCAAGACGCCGGCAGATAGCGCAAGAGCTGGCGGAGGAGAAACCGGGCGTACAACAGGTCGCGGAAGCCGTCGAGCGACTCGTGGCCGTCGCCTCGGAGATCCCCCGGCAGATAGCCGAGCTGGAGCTGCACCTGCAAGCCGCTCGCGACCCCGAGCTGCGCGAAGCATCGCGGCGGTGTTTTGAGGCTCACGAACAGATCGCGAGCGCCGCTCTCAGCGCGCTGGGTATCCCCGAAGGAGAGCGCCACGCGCCCGCTGTGGTCGCCCTGATGACAGGGCTCGCGGTACGTCGCCTCGCGGGCGGCGGAGAAGACGCGAGGGGCACCTCTGAGGCACTGTTGGCGCTCGTGCGCGGGCTTCACGTCGAGTAAGGCGCCCTTCGTACCCCTAGCCCTAGCGCCCGAGCGTGCGAACCAACTCGCGAGCGCGAACGCGGATACTGCCGACCAGCTCACGCACCTCCGAGAGGCCGGCCCGCAACTCCACGTCACCGACCTCGATCGGCAGCATCGAGTCCTGCAGTTCTCCGAGCATGCCATCAGCTCGTGCAGCCGCGTCGACCGCGGCGTCGATCAGGCCCTTCGTGCCGTTCGACGGCGCCACTGGAGAGGGTGTCTGGAAAGTGTGACCGGACAGCTCGTGGCGCTCGGCAAAACCCGCATGAACGCGCTTGGCACGACCGTAGGCCGCCTGGATCGGCTGGAACAGCTGCTCTTCAAGACGCTCGGCGGCCCGTTCGTCGAGATGCTCGTAGGCCTCGCTCAGCAGCGCAATTGCCGCAGCGATCTCATCGGCCGCGCTGACGAGATCGTCGAGGATCTGTTGGCGGCCCTCGGCAGTTGTGTAAGCCATCACCGACAGCCTACCCGCGAAGCGTGCGTCTTCCCTCGCCGGGACACTTCTTTGCGCGCAAAGCTGTATGAACGATCAGAAGACAGGGCTTGCGAGATGGCGATCTTCAAAGAACGCGTGTTCACGCTTGCCCATTTCGGTAATCGGCAGGGCATTCTCGAAATGCTCCGCCGTTATGGACCGCCAATGAGCACCGGCGCGCAGCTGTCCGATTACCGACATCACTCCCACTTCGATGCGGGCCATGGTTGTGTACTCCGGCGGCATCGTGACATAGCGCAAAGCATTGGCGGAAGGGCCGTTCGGAGAGCACCTACGCTCGATCCTCCTCGCCACCTGCTCCTGAGTGATGACGAGCCGTTGCTGTGCCCAGAGCATCCCCCAATCACCCCGCCAATAAGCGAACACTTCCTCGGGAGTGACGGGGTCTGAGGACCTGAAGACTCCGGCCTCCACGCAGGCTCGCCAGGTTCCGAGGACGTCTTTGCGCAAGCACGCGCGGATGATCTCATCCATCATCTGCACCTGTTCAGGGCGGAAGCGCTTGACACAGCCGAAATCGAGGAAGCTAACGCTCCCATCCTCGTGAAAGATGTAATTGCCGGGATGTGGATCGGCGTTGAACTGATATATGCGCTCGTAGGTGCCGTAGACGAAACGGTAGATAGCCTCGCCCCACTGGTCGCGTAGCTCTTGCTTGGCCGTGAGAGCTTCACTCCAGGACAGACCCTGCACCAGCTCTTGAGTCAACACGTGGCCGGTGCAAAGCTCGGCGATCACCTCCGGCACGTGGATGAACGGGTGCCCCCGGTAGTAATCGGCAAACTCTGCCTGGTTGGCGGCCTCGAGTCGGTAGTCGAGCTCCTCGACGATACGCACGCCCATCTCACGCGCCGCACCACGTAGGTCAAAGCTAAACCGCCGCGAAGACATGCCACCGATGGTCAGCGTCAAGAACGTAGCCAGCAATTCTGTGTTCTTGAGGTCGGCACGGATCGCGTCTGCCGCTCCTGGATACTGGATCTTGACCGCGACTTCCCGACCGTCGTGCAACTGAGCCGCATGCACCTGTCCGACTGAGGCCGCCGCGAGCGGTTCCCACTCGAATTTGGCAAACACGTTCTCAGCCGGCTCGCCGAGCTCACGCTCGAGCACCTCGCGCGCGAGCACAGGCGCCATCGGCGGCGCATCGTCGCAAAGGCGCATCAGCGACGTTTGGTAGAGCGACCGGAGCTCCGGCGGCACCGCCGGATTGAGCAGGGCAAACGAGGCCATTTGCCCCACCTTCATGAGCGCGCCCTTGGAATGGCCGAGCAACTCGGTGTAGCGCTCGGCCGAGCGCGTATAAAACTCGGTTCGCTCGGCGTCCGTCCACTTGCCGCGCATCTTGGCCATTGCCGCCTCGCCGGCCGTCCGAGCGGTCAAACCCACGAGCGGAGCGGAGCGCCGCAAGCGCCCCCTACTGATCCCGTCGTCACACGCGTCGCGTTTATTTGGAGAAAGCTCGAAATCGGACACGCCCTACCTCTTCCCCATCAGGCAAACCTGACTTCAGCTAAGTGTATGCTTGAGAGACTAGGTATGTCAAGCATCGACCTGACGATCAGCCCGTCCAGCGAGACACAATGCGCCGCCGCAGAGAGCAGCATTTAGTGCCCAAGACGCTTCTCGTACAATTCATCGGTGCGAACCATCAACTCACCAAGACTCAAGTGCAGGCCTTCGCACAGCCTTAGCAGCGTCGTATAGGTTGGATTGCCCCGCCCGCGAACGAACGAGCCGACCTGCTTGACAGCCAAGCCGGATTCGACAGCTACAGACTCATGCGTCATATCGGCGTTTTCGGCGATTATCAATTCGATCGCCTGACCTAGCGCGGCATGGCGAAGACTGCGCGGCTTGGAGGTACGGGGTCGTGACATGGACTGCAGACTTGCGCATTCCCGCCGCAGGAGTTAAGACAACAATGTAGAAAAAACGCTACATCGGACTTGCTTCGTCGCATTTTGGGGATTTTTCTTGGCGCAAAGCAACTACAAAGAGCCCAATCTGGTCATCCTCGGGCGAGCCGTCAAGCTGATACGCGAACAAAGGGGTATGAGCGTCGAGGAGCTCGCGACCTCCAGTGGGATTCCCAGCAAGCGCATCGGCGCTCTTGAGGCCGGGGAGCTAGACCCCACTTACGAGCTACTGGTAGAGATCGCCGACGGCCTCGGCATCCAGCCTTCGGAGCTTATTACGCTCGCCGAGCGACTCCGGGCGTCGACTTGACCGGTTGAGCATGCGTGCTCAGGTCTAATACCGCGTCGCGACGATCAGATCGAGTCGCTCTTGCGCCGGTTGCACTCTGCGCATAGAAACTGGAGGTTCTGAAGCGTCGTTGCTGGGCTTTATTGTCCGCGCGAAGCATCCGGAACCGTATCGGCATGCTGATCATTTTATTGACGGCTTTCCACACGCATTCGCGGTCCCGGTCGAACCGCGCATGCACGCAAAAGGGCCGCTCGTCTACGGCGTGTTCAGCGCGCTGCCCTCTGAACTGACGGTCCTCGGGGCGAACGGCTCGACCGTCTACACCGAAAACCTGCAGACAAAGGCGACGGAAGCGGCGCAGTTCTGCGAAGGCTACGCGGAACCGTGACAGACACGGCGGCCGCTCGCGTGGATCTCGCTCAATCGCGGCAGCCGTAGCTGACATGCACCAGCGCCAGCAAAAACGACACCGCCAACGTCCTCCAAGGTGTGGTTTGCGCAACGTCCGAAAAGTGGAGACGGCGGGAATCGAACCCGCGCAACGTTCCCAGCGTGAGACCGGCCGAGCCACTGAGGGTGTAGCCGAGCGTCGGAGCGGCCCACCCTTAAGCCAATCACTCCTCGTAGTGGTAGCGGGCCTGTAGCACTACGAGATCTTCGCCGAGTACCTTGTAGACGAGTCGGTGCTCCTCATTGATGCGCCGCGACCAGGCGCCAGCAATCCCGTACTTGAGCGCCTCCGGCTTGCCGATCCCATCCGTTGGGTTACGCAGCGCGTCATCGAGTAGCCGGTTGATGCGCTTGACGAGCGCGCGGTCTGTCCGCTGCCAGTAGGTGTAGTCCTCCCAGCCCTGCGAAGCGAAGACGAGCCTCACTCCCGGTCGAGCTGATGCTCGGCCGTCTCGCCGCGCTTCGCCGCCTCGGCGGCATCAAGCAGGCGGCGTGCGTTCGCCGGCGAACGGAACAGATAGGCCGTCTCCTGCCAGGCCGCATAATCGTCGGCCGACATGAGCACCGCATTGCCACGCTTGGACGTGATCTCGATCGGCGCACGATCATCGTTGACCCGCTCGATCAACGGGAACAACGACCGTCGCGCCTCACTAGCTGTGATCGCCACTGCCATCTCCTTTCTTGTGGTACCAAATATTGTACCATGCATGGACCCGCGCAACGTTCCCGGCACGGCCATCATTGATGCGGGCTTGCAGACAAAACGCTACATTACGTTTTTCGATGGAGAACAAACAAAGCAACGGCACATCGAGCACAGACACGGTACTAGCGAACGAGTTCGAAGCGTTCGAAGTGGCGCTTCGAACATTGTCCGAGTGCGTGCGGACCGACGACGGCTTCGCACACGAACTGTACGGCGCGCTTTGCAACATGCGCTGGCGCCGCCGAGACGTCGACAGAGAGCTCGTTCGATGAGCTGGCGCTATGCAGGCGACGTCGTCGCCCACCTCGCCTGCTGGTGAGTGCGACCGCGGAGTTTTGCAGGGCCAGATGTCGGGCTCATTGCGGTGGGCCTTGGTGTTCTCCCCGAAGCGAGCACCAACCGCCCGCTATGCCGTCCTCGCCTCGGATACCAGGCGGGTGGTGTCGATGGCGAAGTGCTCGGCGAGGGCGCGCTGCCCAGCAGTGGTGAGGCTAAGGGCGCGCGGTTCGCCTCGGGACTTGACCCACTTCTGCTCGCGGAAGGTGTCGAGCAGGGCGGCACCGAGGGCGCCCGCAAGATGGTGGCGGCGCTCGGTCCAGTCCAGACATGCCCTTGCAAGCGGACGGCGCCCGCGCTGCAGCTCATCGGCATCGATCCCCAAAGAGCGAAGCCGTGCAGCTCCGTCGGGCGTCAGCTCGATGCCCTCGGGGCTAACGGTCAGAGCCGCCGTTGCCGTGAGCTGGTCGTAGATCGCAGTCGCGACGCTCCCAGCGAGATGGTCGTAGCAGGTGCGCGCGAAGCGCAAATCAAACCCGACCCGAGGCGCCCGCGAGGCGAGCGGCTGCGGCGTGAGCGCCATGATGCTCTCCAAGAGCTCGGCGACCTTGGGATCGGCCAGCCGGTAGTAGCGGTGACGGCCTTGAGCCTCTACGGTCAGGAGTCGTCCGTCGGCGAGCCGGCTGAGGTGTTCACTGGCGGTTGAGGGCGCGACCCTGGCGAGCCGAGCCAGCTCGCCCGTGGTGCGGGCACGCTGATCCATCAGGGCCTGAAGGAACGTGGCCCGCGACGGATCCGCTAGGAGCCTGCCGACCTCGGCAATGTCGATCGCCTGAACCATCTCAATCAGCCTCGATCCTAACCGCTCACGTTTCGGTGCGCGCCGAAACGTCCTTTGCGACACTCACCTGCGATGAAGGGAACACATTTCGCGGCCGGGTGGCCGATCGAGCGCTTTCGGATAACAGATGCCGGTGAGAGAGGGACCCTGTCTGCGTGGCGACTGTGCCCGCCCGAAACCTCATCGCCGGCGCCCGTGGTCGTTTACGTGTGCGGGGCGACGTTTGCCTCCGAGCAGGCGATCGGCTTTCGCTTCGATGGACGCTCCTGGGCGGATGAACTGACCGCCGCCGGGTACGAGGTGTGGGCCTTTGACTTCATCGGCTACGGCCGCTCAGATCGCTATCCGGAGATGGACGCTACCCCCCAGGGCCCGCCGCTCGGGCGTGCGCCCGCGGCAGCCGACCAGCTCGAGCGAGTCATCCACTTCCTCAAAGACCACCGCGGAAGTGCGAGGGTCAACCTACTGGCCCACTCATGGGGCACCATGCCGGCGGGCCGGCTCGCCGCAGACCACCCCGAGCTAGTAGATCGCCTGGTCTTCCTCGCGCCGATTGTCACCCGCGACGGTGACGTAGCACCCGACGCCCGCGATCTCCCAGCCTGGTATCCAATGAGCGTCGCGGCTCAACACCAGCGTTTCGTTGAAGACGTGCCAGCCGACCACCAGCAGGTCCTGTCCGACCGCGACTTCAAACGCTGGGCAGAGAGCTACCTCGCCTCCGAGCCTCAAGGCCAAACCGACAGCCCGGGCACGGTCCGAACCCCTGCCGGCCCTCCGTTCGACATGGCCACCGCTTGGGGCGGGGAGCTTCCCTATGACCCGGGATTGATCCGCGCGCCGCTTTGCGTCATCCGTGGCGAGTGGGACTCACTGTGCACCGACGCCGACGCTCGCCGCCTCTGGGACTCACTCACCGCGGTGCCAATCAAGCGCGACATCAAGCTCAGCAGCAGCACGCACCTACTGCACCTTGAGGAAGGACGCCACGCGCTTCATCACGAGACGATCACATTCCTGCACAGGACCGACTCCTCGCCACCTGGCGAGCAATAATGTTCGTCGTTCTCTTCGAAGTCCAGCCGCGCGCGGAGCATTGGGATCGCTATCTCGCGCTGGCAGCCACCCTGCGCCCCGAACTCACTCAGATCCGTGGATTCATCGACAACGAGCGATATAGAAGCGAGCACACCCACGGATGGCTGCTCTCGCTCTCCACCTGGCAGGACGAGAAGGCACTGATCCGCTGGCGCACCCACGCGCGCCACCACAAAGTCCAGGAAGAAGGACGCTTCGAGGTCTTGCAGGACTATCGTCTCCGCGTCGGCGAGGTCATCAGCGACAGCTGCGAGGGAGACCTCACCCGGAACCGGCTCGACCTGACCGAGGTGGGCGCCGCCTCGGCTGTCACGGTGACCGAAACACCCGCTCAACGGGCCCCACCCCGACCACCAGCACCCTCTGCGGAGCTCGTGGACACCGAGCGCTACACCCCGATCAGCGACGAGGGCAGGCAGACTTGCTGCTCGCCTCGTGGCGCTCCGACGACGCACCGCGCGCGTGGATCGAGCAGCAACCTAACGGCCCACGGCACCGCCACATCCGCATCATCCGCGACTACGGACTGCAGCAACGCGACGAGGCGCCCCAGTACCACCCGCCAATCGAGCATGACCCCCCACGACCAGCAACGTAGACGGCGGCGTCGGCTCAAACCACGCGGCCCCGTATGTCCTCGCGGCGTGAGCTAGTGCCGCGCGGTATACGTACGCAGCGTACGCAGCCCTACGACCGTTCTGCTTACGTAAGGCGCCCCAGGACCAGCAAATCGGGGGGTTCGCTTCGGACCCTTTCGCATGGCCCGATCCTGATGCTTGAGGCGAACGTGACTGCCGCGCTGGCGGGTTACTTCCCAGTCGAGCTTCTGGAGTACCTCGATCAGTTGCGCGCCGAAGACGACCGGCAGACGCTCGCTCACGCGGGAACGGCGAGCCTGCGACGGACAATGCCCGAGCCGACCGGGCGTCCTTCTTCGCGCAGAGCCTCGACGTAGAGAGCCAGAGCCTCTCGGGCGTTCGTTCGCGGCGCTTCGCCCTTGTGCGCTGGCGTTTCCCCTGCGATAGACCCGCTTTCGCGAACCTCCGCAGGAGTCCCAACCAGTGGAGAGGACCGTACGTTGCGCAAACCCCGTGGCCTTGCGGGCAGCGCCGCTGAGCACGGCATAGTCGGGATAGCTCGTCGTCATCGTGGCGGAGTCGACGGGTGGTCTGTGCGCGCTGGTCGTGCCAACCCCTCCGAGCCTCATTTCGCCGTAACGAGACCTAGAAGGGCTGCCAGCGACGATATCGCTCCTATAAAGGCCGCACCATGACGAAAAAACGATGATAAGCCGCCGGATATTGCTGCGACTGTCTTTAAACGCTCTTTTTCTACATTTTCCGGCCCTTATAGCGATTTTTTCGTCTATACTGGGACAACTGTGGCCGCTACAACCCGTTTTTCGCTAGCCGACCAAGAGGAGGCTTTCTTCAGTTCGACCGCGAGGTCCCGCGCGGTGCGCGCGCTGATGCGCGAAGGCCGCATCCGTCACGTCGCCGGCCGGCTCTACACCAAGAACCTTGACGAGCCGTTGGAGGACGTAGTCCATCGCCGAGCCTGGACCATCGCCGCGGGCATCTTCCCCGGGGCCGTGATCGTCGACAGAACTGCCTTTGATGCGCGACCGTCCGGTCTGGAGGGCTCGATCTTCCTCTGCTCAGATACCAGCCGCGTCGTCCGGCTGCCGGGCCTCGTCTTGAATTGCCGTCGCGGCCCAGGACCCATTGCGGGAGACACACCGTTCATGGGCGAAGCGCTCTACATGAGCTCCTGGCCACGTCGGTTCCTGGACAACATGCGTCTATCTCGCGCGCGGTCGGGCATGAGACGAACCCTGAGTAGAGCAGAGCTCGAGGTACAACTCGAGCGTCTACTCGCCAACCGCGGCGAGGATGAGTTGAACAGGCTGCGTGACGAAACCGCCAACATCGCGCCTCTGATCGACCGCGAGGAGGAGGCCAGGGAGCTCTCGGGGCTGATTGGTGCGTTGATGGGAACGCGGGACACTCCCTTGGTGAGCACGGTTGGCAGGGCAACGCGAGCCGGCGAGAGCTGGGATGAATATCGCCTCGCCCTGTTCGACGTGCTCTTTGCTGCCCTACACGAGTACGTTCCGATGAATCGGCCGGTACCGGAACGCATCAGCCCCAACTTCTCGTTTTATGAGGCGTACTTCTCCAACTTCATCGAGGGAACCGAGTTCACCGTGGAGGAGGCGCGGGAGATCGTCTTCGAGGGCGCGATGCCAGCCGACCGCCCACAAGACGCCCACGACGTCCTCGGCACCTTCGACCTCGTCAGTGATCCTTCACTGCGCGATAAGACACCAGCCGACGCCGACGACCTATTTTCACTGCTGAGCATCTTCCATGCGCGGATCATGACGGGAAGGCCAGAGGAGCGACCAGGCCATTTCAAGACCAAGCGCAACCGAGCAGGCAACACTGAGTTCGTCGCCCCCAGTCGAGTCCGGGGCACCCTGAGACGAGGATATGAACGCTACGGTGCCCTCCCCCCCGGTTTCTCCCGAGCGGTGTTCGCCATGTTCCTCATCGCTGAGGTGCATCCGTTCGGCGATGGGAACGGACGTGTCGCCAGAGCGTTCGCGAACGCAGAGCTCACCGCCGCTGGCCAGCAACGGCTTATGATCCCGATTGTCTTCCGAGATGACTATCTACAAGCGCTGCGTGCGATGTCTCGACTAGAGGCACCGACCGCATTGATCAAGGTCCTCTCGCGCGCTCAGGAGTGGACCGGAAGCATCGACTGGTCATCGGCGAATTCGGCTAAGACGGACCTTGAGCGTACGCACGCGCTACTCACGCCAGCAGATGCCGAGGAACAGGGCGTGATCCTCCGAACGACGAACGAGCTCGCCGACCCCAACCGCCCGCTTTCACCGTCGCACAGTTGACAGACCATCGGAATATGAGAGAACCAGTGGAGACGGCCGTACGTTGCGCAAACCCCGCGGTCGTGCGGGCACAGCCGCTGAGCTTGAGGTAGAGCGCGGGGCCGCTTCGCACCAGCCCCTGATCGCAGGCAAATCCTGCCTATAATGTAGGCATGCCTAGAATCCAGTACACGATACGCCGCGTATCACCTGCCCTCGATGCCGAGCTTCGCCGAGAGGCGAGCGAGACCGGCCAGACCCTCAACACCGTGGTTGTGCAGACGCTCGAGAACGCGAAGCTGCCCCCCACAGCCAGCGAACACGACGACCTCGACTGGTTCATCGGGCGCTTGCCGGTAGATGCTGGCGACGAAGCCGGCGCGCAAGCATGGCTCGACGCACTTCCCGTCGAGCCCGCCGCGTGAAGCTCGCACTCGACACGAACGCTTACAAGGCCCTCGGCGAAGGCAATCAGCAACTAGCCGAGGAAGCACGCACGGCCGAGTCCGTCGGTCTACCGATGATCGTGCTCGGAGAGCTTTGGTCCGGCTTCATGAACGGAACCAAGCTACGGCAGAACGCCGCCACGCTCGAACGCTTCCTTGCCACACCCCGTGTTCGTGTGCTCGAACTCGACCGCCAGACAACTCGCGTCTTCGGCGAGATCGCAACCCTACTCCGGCAAGCAGGCATTGCGATACAGCAAAACGACATCTGGATCGCGGCGCTGTGCAAACAACACGGATTCGCTCTCGCAACCCGAGACCGCGGCTTCCAACACGTCCTCGGGCTCGAGGTGATCGAGTTCCCGATGCATGTGCCAGAGACGCGAGGTAGTCGGTGACTTCAGGAACCTTCGTGAACCCCAAGGTGGGTGCGAGTTGTGACCCTGTGGACCTGTGGTATCGCTACTACGCGGCGCGTCAACAGCAAGACCGAGATCCAGCCGACCTACCGCATCGTCACGCCAGGGGTTTGCGCAACGTCCGAAAAAGTGGAGACGCCGGGAATCGAACCCGGGTCCGCAGTCGCGTATGAATGGCTTCTACGAGCGTAGCCGGCGCTCTGATCTCGTCCCCTACTAGCCTCGCCGGCCGGGTTGTGAGGGACCAGCCTCCTTGAGTGTTCCCGGGTCAGCGGAGGCGGGCCTCACCGGGTGAGCCTACTTTCTGATCCCGAGGATCCCCGCCATAGGCGAGCGGGGCTCGAGACCTCGTGCCTTAGCTATTGGCTAAGCAGCGAGGGCGTACTCGTGAGAGTCCGCACTTATGGTTTTCCCGGGTGTTTTACGAGGCCGCCCGGGACCTCGACTCGCGACCATCGACACGAGCCAACCGCGTCGAAGCCTGTCGTCCCCGTGGATGTTTATCTGCTGCAGTGTAGCGTCCGTTTCATGCCCCGCGCGCGCGGGGGGCATCGCCCTTTTGGCGAACACCATTCGGCGACCCGGCCACCAGTTGGCCAACCACTCCGGCGACCAGTTGACCAGCCGCTGGTAGACAATCGAGGAGCAAGCTCCGCGACGTTCGCGGGCACAGGGCTTAACCAAGTCGACGCGGTCCCGGGCCGCTTTGAGGAACCCTTCGCCGGTCGGCCCGAAAGCCTTCCGATGATTGGTGGCGCGGCCTCACACCTCAGTGGCCTCGCTCTTTGCGGCTCGGGGTCCGCGTCTTCATCCAACGTACGCCTCTCGCCGGTCCCCGTCAAGAGTGTTTTCGCGCTTTACCCGCACATTCCGAAAAAAAGCGTTTGCCTGGCACATAGAAGGCTTATTAGGCGACGCTTAGGAGGGCTGCGACAATGAATGGATGGACGGCGAGCTACCCCTGGCAAGTGAGGCTCCCTTCGGAGTTCCTCGGCGTCCCTTGCGCAAGAGGATCGGCAGTGCTTTGGCGGGCATCGGCGCACTTGCGGCGAAGTTCGGCGCCTACTTGAAGACTGGGCTTTTTCTGCTGCCGAAACTAGCCTTGCTCAGTACCGCCGGCACCGCACTGATATCGATCGCCGCCTACAGCCTGCTGTGGGGCTGGACGTTCGCCGCGGGCTTCGTGGCCCTGCTGTTCGTGCATGAGATGGGCCATGTGATTCAACTCAAGCGTGAGGGGATCAAGGCGAGCACGCCGATGTTCATCCCTTTCCTGGGGGCGGCGATCTTTTCGCGCTCGCTCGGCGACAACGCGCTCGCCGAGGCGCGCGTGGGCTTGGCTGGACCAATCCTGGGCACGCTCGGAGCAGTAGCAGTGGCTGTTGCTGGGGCGCTCACCAACAGCGACCTGCTGCTTGCGCTCGCCTACTTCGCGTTCTTCCTGAATCTCATCAACCTGATCCCGGTAGTGCCCTTCGACGGCGGCCGCGCGATGGCCGCTGTGGCGCCCTCGATGTGGTTCGTGGGAATCGGGGGTCTGGTAGCGATGGTCTTCCTGCTCGGCAATCCGTTCCTGCTGATCTTCATCCTGCTAGCACTGCGCGAGATGCCGCGCCGCTGGCGCCAGTTGAGATCTCACTCGATCGAGCAGGCTGCCTTCTACCGCGTGCCGCGTCACAGCCGGATCGCGATCGGACTCGTGTACGCAGGGCTTATCTTGGTGCTTGGAATCGGCATGTCCGAGACTCACATCCTTGTCAGCGCCGGGCACAGCTTCCGATCGATCTGAACTCGGCCACCAGCGTCCTCACTCCTGCCGCGTGTTCGGCAGACTGGGTTCGATTCGAATCTGTAGGCTGTTCGTCGGGGCAGCACGGGAGAGGGGCGCATGGGCCAACGCGACGGGATTGGGGTTTGATGAGACCTAGCAGGCTGGGGGCGATCGCGATCGCGGCGACCACTGTGGCTATTGCGGGCTGCGGTGGATCGGAAAAGCCGCTGACGCACGCTGAACTGGTGAGCAAGGCCAACGCGATCTGCAAGACCGTTACAGCGAAGTTGGCGACCAAGAGAGCCAACTCCGTGCAGGACATCGCTCGCGTAGCTCAAGAACTAGCCTCATTCGAGCAACAGGCGCTGTCTGAGTTGAGCAAACTTGTCCCTCCCGCAAACCTTGAGAGCGACTGGAAACACTTCATCGCGGACGCTGAGTTGCTTGCCGAAAACACCTCGAAGCTCGGTGAATACGCGAAGACGAACGATCTCAAAGCAGCCCGCGGGCTGATTACCTCCAGCGATACGACTCAGCACCAAATGCAAGCAATAGCTAAGCGCAACGGACTGACCGAATGCGAGCAGGTCGCTTGAAACCTGTCAGCGCCGTGCTTCCCTGATGCCCCGTTCCATCTCGCGCTTGGAGTCGCGCTCGCGCATGGTCTGGCGCTTGTCGTAGAGATCCTTGCCGCGGGCCAGTGCGATCTCAACCTTCGCGTGCGGGCCCTTGAAATAGATGCGTGTCGGCACGAGCGTGAGGCCTCGCTCTGAGACGCGCCCGGCAATGTCCTCGATCTGCGAGCGGTGCAACAGCAGCTTGCGCGGGCGCTCGGGGTCATGGTTCTCACGCGAGGCCGGCAGATACGGCGGTATGTGCACCGACTGCAACCACAACTCCCCGTCGCGGATCGAGGCATAGCCGTCCTTCAACTGGGCGCCGGAGGCACGTAGCGCCTTGACCTCACTGCCCTGCAGCGCGATGCCGCACTCGACGCGGTCGGTGAGCTCATAGCGGTAGGAGGCATAGCGGTTGCTTGCCACGTCGCCGGCACCGATCTTGCGCTTCTTGCCCTTTGCCTTGGCCATCAGTCGAGCCTATCCAGACCGCCCTCACGACGCGGAGCGCCAGCGAGGAACACACGGCTGATGGTGTTAGCCGGCCGGAGCGAGATCGACCCGTCCGGCTGAGGCGTCGACCCTGACGACACGCACCTCTACCGGATCGCCGAGTCGCAGCATTGCGCCTGAGCGCTCGCCGCGCATGATCGTGGACTGCTCGTTGAGCGACCACCACTCCCGCTCCTCGCCCGTGCTGAGCAAGCGCACCGGAAGCATGCCCTCGTAAGTCGGGCGCACCCGAGGGCCGCCCTGCACCTCCGAGGCTCCCTCTACATCTCTTTCGGCGGCATGCCCCGCGCGCGCGCGGGGGGCATTGCCAAATGCGACAAACGCCCCCGCCCCTATCAGGCCCGTAACCTCGCCCGCGAAGACTTGGTCGTATCCCCCGTCCAGCAAGAGATCATCAAGTAGGAAGCATGCCGCGATGTCATCTCCCTTGTGCTCCAACTTTGCGGCGTCGCGCTCGCGCGCGGATGTCCATTCGCCCAGCTCGACCAGCTTGCGCGCGCTTGTCACACGTTCTCCCGCGCCGATGGATGACAGCAGCGCTCTGTGGCAGACGAGGTCCGGGTAGCGGCGGATCGGCGAAGTGAAGTGGCAGTAGCAGGCCGAGCGCAGGCCCGCATGACCGGCGTTCTTCGGCGAATAGCAGGCCTGCTTGAGCGAGCGCAGCACAAGCGAGGAGAGTGCGATGCGGCCGATTCCGGTGCGGCGCACGTGGGCGTCAACTCGACGCGAGATATCACCGACCAGCTCCGCTGCCTGCGCCGGCAACAGCGGGTCCGGCAACGGTGGTGTGGAGACGCCCAGCGAGGCCAGCTGGGCGATGAGCGTGCGGATACGCTCGGGGTCGGGGCGCTCGTGGACACGATACAAACAGGGCACCGAGGCCTGCGCGAGCTGACGCGCGACGGCTTCGTTCGCGGCGATCATCAGCTGCTCGATCAGGCGGTGAGACTCCGTTTGCGCACGCGGGCTTATCTCGGTGACATTGCCGCGCTCATCGAAAGAGAACTCGGGCTCCTCGGAGTCGATTACAAGCGCGCTGCCGGAGTCGCGCGCTCGTTGCAGCTCGGCGGCCGCGGCACGAGCAGCCGCGAGCGGCCCACCCCACGGTTCAGGGGCCTGTTCCTCCTGCGCAAAGATGCGATCGACCTGCTCATAGTCGAGGCGCATGTCCGAGCGGATCAACGAGCGGCAGAAGCTCGCGGAGACGATACTGGCGCCGCGCAGCAGCATCTCGACAGTCACCGCCAGACGCTCCGCTCCCGGAACGAGTGAACAGGCGTCGCTTGAGAGCGCATGCGGGAGCATCGGCTCGACCGTGCCGGGCACGTAGACGCTCGTCGAGCGCCGGCGCGCCTCAAGGTCGATCGCTGAGCCCAGTGGCACGTGCGCGGCGACATCGGCGATGTGGACCCAGATGCGCACCGTGCCATCGGGCAAAGCCTCAGCGGAGATGGCGTCGTCGAAGTCGCGAGCCGTGGCTGGGTCGACGGTGAAGGTTGGCAACTCGCGCAGGTCGCGTCGCGCGCCCTCCCCCAACTCAACCTCGGCCTTGGCCCAGGCGCGTGCGCCCGCCTTGCGCGCTTCGCGCTCGACCGCCGAGTCGAAGCGGAGCGCGTGGCCGGCCTCGCGCAGCATCTGCTCGATGGCATCGCGAGCGGTTTCAGTGCGCTCCTGCGGGGGCCACACGACGCGCGTGTTCGACGATCCGCCCAATCGCGGTGCTAGGCGCTTGCCTCGCGCGACACTGTCAGGCGCTGCACCAGAGCCGTCCTTGCGCGGAGCGCTCGACTTCGCTGCTCGTGTACCGCCCGCCTTGCCGTTCTTGCTTTTCCCTGCAGCCTTAGCGCCGTTCTTGCTTTTCCCTGCAGCCTTAGCGCCGTGCTTGCTTTTCCCTTCGGCCTTGGCCCGTTTGCTTGGCCCTCCGCGCGAGCCGCCGCGCGGAGGGCTCATTTGACCTTGGCCAGCAGTGTTTGTAGCGCGACTTCGAGGCCGTGTTCTGTGTCCACACCCTTTGGCACTCGAACTTCTGGGGTGATGCCCGCGCCCTCTTTGACCCCTCCTCCCCCCAGATTGCGGCCATTGGGGGTGAAGTACTCGCCTACCGTGATCTTGATTGCGCCGCCGCCGGCGAGTGGCTCTAGCTCTTGGAAGACGCCCTTGCCGTAAGTGTGAGTGCCGATCACCGTGGCGCGGCGATGGTCTTGCAGGGCCGCCGTGACTATCTCGGAGGCCGAGGCGGTGTCACGGTCGACGAGCACGACCATCGGAATCGAACTGGGGATGGCGCCCCCCGCGGCGGTGAGTACCGTCGTCGGCTGAGAGCGTCCCCGCGTAGTGACGATCACCCCCGAGGGGATGAAGATCGAGGCGATCAGGCGCGCTTCGCTGACGAGGCCACCGCCGTCGGCGCGTAGATCCAGCACGAGCCCGCGCGCGCCTTCCTTGAGGAGCTTGTCAACTGCCGAGCGCACTTCAGCCGCCGAGCCTTCGCTGAATGTCGCGAGGTAGACCCAGCCGAGCTTGACCCCGTGAACGGTGCGCATCATCGAGGCGACGACTGGCTCGGAGATGATCGCCCGCGTAACCGTGAGCTTGTGCTGTACTCCGTGCACGGGCTTGACGGTGAGCTCTACGTTGGTGCCCGGCGAGCCCTTGATCAGCGCGGTTGCGGTGTCGGCGGGGACACCGTACAGCGAGCGCGAACCGACGGCGACGATCGTTTCCCCAGGCTCCAGGCCCGCGCGTTGGGCCGGCGAGGAGTTGAACACATGGACGACTTCCAGGCCCGCTGTCCTTGGGTCTACCGAGATGCCGATCCCGGCAAAGCTGGCCGGCTGGTCGAAGCTCGTGAATTCCTTTGGGCTGAGGTACTCGGAGTAGGGGTCATGAAGGCTCGAGATCAATCCCGCGACCGAGGAGTTCGCCAGAGCGCTCTTCGAGACCGGTCGGTAGTAGTCGTGGGAGACGCGTTCGATGGCTTCGTCGACCACCTGCGTGTCGTTGTTGGCGACGAATGCTTTGCGCGCAAAGCTTGGGAGATTGCTCGGGTGGCCGCCAAGCCAGATGCCAAGGAGCAGCAACAGCACTGGCAGCAGCACCGCGAGAGCGGCAAACAGGACCTGTCGTACGCGGGAGCTCACACCCCCACCCTACCTACGCACTCCTAAAGGTTTCTGAGACGCTCACGGACCGAGGACGACGTATCGCGCCGCGTCCATGGCCGTCTCAGACCCGCAGGAATCGCCGCAGCGACAGACCCGAGCCCGCCGCGGAGACGGCGATGGCACATGCCATCAGCACCAGGATCAACAGGCGGAAGTCGATCATGTCGGGCTGGGAGATCAGCTTCACCGTGCCGGCCAGCGGATCGATCAGCGTTACCTTGGCGACCGCGAGCAAGCCGATCGCGCATACGCCTCCCAGCGCACCAAGGAACAGGCCCTCGATCACGAACGGCCAGCGGATGAACCAGTCGGTCGCGCCGACCAGCTTCATCACCTCGACCTCGCGGCGGCGCGAGAAGAGCGACAGGCGGATCGTGTTGGAGACGAGCAGGATCGAGGAGAAGACGAGCAGGGCCGCGAGCAGCGCCATCGTGATCTTGACGATGCGCGTCGCGGAGAGGATCTTGTCGGTTTGGGCTTGGCGATCTTGGACGTCGGCGATCGCCGAGTCGGTCACGAGACGCTTGGCCGCTGGGCTCGACTGGTTCAGCTCGGCTTGGACCGTGTCGGCTCTTGCCGGATCGGTAGGCGTGATCCTTAGGATTTCCGGGAGCGGGTTGTAGCCGATCAATTGGAAGGCCTGTGGGTCGATCTTGCGCTCCTGTTCGTAGCCCGCCTGCTTGGAGAGCACTTCGACGTGGCCGACATAGGGGGCGTGTTCGACCTCATGGCGTACACGCGCCACTTCCGTCGCGGTGGCTGTCGTGTTGAGATCGACGTCGACGACGACGCGGCCGCGAATCGAGTTGGCTGCTCCGTTTGTTGCTTGGACGACCGGGATGAAGACGCCCAGCACGAGCGTCGTCACCAGGACACACGACAAAGCGGCAAACGACGGCGCGGGATTGCGCCGCATCGAGCGCACCGCCTCCTTCAAGAAGAAGCCGAGTTTCATCTGCGTGCGCCGCCCCTCGGACGAGGGACCTCCTCAGCAGCGGTTTCGCGCTTCAACCTCTCTGCCAAGTCGCCCGTCGTCTCATCCTGTGCGTACAGGCCCGTGGCCTCGTCACGGATGATGCGCCCGCGGCGCAGCTCGATCACGCGGCGGCGCATCTTGTCGACCAGCTCGTTGTCGTGGGTTGCCACGATCACAGTCGTGCCGGCTCGGTTGATGCGGTAGAGCAGCTGCATGATGCCAATCGAGGTGTCCGGGTCGAGGTTGCCCGTGGGCTCGTCGGCCAGCAACAGCGGCGGGTGCGAGGCGAAGGCGCGCGCCACCGCCACTCGCTGCTGCTCGCCGCCGGAGAGCTGGTGCGGGTAGTTGTGCAGCTTGGTCGAGAGGCCCGTCAGGCGCAGGATGTCCGGTAGCGATAGAGCGGATCTGCTTGCGCGAGGCGCCCGTCACCTGCAGGGCGTAGGCGATGTTGTCGTAGACGGTGCGCGTTGGCAGCAGCTTGAAGTCTTGGAAGACGACGCCGATGTTGCGCCGGTAGTAGGGGACGTGCTTGTGGTCGATCTCCCCCAGGTGGCGGCCGGCGACGCGGATGATGCCCTCGCTCGGGTCGAGCTCCTTGATCAGCAGGCGCATGATCGTCGACTTGCCCGATCCGGTGGCACCGACCAGGAAGACGAACTCCTGGCGGTCGATCGCGAAAGTTGCCCGCTCCAGGCCGACGTCGCCCGAGTCGTAGAGCTTTGTGACGGCGCGGAAGTCCACGACGGTGTTCGCTCCCGGCGTGCTCACCGGGGCTTGCCCTGGGCGTTGCTCGGAGTTGGAGCCACTACAGGTGGCCGCACGCTTGCGATAACCCGAGCGCGGCTCGGGTTCATGTGCCGCACGAGCGCGCGGCGCGGGATCGTGCGTGCCGGGCGAATGTTTTTCTCTTGGTCGGCCATGGCGGGGCACAGTAGCGATCCGACCCGCGCGAGGTCGCATTTTTGCCTGCATGCAAAGCCTTTTGCACGACGCAACTCGCGAACCACGAGGAGGGGTTCGCGCCAACGCAGCGAGTGCCAGACGCCGATCGCCTATCGTGCTTGCGCATGACCGACATCTCAACAGCCACCGTTGCCGGCAACGGCCTGCCCGTGTACAACGTGAGCCTGCCTGGCACGCGCGCACTGACCGTGCTCGTCGCCTTCGACGCTGGGGCTCGCACAGAGCGTGTCGAGGAGAACGGGATGGCCCACTTCCTCGAGCATCTTGTGTTCAAGGGCGGTGAGAAGTACGCCACCTACAAGGACGTCAACGAGACAGCCGAGCGGCTCGGAGGGATGCTGAACGCCTACACGAGCCACGACCTCGTCGCCTTTCACATCACCGTGCGCGCGGAGTCGGCGCCCGAGGCGATCGATCTGCTTAGCGACTTCGTGGCGCGCCCGAAGCTCGACGCGGAGGAAGCTCGACCGCGAGCGCGGCGTGGTGATCCAGGAGATTAATCGCGCTTACGACCAACCCTCGACAGTCGCCGAGTACCTGATCGACAAAGCCGCCTTCGGTGACCATCCGCTTGGGCGTACTGTGCTTGGCCCCGAGGAGAACTTGCGCAGCTTTACTCGCGAGGGAATCGTTAGCTTTCGCGAGCGCCGCTGGGCCGGGACTTCCGGCGCGGCGTTCTTGGTTTGGAATATTGAGTTCGTTCCTGGACCGGATCAACTCGCCAATTTGTTCGCCCGGTTTCCAACCCTTCAGGCGCCCGAGCCGTATGCGCCGGCTCCGAAGTTCTCCCCCGAGACCTTGGTGGAGCAGCGCGACACGAACCAGTCGCATCTGCGCATGATCTATCGACCACAGATCGACGTGGGCAACGTCAAACAGCGGGCTGCGTTGTCGATCTACTCGACATTGCTTGGTGGCTCGATGGGCTCACGACTGTTCGAGGAGATTCGCGAGAAGCGCGGGCTCTGCTACTCAGTGTACGCGATCGCTCACGCCTTCGCGGACGTACCGATCTTGCAGCTCGGTTCAGGGCTCGACTCGGAAAAGTGCATCGAGGCCTACAACCGCATGCGCGAGATCGTCGACGAGCTGCGTTCAGACGGGCCGACCGAGGAGGAGGTGCAGCGCGCCCGCGCGTACTCGGCCGGGCGGCTGGTGCTTGCCTTCGAGAACACGAACGCCGTCGCTCGCTATGGGGCCAGCCAGAAGATCGTCTACGGCGAGGACATCGATCCCGACGCAGCGATAGCGGCACTCGACGCCGTCACGTTCGATGAGGTGCGAGAGGTAGCGGCAGACGTGGCCGAGAACCTCGCGGTCGCCTGCGTGGGCCCGCACGAGGCCGGCGAGTTCTGATCTCGGGCCGCTGAGACGGCCGTGGACCAGGCTGGGCTAGGACGTACCGCTGCGGGGCATACCCCTTCGGGGCACAGGCAGGCACGGCAGTTCGTGTGGCGTGCTCACACGCGCCAGCGACCGAGGATCAACGCCCAGCGCAGCGTTCCACGGCCGCCTCAGCTCAGCCGAGCGCGACCATGCGGTCGATTGGCACTCGCGCCCTCTCCGCTATCTCTGGCGCTACTCGCACCTCGAACTTCATGTCGCGCAAGGCGTCTCTCAGCTTCTCCAGCGTGATCATCTTCATGTACACGCAGCTCGCCTCGGCGTTCGCCGGGATGAACTTCACGTCCGGGGCAGCCATTTCAAGCGGGTAGAGCATGCCTGTCTCGGTCGCGACTACCGCCTCGCGCCGCGGCTCGCTTGAGCTCGCCTGTCCGTCGACCCGGCCCCCCGCCAGCTTCTCCAGGTCATCGGCGTAGCGCAACATCCCGCCTGTCGAGAGCATGTGCACGCCCTCTGCCGATACGTCGCCCGCGGCGACGTACTCCATAATCGAAGTCGTACAGCCGCACTCCGGTGGATCAGGAAGTCGGCTCCCGGATGCGCGGCGCGCGTGGCGTCGATGTCCGACGGGCGGAGGCCGGCGTGTACACTGGCACTCGCCGTCCCACACGCCGCATTCGCTTACCCAAC
>CAVUQG010000005.1:0-139257 GCA_963743555.1 uncultured Solirubrobacterales bacterium
TTGGCAGCGGCGGGCTTCTTCTCCGCCTTCTCGGTGGAAGGCTTGCTCTCGGCAGCTGCCTCAGCGGCAGGCTCCGCCTCCTTGGCAACAGGCTTCTTTGTTGCAGGCTTCTTCACGACAGCCGTTTCCTCGCCATCGGACGTCTCGGGCGACACCTTCTTGGCGGTGGTCTTAGCCGCGCGCGCGGGCTTCTCGGCAGCGTCCTGCGACCCGTCCTCAGCCGCCGCCTTGGCGGCGGGCTTCTTGGCGGTCGGCTTCTCGGCAGCGGCCGGCTTCTCCGCAGACTCCTTCTTCGGGGCAGCCTTCTTGGCAGCGGGCGGCTTCTTCTCCGCGGCCGTCTTGGCCTCGCTCTCGCTCTCTGGCGGCTGCTCGTCCGTGGGCTTCTCGGCGCTCATCGCACCTTCCCGGAGCCGGCGTGCCCACGGAACATGCGCGTGGGCGCAAACTCTCCCAGCTTGTGGCCGACCATCGACTCGCTGATGAACACAGGCACGTGCTTCTTGCCATCGTGTACCGCCAGCGTATGACCCACCATCTCGGGGAAGATCGTCGAGGTGCGCGACCAAGTCCTGAGCATCTTCTTCGTGTTGGCCGCGTTCATGGCCTCGATGCGAGCCATCAGGCGCTCTTCCACCCACGGGCCCTTCTTACTGGAGCGACTCATCGTTCTCCTTCCAAGGCTTTACCCATTAGCCCATGAGCGTCGCGTAGGCCAAGCCCCGCAAGGACGCAGTGAGCGAAGTGTGCAATGCACACGAGCGATCGAGGACGCCGCGGGGCGCCGGCATACGCGACGCTCATCGTTGCTTGCCCTTCCCGCGTCGCCTACCGCGCACGATGTACTTGTCTGAGGCCTTGTTCTTCTTGCGTGTGCGGTAACCGAGTGTCGGCACGCCCCATGGCGTGACCGGATGGCGACCGGCGGTCGTCGAACCCTCGCCACCACCGTGTGGATGGTCCACCGGGTTCATGGCGACACCACGCGTCTGCGGGCGCACGCCCATGTGGCGCTTGCGACCCGCCTTGCCGACCTTGACGTTCTGGTGCTCGGCGTTGCCGATGGTGCCCACGGTGGCTCGGCACTCGGCGCGTACCATGCGCATCTCCCCGGACGGCAGGCGCAAGGTGGCCATATCGCCGTCCTTGGCCATCAGCTGGATCGAAGCTCCGGCGGAGCGGGCCATCTGACCGCCGCGGCCTGGCTGCAGCTCGACGTTGTGCACCACGGTGCCCACGGGCATGCGAGCCAGCTCCATCGCGTTGCCGACCGCGATCTCGGCCTCCTCGCCGGAGGCGACGGTCATCCCCACCGTGAGCCGTTGCGGCGCGAGGATGTAGCGCTTCTCACCGTCGGCGTAGTGAAGCAGCGCGATATAAGCAGAGCGGTTGGGGTCGTACTCGATCGCCGCGACCTTCGCGGGCACGCCGTCCTTACGACGCTTGAAGTCGATCCGCCTGTACAGGCGCTTGGCGCCACCGCCACGGTGACGCGCGGTCTTGCGGCCGTGAGCGTTGCGGCCGCCACTCTTCTTCAGGCCTTCGACGAGCGTGCGCTCGGGCTCGGTCTTGGTGACCTCGGCGAAATCGGAGTAGGAGGCGAAGCGCCGTCCTGGGCTTGTGGGCTTGGGCTTGCGAATTGGCATGGGTGCAGTTCCTACTCGTTTATGCCCTCTAGGCCCTGGAAGATCGGGATGCTCTCGCCAGCACGAACTGCAACGATCGCCTTCTTCCAAGCGCGCGAGCGACCGCGGGTGGTGCCGCGACGCTTTGGCTTGGACTTGACGCTGAGCGTGCGTACCTCGACTACGTGAACCTCGAACAGTGCTTCCACCGCCTGGCGGATCTGGGTGCGGTGAGCGTCGGGGTGCACCCGGAAGGTGTACTTGCCCGCGGCTGAGAGCACGTAGCTCTTCTCGGAGAGCACCGGCTTGATGATCACCTGAGAAGGCTCCATCAGACCTTCTCCTTCTTGGGCGCGGCCGCACGGGCGGTGATCTCCTCAAGCGCTGCCTCGGAGATCAGCAGCGAGGCGGCGCCGAGCAGATCAGCCACGCCGACGCTCTCGGGCTGGAGCACTGCCACCCGGGCGAGGTTTCGGAATGACAACGCGGCAGCCGACTCCTCTGCAACCAGCACCACCAGAGTCGGCTGTGGCTGATTCCAGTCCTCGAGCAAGTCAAACGCATCGCTGGTCTTGGGGATCTTGAACGCCGCCGCGTTGAGGATCGCCAACGATCCTCGATCGGCGTGCAGCGAGAGACCGCTGCGCAGAGCCGCCCGCTGCTCCTTGCGGTTGACCTTGAAGGTGTAGGAGCGTGGCTGTGGGCCGAACACGACGCCACCGCCGGTCCACAGCGGCGAGCGACTGGAACCGGCGCGCGCGCGGCCCGTCCCCTTCTGACGCCATGGCTTGGCACCACCGCCGGAGACCATTGCGCGGGTCTTGGTAGCCGCGGTTCCGCGCCGGCGAGCAGCCTGCTCAGCGCGCACGCTCTGGTGCACGAGAGGGCCGTGGAAGCCTGCGCCAAAGGCTGACTCCTCGAGCTTTACCTTCTTGGAGGCGCCCGCCGTAGCAGCAGGACTGAGCACAGGTGCGTCAAGCATCACCACGCACCTCCACGACTCCGCCGCGCGGGCCCGGTACCGATCCACGTACGAGCAGGAGATTCTGTTGGGGATCCACCGCCACGATCTCCAGACCAGGCTGTGTGGTGCGCTTGTTGCCCATCTGGCCCGGTCCGCGTATTCCCTTGCGGACACGTGCCGGATCGGCCGAGGCACCGATCGAGCCCGGCGCGCGCACATTATGAGAGCCGTGCGATTTGGGGCCGCTTTTAAAGTTGTGCCGTTTGATCGTGCCTTGAAAGCCCTTGCCCTTGGAGATGCCGGCGATCTTCACGCGTCCCCCCACCTCGAAGGACTCCACTGTTACCGACTGACCGAGCTGCAACTGGGTGGGTGGGTCTCCATCAAGGCGGAACTCGACGAGATGGCGCATCGGAGCGGCATCGGCCTTCTTCAAATGCCCGAGCTCAGGTCGTGAGAGGTGCTTCTCCTTGGTCAGCCCAAACGCGAGCTGCACGGCGTCGTAGCCATCGCGCTCAGTGGTGCGCACCGCAGTCACCGGACATGGACCAGCCTCGAGCACGGTTACGCGCGCGACGCTGCCGTCGTCCTGAAACACCTGGGTCATCCCCAGCTTCTTGGCGAGAATCGCTGGCATACCGAACTCAGGTAGCTAGACGAATCTCGATGTCAACGCCCGCCGGAAGGTTGTCCAGGCGCTGCAGCGAGTCGACCGTCTTGGGACTCGGCTGGTGGATGTCGATCAGCCGCTTGTGTGTGCGAATCTCGAAGTGCTCGCGCGAATCCTTGTCCTTGAACGGCGAGCGGATCACGCAGTAGACGTTCTTCTCTGTCGGCAGCGGCACGGGACCGGACACCGTGGCGCCGGTGCGTGCGGCGGTCTCCACGATCTCCTTGGCAGCCGACTCTATGGCGGAGGTGTCATACGCCTTTAGTCGGATGCGGATCTTGTTTTGGGTTACGGCTGCCATCTGGATTCTCAGCGGTTCTTTCGTAGCTTGTTTGCGCTTCTTACATTTGGGCGACGTCCGCCCAACCAACTCCTCTGCAATTAGAGCGAGAGAAAAACGGACTTCGATACTGGGGAAATCCGCCCTTCATCGCTCCCTACAGCGGAGCTCAAATTCGTCGTATCTGACTGCCAATGAAAAGGCGCCTCGCGAGTGCGAGGCGCCCTCTGTACTACTCGATGACCTCGGTGACCACGCCCGAGCCGACCGTGCGCCCACCCTCTCGGATGGCGAAGCGCAGGCCCTGATCCATGGCGATCGGCTGGATCAACTCGATCTCCATCTGGACGTTGTCGCCGGGCATGACCATCTCGACGCCCTCGGGCAGCTTTGCTACGCCGGTGACATCGGTGGTGCGGAAATAGAACTGTGGCCGGTAACCCGTGAAGAACGGAGTGTGACGACCACCCTCCTCCTTCTTGAGGATGTAGACCTCAGCTTTGAACTTGGTGTGCGGGGTGATGGAGCCCGGCTTGCAGAGCACCTGACCGCGCTCGATCTCCTCGCGCTTGGTGCCGCGCAGAAGACAGCCCACGTTGTCGCCCGCCTGACCCTGATCGAGGATCTTGCGGAACATCTCAACACCCGTCACCACCGTGGTGGTGGTGTCATGGACGCCCACGATCTCGACCGTGTCGCCGGTGTTGACGATGCCCTGCTCCACGCGGCCGGTGGCAACCGTGCCACGACCCGTGATCGTGAAGACGTCCTCGACTGGCATCAGGAAGGGCTTGTCGAGCTCACGTACCGGCTGGGGGATGTAGCTGTCGAGCGCCGCGGCAAGCTCGACGATCTTGTCCTTGTAAGCCTCGTCGCCTTCGAGCGCCTTGAGGGCCGAGCCGACGATGAAGGGAATGTCGTCGCCGGGGAAGTCGTACTCGGAGAGCAACTCGCGCACCTCGACCTCGACCAATTCCATCAGCTCCTCGTCATCGACCATGTCGGCCTTGTTGAGGAACACCACGATGTAGGGAACGCCGACCTGGCGGGCGAGCAGGATGTGCTCGCGCGTCTGGGGCATCGGACCGTCGGCCGCGGAGACGACCAGGATCGCCCCGTCCATCTGGGCGGCGCCGGTGATCATGTTCTTGACGTAGTCGGCGTGCCCCGGGCAGTCGACGTGCGCGTAATGACGGTTCTCTGTCTGGTACTCGACGTGCGATGTGGCGATGGTGATCCCGCGCTCCTTCTCCTCAGGAGCGTTGTCGATCTCCTCGAAGCTACGGGCTTCGCCGCCCATCTTCTCCGCCAGCACGGTCGTGATGGCAGCGGTCAGCGTCGTCTTGCCATGATCGATGTGACCGATGGTCCCGACGTTGACGTGCGGCTTGTCGCGCTCGAACTTCTCCTTCGCCACTTGTGTTCGCTCCTAAATCGACTTGGATGTTCGCCGCTAGTAGGGCGAACCTGGGAAATCTATCTAAACCTGGAACTTCTTGACTGCTGCCTGCTGTGAGGGTCGCTCGAAGGCGACAACTAAGCCGGTACAGGCTCCCCCGTGCGCTGCTCGATGATCTTCTCGGCGATGTTCGGGGGTACCTCCTCGTAACCCTCGAACTGCATCGTGTAATTGGCCCTGCCCTGCGTATTGGAACGCAGGTCGGTGGCATACCCGAACATCTCGCTCAAAGGGACCTTGGCGTGGATCGCCAAGGCGTTGCCGCGTTGCTCGGAACCCTGCAAGTGGCCACGGCGACGGGACAGGTCGCCCATCACGTCGCCCATGAAGTCCTCTGGCGTTACCACCTCGACCGCGAACACAGGCTCCAGGAGCACCGGCTTGGCGCGCTTTGCCGCCTCCTTGAAGGCGAGCGATCCGGCTACCTTGAAGGCAATCTCGGAGGAGTCCACGTCGTGGTACTTGCCGTCGACCAGCGTGACGCGCACGTCAACCATCGGATAGCCGGCCCTGACACCGTTCTCAAGTGCCTCTTCGACACCCTTGCCGACCGCGGGAATGTATTCGGAGGGAATCGCACCACCCTTGATCTTGTTGATGAACTCAAAGCCTTCGCCGGGAGCCGGCTCAAGGTTGATGTAGACCACACCGAACTGGCCCGAGCCGCCGGTCTGGCGCACGAACTTGCCTTCGATCTTCTCGACCGTCCCGCGGATCGTCTCGCGGTAGGAAACCTGTGGGCGCCCGACGTTGGCCTCGACGCCGAACTCGCGCTTCATGCGATCGACGAGCACTTCGAGGTGCAGCTCGCCCATGCCCGAGATCTCGGTCTGGCCGGTTTCTTCGTTTGTGCGTACCTGGAAAGTCGGATCCTCTTCGGCCAGACGACCGAGCGCCACGGACATCTTCTCCTGGTCGATCTTCGTCTTGGGCTCGACCGCCACCTTGATGACGGGCTCGGGGAAGGTGATGTTCTCAAGCTTGATAGGAGCCTCGGGGGCAGCCAAAGTGTCGCCGGTTATGACCTGCTTGATGCCGACTGCCGCGGCGATGTCGCCGGCGTAGACCTCGGAGACCTCCTCGCGCTCGTTGGCGTGCATCATCAGGATGCGCCCGACGCGCTCTGCGCGACCGCTGTTGACGTTGAGCACGCGCGAGCCCGCCTCGAGTTTCCCGGAGTAGACGCGGAAGTAGGTCAGCTTGCCGACGTAAGGGTCGGCCATGATCTTGAACGCGAGCGCCGTAAAGGGCTCGGAGTCGTCAGCGTGGCGCTCGATCTGTGGCTCCTCGCCATCACCCTTGACAGGTTCCAAGCCGACGACAGCCGGCACATCGAGCGGCGAAGGTAGGTAGTCGACAACCGCATCCAGCAGCGGCTGCACGCCCTTGTTCTTGAACGAGGATCCGCACAGGACGGGAGTCAGCTTCGTCGAGAGCGTGGCTTTGCGGATCGCCGACTTGAGGACGTCCTCGGGAACCTCGGTCTCCTCGAGGATCAGCTCCAGCAGTGCGTCGTCGTAATGGGAGACCTCCTCCAGGAGGTGTTCGCGAGCAGCCTCGGCCGCTTCCTGTAGCGCCTCGGGGATCTCCACGACTTCCTGCTCGGTACCGAGCTCGTCTTTGTAGACGATCGCCTTCATCCTGACGAGATCGACGACACCGGCGAAATCGCCCTCGGCGCCGATCGGAAGCTGGATTGGGACCGGGTGAGCACCGAGCCGGTCGATCATCGTCTGCACACCCTGCTCGAAGTCGGCGCCGGTGCGGTCCATCTTGTTGATGTAGGCGATGCGCGGTACGTGATACTTGTCCGCCTGGCGCCAGACGGTCTCGGATTGCGGCTCCACCCCGGCTACAGAGTCGAACAAAGCGATGGCCCCGTCGAGCACGCGCAATGAGCGCTCAACCTCGACGGTGAAGTCGACGTGGCCTGGGGTGTCGATGATGTTGATGCGGTGATCGTCCCACTCGGCCGTGGTGGCCGCGGAGGTGATCGTGATGCCGCGCTCCTGCTCCTGTTCCATCCAGTCCATCACGGCGGCGCCCTCGTGGACCTCGCCGATCTTGTACGTACGGCCCGTGTAGTAAAGGATGCGCTCGGTCGTCGTGGTCTTACCCGCGTCGATGTGGGCCATGATCCCGATGTTGCGGGTTCTCTCTAGAGGAAACTTGCGTGGCATTTGTTTTGGTGTCTGGTGGGCTCTGGTATCGGGGGTGTCGTTCGGTGTTCAGGTATGCGGTGTGACGAGCTCGATACCGCTGACGCCGTTTGGCTTAGGGCAAAAAAATGGGCCCTTCGGGCCCACGCGCTGCCAGTCGTCGGCGGGTCGCTTCTCTATTTGCTCAAGGTCTCCATGCTTGTTTGCTGCGCGGCTGGAACGTGCTCAGGCAACAGCGTCCGTCTCGCCCGCAGACGGCGACTATAGCAGAGGGAATGGGGCGTTAGTAAGCGATGTTCGGTTAGGAGGCAACTACCGCGAGTCCGCGCATTTCCCCTCAGCCGGCGTGTCCTCGAAGACCGTTCCCAAGCGCTCAAGGACCCGTGTAGCAACCCGCAATTCCTCGGCGTTCACATCTGTAAGCGCCTGCTCCCAGCGCGCCTGCCAGGCGGCGCGCTTGCTTTGCACCTTGGCCTCTCCTTGGGGGGTGAGACATGTGACGACGACACGGCGGTCGTCGGCTCCACGCGTGCGCTGCACGTGGCCGCACTCGGCAAGATGGTCGAGCATTTGCGTGACGGTGCCAGGCGTCAGCTGCGCCGCGGTGGCCAGCTCGCCGGCGCTCAGCGGGCCCCGCTCGCTGAGCTCGATCAATAGTTCCATTTGGGCGTGGGAGACCTCGGAGCCGATCAGGTGCGTGTCGCGTCCGCGCAGGCGGCGCAGCGCCCGAAAGACATGTCGGAAGGCATTGCCGAGCTCGACCAGCTCGGCCTCGCGGTCCGCCTCGGCAATTCCCTTGCTCGCGCCGGCGCTCCGTGCTGGGGAAGCCTGTGTGGCGGTGGAGGGCTCGGTTGTACGGGACATGGCGTTGGCTCGCTCAGACCCTAACAGCGTCGGCGAGCGCCTCTTGACGCTCCAGGACCTGCTCGGCTTCGTCCACGACCGGCTCGGCCTCGATCTGGGGGCGCTCGGCACGCAGCAGCATCAGACACGGGATCAGCGACAGGGCCGCGATCCCCAGCGCCCACCAGTAGGCGGTATCGAACGCGCCTGCAAGCTCGGCCGGCGTGCGCGCGCCCGCTCCCGCACGCTGCAGGACGACAGCAAGCACCGCCGTGCCGATCGCACCGCCCGTACGCTGCAGTGCATTGATCTGTGGGGTGGCGTCGGAGATCTGATCGGGGCGCATCGCCGAGAAGGCGGCACTCATCGCAGGCATGAAGCACAGGCCGATACTCAGACCGCGCACGACGAGCACGAGTGAGATGGCCACGATCGAGGTGTGGGCGCCGATGAACGTGAAGGGCACTGTGCTGATGCAGAGCAACGATACGCCGCACATCGCCACGCGCCCGCCACTGAAGCGCTGGGTGAGACGGCTGGCCAGCGGCATCGCGATCAGCGCGCCGATTCCCTGGGGGCCGGTCAGCAGGCCCGTGTTGATGACGCTCTGTCCGCGCACTTCCTGGTAGTAGAGCGGCACCAGGATCATCGCCCCGAACAGTGCGGCGCCGAGGCCGAAGTTGGTGAAGGCGGCGCCGGCGAAGACCTTGTTTGCGTACATGCGGATGTCCAAGAGGGGGCGCTCGACCCGCAGTGCGTGGAAACAGAAGACCACGACCAATACCGTCCCGATGATGCACGGCACGATGACTTTGCCCGAACCCAAGGCCGAACCAGAGCCGAGCTCGCTGATCCCGTAGATGAAGGCGGCGAAGCCCGCTGGGAGGAGTGCGAGGCCCAGGATGTCAAGGTTGCCGGCATCTCCGGAGTCGGTGTGCGGCAGCATCCGCCAACCCAGGATGAAGGCGATCAGCCCGATCGGGACGTTGACGAAGAAGATCCAGGACCAGTGCAGGTTCTCCAGGATCAAACCGCCCACGACCGGGCCGAGGATCGGAGCGATCATCGCCGGCATCGACACATAGCCCATGACGCGGCCCATGCGCTGCGGCCCGGCGACCTGGGCCATGATCATCATCGCGACGGGCATGATCATGCCGCCGCCCGCGCCCTGCAGGACGCGGAAGACGACCAAGGAGGTCGTGGAGTTGGCAAGGCCACAAGCCGCGGAGCCGGCGGTGAAGAGGACCAGCGAGGTCATGTAGACCTGCTTGGCGCCGAAGCGCCGTGCGGCCCAGCCCGTGACGGGGATCACGGCGGCGAGCGAGAGCAGGTAGCCGGTGATCACCCACTGGACCTGCGAGAGCGGGCTGTGCAGGTCATGCGAGAGCGTGTGCAGCGCGACGTTGACGATCGTCGTGTCGAGAATCGACATGATCATGCCGAGGATCACGACGCCGCAAACGACCCATACGTGGCGCTCGATCTTTGTCGAAGCGGAGGGGTCGCCCTGCTCGATTGTCTGACGCGAAGACATTTGGTACCGAAAGTTTAGGTACCAAACCTTCTTCCTTCAACCCCAATTCGCTTAAAGATTCGGGACGTGTGTTTCACCTCACACAGACACCGCTCCCAAGAACATGCCTCAACGCCATACGGCACACCGAGCTGCCTCCGCGCTCACCGTGCAAACCAGCTGTCCTACCGGGAGGCTCTACCAGCGGTAGTGGGCGAAGGCCTTGTTGGCCTGCGCCATGCGGTAAATGTCGTCCTTGCGCTTGTAGGCGCCGCCCTGCTGGGACTGGGCATCGAGCAGCTCGTTGGCCAAGCGCTGGGCCATCGTCTTCTCGCGACGCGCGCGGGCGAACTCGACCAGCCAGCGCACCGCCAGCGTGCGGGCGCGGGCGCTTGGGACCTCTACGGGGACTTGGTAAGTGGCGCCACCGACGCGGCGTGAGCGGACCTCGAGCGCCGGCGTGAGCGCCTTGATGGAAGCCTCCAGCTGCTCGATCGGGTCCTTGTCCGAGCGCTCGCCGAGCAGGGCCAGCGCGTCGTAGACGATCCGCTCGGCTGTGGACTTCTTGCCGTCGAGCATCACCTTGTTGATGATCTGCTGAACAAGCTTTGAGCGATGGATGGAGTCCGCTTCAAGCGGACGCACCTGGGCGGCTGCGCGACGTGGCATGGTCTGAAGAGCTCCGCTACTTCTTCTTCACGCCGTACTGGGAGCGACCCTGCTTGCGATCGCTCACACCGGCTGCGTCTAGCGTGCCCCGCACGACCTTGTAGCGCACACCCGGCAAGTCCTTGACGCGACCACCTCGCACCAGCACCACGGAGTGCTCCTGCAGGTTGTGGCCCTCGCCCGGGATGTATGCCGTGACCTCGATCGAGCCGGCGATGCGCACGCGGGCGACCTTGCGCAGGGCGGAGTTAGGCTTCTTCGGGGTCGTCGTGTACACGCGTGTGCAGACGCCGCGCCGCTGCGGAGCGGCGACCTTCTTCTTGCGTCCCTTGCCTGACTTCAGGCCTGGGGTTGCAAGCTTTTTCTTTGGGGCAACGCGGCCCTTGCGCACTAGTTGCGAGGTGGTTGGCATTCGGGGCGGAATCCTAGCAGCGTCGAAGCCGCGACGGCTTTTGCGAGGACGAACGGGGCGCATCGGAGACCCCGACCCGCTTCGCGTCAGGACCAGCCAAGGCTGCTTCTCTCGTCGAGGAGCGGCTGCTTGAGGCCCGGCTCACGTGCTGGGCGCGATGCCCGCCGCGCGCACAGGGGCCGGCATCAAAGCCGCGGCGACGAGCACGAGTATGAAGGCGAGCGATTGCAAGACGATGCCAACCGGGCTGCCTGGCAGGGGATCGCCGAACACGAGGATTCCACCGGCGATGCCGGCGATGTTGGCGGCCGTGCCGGTGACCGCGATGACCGGAACCGCCTCTCCCTCTTGCAGGCCCTTTGCCGAGGCGTAGAACGCGACGATCGAGGCCAGCACCGCTACCGCCAGCCAGGGGCTCAGCAATACGGCAAGCGGGCCGTGGGCGCCGATGATGCCGGTCAGCGCCTTGATCGAGGTGTCAGAGACGCCGAACAGGATTCCCGAGGCGGCGCCCAGCATCATGCCGTGGTGCTCGACCGGGCCGCCCATGCGCGGGCCCATGATCAGCAAGCCGCCCAAGCCGAACAGGCCCGCCTCGAAGGAGATCATCGCCGGGTCTGAGAACTGCGAGTGCGCGCCGTGCATCGCCGGCAAGGTCAAGCCGAGCATCACCAGGCCGGCCGCCATCAGCCACAAGCCGAGCCACTGGCGCGGGCCGACCTCGAAGCCGAACATGCGGTCGGCCATCACGGCGATCAAGACCACCCCGGCGGCGAGCGCGACCTGGACGACCGACATCGGCGCCAGCGCCAGAGCCGCCACGTGCAAAGCCCAGGAAGCCGTCGCGACGATCATGCCGATCGCGAACCAACCGGAGGAGAAGAGCGTGCGGATCGAGCGCAGCGGATGGCGCACATCGACGCTGGCCACCGAGTTGGCGCCTCGGTACTTGTAGAAGAAGCCGAGGTTGGCCACGAAAGCGCAGGCCAGCGAGAGGAGTATGCCTAGATCGAGAGTCATTGGTTAGAGGCTGCGACGGACTGATCCATCGGCAGCGGACGACGGATGCTTTACTGCGCTGTCGCGACCCAGGCAGATTACCGGTGATCACCTCAGTGCAAGCTAAAGACAAACGAGCGGTGCGCGAAGAAGACTCGGGGCAGAGGCCGGGCGCGGGCCCCGCGGCGAGCCGCATCGCAAAAAACGCCGATGCCCCCCGCGCGCGCGGGGGGAGTCCCGATTTGGAGGACCATCCCCTGCTACTCGTGGACATCGACGGCGTGATCTCGCTGTTCTCCTTCGACCACCAGGCGCGGCCTGAGGGATCGTTCCATTCGATCGACGGCATACCCCACTTTCTTTCGTCCGGCGCAGCCGAGCACCTGCTCGCGCTCGAGCCCAATTTCGAGCTTGCCTGGGCCAGTGGCTGGGAGGAGAAGGCCAACGAATACCTCCCCCACCTGCTGGGCCTGCCGACGCTGCCATACCTGAGCTTCGATCGTGCGGTCGGGCGTACGAACGCCCACTGGAAGCTCGACGCGATCGACGCCTACGCGAGCGCGAACAGGCCGCTGGCGTGGATCGACGACGCCTTCAACGATGCTTGCCACGAGTGGGCTGAGGCCCGGGTGGCACCGACCCTGCTCGTGCAGACGATGCCGGCGAGTGGGCTCACGGGGCGCGAGGCGGAGATACTGGAGCGCTGGGCCGAGTCGCTGCAAGGAGAAATAACCATCTCTTAATTTGGAACGGGGTCGCACATGTGCGACCCCGCGGGACGGCACATGTGCCGTCCCGGACAGCGGCGCATGCGCCGCTGTCATAAGACTATGGGAGAGATTGACTCTCCCTAGGACCTGGTCCTAGGGAGAGCCGCTCTCAGAGAGACCTACTCTCCCGACTCCTCAGGCACCTCGAGCTCGCCAAGCCCCTCGACGAAACCTGGGTCTGAGCTGCCGGCGCCGATCTTCTCCAGCGACGCCAGATCGGCGTCGAACTCGCTGCCGTAGCCGGCGCTGAGCGCCTCACCGTCGGCCAAGCCCAGCTCGGCGGCGATCTCCTCTTGGTCGAGCAGACCGACGTCGTCGATCGCGCGCGGCATCGGCTCGGACGGTTCGATCTCGATCCGCCGGTAGCGCTTGAGTCCCGTCGCCGCGGGAATCAGCTTGCCGATGATCACGTTCTCCTTGAGCCCGTTCAGACGGTCGATCTTGCCCTCCAGCGAGGCGTCGGTGAGCACCTTGGTGGTCTCCTGGAAGGAGGCCGCCGAGAGGAACGAGTCGGTGTTCAGCGAGGCCTTGGTGATGCCGAGGATGATGTCCTCGAACTGGGCGGTCTCGCCACCCTTGGCGATCACGGCGTCGTTGGCGATCGCGAATTCGTAGCGGTCCACGAACTGCCCGGGCAGATAGTCGGTGTCGCCCTTCTGGTCGACCCGCACCTTCTTGAGCATCTGACGCACGATCAACTCGATGTGCTTGTCGTTGATGTCCACGCCCTGTGACTTGTAGACCTCCTGCACCTCCTTGACCAGATACTGCTCGGTCTCGGTGCGTCCGCGAATCGCCAAGAGCTCGTGCGGGTAAAGCGAACCCTCGTTGAGCTGCTTGCCGGCCACGATCTTCTCGCCGCTTGCCACATACAGACGCGTACGCCGTGGGAAGGCGTGGCGATGCTCCTCGCCGGCCTCGTCGGTGATGACGACCGTGAGCGCCTTCTCGGTCTCTTCGATCGAGACGACGCCGTCCTGCTCGGCGATCTTGGCCAAGCCCTTGGGCTTGCGCGCCTCGAAGAGCTCGACCACGCGCGGCAGACCGTGCGTGATGTCCGCGCCGGCGACACCGCCGGTGTGGAACGTACGCATCGTCAACTGCGTGCCGGGCTCGCCGATCGACTGCGCCGCGACGATGCCGACGGCATCGCCGATCTGCGCGGTCTGGCCGGTGGCCATCGCACGGGCGTAGCAGGCCTGGCACACGCCACTGGGGGCCTTGCACTTGAGCACCGAGCGCACCGGCACGGTCACGCGCACGCCCTTCTCGTGTTCGTCGGCGAATGCCTCGACGATGTCGGCGAGCTGCTGGCGCCCGATTTCCTCACCGCCCTCGGCGAGCATGCGCCCGCGCTTGGTGGTGATCGGCTGCGCGGCGGTGCGCCCCACGAGGTTTTCGTTGGGCTCGCCGCCCTCGTTCCAGACGACCATCTCGATGTATTCGTCGGTGCCGCAGTCGACCTCGCGAATGATCACGTCCTGGGCGACGTCCACCAGACGGCGGGTCAAATAGCCCGAGTCGGCGGTACGCAGGGCCGTGTCGGCCAGGCCCTTTCGCGCGCCGTGCGTGGAGATGAAGTACTCCAGCACCGACAGCCCCTCCATGAAGTTGGACTTGATCGGTCGCTCGATGATCTCACCCTTCGGGTTGGCCATCAGGCCGCGCATCCCCGCCAGCTGGCGGATCTGCTTGAAGGAGCCGCGGGCGCCGGAGTTGGCCATCATGAAGATGGGGTTGAGCGTGTCGAGGTTCTGGATCATCGCCTCGGCCACCTCGTCGGTCGCCGCGTTCCACTTCTCCACGACCGCCTCGTGGCGCTCCTCCTGGGTGATCAGGCCCATGTCGTACTGGTCGGTGATGTCGCCCACGAGCTTGTCGTACTTGTCGAGGATCGACTGCTTCTCCGGCGGGATCACGACGTCGTTCTTGGAGATCGTGATGCCTGCCTGCGTGGCGTACTTGAAGCCGAGGTCCTTGAACGCATCCAAGACCAGGGAGATCGTGGTCGCGCCGTAGGTCTGCACCAAGGCGTCGATCAGACGCGTGGTGTCGCGCTTCTTCATCGACTGGTTGACGTACACGTACTTGGACGCGTCGAACTGATCGCCGAGCGCCTCGGCCAGCGCCCGCTCGATGCGGTCGTTGTAGATGATCCGCCCAACCGTCGTGAGCAGGTGCCCGCCCTCGCGTCCCATCGGACGGAACTCGGCGATGTCGTGCAACGTCACCACGCTGGCCTCGTAGGAGAGCTCGGCCTCCTGCGCGGTGCGGAACACGTGCGGACGCGGCTCGTAGGTTGCCCTGTCGATCTTCGACAGCTCGTCGGCTTCCAGGCCATAGGTGAGGTAGTAAGCGCCCAGGATCATGTCCTGGGTGGGCGTCGCCAGCGGCGCGCCGTGTGCCGGCGAGAGGATGTTGTTGGAGGACAGCATCAGGATGCGAGCCTCCGCCTGGGCCTCGGCCGACAGCGGTAGATGGACCGCCATCTGATCGCCGTCGAAGTCGGCGTTGAAGGCGTGGCAGACCAGCGGGTGAACCTGGATCGCCTTGCCCTCGACGAGCAGCGGTTCAAAGGCCTGGATGCCCAGGCGGTGCAGGGTGGGTGCGCGGTTTAGCAGCACCGGGTGCTCGTGGATTACCTCCTCGAGCACGTCCCAGACCTCGCCGATCATCGAGTCGACCATCTTCTTGGCCGCCTTGATGTTCTGCGCGGACTTGCGCTCAACCAGGCGCGCCATGATGAACGGCTTGAACAGCTCGAGCGCCATGATCTTCGGCAGGCCGCACTGGTGCAATTTCAGGTAGGGGCCGGCGACGATCACCGAGCGTCCCGGAGTAGTCCACGCGCTTGCCGAGCAGGTTCTGACGGAAGCGACCCTGCTTGCCCTTGAGCATGTCCGAGAGACTCTTCAGCGGACGGTTGCCGGGGCCGGTGACGGGACGGCCACGACGGCCGTTGTCGAACAGCGCGTCTACCGCCTCTTGCAGCATGCGCTTCTCGTTGTTGACGATGATCTCCGGCGCGCCAAGGTCGAGCAGCCGCTTGAGGCGGTTGTTGCGGTTGATCACGCGGCGGTAGAGGTCGTTGAGGTCGGAGGTCGCGAAGCGCCCACCGTCGAGCTGCACCATCGGGCGCAGCTCCGGCGGGATCACCGGCACGGCGTCGAGCACCATCATCTCGGGCTTGTTGCCGGACTGGATGAACGCGCTGACGACCTTCAAACGCTTGACGGCGCGTGCCTGCTTCTGGCCCTTGCCGGTCTTCACCTGCTCCTCGAGTTCGGTGCGTTCGGCCTCCAGGTCGACCTGCTGGAGCAGGTCGCGGATCGCCTCGGCGCCCATGCCGCCACGGAAGTATTCGCCGAAGCCGTAGGAGGAGCCGAAGCGCTCCTTGAGCTCGCGGAAGGTGGTCTCGTCGTGCTCGATCTGCTTGGAGTCCATCGTCTTGAACAGCTCCCAAACGTTGCGCATCCGCTCGGCCCCGTCCTCGACGTAGGCTTCGGTGTCGGCGATGTCGGCCTCGAAGGTCTTGTTGAGCTCCTTGACGAGCTTGTCGCGCTCCTCGTCGGAGATCTTCGCGAGGTTGAGGTCGAGCGAGTCGGCCCACAGGTGGTCTTCGTCGTTGAAGGAGGTCTGCTTGCCGCTCTGCAGGTACTTCTCGCGACGGGCCAGGGACTCGCGCAGTTCGAGCACGCGCTCCTGCAGCTCGGCGGCGTAGGAGTCGAGAACCTTGTTGACCTCCTTCTCGAGCGTGTCGAGATCCTTGGAGCGAGCCTCGTCGTCGACCCATGTGACGATCGAAGCGGCGAAGTAGAGAACCTTCTCGAGCTCCTTGGGCGCCATGTCGAGCAGGTAGCCGATACGCGAGGGCACGCCCTTGAAGAACCAGATGTGGCTGACGGGAGCGGCCAGGTCGACGTGGCCCATGCGCTCGCGGCGCACCTTCGAGCGTGTGACCTCGACGCCACAGCGCTCGCACACGATGCCCTTGTAGCGCACGCGCTTGTACTTGCCGCAGTAGCACTCCCAGTCCTTTGTGGGACCGAAGATGCGCTCGCAGAAGAGACCGTCCTTCTCGGGCTTGAGCGTGCGGTAGTTGATCGTCTCGGGCTTGGTTACCTCACCGGAGCTCCAGCCGCGGATCTGCTTGGACGAGGCGAGGGAGATCTCTATGGCGTCGAAGTTATTGATGTCGATCATGAATGAAATCCTCTGCCTTGTGTTGAAAGTCGCGTAACTGGGGGATAGGCCGAAGGCCGTAAGGGGGCGAAGCCCTCTTGTTATGTCAATCATTCTCTAGTTGCTCCCTTCGGCCGGCTCGCCTACAGGCGCACCGGTGTCGTCTATCTCCTCAAGGGCTATGCCGTCCTCGATAAGCCCCTCTATGTCGAGCGCCGCCGCGGGCTCGACATCCTCGCTGTCCTCGCCATCGGCCACGGCCGCAGCCTCTGCCTCGGGCTCGGTCTCTGTGACCTCGCCCGTGGGTGCCCTGACGCCGGAGAGGTCGATACCGAGCTCCTCCGCGGCGCGCAGCAGGTCGTCGTCTTCGTCGCGCAGCTCTGTGTGCTGGCCTTCCTCGGAGACGACCCCCACGTCGAGCGCCAGGGACTGCATCTCCTTGAGCAACACCTTGAAGGACTCGGGGATCGACGGCTCGGCGATGTTCTCGCCCTTGACGATCGCCTCGTATGCCTTGACGCGTCCGACCGTATCGTCGGACTTGATCGTGAGCATCTCCTGCAGCGTGTAGGCGGCGCCGAATGCCTCCAGCGCCCACACCTCCATCTCGCCGAAGCGCTGACCGCCGAACTGCGCCTTGCCTCCCAGCGGCTGCTGGGTCACGAGCGAGTAGGGACCGGTCGAGCGAGCGTGGATCTTGTCGTCGACAAGGTGCAGTAGCTTGAGGATGTACATGTAGCCGACGGTGACCTGTTCCTCGAAGGGCTCGCCGCTGCGCCCGTTGAAGAGCGTCATCTTGCCCGAGGCCTGCTCGCCGACGCGACGGGACTTGTCGACGTCCATGCGGATGCGACCCTCGTGCGCGTCCTGCCACTTGACAAGCGCCGTATCGACGTCTTCGACGGTCGCTCCGTCGAACACGGGCGTGGCTACGTACACACGGGTTTTGCCGTTTTCGGCAGTGCGGCCTCTTTGTAGGCGTCGGTGCCGTCGTCATACCAACCTTGCGCGGCGGCCCAGCCGAGGTGGGTCTCGAGGATCTGCCCGACGTTCATGCGGCTTGGCACGCCCAGCGGGTTGAGGATCACGTCAACCGGAGTGCCGTCCTCCAGGAACGGCATGTCCTGCTGGTCGACGATCTTGGAGATGACACCCTTGTTGCCGTGACGGCCGGCGAGCTTGTCGCCCTCGGAGATCTTGCGCTTCTTGGCCACGAACACGCGCACCAAGTCGTTGACCCCGGGCGGCAGGTCGTCGCCCTCGTCGCGGCTGAAGGTCATCACGTCGATGACGACGCCACCCTCGCCGTGGGGCACCTTCAACGAGGTGTCGCGCACCTCGCGCGCCTTCTCCTTGAAGATCGCGCGGATCAGCTTCTCCTCAGCCGTCAGCTCGGTCTCGCCCTTGGGCGTGACCTTGCCGACGAGCAGGTCGCCCGAGGCGACCTCGGCCCCGACGCGCACGATGCCGCGGTCATCGAGGTTGCGCAGCGACTCCTCCGAGCGGTTGGGAATGTCGCGTGTGATCTCCTCGTCGCCGAGCTTGGTCGTACGGGCGTCGATCTCGTACTCCTCGATGTGGATCGAGGTGAGCTCGTCGTCCTGCACGAGGCGCTTGGAGAGGATGATCGCGTCCTCGAAGTTGTAGCCCTCCCAGGACATGAACGCCACCATCAGGTTCTTGCCGAGCGCCATCTCGCCCTTGTCGGTCGAGGAGCCGTCGGCCAAGACGTCGCCGGCCTTGACCTTCTGGCCTGAGCTGACACGCGGCTTGTGGTGGATCAGGGTGCCCTGGTTGGAGCGCATGAACTTCTGCAGCTCGTACTCGTCCTTGCCGTCAGGCGTCTCGATCACGATCTTGTTGGCGTCGACGAAGTCGATCGTGCCGCTGTTACGAGTCAGCAATACGTCGCCCGTGTCGAGCGCCGCACGCCGCTCCATACCGGTGCCCACCAGCGGAGCGTCGGTCTTCAAGAGCGGTACTGCCTGGCGCTGCATGTTCGAGCCCATCAGCGCGCGGTTGGCGTCGTCGTGCTCGAGGAACGGGATCATCGCGGTGGCAACCGACCAGATCTGTTCAGGAGACACGTCGACCAGGTCCACGTCCTTGGGCCCAACCGTCACGTACTGGCCGGCCTGGGTGCGGCAGAGGATCTCTTTGTCGAGCAGCTTGCCGGTCTTCTCGTCGATCGGCGTGTTCGCCTGAGCGATCAGCTGCTCCTCCTCCTGGGTGGCGTCCAGACGGACGACTTCCTCGGTGGCGATGCCATCCTTGACGACCCGGTAAGGGGTCGTGACGAACCCGTACTCGGACACCTCGGCGAACGAGGAGAGCGAGCCGATCAGGCCGATGTTCGGACCCTCAGGCGTCTCGATCGGGCACATGCGCCCGTAGTGGGTGGGGTGCACGTCGCGCACCTCGATCGGCGCACGCTCGCGGGTCAGACCACCGGCACCGAGCGCCGACAGACGCCGACGGTGCGTGAGCCCGGCGAGAGAATTCGTCTGGTCCATGAACTGCGACAGCTGCGAGGAGCCGAAGAACTCCTTCAGCGCAGCCACGACAGGCCGGATGTTGATGATCGTCTGCGGCGTGATCGTGTCGGCGTCCTCGGTCGTCAGACGCTCGCGCACGACGCGCTCCATGCGGTACAGACCGATGCGGAAGGCCTCCTGGATCAGCTCGCCGACGGTACGCAGACGGCGGTTGCCGAAGTGCTCGTACTCATCGAGGTGCTCCTCGACGGGCTCGCGCGGCATGCTCGTTGCCTCGGCCGCGTAGTCCTTGATCTCGATCTCCGGCTCCTCGGGCATGCCGAGTCGCTTGGGCAGCGAGACGAGCTCCTTGACGAGCGCGAGGATGTCGTCGTGGGTGAGCGTGCGCGTGTCGATGTCGATGTCGAGACCGAGACGCGAGTTGAGCTTGTAGCGACCGACGCGCGTGAGGTCGTAGCGCTTGGGGTCGAAGAACAGCTGGTTGAGCAGCGCCTTGGCGTTCTCGACGCTCGGCGGCTCGCCTGGACGCTGCTTCTTGAACAGCTCGATCAGGGCGCCCTCTTCGGTGCGCGTCTGTCTCGGTGTCGGCTTCGATCGTGTTGCGGATGTAGTGCGAGTTCTCGAACAGCCGCAGGATCTCCTCATCGGTCGCGTAGCCCATCGCGCGCAAAAGCACGGTGACGGGCAGCTTGCGCTTGCGGTCGATGCGGACGAAGACCTTGCCCTTCTTGTCGATCTCGAGCTCCAGCCACGAGCCACGAGCGGGCATCAGGTTGGCGATGAAGACCTGCTTCTCGCGATCCTTGGGCTCCATCAGGTAGGCGCCGGGGGAGCGCACGAGCTGTGTGACGACCACGCGCTCGGTGCCGTTGATGACGAATGTGCCGCGCTCGGTCATCCAGGGGAAGTCGCCCATGAAGACCGACTGCTCGCGGATCTCTCCGGTCTCGCGATTGATGAACGCGACCGTGACCGTGAGCGGACGGGCGTAGGTCAGATCCTTCTCGCGGCACTGCTCGAGCGAGGCGACGGGCTCGTCGAAGACGAACTCGCCGAACTGCACGGCGAGGTTGCCGGTGTAGTCCTCGATTGGGGAGATGTCGTCGATCGTCTCGCGCAGACCGCCCTTTTGGGGATCGGTCAGCCACAGAAACGAGCGGCGCTGGATATCGATGAGGTTCGGTACGTCGACAGACTTGGACAGACGCGCGAAGGACCGGCGCGTCCGGAGAGCATCAACAGCAGCCAAGAAATGACTCCTTCGGAGGGCGAGAGACGGGCAAAGGCGGGCGCAAACGCGCGACCAGCAAAGATAGCACAGAGCATCGGCGCCCTCAAGTGGGGCAGCCAGCGCTCACGGACCCCACCCCTGATCACCGCGTATGTGGCGCGGTGTCTGTCGCTTCGGGTGGCTGCGACTATCGGCCAGCGCGCCGGATTCTACCGGAGATTTGCCGATTTTGGGAAAACCGGCGATCGAGGCGGGGAAAGCTCGAAAAAGGCCGATGCCCCCGCGCGCGCGCGGGGGGCATCGCATTTTGAAGCCATCACACTCCTCAGCTGAAGCCATCCGCTCTCAAGCAGCGCGAGGCCACTTGGCGCACAGCGCGAACGCTCCGTTTCGAGAGTCACCGCGCCAACGAGCGTGGGTCCACCGCGGCGAACCCCTGGCGCGAGCGACCTCGACGCCAGGGCGAGACTCCGAACTACTTCAACTCGACGCTGCCTCCGGCCTCCTCGAGTTCGGCCTTGAGCTTGTCGGCCTCCTCGCGCTCGATGCCCTCCTTGACCGGCTTGGGAGCCTCGTCGACCAGCGCCTTGGCCTCCTTCAGGCCGAGACCCGTCGCCGCGCGCACGACCTTGATCACCTGGATCTTCTTGTCGCCGGCCGCAGTCAGGATCACATCGACGGTGGTGGGGCCTTCGTCCTCGGCCGCCTCGCCACCGCCACCGCCGCTGCTGCTGCCGCCGCCGGCGCGGCTACTGCCGCCGCCGAGACGCCGAACTCCTCCTCCAGCGCCTTGATGCGCTCGGCCAGCTCCAGCACCGAGATGCCCTTGAGCTCCTCGATCCAATCTTGTGTGCTTGTTGCCATCGGTCAGTCCTCCTTGGTCGCTTCGGCGCTCTCGGGCTCTTGCTCCGAAGCGTCCGTCTGGTTGTCGTCTTGTGCCGGCTCAGTTGCCGGCTCAGCTTGGTCTGTGGTCGGGGCCTCCTCGGCGGGCGGCCTCTGCCTCGGCTGCTCCTGCTGCGGCGCTCTCCTCAGCTCAGGAGGCTCCTCGCCCTCGGCCGTCTGCGTCGGACTCCCGCCGGAGCCTTAGCAGCGGCGCGCTCTCGGCGGGAGTCTCGGCGTCTCCTCGGCGGCCGGAGCCTCCTCAGCCGCCGGGGTCTCCTCAACGGGAGCAGCCTCGGCCGCTGGTGCCTCTCCGGCCGGGATCTCGCCGGACTCCTTCTTCTCGCGCACCTGGCCGAGCGCAACCGCAAGCCCACCGACAAGGCCGCCGAGCGTGCGCACCAGGCCCGAGATGGGCGAGGCGACGATCCCGACGAGCTGGCCGTAGAGCACTTCGCGCGAGGGCAGGCGCGAGATGGCGCGGATCTGATCGGCATCGACCACCTCGCCGTCCATCAAGCCACCCTTGAACGGCAGCAGCTGCGTGGCGCGAGCCTGGTCGGCGACGGCCTTGGCCGCCAGCGCGGCATCGCCGCGCACGAAGGTGAGTGCGGTTGGACCCGAGAGCAGCGCCTTGAGCGACTCGGCGCCGACCTGGTCGGCGGCGCGTTCGGTCAATGAGTTCTTGACGACCGTGAAGGTGGCGTCGGCCTCGCGCAGCTTGGAGCGCAGCTCGGCCGCCTGGGCCACCGAGATGCCGCGGTAGTCGACGGCGAAGACGGCCTGTGACTCGTCTATCTCCGTTGCGAGCGCCTCTATCGTCGCTGCCTTCTGCTCTCGGTTCATCTCATCCCTTGCTCTCTTTGAAGAACTCAGACGCCCAAGTACAGCGGGGCGTCGAGAGCGGGGGTGAACCGCCTTCGCTCGCTCCACCTGCCCCGGTCTTCTCTGCCGATGCCGATCTCTCCGATCGGCCGGCGACGCCGGGGGTCTCGGGCGGTGAGCCGTTGATTAAATCAGGCCGCGGCTGCCTCTTCGACGATGTCGCGGGTGCGGGCCGGGTCAACTTTGACGCCGGGGCCCATAGTGGAAGTCATCGTGATCGTGCGCAGATAGCGACCCTTCGCCGCCGAGGGCTTGGCGCGGACGAGCTCTTCGACGACGGCCGCGTAGTTCTCGAGCAGCTGGCGCTCGTCGAAGGAGGCCTTGCCGATCACCATGTGCACGATCGCGGTGCGGTCGGTGCGGTACTCGACCTTGCCGGACTTGGAGTCCTCGACGGCTTTGGCGACGTCCATCGTGACGGTGCCGACCTTCGGGTTTGGCATCTTGCCCGACGGGCCGAGGATGCGCCCGAGCCGTCCGACCACGGACATCAGGTCGGGTGTGGCGATCGCGACGTCGAAGTCGTCGAAGCCGTCCTCCTCGATACGCTTGGCCAGGTCCTGGGCGCCGACGACATCGGCGCCGGCAGCCTCGGCTTCGCGGGCCTTCTCGCCCTGGGCGAAGACAATGACCTTGACGTTCTTGCCCAAGCCATTGGGCAAGGCGATCGTGCCACGCAGCTGCTCGTCGGCATGGCGCACGTTCAACCCGGTGCGCACATGGATCTCGACCGACTCGTCGAATTTGGCGCTGGCCAGGCTCTTGACGAGCGCGACCGCCTCGGCGGGAGCATGCTCGCGATCGCGATCGATCTTCTGAAGACCCTCTACGTGGCGACGGCTGTGAGCGCTCATGACGCCACCTCGACGCCCATCGAACGGGCGGTGCCGGCGATGATCTTGACCGCCTGGTCAACATCGTGGGCGTTGAGGTCGGCGAGCTTGCGTTCGGCGATCTCGCGCAACTGGGCGTCGGTGATCTTGCCGACCTTAGTGCGGTTGGGCTCGCCCGAACCCTTCTCCAGTTTGAGCGCCTGACGGATCAGCACTGCCGCCGGTGGCGTCTTCGTCACGAACGTAAACGAGCGGTCCTCATAGACAGTGATGACCACCGGGATGATTGTGCCGGTGTCGCTGAGCGTCTGCGCGTTGAAGGCCTTGCAGAACTCCATGATGTTGATGCCGTGCTGGCCCAGGGCAGGACCGACCGGCGGAGCCGGGCTCGCCTGTCCGCCGCGCGCTTGCAGCTTGATTGTTGTCAATACCTTCTTAGCCATGTCTATCCCGCGCCTAGAGCTTCTTTACCTGGTCGAAACCCACCTCAACGGGAGTCTCGCGACCAAAGATTGATACCAGGACCTTGAGCTTGGCGGCGTCGTCGTTGATCTCGGATATCTCTCCGGAGAAGTCGGACAGCGGTCCGGAGACCACCTTGACGGTCTCGCCGATCGTGAATTGGGCGCGTGTGCGCGGGGCGGTCGCGACCTCCTTGTGCAGCAGACGATCGACCTCGACCTGGGTGAGCGGCACCGGCTCTTGCGAGGAGCCCACGAAGCCGGTCACGCCCGGTGTGCCCTTGACGACACCCCAGGAGTCCTCGTTGAGCTCCATGTTGACGAGCACGTAGCCCGGCATCGTTCGCTTCTCAACCGTGATCTTCTGGTTGTCCTTCATCTCCGAGACGGACTCGGTGGGAACGACGACCGTGCGCACGGCACGCTGCTGGCCCAGCGATATGACGCGGTGCTCGAGATTGTGCTTGACCTTGTTCTCGTGACCGGAGTAGGTGTTGACTACATACCAACGAAACATTCAGCTTCCTGACAGCTCAAATTGGTGGATAAGACAGGGAAAGACTGTGGTAGACGGGGGCGGGACGGTATCGCTCTCAGCGCTCTGACGCCCGATGACCAAGCAGGTCAAGGACGCGGTGAGCGAAGTGTGCGCTAGCACACGAGCGATCGAGGACGCAGAGATGCGCAGGTCATCGGGCGTCAGAGAATGAAATTGACGATCTTTTGTGCAGCCCAGTCGGCGGCACCGAGATACAGGCCTGCGACGGCGACGAACCCGAGGACAACAGCGGTTGCTTGCGTGACCTGACGACGGTCGGGCCACTGGACTCTCTGCAGCTCAGCCCAACTTGCGCGCAGGAAGGCGATTGCGCGACGTGGAAGCGGCTGCGATGGCTTAGTAGCCGGAGTCGCTCCATCTGGAGGCGCAGGCTCCGGCAGCTCGTCGAGGACCGACTCGTCGCCTCTGCCGTTACGGCCGCCGCGTCCCCCGCCCGTGGGCACCAAGTCAGCTGAGGATGCCTCACGAGAGCCCTCGCCATTGCGCTCGGCCTCGACGGGCTGCTCGACCGGCACGCCACCGGCGCCGGCGATGAGCGCCGCGTCGAACTCGTCGGCGTCGCCCGCGTGCGAGAGCGCGGCCGGGACGTCAGCGCGGACTGGACGATTCTGGGATGGGGCCGACGCGCCCTCTCGGATGGGCCTTGAGCGACGTTGTCTTGCGCGCTTGCGGTCACGGGCCACGGCTGCGCTCCCGCGCTAGCGAGTCTCCCGATGGCTGGTGTGCCGGCGGCACCAGCGACAGTACTTGCGCAAGCTCACCCGATCGGGGTTGTTGCGCTTTGACTTATTTGTTTGGTAGTTGCGATGCTTGCACTCCTCGCAGGCGAGGGTGATAGCGATTCGAACGTCTCCGCGAGCCATGGCTAAAAAGATCCCTGCGTGGTTGTCGACGAGCGCGCCCGGACGAAAGAAAAACCCCGCCCAGACGCGAGGTTGAGCAAAGTCTAGCGCGCCGGTGCCCTCAGCGTAGCCGTCAGCGGCGCCGCATGGCCTCCGTCTCACTCGTACAGCGTCAGCGTCGCCAGGATCACGTACAGCGCGACGAGCGCCCAGCCCTCGAACGCTGCCGCTTCGCCATCGCCGGTGATCTGCCACATCGCTAGCGCCATCACCAGCAACGCGCCTATGTACACCGGCGCCAGCGCGAACGTCAGCGTTGTCGCCAGCAAGAACGAGATCAGCACCAGCAGCGGGAACAGAAATGCCGCGATCTGCGCCACCGAGTTCTTGACGACCGAGATCGCCAGGTCCGAGCGACCCTTCCAGGCGAGCACGATCCCAGCAGTGTTCTCGACCGCGTTGCCAGCAATCGCCACGATCACCAGGCCCGCAAACGCCTGGGAGATTTTCAGCTGGACGATCGCCGGCTCCAGACCATTGACGAACCAGTCGGAGACGAATGCCGAAGCGACGCCGGCGATGAGCAGCAGCGCCAGCGTCAGACGCAGCGAAAGCCGCGGGCCGGCGCGCTCGGGCTCGGACACGTCCTCCTCCGCCCCGGGCAGCTTGCCTGTACCCGGCAGGGTATCGGCGCGCAGGTAGGGCACGACCCAGGCGAGGTATACGACGAGCAGGCTCACTGCCCCGATCGCCGAGATCGTGTCCACGTGGTGACTGGCCGGATCGTGCGCTGCGAGCGATAGGCCCAGCAGCACGATGATGAACACGCACACCAGCAGCAGCGTCGTCGTATCGCGCGGCAGCCGGTGGGAGAAGCGCATCACGCCGTCGGGGGCGCGTAGGGCTCCCACCACGATCACCAGGCCCAACACGAGCATCGCGTTGGCGAAGATCGAGCCGACGATCGCCGTCTGCGCGACGACCAGCTCGCCCTTCTGCAGGGCGAAGATGACCACGAACAGCTCCGGCAGGTTGCCGAGCGTGGACTGCATCATTCCCGTGACCGCAGGCCCGAAGCGCTCGCCGAGCTGCTCGGTGGCGAACGACACGACCCATGCCAGGCCCGCAAGCGCCAATGTCGCTACCGCGAAGCGCGGCACTGCAGCCCACTGTCCATAGTTGGCCGCGCCCGCGATCACCGTCAAGACCGCGATCGCAGCGAGCGCGAAACGCTCTGTGGAAGTGAGACGGCTCATCTCGCCTGCCGACAATAGTGTGGGTCACGTTTGCGCGCCGCTCAGCCCCGACTGGCTATGTCAAGGCGCCGATAGATGGCGCTATAGTCCAGCTACTATGGCAACTGAGACCGCGACCATACGTGTAGCGCGCACGACCCGCGACAGATTTGCCGAGCAGGCCGATGAACAGGGAGTGTCGCTGGCCGCATTGCTGGCCGAGATCGCGCGCGAGCGCGAGGTAGAAGCGATCTTCAAGTCCGAGCGAGAGGCCATTCGCGCTGAAGCCTCGAACCCGGCTGCGTTGGAGGAGATGCGTCTATGGGAGGCGACGCTGGAAGATGGCATCGACTGAGCCACGCCGTGGCGAGGTTTGGCTCGTATCTTTCGGCGCTACCAGGCCAGGGGAGCCCGGTAAGAACCGTCCCGTAATCGTCGTCTCTGCCGATAGCCTGCACACCGGCACTGTCGCCGACCTGGTCGCTGTGGTGCCGCTATCCAGCTCCAGTTCATCGTCCCCGCTACGTCCCGAGATTGAAAATATCGATGGTGTCGATCGACCGAGTCATGCCATCACTCGCGCCGTTCGGGGCGTGGCGCCCTCACGCCTGTTGCGTAGGCTGGGAGTCGTCAAGCCGGCGACACTTCAAGAGGTTGAGCGAGCCCTGATGCTGATTCTCGGCTTGGAGCCCGCGCGCTAGGCTTCTCGCCGATGCGCCTTGCCACGTTCCTCACGCCAGACAGCTCCCGCCCACGGGCGGGGGAGGTACGGGGCGAGCACGTCGTGGCCTACGCCGACGAGACCTTCACCGTGCGCGACCGACTGCGCGATCCGGGTACGCCCGCTGCCAACGGGCCATCCTTCGCGCTAAGCGATGTCACGCTGCTGGCCCCCGTCCCCGAGCCGCGGGCGATCTTCGGGATCGGCCTCAACTACGCCGACCACATCGCTGAGACCGGCGGCACCGCTCCTGAGATGCCGCTGGTGTTCACGAAGCTGCCGGCCTCGGTCGTCGCGCCTGGCGCGTCTGTTCGCTGCCCAGCCGTTGTCAAACGCCTGGACTACGAGGGTGAGCTCGCGGTCGTGATGGGCGCGGACGGACACGTGGGCGGCTACGCCGTCGCCGACGACCTCACTGCCCGCGACCTGCAAGGGCGCGAGGCGCAGTGGACGCGCGCGAAGGGTGCTGACGGCTTCTGTCCCTACGGTCCTTGGATTACGACAGCCGATGAGATTCCCGATCCACACTCGCTGTGGCTGCGCACTTGGGTCAATGGGGAACCGCGCCAGGACTCCTCGAGTTCCAACCTGATCTTCAAGATTCCCGAGCTCGTTGCCTTCATCTCAGAGACCTGCACGCTCTCACCCGGCGACCTGATCCTCACAGGCACCCCGAGCGGCGTCGGCATGGGCCTCGACCCACCGCGCTTTCTCGGTTCCGGCGACATTGTGCGTATCGAGCTCGAGGGGCTCGGCTCGATCGAGCACTCGATCGCCTGAGGCGACTCGCAAAACCAAAGCGGGCTTGCGTCACGCAGAATCGCTCTGCGCACGCCGCGCCGCCGGGGCGTTCAGTGCGGCTCGAGCACGCGGTCGATCAGGCCGTACTCCAAAGCCTGCTCGGCCGTGAAGAAGCGGTCGCGCTCCATGTCTTCGCGCACTTGCTCCTTGGATAGGCCCGTGTTTTCGGCGTAGATGTCGTCGAGGCGCTCGCGCACGTTCAAGATCTCGCGAGCATGAATCTCGATGTCGGTCGATTGGCCTTCGAAGCCCGCTGAAGGCTGGTGGATGAGGATGCGCGAGTTGGGCAATGCTGCACGCTTGCCCTTGGTGCCACCCGCCAGCAACAGCGAGCCCATCGACATCGCCACGCCAACGCACATCGTGTGGATGTCGGGCTTGACGAAGCGCATCGTGTCGTAGATCGCCAGGCCCGAGTAGACGCTGCCGCCTGGCGAGTTGATGTAGATCGAGATGTCCTTGTCGGGGTCCTGTGACTCCAGGTGCAGGAGTTGGGCCACGACGAGGTTGGCCACCTGATCTTCGATCGGCGTGCCGAGGAAGATGATGCGCTCGTTCAGCAGGCGGCTGAAGATGTCGAACTCGCGCTCGCCTCTGGCGGTGCGCTCTATGACCATCGGGATCAGGGGCATGGGGCACACCCTATCGAGCGCGAGGCCGCGATCCGGTCACGACCTGAAGAGGCAGTACCGGTGGCTCAAAGCCAAGCCGCCACGACCGCCCTTCCAACGCTTGCGACTGTGACCATAATGGCCACAGTCGATGATGCCCTTGAACCTCCCCAATCTCTTGACGGTGCTGCGCATCATGCTTGTGCCGGTGCTGGTCGTTGCGCTGCTCGGCAACACGCCCTCCGGCGATGTGCTGGCCGCCGTCGTGTTCGCGCTGGCCTCGCTGACCGACTTCATCGACGGCTACCTTGCCCGCTCGCGCGACTCCATCACGACCTTCGGCAAGCTGATGGATCCGCTTGCCGACAAGCTTTTGATCGTTGGGGCACTGCTGTCGCTTGTGTCGCTCGACCGCCTGGAAGGGTGGGTGGCGATGGTCATCATCGCGCGCGAGCTTGCCGTGACGATGTGGCGCATGAATGCCACCTCCTCAGGGGTCGTGATCGAAGCCTCAATGTTCGGCAAGCTCAAGACCTGCGTGCAGATCGCGGCGATCCTGGCCGTGATTGCCGTGCCCGGGTCTCCCCTTTGGGTTTCGCTGCTGGTCTACCTGATGGTGGCGATCACGGTGCTCTCAGGCCTCGACTATTTCCGCCGAGCCACTCGTCCAGCGTCGTCTGATGCGCCGCCGGCTCCCGCTTCTGAATCTCCTCCCGCAGCTCGGCCATGAGTCCGTATCGCTCGGCGATCACGTTGTGCTGGTGAATCGTCTCCAGGTTCTCCTGACGCGCTGAGACAAACGCGCCATCTGGCAAACCGGGAAAGCGCTCGACCGTGGCGGCGATCATCTCGCGCACGCAGTCCTCGACGAAGCGCGGTCGTCGGTGGGCCTTTTCCACGACCTCCACCTCGTCTGTGCGCTTCATCAGCTCATAGATCTCCGAGGACATCGAGCCCTCGACGATCTCCAGCAAAGTTGCCGCTTCGATCTCGGTCTCGCACTCCTCTAGGCAGCCGATGTGCAGCGTGCCGAGTCCCCGCTGGTTGTGTGTGGCCACCGGCACGCTCTCGAACACCTTCTCGATCTGCTCGTCGCTGAAATCCTCAGCCTGCAGGCGCTCGCGCGCTCGCGCGGCCACCAGCTCCTGTGCGCACGGGCACGCGGTCATGCCCGTGGCCGCTACCCCCACGAGCCGGCGTGTGCCGGAAGGCAGCGCGACGGCGCGGCCAAACAGCGTGTAGATCTCCTGCGTCGGCACTCCTGAGACCGGGGCCGGCTTGTGCTCCGGGTAGCGCGCGGCGATCGTGACCTCAGCTCGCGCCGCGCCCTGGCGCTCGCGCACCAACTCGGCTATGTGCTGCGCCAGCGTCTCTGCCCGAAACGGCGCCTCTTTCAGCACGACCTCACCGATAGCCTCGTTGACGACCTCCTCAAAGCGCGACATGTGCGCGCCCTTCTGCGCCGAGCCCAGGTCCACGTAGCACTCCAGGCGCGCGTAGAACAGCTCCTCGCGGATGCGGATGACCTTCTCGACTCCCGTTACTCCTACGCGCGAGAGGGCGACCGGGATCGACGGGACGCGCGCTTGAACATCCTCAGTCGGTGGCCTGCGGCGAATTTGAGGCTTGGTGCACATCTGTCGTTGCGGCCATGCTCTCGGCAAGCGTAGTACACGTGCTCGGGCGCCCGGCGATCGTCCCGTTTGGCGCCGGCGGTCGGATTAGAAGCCAGGATGCCACCCGCGAAATCGCCTGTCCTCCCCGCTAACCTTTTTGCCAATGCGAACGCTGCTCCCAGACCTACCGGCCGCCGAGCTGCAGGCGCTGCTCGAGCGCCGCAGGCGCCTCGACCAGGACCGCAAAGACGAGGTCTGGGAGGGGGTGCTGCACATGGTTCCCGCGCCTGCGCATAGGCACGCAGATCTCGTGCAACAGCTTGCCGAGCTGCTCGGTCCTGCTGCCCGCGCGGCCGGCCTGCAACCGACCGTCGCCGAGTTCAACCTCGGCGACTCCAAGAACGACTTCCGCGTCCCAGACGGCGGCCTGCACCGTCCCGGCGCCGCCGAGATGTGGCACCCCACCGCCGCGCTCGTGCTCGAGATCCTCTCCCCCGACGACGAGACCTGGGAAAAGCTCCCCTTCTACGCCGCCCACCACGTCGACGAGCTCCTCATCATCGACCCCGCCACCCGCCAGGTCCACTGGCTCGCACTCACCGCCAACCGCTACGAGCCGATCGACCACAGCGCCTTGATCGAGCTCGGTCCTGCCGAGCTCGCCCGGCGGCTCGACTGGCCCTGAGCCGGGCCGCCAGCCTCCAAACGCGGTCCACGGGCTGGGCCTCACACCCTCCTAAGAAGCTCCTATAGCTACTTTACAAAATACTATTTCGTAGAATACTATTCTATGCGATAGCATTTATCACAGATGCGACCCCTTGTGGACCGAGAGCAGGAGCTGGAGCGACTGCTTGAGCAGCGCGCCGGCGCACCGAGCCTCGTGGTGATGCGCGGCCGGCGACGCGTGGGCAAGAGCTTCCTGCTGGCCCATGCCTTCAGTAACGATGACGTCGTCAGCTATCAGGCCGACGAGCAGCCGCGCTCGGTACAGCTGGCTTCACTGGCCGCCGAGGCGGCCAGACTGCTGCCGGGCGCGCCGCCCTTGAGCTTCGACTCCTGGGACGCAGCCTTCGAGTTCCTTGGCTCCCAGGCGCGCGAGCGAACTGTGGTCGTGGTGATCGACGAGTTCCAGTACGCGTGTGTGTCCGAGCCGGCATTGCCCTCGATCGTGCAGCGGCACTGGGACGGTTGGGACGCCCAAGGGATACCTGTTTGCCTCGTGTTGTCGGGCAGCGCCCTGACGTTCATGGAGGGGCTGCTCTCGCGCGATGCGCCGCTGCACGGGCGCGCTTCCTACAGGCCGACGATCGGACCGCTTGACTATCGCGACGCGGCGAAGTTGGCGCCGAGCCGCAGCTCGCCGCAGGAGTTGATAGAGCGCTACGCCGTGGTCGGCGGACGCCCCAGTACCAGGTGTGGGCCGGCGGCGGCTCGCTGGAGCGGGTCGTGCGCGAGGCAATCTTGAGCAAGGGCGCTCCCCTATATGAGGAGCCGCTGACACTGGTCAGGGAGGAGCAGGGCATCCGCGATCCAAAGAGTTACTTCGGCGTGCTCGCCGCGATCGCCTCGGGGCGGACCCGCAACTCGCAGATCGCTAGCTTGCTGGAGCTGCCGAGCTCTAACGTCGCCGCGACGCTCGACCGCCTCGCCGACCTGGGCTACGTGCAGGAGCGGACACCAGTTACTCTCGCAAACCGTGGCGGCCGCGGCTTCTGGCAGCTGAGCGACCCCTTCTTTCGCTTCTGGTTTCGTCGCGTCGGGCCGAATCGCAGCCGTCTCGACCGAGGCGAGGCGATCGACGCCGTGTGGGAGCAGGTGGCCGGCGATTTGGACACCTACGTCGGCAGGGTTTTCGAGGATGTGTGCCGCCATTGGCTCGCGCGCTACTCGGACATCCAGCAAGGACGCAGCGCGAGTGAGATCGGTTCGTGGTGGTCACGCGACAGCCGCCACGAGATCGACATAGCGTGCGCGGACCGTCACCGATATACGCTGCTCGGGTCGTGCAAGTGGTCGCGTAAAGCCGTCGGCGAGGACGCACTCGACGCGCTGCGGTCGAGCAGAGACGCCATCGCCGGGCGCACGGCGGATGCACGCCTTGCTCTGTTCGCGCGACGTGGCTTCACCCGCTCGCTGGAACGACGGGCCGTCCGCGAGAAGGTGCTTCTGGTGACGGCCGCGGATCTATTTGAGTAGACCCTCGACGCTTGGTTTGATCAAACCAAGCGGCCCTTCCCGGCCACCCGCTCGACCACCCGCCTCCCCCGAAAGATCGCCAGCGCCGGCCGCGCCAAGCCCCCGAACACGTCCAGCACCGCCCGCGTAACCACAGACGCCTCCCCCACCCGGGCCTCCGGCGCCGACAGATAAAAACTCGCCATCGCCGCCACGATCAGCTCGTGCCGATGCTCTGGTTCCAACGCCCGCGCACACTCAAGCGCCCGCTCGGCCAACATCCCCATCCGCTCCGCCGCCTCTGCCGTCGAGTCGTACAGCTCGACCAGGTTAGGTTGCCCTGCGCGCGCGTCCTCTTCGATGTCTACGAGCTGGTCGAGCATCGAGTGCAACGCCCCGATCCACGGGAAATAGGCCTTCTCCAAAGCTTGGACATGCGCCGCGTCGATCTCCGGCTCCGCCGCCGCCGCGATCATCACGTGCACGCCCAGCGAGGAGCCGCCCGAGGCGGCCGTCTCCCACCAGCAGAGGGCGCTGTCCGGCGGCGTCTGTGCGCGCCCCCAATGCTGCATGTCGCCACGCTCGCGTCCGTTGAAGGCCTGGAAGCAGACGACGCGCTGGGCCGCGCGCCTTGCTGCCGGTGCGACCAGCTCATACGAGGGGAGCTCGCTCAACGCCTCTTGGCAGGTCTCGACCAGCGCCGTCAGATAACCGTCTTCGTCTTTTTTGGGGGGATGGGTTTGGCGTTCGTAGTCGTGTCCCGACTGCACTGATCTTCCACGCTCTGACCACGTCCCGGGACTGAGGCAGGCAAGTGCTGCCACTAGCGCCTCGTGCAGGATCCGAGCTTCTGCCGGCCCGATCGAGCTCAACTGCTCGGAGATCGTGTCGAGGTGGTTGTAGGCCGTTTGGAACGCGACCGTGGCTCGTACGACGGCCGCTCGATGCTCGCGCGGCACAAATGTCGCGAACGCGGCCGCGCCCTCCATGTTGCCGCGCTTGCCCAGTGCTTCCAGCGCCTGCATGCGCAAGGCCGGATCGGGTATCTCGCACGCGCGCTCGCGCCACATCTCAAGCTCGCGACTGACCTGCGGAAAGACGCTTCCCCAATAAGTGCGCGTGGCCCGCGCGAACGTGGCCCCGGACGCAAAGCTGCCTGCAGCCGTAGCGGGCATCTCAGCGGCCCGTGTCCCGCGAACGACCTGTCGCCCGCTCGATCTCCGTGCCCAGCGGCGTTAGCTGCCACTGATTGGCCATCCCCCGCTCCTGGCCGGCCCACGCGTTGACGATCAAGCCGAGCCGCTCCAGGCGTTGCAGCAGCTTCGACACCTGGCCCTGGTCGGCGATGTCGGCGGCATTGCCGACCTCCCGGTTAGACGCGCCAGGCCGGGCGGCGATTACGCTGAGCACGAGCATCGTGCGATAAGTGATGCGCATCGGCAAGCCGTTCAAGCGACTTGCTCCCTCGATGGCTTGCGCTGGGCGTCGCTTGCGTGCGGGCAACGGCCGCTCCAGCTCCTTGCGCGCTGCTGCCGCGCCAAGGTAGGGCAGCGTGATCATGCTCATCAGTGGGTTGGTCAGCTCGACCAGTCCGGCGCTGCCGGCGCTCACCAGGCGCGCATGCACGACCGCCAGCACCGAGCCGACCAGGCCCTCGGCCGTGAGGTGCGTGAGCGCAGCATTGCGCCCGGACTCGGCCCGGCCCGCGTCCACGGCGTCGATCAGCTCGCCCAGCACCTGCGCGCGACTCTCAAGCGCCCCTGCTCCAGCGCTCGGCGCCTCGACGACGAGCAGCCACCCGTGCGCTGGGTCGTCCTCCAGAAAGCAGAGCAGCGCGTGCAACGTCGCCCTCGTCTGCACCCGCCACGCACCGCTCGACCCTTGTACCTCGCGCACATAGGAGCGGGCGCGCTCAAGCGACTCCTCGAGCGCCGCCAGCAGGCATTCCTGCCCGTCCGCGAAGACCTCGTAGAACGTGCGCCGCGAGACGCCCGAGCGCGCGACCACGCTCGCCACCGACAGCTTGCTCACGCCCTGCTCGGCGGCGACCTCGATCATCGCCGCGATCATCCGCCCGCGCTGGATCGCGAGCAGCTGCTCGCGTGGCCCGGAGCGATCGCCGGCTCGTGGCTGGCGCGTCCCCGCGTATCCGTTTGCGGACGGCAAGCTGCCCTCTATCTCTTCTTGTGACCCTTGCGGGCTTTCTTGGCTTTCTTCGCCTTATGCGCTGGACAACCGGTCGCCGTGACCGGGGTGGTCTGGTGGATCGTGGCTCCGTTCTGTGCGACGAACACGGTCGGCATCTTCAGCCCGCCCTTGACCGTGCAGAGGTTTTTGTTGGCACCAAGCGCGGAGTAGGGGCCCTCGGGGAGCTTCAGTTCGAATGTGCTCACGGGCACGTCGGGGATGCTGCGGAACGTGCTGCTGGTGATCCCGGCCGCGTTGATGAACGTTTCCCCGTCGAGGTGGACCGTCACGTCATCGCCGGAGAGCACGACGATCAGTTCGGGAAACTTGGCGCCGCCGTGGCTGACGAAGTAGGCAGGACCGGCGAGCGTGCCCGCCAGGATCGGCGTGGTCGCCGTGGCAGTGCCGATCCGTGACGCGGCTGGGCACGACGCGGGATTCACGTCGAACGTGCTGTCGGGACACGCCTTCTGCAGCGTCCTCAGCTCGGAGGGGAGCTGCTTGGGCAGGTCGACCTTGACCTTGGCGATGTTCGCCTCCTTGCCGAACGATCCGGCGGGATAGGACAGCTTCACGTCGAGGCTGGCCCCTTCGTTACGCGAAGTGTGGCCTTGCGTTGTCACCTTGAACTGTGGTTTGAAGCCGAGCACAGCGCAGTTGGTCGCCTGGAAGGGAACCGACACGCTCGAGCTCGCGCCCTGGTCACTTGAGAGGCTGCCGGTGATCGCGAGCTTGTTGCAATCGGTCGGGTTGAACGTGAAGCCGGGCTTGTCGATCACGACGTTCACATGTTGGATCTGTAGCGGTATCCCGTCGAGGATGTGGGGAATCGCGTGTGGGCCGGAGGGATCGGTCGTGACAGTCAGCGCGGCGGTCAGCGGATCGACTTCGATCTTCGCCCTGACAACTACGTTGCCGAGGTCGAACGGCCCCGCCTTCGCTGGATTGACGATCGACAGGCCATACGGTGCACCGTCGTATGGCCCTGTTAGGAACACTTCCCCACCGGTCACGCTGTACGGATTGCCACCCAAGCCAACGCTCACAATCGTGCGGCCGATCAGGCTTTCGGGGCCGCACGTGCCGGCGTTGGCCTGTTCTTCGCCGCACAGCTTCACCGAGGAGACCGCACCCAACAGGCCCGGCGGCATGTGCAACTGGATCGCCTGCAGGTTCTGGTTGCCGTCGGCGCGACTCATCGTCATCGTGAACGGGCTGAAGTCGCCCGCCTGGATGCTGGTCGTGCCCGCCGCAAGCGTCGGCGCGAACGGCAGTTGGTTCGCGCACGGAGCGCCGTTCGGGCCGCTCGTGATGTTGAACGTCGAGCCGGTCTGCACCGTTTCGTTGCCCGACCATGGCGCGAACGACGCGCTGGTCGTATAAGCACCGCACAGCGCCGGGCTGCCGAGCGGCGCGCGCGAGCCGCCGAAGAAGTGCAGTCGCAGATTTTCAAACGGCAGCTGCGGCGTGTCGTTGAACGTCGAGACCAGCTGGCCGCTGACCGGGTCGAGTGTTACCTCGCCCGGCAGCTTGACAAGCGTCCCCGACACGGGGTCTTCGGCGACGATGTACATCGCCAGCAACGTCCCGAACGGGTTCGCGTTCTGCGCGGCCAGGTACACCGCGCCCTTCAGCGCGTTGGGCAGCAGCGGCGTTTCGATTCAAAATTCGAGGCGTCTGTCCCGCCTGGCGCCAGCGGTCGGATGAGAAGACAGGATGCAATTCGAGCAATCGCCGACCGTCGCCGCTACCCTTCTTGCTAATGCGAACATTGCTTCCCGACCCACCTCCCGCCGAGCTGCAGGCGCTGCTCGAACGCCGCACGAAGCTGGGCCAGGACCGCAGAGACGAGGTCTGGGAGGGGGTGCTGCACGTGGTGCCGGGGCCCGGGCATAGGCACGCCACACTCGCCGCGCAGGTGACCTCGTTGTTGCGCTTGCCGGCGACGGCGGCGGGGCTGGAGGTCACGAGCGACTTCAACCTCGGCGACTCCAAGAACGACTTCCGCGTCCCCGACGGCGGCCTACACCGCCCCGGCGCCGCCGAAATGTGGCACCCCACCGCCGCACTCGCGCTGGAGATCCTCTCCCCCGACGACGACACCTGGCAAAAGCTCCCCTTCTACGCCACTCACCACGTCGACGAGATCCTCATCCTCGACCCCGACACCCACCAAGTCCACTGGCTCAGCCTCACCGCCAACCGCTACGAGCCAATCGAACGCAGCGCCCTGATCGAACTCGGGCCCACCGAGCTCGCCCAGCGGATCGACTGGCCCTGAGCGGCGCTCATTCCTGCAGCACGGCCCGCGCTGATACGCGCGCGGCGAGCATGCCCGGCAGCGCGATCACCGCGAGCGCAATCGCACCGAACAGCACGATCGTCAGGAGCACCTGTACGGGCCCGAGCGAGAAGGGTGCTGGGAAGCCGGTTGTCAGCTGTAGGAAGCGACCGGCTAGCGCGTGGCCCGCGATCCCCACAAGCCCACCCACAAGTGCGCCCACGCCGATCGTGATGCCGCACTCTAGGAGCACGGCGCGCCACAGCTGCGCGGCGTCGTAGCCCTGGATCTTCAACGCGGCCAGGCGCGGGCGACGCTGCCAGATCGCCGCGCTGAGAGCTGCCGCCACCGACAACGCGGCCGCCACGATCAGGAGCGTCGAGATCTCTTCGAGCGTGCGCAAGCCTTGACGCGCACTCGACGCGCTCTGTGCCGCGCGTTCTCCGGCGGTGCGCGCCTGCAGGCCGCTGCTGGGCCCAAGTGCCGCCAGCACCGCGCGCCTGCCCGCCGCCGGGCTCACACCCCGCTTCAAGCTCACTTCCAGCGCCGCCGCGTCGCTCGTGTGCCACAGCCGCGCGTAGTCGGCCGCCGTCAGCGTGATCGCGCCCGCCGGCCAGCCCGAGTTGGTCGTGATCGCCGCGACACCCAGATACGCTGAGCCCGTTGGCGTCGGCAGCGCGAAATGGCTGCCCACGTGCAGGTGGCGTTCGCTTGCGAATTCGCTTGAGACCGCCACCCAGCCGCCCGCACGAATCAAGCGCGTGGCGTTTGTATATTCCCCGTGCACCAGCTGGCTCGATTCCAGCAACGCTTCGTCACTCGCCGGCTTGGCCCGCAGCCACATCCGCCGCTCGCCCACGTCGAGCAGGCCACCGCGGTAGACGCGCACAGACGCTACGCCCGGCGCACGCGCGATCTCAGCCACTGAGGCGGCCGGAGCGAAGCTGTTCGTGTTGAACACATCCTTGCCCGAAGTCACCCACACCTGCGCGGTCGCGAAATACTGGTCGGTCGCGTGTTCGATGCCCGCCAGCAGGTCGCGTCGCGCACCGCCGATCGCGATGCCGCCGTAGACCGCCAAGCAGACGATGCCCGCAAGTGCGATCGAGCGTGTCGTCGTCGCGCGCAGCTCGGTCATCGCCACGATCAAAGCGCTTGAGTGGATGCGCTCGCCCGCGCGCGGCAGCACGCGCGCCAACAGCCAGAACACCGTTGGGATCATGCATACGGCAGCCAGCGCGAGGGCCACGCCCGCCGCGATCGTCAATGAGGGCGCCAGCAGCGCGAGCACACTTGCGAGCGCGATCAGGCACACACCCACAACGCCAACCACGGCGATCGTCCGCTCTCCTACCACCTCGCTGTGCGCGCCTATCTGGTGCAAACCGATATCCACCGGCCGGCCCGCGCGCAGGTCCAAAAGTGGCGAGAGCGAGGCAAGGACGGTGGCCAGCATTCCGCAAGCCACCGCCGCCGCGACCGTAGCTGCATGCACGACCTCTTCGGCCCCGATCGGGAAAGCTGCCGTCAGGAAGCCCGGTACCTGCTGGAAGAACAGGTGCGAGAGCTCATACCCAAGCGCGATCCCCACAATCGAGGCGACTAGGCCAAGTGCAAGCGCCTGCATCCCCATCAGCAGCACGATCTGGCCCGCGTCATAGCCCTGCATGCGCAGCTCGGCGATGAAGCGGCGACGCTCAGGGACGGTCAGCAAGATCGCGTTGAGCGCCAGCAGGAAGCCGATCATCACTGCGATTGCGGTGAACAGCGAGGTGGACTGGCGGTTGGGGCCGGTTGCGACATTCAATAGCTGCAGTTCGTCGTCAGCCGGGCGCAGGTCCAGGTGCTCAGCTGCCGCCAAACCGGCAAGCTCGCCCGACACCAGATGCTGCGCGACCGCGATCCAATTCTTTCTGCCCCCGGGACTTGGCATCGCGACAAGCGAACTGGGACTGCAGAACTGTCTGCCTGAGCGGCTTGAACTGTTCGGTCGAGCAGCCTGCCCCTCGAACTCACTGATGGGCCACGGCACCGCGACCACGGCCGTGCCGTTCGGCTCGCGCTTCGTGACCGAGCGCACAAGCGTCACGCTCTTCTCAGGCCCGGTGCAGAACGGCGATCCACAGCTCCTGTTCGTGACCATCGGCGAATATCCCGTGATCGCCGAAGTCATTTTCAGCGCGCTTGTTCTGCCCGCCGGGCCTCGCTTCGGCGGACTGATCGAAACGAAGCTGCCGCTCGTGCCCAGCGTGCCCTATGGGCCCGACGTGGCGCTACTCGGCCTGCAAACAACGATCGGCCCGGCCGGCATCGTCTACCACGAAAACATCAATGGCAGGGTCGTCAACTTCCGTCCGCGCGGCATCCTGCTACCCAAAAGCTGTCCGCGCGGCGGCTTTCCCTTCGCGGTACACCTCAGCTTCAGCGACGGCGCGCACGCCGGCGCGAACGCGACGGTGCCGTGTCCGGCCAGCTCCGCCGGCACCCGCCGCCGGGCAAGCTAAGCAGCGGAGCGCGAGAGACGGCCTCGATGCACAGTTTGCTCAATAGCTCGCCGCCTGGCTTGCCCGATAGCCTCGCCAGCCAGGTGTTCTGCCCCACGTAGGTTCCTAGGTTTGCATGACATGCAACCAGCTGGTTGCATGTCCTCGATTACCTGGACCTTGCTCGTTGCCTAATTTGCCTCTACTCGTCCGCCAACCGGCGCCTGTCGACCCCCACATCTGGTATCAATCCGAACATAGTTCGAATCGACGGGGAGATATGATCGGATATGTGATTCGGGCGAGCGTGTTGAGGCGCAAACGCCAACACCGCAGAGTCCATTCGCAAGGAGGCAGGTAGTCAAGACGGGGGAGGTCGGAGCGGCGCATTGCTTCGACGGGGAGCCACATGGATCCTGGGGGGTCCGGCTATGAGCCAGAACACTGAGGGTTTGCTGATGGCCGCGGAGACTTCCGTGGTCGAGTTGGAAGGAGTACGGAACGAGTTCCACGAGGGTGAGGAACAGGGATTTGTCGCGTCGCGCTTGGACGAGCTGCGCGAGACCGAGATCGACCTGACTGTCGACCCGAGCCTTGACTCGCTGCGTCTGTATCTACAGGCGATCGGGCGCGTGCCGCTGCTGAGCGCCGAGGAGGAGGTATGTCTCGCCAAGCGCATCGAGCGTGGCGAAGTGGCGGCCAAGCAGCAGATGATCGAGGCCAATCTGCGGCTTGTGGTGTCGATCGCCAAGGGTTATATCGGGCGAGGCATGACCTTTCTCGACTTGATCCAGGAGGGCTCGCTCGGCCTGATCCGGGCTGTGGAGAAGTTCGACTACCGCCGCGGCTACAAGTTCTCGACCTACGCCACCTGGTGGATCCGCCAGTCGGTCACGCGCTCGATCGCGGACAAGGGTCGCACGATCCGTATTCCCGTGCATATGACCGAACGGCTCAACAATGTCGTCTACACCGAGCGCGCGCTGATCCAGCGACTCGGCCGTGACCCCACCCCGGCGGAGATCGCGGCCGAGCTCGAGTGCTCCACGGGCGAGGTACGCGACGTGCTGCGCATGGCTCAACAACCCGTGTCTCTTGAGAAGCCGATCGGCGACGAGGAAGACTCGGCACTGGCTGACTTCGTCGAGGACGCAACGGCCGCCTCGCCGTTCGAGGTCGCCGCGCGCGAGTTGCGCCGCCAGAGCGTAGGGCGCGTGCTCGCCTCGCTCCCCCGGCGCGAGCGCGAGGTGCTCGAAATGCGCTACGGCATCGCCGGCGACCGCGTGCGCACACTCGACGAGGTCGGCAGAGCCTTCAACATCACACGCGAGCGAGTCCGCCAGATAGAGAGTCGCACGCTGAAGAAGCTGCAGGCTTTACCAGAGGCCCAGGAACTGCGCGAGGCTAGTTGAGGGAGCCGAGTCTCGGTAGCAGGGTGTTGCGGCGAGGCATGACGCTCCGATCGACCTCGCCGCTCAACCAGCCACTACAATCAGCTTCGCGCCCGTGGCTCATCGCCGGGGACACCTGGTGGGGTGTCCGAGTGGTTAAGGAGATCGGCTGTAAACCGATTGGCTCTGCCTACGCAGGTTCGAATCCTGCCCCCACCACTTTCTGCGCCTCCCATCTCTGCACCCAATTTCGCGCCTTCAAGCTACCTCTCGCCCGTCAGGAGCCTAGACGCCGCGCGAGCTCACGCGCCTCATTGGTACTGACCGTAACGCGCTCCAGCGCACCCTGGTTACACACCGCGAACGAGAGCGCGGGGACGCCGCGACGCACCGCCCAGGCCTGATCGAGTCGGATCGAGCGACACACGTAGTACAGCCACGGCAAGCGCAGGCCGACCTTCAGGCCTGAGCGCATGACTTCGCGCAGGGGGTCGTCGAGGACTTGCACGTCGCTGATAGCCGAGCGCGCGACCTTGATGTTGCGCAGCAGCCCGAGGGCCTTCTCGGTCTTCGTCAGCCGAACTTCGATCTGATCCTCGGATAGGTGCACACGCATCGCGGGAAGGGTAACCAAGTGTTAGGAGACCAATCCGTCTCGCCATCGCAAAGCGCAGCCATCGGAAGGGAGTTCCCAGCCATGGAGTCCTCCAGCCAAGCCAATCAACCAAAGGTGCTCGTCGTAGAGCACAAGACATCTGTCACTCAGCCGTTGCTCGATGCCGTCTCCCAGCGCGCGCGGCGCGGCCCCTGCTCGTTCGCGCTGCTCGTGCCCAACGCCACCCACGGGTTGCACAAGGTGGTGGATCCAAACGACCAGGGCACCGGCGAGGCGAGGCGCGCGCTAGATCGCAACCTTCCCGAGCTGAGCGCCGCGGCTGGAGTGCAAGTGGAAGGCTTGGTCGGCGACCCAGACCCAGTGGCAGCCATCGAAGATGCGATCAACCTGCACGGCTTCGACGAGATCATCATCTCCGCCCCCAGCCCACGACTAGTGCGCTGGCTGAAGCTCGATCTGGCGAGCAAGGTCTCGGGCATGGGCATCCCGGTGACGACGGTTGGCTCCTCCCATGAGGCGCATGCCATCGCAGCCGCTTGACGGTCGCATCAGCTCAAGCCTGGCCATAGGAGATCTCACGCCAGGCCTGTCGTTCAAACCAACAGCGCGGGGCCGGAGACCCCGCGCCGACTTTCGTCTGTAGACCTTCCGTCTGCGGCCCGCGACAGTGTGCTCTATGGAGTCCGTCCGTGAGCAGTTCGCCGCCAACCTGCGCCGCCATCGCAGGCGCGTCGGACTGTCCCAGGAGGCACTTGCCGACGTGTGTGACCTGCATCGAACCGAGATCAGTCTGCTGGAGCGTTGCAAGCGCTCGCCACGACTCGAGACGATCGTGATCCTCGCTCGCGGCCTGGAGCTCTCCTCGCCCGCCGAGCTACTCGACGGGATCAGCTAAGCCCCCCAGATTCAAAGCTCGAGTTGATCGAAAGTGGAGGCCGCTCGCGTCGCGAACACGTAATCGCCGATCCGGTGGATCAAGCCGGCTGCGTGCAGACTTGCCAGCCCGTCGATCACCTCCAGACGCGAGGCGCTCAACTGGCGGTTGAGCTCCTCCACCGACCACAGACTGCCCGCCTCGAAGTTCAACAGCAAAGCGAGGATCGCACCCTCCGCCTGCTGCTCCTGCTCTACCGTGACGCAGCTACCGCGTCCGCTCATTCCACGGCCCTCCTTTACGCCGAGGACTCAACCACCGCCACTGCCGGCCACCGAGCCCGCCCTTTCATAGACCACGACAAAGCTACTCAGCAATCCGGACGGTACACGCGAACGCACGTTCGCCTAAAGGCTGGGTCAGACCTAAAACCGCCCCGCCAGAGGACCTCACGCAGACGCGCCTCGCTCGCCTGACAATACGCGGCGTGCTCATCTCCTGGGTGAAAGAGCTTTCTGCACTCAGAGGTCCCTCAAAAATGATCCGCACGTTTCGATACCCCCTTGGCGTGGAGCTGAGGAATTTATTTTGGTACCTAACCTTTATCTAAGCCTTCGCAAAGCTTGGTGCTAGGGAAGATCATCATTCAAAGGTGAGCCATACATCCCACCTTTTCGCCAAGGTACTGGACTCGTACGCTCAAATTGGTAATCTGATGGTATGCGTGTTGCCATTGATGGGGTCGGGCGTCTGGTCATCCCAAAGACCTTGCGGGAGGACTCGGCGTCAACGGTCCGACGGACTTGGAGTTGACTTCTTCCGATGGCCGGTTGGAGTTGACGGTCGCGGACGTGCCTGCGCACGTCGAGGAGCGCGAGGGCTTTCCCGTGATCGTGACCGACCGACCGATGGAACCAATGAGTGTCGCTGAAGTCCGCACGGCGGTCGAGCGCGTGCGACGGTGATCGCGCCCGACTCGAGCGTCGTGATCCCAGCGATCGCGCCCTGGCATGAAGCCCACCATCCCGCTCGCACCGCGCTCTCCAAGGGCGAGATCCGACTACCTGCGCATGTCGCCTTCGAGACCACCTCGGCCCTGAGCCGTATGCCGGAGGGACAACGAATAGCACCCACAGTCGTGCTCGAGGTCCTCAAGCGACGCTTTACACAGCCTTGGCTTGCGATGGGCGCCGACGATATGCGTCACGCCCTTCAAAGAGCTGTGACAGTAGGAATACGAGGCGGCGCTCTATACGACGCCCTGATTGCCGCGACCGCCACCACACACGAAACTGAGATCCTGAGCGCCGACCAGCGAGCGCTACCCACATACAAGGCCATGGGAGCCGAGGTTCGCTTCATAGACCATTGAGTAGCGCGTATCAAATCGGCGGCGAAGCAACCGTGCCGACCCGTGCGGCTGGTATTACCCCCAGTCCCAGGCGAAGATCTGGGGCCGAGAATGCTTCACGCCAGCGATGCGAGCCGTCGCGGAGCGCCTTGGACCGCCACGCGTCGACCGATCTGACGCCAGGTATTACTTGCTAGTATTACCTATATGAGGGTCACCCAGAAGGGACAGGTCACGATTCCACTGCAGGTCCGCCAGGTACTTGGTATTCATCCGGGCAGCAACGTGGATTTCCAGCTCGGATGAGCACGGTGCTCGCCTGCTCATTGACCGCGATCACGCAGCCGAGGAGATCAGCCGGATACGTGGCGTCGGTCAAGGGGAGATGACGACCGAGGAGATCCTCGCCCTTACCCGCCGTTGAGCGGCACGCACTTGGAGACGTTCGTCGACAGCAGCGTCCTGCTCGACCTCTTTACCGAGGACACGCGCTGGCTTGCCTGGTCGCAAGAGCAGCTTACAAGCGCCGCTCAGCGAGGCGCGCTCGTGCTCAACGCCATAGTCCTTGCCGAGATCGCCCCGCGATTTCCCCTTGTCGAGGAACTGCACACGGCCCTTCCATCAATGGCGTTCGTTGAAGAGATCCCGCTTGCCGCGTCATTCCTCGCTGGCCACGCCCACGCGGCCTACCGGCGCGCAGGCGGAGCTCGTGAGGCCGTCCTGCCGGATTTCCTGATCGGCGCTCACGCCGCCGTGACAGGCCGCCCGCTACTCACACGCGACCCTCGCCGCATAGCCACCCACATCCCCGGTGCCAAGCTCATCGTCCCTGTACCAGGCTAGTTGATGGGCATTCCCAATCTGATGCGGCAGAAGCACACGAAACTTGCTTTACGTTAAAGCCGTTTCCAGCGCGCTCTGCCCAGGTCGACCGAATGCTCACGCTGACAGAAGTCGGCAAGCAGGTCATGCTCTTCGATCTCCCGCCGACCGAGCCCGCGCCCGCGCCCGCGCCAGCGCACCGTCCCGCTCGAAAGGTCCCTCGGCGATGGTCCGCTTTTGGTATTGGATGGCTTGAGGATCCAGTGTTCAGGAGCAGTGCCACCTCCAACCCCGCGAAGCCCTTAGACTCGACTGGTGCCAAGCACTCCGAGAATCCGCTGGCTCGAGGAGCCCGAAGAGAAGGACTACTTGGCCGCCCACAGCTTTCTCAGCATGGTGCTCGCGCCCTCCTCGCTCTCGGAGACGATCGCCGCCCTGCGCACCGCACCTCTTGGCCACTGGGCCGCCAAGGATCTGCTGCGCGCGGCAGGACTGCCGCCCCTGAAGCCAAAGCAGAGCGCTGAGGTCGCTGAGAAGCTCAAGAAGATCAAGAACGGAATCCCTATTTCACCGGTCCTCCTGATCGGTGGAATCAGGGACTACTTGGTCATAGGCGACGGGTATCACCGCGCATCGGCCGCCTACCGGGTCGACGAGGACGCACAGGTGCCCGGCAGGCTGCTCTGGTCCGGCCCAGTCGCGGATGGATCGGCCTGAAAGACCGCCTGCCGCGAATGGCTCGAAAGTCTGCTTCCCACCACTTCCACCGGCGCCAGAGCTGGGGGCTTCTGCGAGGCCACAGTGGACGTGCTGGGCCTAACGCCTAAGCAGACGAGCGGTCTCGCGGGTCCTAGCCATCCGCTGATCCCGGGAAACCGGCTACGATTTGCCGCCAGCGCCGACGTAGCTCAGCTGGTAGAGCACCGCCATGGTAAGGCGGGGGTCAAGGGTTCGAGTCCCTTCGTCGGCTCTCGTTTTCTCACCGCTACGTCACCGTAGTTCGGTACCATTTTTGTCCACGGTTGTCCTCTCTTGTCCGCAAGGCGAGGATGACGAATCACCAGTACAGGAGTCAAATATGACGTTCTACCTAACGGTAGGACGTGCCTACGTCCCCATCATGGTAAAGAGGGGATTCGGGGTTCAAGTCCCCCCGTCAGCTTCGCTAGAAAACCGCATGGACATGCGGTTTTCTACAGCCCTAGAGACTTGGGAAGCTACTGGGCGTTACTGGAGGCGTTACCGGGGTAAGTCGGAGACACTACAGAAGGGTCGCAGGTAGTCGGACGTCCCGAATCGGTCCGGGCTCTTGTGGAGCCTGCGAGCCTGGGCCTCCTAGCTCGCGCCTTGTTCACCGATCGTCCCCGGCTGGCCGACTCTTAGTCCGCGTTCTCCGCCCATAGGCTCCGTGTTAGCCGTGCCGACTTTCCATATTAGCCGGAGGCGGGTGTAACCTTTCTGGAGAAGACCGTCAAGAGCTACATTGAGCTGCTCAGGGCGATCTTCCTCGTACAGACCCTTCCGGCTTGGCGACCTAGCTTCCTGGCGCGAGTGGTGCACGCCCCGAAGGTCTACATCACGGACAGCGGCCTGCTCGCACACCTGCTCGGCGCCGATGAGCAGCGGCTCGCGGAGGACGATCGTGTGACGGGCCTGGCACTGGAGACGTTCGTTGCGATGGAGGTGATGAAGCACGCTGGCTGGAGCGAGGTCGATCCGCGCGTCTACCACTTCCGGGACAGCTGGGGTGGCGAGGTCGATCTCGTTCTCGAGGACCGATCCGGCCGCGTCGTCGCGATTGAGGTCAAGGCCAGAGCTTCACTCTCTCAGAGGACACCACAGCGCTCACCAAGCTGCGTGATTCCCTCGGCGAACAGTTCATCTCGGGCGTCATCGTCCACGCGGGCGAGCAGACTCTTCCCCTCGGCGACCGCCTATGGGCCATTCCCGTCAGCGGGCTATGGGCATGATCGCACCGATCTCCTTGGGCGCCGTGGGCTGGGTACTCACGCTTTCGCCATCGTCCGGGATTTCAGTGGACGGGTCTGCCGTGCGATCTTCTGACGCGCTGCGCCACGTACGCGAATCCATGAGCCGACTCGGTCGGCCTTGCTCAGCTGTTGGTGTCGACCAGCTCGCTGCCGGCGACGGTCTGCTCTGTGCCGGCCTCGACCATAGGGCCTCTGCTCACTCCCACCCGGGCGCGCAGCCGCGTAGCCCGGCGGGCTTCAAGCGCCATCGCCTCCGCAACCTGCGCACGCAACAGTTTGAGCTCGCGCTGGCGATAGAGCAGGCGCAGCCCCAGCAGCACCACGATCACGAAGCTGAGCAGGGCAATCGCGGCTTCGATCTTGGCCTTGCTGCTCGTGCCGGCGGCACTCGGCGTAGGCAGGGCCATAGCCAGGCGATGTGGGGCCGCGCTCACAGCGGGCACCGTCGCACTCGAGCTGCCGACGGGCCGCGTTGTACGGGCGATCGCGACCATCGTTTCAGGCGAGAGGCTATAGGTCAGGGTGTTTTCGATCCAATAGATGCCGCGGCCTTCGCGCCAAGCAACCGTCTTGATGTGTTCGCCGTCGTAGAAGAGGCTGTACGTTCGCGAGCCGATGCGAACGCTTTGGCTGGGGTCGCTCAACAGTGGCAACCCGGTCCATGTCGTGCCCTGGATGTCGTAGTACTGGCCCAATTCGCCGTCGTCGACGACGATCACATACGAGGGGTAGCGACGGCGACCGTTGGGACTCTGGATGCCGTAGAGCAGCAGTTCGTCCGGGGCGGATTCGGCGGTGGTCTTCTGATACTGGGGGGCCTCCAACGGGAACGGCAGGCGCGGGGCCGCGACCAGGGCTTGGTCCACGGTCGAGCTCGGCGTGGGCGTGAGCGACAGCGCGGATGCAGTGTGGCGATGCGAGCTCTTGACTGAACGCACCGCGCTGTTGAGCTTGTGCTTGGGGATGGCGGCCGTCCCGGCCATGAAGGAGTGCGCCGCTTCCTGCAGCTGTTGTGGCGTGGCGGTGTCGTAAGTGGGAAGCAGGTTGACGTGGAAGGGCACCTGACGCACCGGCTTGCCTGCCGATTCAGCTAGCAGCTCCAGTAGGTCGAGCACCTGTTCTTCTCCGTGCAGATCGGTTTGCACTGCCTTGCCGAGAACCTTCTCGAACTTTTCGCGGTTTCCAAAGAGCCCTGGGCCATACTGCGCCTTGGCGTCCAGCAGGAAGCGCTGGTCGCGCGCGTCGCGAATCAGCGAAGTGCTTTCGTGGCGGTTGGCGACGAATTCGAGCGCCTGCTGGCCGCACAGGCGCTGGTAGCCGGGCTTCAGGTTGATTTCGAAGTACTGTTCGGCACCGGGTTCGCTGTTGCTGTGGTAATAGCGCTTGTCCACCGTCATGTAGACGCAGCCCATTTCGTCGACCGCGTGTTCGAAGCGTTTGAAGTCGGTGACGAACACGTGGTTGACCGTGATGCCGAGCAGGCTCTTGATCGTTTCGAGCATCAGCTTGACGCCGCCAGAGGTGCCGCCACCGTCCTCGTAGCCGTAGGTGTAAGCGGAGTTGATGCGGTTGGTGATCACTTCGCCCGTGGGCGCCGTGAACGTGACGCGCAGCTCGCGCGGAATCGAGAGCATCGAGATCGTCGGCTTGCTCGGGTCGACGCGCACCAGCAGCATCTCGTTGGAGTGCGGCAGCACCGCTCCCGACGGGTTGCCCTTGGGCGCCTTGCGTTCGTCGTTGCCGACCAACAGCAGCGTCTCGGGTTCGCCCGTGCCCGTGGGGATCAGCACTTTCGGCGCAACCTTCACCGGCTGGTTCTGCCCGAGCGCTTTGACGACCTTGTTGACCTCGTTGCGAATCCCCACATAGGTCGCCGCACCGGCGAGCGCGACGATGCAGATCGTGGCTGCCAGAAAGCGCCTGGCCAGCCACCAGCCGCGACGCGGCGGCTCAGGCGGGAGCGAACCCGGAGGAACGCCATCGGGCGGGGGCATGGGCGAAGTCGTGACAGTGCTCAACGCTGGCCTGAATGATCGCGGATCGCCCGGCGGTTTGGCGCCGGCAGGCAGCCTTGGGTGTAGGCCCTAAGCTGAGCGCCAAGCGTGATACCCGACCGCTCAACCGAGACACGCGCGAGCCAAGGCGTAGCTGAGCGTCTGGCCGCTTGGATCGTGCCCGAGCGCAATCCGGCCGGAGCCGTCTACGGGCTGATCATGCTCGGCGCGCTGCTTGCCGCCGAGAGTGGCCTGCGCGACACCTATCCCCAGACGATCGGCTCGGCGGCACTCGCCGTAGTGCTCTACTGGTTCGCCCACTCCTATTCCGATGTGCTTGGGCTGCGCCTTGACGAGCATGAGAGCTTCAGCTGGGCGGAGCTGTGGCGTACGTTCGGCCACGACTGGGCGATCGCCAGAGGCGCGAGCTTGCCGCTGCTGGCCCTGGTGATCGCCTGGGCCACGGGCGCCAGTCAGGTCACTGGCATAACGGCCGCCGTTTGGATCACGGTTGCGTGCCTGATCGCATTCGAGCTGGCTGCAGGCATTCGCTCCCATGCCCGACCACTGGAGTTGGCGTTTGAGGTGATCGTCGGGGCGAGCATGGGTATCGGGATCTTGGCCCTGAGAGCGCTGCTGCACTAGCGATGGGACGTGCTGTACAGCCTCAAGTACATGACATTCCTCTACACGAAGCACGGGATGCTAGTAGACAATAAATCTCTGACATGGAATGATATTGTTTCCAAGACTCCTTGATAGTCGAGGGGATATAAGCATTCGAGGAGATAGAACACGTTGACGGAGGGCGCGAAGAACCTCGGCGGGACGGCGCCACTGTACGAGCGGTTGCCCAGAGGGCCCCACCAGATGAAGCCGCTGGAGGTTGCCAAGAACCAGCGGCGGCGCATGTACGGAGCGATGATCGAGGCGGTTGCGGCCAGCGGCTATGGGCGCACGAGCGTCAAGCAAGTGGTGATGCTCGCCGGGGTCTCAAGGCGCGCCTTCTACGAGCAGTTCGCCAACAAGGAAGAGTGCTTCCTGGCGACGCTTGACTTGATCGCAAGCCAGGCGTTGGTCCACATCGCCGCCGGCTACCGCTCCACCGAAGGCGCGCTTGAGGAGCGCATGGGAGCGGCATTGCGCAGATTCGCCGAGGTCGTCGCCAGCAATCCGAAGGGGGCGCGTCTGATGCTGGTGGACGCTCCCTCGGCCGGACCTGCCGGTTGGGAGCGGTTGACAGAGACGATGCGCATCTTCGAGCAGCGGCTCGCTGCCAGCTTCGCGCATGCACCAGACGCCGCACCGCTGCCCGAGCCTGTGGCCCGAGCAATCGTCGGCGGACTGCGCCGCGCCACTTTCGTGCGCCTGCTCGAGCAGCGCACCGACGAGATGCCCGCACTGGTGGAGGACATGCTGAGCTGGACGCTCGTCTTTAGAACCGAGGAGCCAAGCCCGCTCGGCGTGCGCCTGCACGCCGTACCTGGCGAGGCGTACATCGCCGGCGAGGACGAACGAGCATCCGTACTGCGCAGCGCCTTGGAGCTGGCGTCACTGGAAGGCTATGGGAACCTGACGCCGATGCGGATCGCCGACGAGGCTGGGGTCTCGATCGACGCCTTCTTCGACATGTTCGACGACATGGAGGAATGCTTCCTGGCGGCGATCGAGCAGCTCAGCGAAGATGTACGCAAGACCGTTTCCGATCCCGGCCTCACCTCCTCGGAATGGCCCACCGCGGTGCGTCGCTCGCTGGAGCGGATGATGCGCTACTTCGCCGCGCGACCCGCCTATACCCAGACGATCGCGACAGGCGTATTTGCGATGGGCCAGCGTGCCGTCGACATGGTCGCCGGGCTCGCCAGCGAGGTCGCCGCCAAGCTAACCGCGGGAGCTCCCGGCCCACCGCTCACCGGCCTTGCTCATGAGGGGATCGAAGGAGCCATATGGCACACGATCTACGCTCAGACCACCGACGGTGGGACCGGCGCGCTACCCGAGCTCTCAGACTATCTGGCCTATGTGGTGCTGGCGCCATTCCTCGGCGCAAAGCAGGCCGCGCAGATCGTGACCGAGCAACGCCCTACCGAGAAGGTGGCTTAGCCCGCATCATCAAGCCTATGGCTTTGTCGAATAGGGCGAACAGAGATGGCGAGGATGAACCGTCTGTCGGTACGGAAGACGTTCTAGCGCTGCCTACGCCGGTAGCGTAGCTCAGCGAAATGCGTTAGCAGGATGCCCACCAGCAGCGAGACCACGATCACGATGATCAGCGGTGTCGAGCTCTTACCGAAGATCCAGTTGACCTCGACCTGTTTGACGTTGAGCACGGCAAACAGCGTCATCAGCACGGCCAACAGGACCAGCGCCCCCATGCGCGCCGTTTCGCGGCGGTTGCGCTTTTGCACCTGTGTCTGTGTGGAATCTTGCATCGCCACAGATTTATGCTACCCGCTGGGTCGACCCGCAAGCTCGTCCTGCACCCACGAGCAGTCCGCGGACAGCTCGGCGACGCCCATCGCCGCCGCCACGTTCAGCGCCATCCCGTGTCGAAAGAAGTCATCCAGGCGCTCCGGCTCAGCTTCGGAGAGCTCGCCGGCCAGCGCCATCAGCTCGGCCGAGCGGCGGCGTACGCGCGCTCGCACCAGCTCGTCGTCGCAGGCCGCGTAAGCCTGATGTTGAAGCATTAGGTAGTCGCGATCTGTAACCAGCAGTTGCTTGTAGGCAGTCCCCATCGCCATCAGGACATCCTCGCAATGCGCTGGCGCTCGACCGGCGCGATACTCCGCGGCCGCCTGCGTAAACGCTTCAGCGAAGCGATCGAAGCCGAATTCGATGGCAGCGATGAACAACTCACGCTTGCCTGCGAACAGGCTGAAGACATATGGCTGAGCCACTCCCACGCGCCTCGCTATGCGGTCCACCGGCGTGCCGTGCAAGCCGCTGAGCGCGAACTCGTGCACCGCGGCAACGATCAGCGACTCGCGCCGCTCGGCGGCCGGGACCCTTCTGCGAACGGCAACATCCCCCTGAGCAGCATGCCCCCCGCGCGCGCGGGGGGCATCGCCGACCACGACATTCCCCTGAGCGGCGTCCCCCACAGCGGAATTCCCCTCTGCTGCGTCCCCCCCAGCCTCATGCCCCGCGCGCGCACGCGGGGCATCGTCCTTTTGCGAAGAACCCACGCTCACGCCGGCTCCCCCACCAGCACCGCACCTTGCGGCTCGACCAAGAGCTGCCCTGCCTGCTCGTACTCCGCGGCGGCAAGCGCTGCCACCTCGGCCGCGCGCGGCGTGCGAAACGGCAACAGCAGGGCCACCAACGCTCCGCCGCCGAGCACGGCCACGCCGACCCACATGGCTGGGATCAAGCCGTTCACGAACTCCTGCGGCGAGCCGTAGCCGCCCGCACCCGTGAACACCGTGGCGAGTACCGCGACGCCCAGGACGCCTCCAACCTCGCGGATCGCGTTGTTGGCGCCCGAGGCCTGGCCTGCTTGATCGACTCGCACCGAGGAGAGCACTGCGTTGGCTGAAGGGGCGAAGACGAGCGACATGCCTGCACCCGCCATGATGAACGGAATAATCATGTGTGTATAGGGCACGTGTGTGGCGGTGATGAGCGCCAGCCAGCCAAGCCCCAGAGCTTGCAAGGTCAGTCCCGCCACCATGAACGGGCGTGAGCCGAAGCGCTCGGAGAAGATGCCGGCCAGTGGGGCCACGACCATCGAAGCGCCGGTCCACACCAATAGCTTCAGGCCCGCCTGCAATGGTGTGTTGCCGAGCACGTTCTGCATGTACTGGGAGAGGAAGAAGATCGAGCCGAACATGCCGAAGTACATTGCCAGCGAGACGACATTTGTGACGGCGAAGGAACGCTTGGCGAAGAAAGCCATCGGCAGCATCGGATAGCGGGCGCGCCGCTCCCATACGACAAACGCGGCCAGCAGCAGAGCGCCCACGATTAGCGAGGCTAGGATGGACGGGGCGCTCCAGCCGAGCGACTGCGAGCGCACGAGGCCGAAGACGATCCCGAAGGCACCCGTGCCGGCCAGCAGCAGACCTGGCAGGTCCAGCGTGCCGTAGGGGCCACGGCTCTCTGAGAGGCGACGCACAGCCGTGGGCACCAAGACGATCCCTATAGGGACGTTCAGCCAGAAGATCCAATGCCAGGAGATGCCCTGCACGACGGCTCCGCCCACGAGCGGGCCGATCGCCACCGCCGTGCCCGAGATGCCCGACCACACGCCCAGCGCGATGCCGCGGCGTTCAGCCGGGAAGGCATCGGCCAGCAGCGTCAGCGTCAGCGGCGTGACGATCGCGGCGCCGGCGCCCTGCACCGCCCGCGCGGCGATCAGCAGGTTGCTCGTCGGCGCCAACGCTGCTGCTGCCGAGGCCGCGGTGAACACGGACAAACCGATCAGGAACATGCGCTTGCGCCCGAAGCGGTCGCCCAATGCCGCTCCCGTCAGCAGCAGTACCGCGTAGGAGAGCACATACGCGTTGACGGTCCACTCCAGCTCCTGAATCGAGGAGCCGAGGTCGCGGTGGATGCTTGGCAGCGCCACTGAGACCACGAGGTTGTCGAGGACCGTCATGAACAACGCGACCGACACGATTCCCAGTGTCCAGTTGCGGTTCCTCAGCTTCGGCTGGGCTGTCATCTTGATCTCCCATGCTTGCGGATCGACTCGTAGGCATAGATTAGCAGTCGCTAATAATTTTTTGGGAGAGTTTTCTCGCTGGACGAACGCTCTTACGCAAGGTCAGGCCGGCGAGCCTCGCGCGGACCCTGCCCAAAGTGGCCCTCCAGCGCACGGTTTTCTCATCGTCTCCCACGCTTGAGCTGGCGCGCAACGTGCAGACCAGTGCGAGGATGAGAGGCGCAACGACGAATAGGGGGGAAGGATGAGCGCGAGAAGACACCTACCGCTGCTGCTTGCGACGGCCGCGGTCGCGTTGGCGACCAGCGGCTGTGGATCCTCGGGCACGAAGACCGTGTCCGTGTCCAGTGCTCTGCCATCCGAAGGTGCCACTCAGCGCACGAGCACTACCGGCACGACCAAATCCTCCCCCACCACCACTACGCCTCCTGGCACCACCACCAGTACGAACGGGACCGGCGGCGTGGAAACGACTCGCGCCACAACCGCGCCCGCATTCACTAAAGAATCGACCGGCGGCGAAGGACTTGGGGCAGCCGTGGCGCTCGTCAAAGCACACGGGTACAGCGCCGGCGAAACCTCCACCTATCGTCCCGAACAAACCCTGCGCGTGCTCGTCGGCACCCGTACCGGATCGAGCGACGGCTATGGCCAGCAGGCCTTTTTCTTCGTGGACGGGCGCTACATCGGCACCGATACGAGCGAACCCAGCTCCAGCGTCAAAGTGGTCGGCCAGAGCGATACCGAAGTGACGCTCTCCTATCCCGTCTACAAAGCCGGCGACCCGCTCAGCAAACCCAGCGGTGAAAAGACAGTGCACTTCCAGTTGAACAACGGCCGGCTTGTCGCACTCGGCTCGATCCCCGCTGCCTCTGCGCGCAACGGCGGATAAGCGCTCGCGCGGACGGGTAGATTCTTTCCGTGGGCTCGTACGAGTCCTGACCACTTCGACCTGGAAGGGATCCAATGAGCCAAGCGATTGAAGGTCGCGCCGAGGAGTTGCTCAAAGACAAGAACTTCGTGCTCGTGTCCACCCTCCGCCCGGACGGCTCTGTGCACGCCGCGCCTGCCTGGGTGGACGTGCAAGACGGGCGTCCGGTGCTAAACACCGCCGAGGGCCGGGCTTGGCCTCGCAACCTGGAGCGCGATCCACGCGTGACGCTGACCGTGCAGAACATGGAGAACCCCTACGAGTACGTGACGATCCGCGGGCGCGTCGCCGAGCGCACGACCGAGGGGGCCGACGCGCACATCGACTCGCTGGCGATGAAGTACATGGGCAAGGAGTCCTACCCCTTCCGCCAGCCAGGCGAACAGCGTGTGATCGTACGCGTCGACCCGGAATACGTGCACGTGAGCGGAGGCTAAAACTTCCCGGGCCTCGGACTTCCCGGACCTCGGCGGTATTTCCCGAGGCGCAACCCCGGCCCAACTCCTCCCTGGCGACAGCCGGGGCTGGGGTGCATACTCTATTTTGATCAATTTACGATGGTAGCTACAATATGTAGCGACTATAGTAACGGCAAAAAATAGAGAGTTATATTCCCCTCTTTCACGAGCCTCTGGACGGCCAGTAACCGACAAGTCGCCGCCACAGCGACGGGGGCCGCGGCTGCTTGTGCAGCCAGTCTTCGCGCAGCAGCAGCTCCCCCCGCTGACGCGCCGCCAGCACGCACTTCGTGTGGGCGTGGCGGCGTCTGCTTTTGTCGTCTTCGGGGAACATCAGCACGTGCTCGCTGAGCGCCGGCAGATGGCGTCCGCAGACGGGACAGCGATAGGTCGCGGGCTTGTTGCTGTGGGTAGCGCGCACCGTCCACCAGCGCGCCGCGGGCAACTTCGACATAGGAGCATTCTCGCGGCGATCGCCTCCTTGTGGGGGACGACTTGCCAAGGGCCGTAAACCTCCACATTGGCGCTCGTACACAATCGCTATAGCCTCCAAGTTGGCGGAGGTGCACTTTGGCTATTGGAAGCAACCCAATTGAGGACGATCGGACGGGCTCGCACTCGGCGGATCCCGCCGAGCTCGTACACGAGGCGCGCAAGGCGATCAAGCGCATGCGCGCGCTCGCGCGGCTGTTGCGCGACGAGCTCGGCGAGCAGGAGTTTGCCCGCGTCAACGCCTCACTGCGCAGCGCCGGCCGGCGCCTGGCAGGGGCGCGCGACGCCGATGTGCGGCTTGCGACGCTGCGCGAGCTGATCGAGCGCCACCCGCGCGCACTCGCCCCCTCACGCAAGCCCTCCAACGGGAACGGGCCGGCGCGCGAGGGGATCCGGCGCCTGGAAGGGCAACTACAGTGCGAGCGTCTGAACAACAAGCAGCCGTCGGACATCGATGAGGTGCTTGCGGACATTGCCGCGATGCGCGATCAGTTGGCGCGCTGGAGCCTGGTCGACATCGACTTCGGCACGCTTTCCCCGGGCCTGCGCCGCATTTACCGCGAAGGCCGCCACCGCTACGCGCGTTGTGCACGCGAGCACGGGCGCGACGAGCAGGATGTGCACGACTGGCGCAAGCGCGTCAAGAGCCTTTACTACGCGCTTGACATGCTCGGCGCCAAGAAGGCCAAGGGCGCGCGTAGCGCCACTCGCCGCGCCAACCGCCTTGGCGAGGTGCTCGGCAGCGAGCACGATCTGTGGATGCTGTGTGCCTACGTCGAAGAGCACCCTGAGGCCTTCGGCACAGACACGGCGGCAAAGGCCAAGCTGCTGAAGCGGATCGAGCAACGCCGCCGGCGTCTGCGCAAGCGTGCTCTCGCTCAAGGGGCACGCCTGTACAAGCGCAAGCCGGGCAGGTTCACGCGGCGCATAGGCCGCGCGCTGGCCGATTGACCACGCCGGGTACCCCCGTCGACGACTGGTGATCTGAGCCACATGCTCCTTTGCCGCACGCCGGCTGCTTGCAGACGATGCGGCAACCCGTGCCAAAACCCCTGATCCGCTCAGGGTTTTTCCGTGAATAGCCGATGTAAGTGGCGACCCGCATACCCGATGCGCGCACTACCTCGACTCCACCCCTCGACGCTTGTCCTGGCCTCCCTGATCGGAGGTTTGGGTGTGTATGCCCTGCACACGACTGTCGGCTTCGGAGGGCCGGGGGGCGAGGGTCTCTTTCAGGACTGGATCTACAACGTCCTGATGCTCGGCTCGGCGGTGGTCGTGCTGGCGCGCGGCGCGTCAGTGCGCGAGGACCGTGCGGCCTGGCTGACGATGGGGGCAGGGCTCTTCTCTTGGAGCCTCGGCGAACTGTATTACTCGCTCTACATCGAAGGCACGAGCGCCGAAGCCGGCGGCAGCATCTCCTTCGCCGACGTGCTCTTCCTGGCGATGTACCCGTGCTTCTACGTCGCCCTGGGACTGCTCGCCAAGCGCCACCTGCGCGACTTGCGCCTCAGCATGTGGCTCGACGGGCTGATCGCCGGACTCTGCGCCGCGAGCGTTGCCGCGGCCCTGATCCTGCCGCCGATCCTGAACGGTGCCACCGGCACGCACAATTCGATCGTCGTCTCACTGGCATACCCGATCGGCGACATGCTGCTGATGATGTTCGCCGTCGGCGCGCTCTCGATCACCGGCTGGCGCGCCGGCAACATGTGGCTGCTGATCGCGCTCAGCATGCTCGTCAGCGCCGTCGCGGACTCCACCTACGTCTACCAGACGGCGACCGACTCCTACCGGGCGGGCACGTGGCTGGAATGCCTGTGGCCGCTGGCCGCGATCCTGCTGGCGACCGCCGCCTGGATGCCGACGACGCGGGTGCAGCCGCGGCACATGAAGAGCTGGCAGATGATGTCGGTGCCGGCGCTTGCCCTGTTCAGCGCGCTCGGGGTGCTCGTGTACGGCAACGTCGGGCCACGCCTCACGCTGCCCGCCCTGATTCTCGCGGGAGCGACGGTGCTGGCGGTCGGCGTGCACCTGATCTTCACGCTGCGCGAGAATCTTCTGCTGCTCGCCCACTCGCGGCGTCTGTCGCTGACCGACCCGCTCACCGGGCTTGGCAACCGGCGCCTGCTGATGGGCGATCTGCGCCTCGCCTGCAAGTCGGCCAACCGGCATGAGCCGTGGGAGTTGGTTTTGTACGACCTCGACGGCTTCAAGCTCTACAACGACACTTTTGGCCACCCCGCCGGCGATACCTTGCTCATGCGCTTGAGCGCACGCTTGAAGGGCACCGTCGAGCCGCACGGCAGCGCTTACCGCATGGGCGGCGATGAGTTCTGCGTGCTGTTCGATCGCTCGCAACGGAACGAGGACAACCTTGTGCAACTGAGCGTCGCGGCACTTTGCGAGCACGCTCCCAACTTCTCGATAACCGCCTCACACGGTTCCGTGATGATTCCGGCCGAGGTGGCCGACCCGGCGTCGATCCTGCAGCTGGCCGACCAGCGCCTGTACCGGCGCAAGGAGGAAGCCGCGGCGCGACGCTCAGTCTACGTTTACAACGGTGAGGACGCTCTCGCCCTTGGGGAGGACGACAGCGGCCCGCTCGCCGGCACGGCGGCCGAGCAAAGCGCGGGCAACCGGCGAGTCCGCCGACAGCCGCCCGTCTGACGGCGAGGCGTCGTGCGAGCTGACGATCTGCCAGCTGCGCTCCTTACCCGCCTCGTCGCGAACCAACACGGTCGAGCCGAACGCCACGGCGCCGTCGCTGGTCTGCGTGGCCTCGACCACCTCGGCGGCTGAGATCCGCTCACGCAGTTTCGCGATCTTCGTCTCCAGGTGCGCCTGATCGTTCTTGGCGTCGTGATACTCGCTGTTCTCCTTGAGATCGCCCCACTCGCGCGCGGTTTTGATGCGCTCGGCGATCTCACGGCGACCGTCGCCCTCGAGCGCGGCCAGTTCGGCTTCTAGCTCTTGCAGGCCCTCGGCAGTGACCATGTTGGCAGCGTCGGCTGTCATCTGCCGCCTAGCCTACTCGGCCTTGCCTCGCCGCGCTCAGGGGGTGCGCCGGTCTTCCAAAACGTGATGCCCCCGCGCGCGAGGGCATCGCGCTCAGAAGTACGTGCTGGCCGGCGTGGACAGCAACGCATAGATCTGCACAACCGCCGCTTGATCGAGTAGCTGCGTAGACGGCGGCGAGCCGAATGCGAACAGGCTGTCGCTCAGGCGCTGGTGGACCCAGACGCTGTTGACGTATTCCTGGGCTAGCTTCGGGCCCGGCGGGTCGTGCGTGACCGAGTCGAGGTACATCAGGTTGCGGAAATAGACCGACGGGAAGAACGGGTTTTCCGAGAGCAGGCGCGAGGTCGTGAAATAGGCGAGTGCTGCCTTGGCGGTTTGGCGCGCCTGGTAGAGGTAGGCGCCGTTGCCGGTCACTTGGTAGAGCAGCGTGCCGGCACCGATCATCGAGCCCTGGTTGTAGCTCCACAGCGTCGTATCGAGCACACCGTGCAGGCGAATGTGGTCGTAATACAGTTCGCTCGGCGAGCGCAGGCAGGTGCGTACCCATTCGTAGGCCTGCTCCGCGAACTGCAGGTACGTCGTGTCGCCGGTGAGGCGATAGAGCTGCACGCCGAGCTCGGCGGCCGGGCCGTCGGTGACCGTGTTGCGTTCGGTATTGCTTGGCGAATCCGAGAAGGGGACGCCACCGGGGCAGGCGAGCTTCGGGTTGCTCTGCCAGCTCGCCATCACGAACGCCATGATCTGCTCGGCTTTTTCCAGCATTGCCGCTTCGTGGTGCAGCTTGTACAGACGCGCCAACTCGATTCCGACCCACTCGTTGTCGTCGTAGTAGCTGGCGCCGCCTGGGGGCACCACCTCGCCGTTGAACGAGGGCAGCGAGGGCGGCGCGATTCCCGCCGCTTCGGCTGGTTCTGAGCCTTCGCCGTGTTCTTCACTTTCGGGCTGTTCGCCGGTTCCCTGACCCGCTACCGGCGTCGGGGCGCCCCAATACTTCTGCAGGCCGACGATGCGGGCTTTCAGTTCGTGCGAGTCGGTGCTTGCGGCGCTTGCAACCTGGCCTGGGATGTTGGCGACACTGACGGTTGCCGCCAACGCCTGCGAGAACGGCCATAGGTAGGAGTACGGTTCGCCCTCGTAGAGGCCGGTGCCGGGGATGTAGAAGTTCTGCTGCATCGCCTGGAAGGCCAGCAGCGCGCGTGCCGGATTGCCGTGCAGGCCGGGCTTGGGCTTCTTCTTCGCGGGCGCCTTGGTCTTCTTGGTGCTTGCGGTTGTCTTGCTCGGCGCCTTGGCGCTCGGAGCACTCGGGACGCTGACCGGTGTGGAGCCGGACGAGACGCCGCCGGCGCCGTTTGAGGAGCTGTGGGCGTATTCACTGGGGTGCGCGAGCCGCGCGGGTATTGGGCGGCGGCCGGATAGGGCGATGCGGTTGAGCTTTCGTGGCTTGTGCGAGCGGCCGCCATTGCCGGCCCCAATGCCAGGCGGCGATCGCTAGCGCCGCGACTCCCGCCGACACGGCGAAGATCGCCGGCATACGCTCTTGCTGCTCATTGCTTCAGACCTCCAAGACAACCTGGCCACCTATCGCTCTTGTAGGGAGGGTGGGGCAGCGCACAGTGCTACCACCGCACGGGCCCGTCCGAGCTTCAGAACCGACCACCATCGCAAACGATGCGCTGAATGTATTGTCCTCCAGCTAAGAACCTCCTTCAAAAGAGGCGTAGGTCCCCCGACGAGATGGCGGTAATGGTTCAAATAGGCGACACATACCGTGAGGAAAGCGGCGGTGCGGCCTCGATCACTCCAGGAGAGACACGTGACGACAGTTAGAGAGGCGACGTTCGCGCTGTTGCGCGAACGTGGGATGACGACCGTGTTCGGCAATCCGGGCTCGACCGAGTTGCCGATGCTGACGGAGTTTCCTTCGGACTTCCGCTACGTGCTCGGCTTGCAGGAGGCGACCGTCGTCGGCTTGGCCGACGGGTATGCGCAGGCGAGCGGGCACCCGACGCTCGTCAACCTGCATACGGCTCCCGGCGTGGGTAACGCGATGGGCGCGATCTTCAACGCGCAAGCGAACAAGTCGCCGCTTGTGATTACCGCCGGCCAGCAGTACCGCTCGTTGATGACGCTGCAGGCTAACCTGACCAACCGCGACGCTAGCCGCGTGCCGGCGCCGCTGGTCAAGTGGAGCTATGAGCCACCGCGTGCCGAGGACGTGCCGCATGCGCTGGCGCGGGCGATCCACATGGCGACGCTGCCTCCGCGCGGGCCCTCGTTCCTGTCGATCCCGATGGACGATTGGGGTGCCGAGGTCGACGAGGACGCCGTTCGCCACCAGACCGGCCGCACGGTCGGCGGTGCGGCACGGCCCGGGCCCGAGGCGATCGCAGCGCTTGCCGAGCAACTGCGCCGGGCTGAGCGTCCCGCGCTGGTCGCCGGGCCGGAGATCGACGCACCCCACGGAGCACACCCTCTGGGGCGCAGGCAAGCGAGCGGCGGCTGGGAGGCCGCGATCGGGCTCGCCGAACTGCAGCGCCTGGCCGTGTACGCGACACCCGCGACCGGCGGCGGGAGACTTGGCTTTCCCGAGGATCATCCGCTGTTCCAGGGCATCCTTCCGCCTGCCGTGTTGCCTCTCGGCGAAATGCTTGCCGCGCATGACTTCGTGCTGGCCGTCGGCACCTCCGTCTTTCCCTACTACCCCAACGTGCCCGGGCCGCTGCTGGCCGAGGGAACCACGCTCGTCGCGATCACAAGTGACCCCGACGAGGCCGCGCGCGCGCCGATGGGCGACGCGATCCTGGCCGACCCCGGGCTCACGCTTGCGGCGCTTGCCGATGCCGTCGGCGAGTCCGATCGGCCTGCGCCCCGGTCCGGCCCGCGCCCGAGGCGGCGCCAATCACCGATCCGATCAGCCCCTCGACCGCGGTGCGCGCGCTTGCCGAGGTGTTTCCCCAGGACGGGGTCGTGGTGCTCGAGTCTCCCTCCGCCACGCTTGCACTGCGCAACCAGCTGCGCCTGTCCAAGCCCGGCAGCTACCTCTTCTCCTCCGGTGGTGGGCTCGGATTCGGCATGCCGGCCGCGATCGGAGCGCAGATGGCACAGCCGAGTCGGCCCGTCGTGTGCGTGATCGGCGAGGGTTCGGCCCAATACGCGATCCAGAGCCTGTGGACCGCCGCGGCCTACGACGTGCCTGTGACGTTTTTGGTGTTGCGCAACGACGAGTACGCGATCCTCAAGTGGTTTGGCATGCTAGAGGACATCGTGGATGCGCCCGGCCTGGATCTACCGGCGCTTGACTGTGCCGCTGTTGCAAGCGGCTACGGCGTCAACTCGCGTGTGGTGGATGGGGGTGACGAGCTGAGCGACGCCCTGAGCAAGGCGCTCGCCTCAGAGAAGCCCGAGCTGGTCGAAGTCAAGGTTGCGCCCGGGATGGCGTTGCTATGAAAAGTGGCCGTCCGATTTTACTGGGGGTTTTTGGCATGTGCATTGGAGACAGCCGCCCATGACCGAAAACACGCCCGATGTGATCGTCGTCGGGGCTGGGCTGGCCGGCCTGGTCAGCACACTGGAGCTGTTGCGCAGCGGGCATACGGTGCTGCTGCTCGACCGCTGCGAGCCGCAGGAGATCGGCGGGCTTGCCCGCGAGGCATTCGGCGGCATGTTCATGGTCGACTCGCCCGAGCAGCGCCGCTCGCGCATTCCCGATACCGAGGCGCTGGCGCTGGAGGATTGGCTGCGAATCGCCGAGTTCGATCCTGAGGACACCTGGCCTCGACGCTGGGCGGAGCAGTATGTGACGCGGGCGCGCGACGACGTCGGCGGCTGGTTGCGCCAGCTCGGCGTGAAGTTCTTTCCCGTCGTCAATTGGGCCGAGCGCGGCAACTTCGGCGACGGCAACTCGGTGCCCCGCTTCCATTTGACATGGGGGACCGGCAAGGCGCTTGTGCAAGCCGTGTGGGGCGCGATCGAGTCCCATCCGCGTCGCTCCGCACTCGATCTGCGCCTTCGTTCTCGGGTCACTGGACTGATAGTCGAGGACGGGCGAGCGGTCGGTTGCCGGGTGACCGCGGAACACACTCCCCCCGCGCCTCCTCACGGGGACAGGCGCGCGGGGGGATACCTCAAACGGAGGGCACAACACACACGAGCGACGAGCCGGCCCATGTGGCCGAGGACCAGTTGGATGACCGCGACGGATATGAGGTCCGCGCTGCCAAGGCCGTTGTCATCGCCGCCGGCGGGATCGGCGGCAACCTCGAGTTGGTCCGCCGCGAATGGCCCACCGAGCGACTGGGGCCGGCACCGAAGAAGCTGCTGATGGGCTCGCACTACTACGCCGACGGGGCGCTGCACGAAGAGGTGCGCCGCCTCGGCGGGGCCGTCACCCACCTGTCTCGCATGTGGAACTACGCCGACGCTGTTCGCCACCCCAAACCCCAGCGCGAACACCACGGGCTGAAGCTGATACCGCCGCGCTCGGGGGTCATGCTCAACCCCGACGGGCATCGCTACGGGCCCGTGCCGGTGATGCCGACGTTCGACGCTTACAGCGCGCTGGAGCGTATGTGCGAAGACGAGCGCAAGTACTCGTGGTTGATTTGCAACTTCAAGATCGCCAAGCGCGAGCTGGACGTGTCCGGCTCCCAGCACAATCCTCACCTGCGCGAGCGGCGCTTGGTGCCGTTTTTGTTGAACGTGCTACTTGGCAAGCCTGGCTTGGTCAAACACTTCTTGGAGGGCTCACCCGACTTCGTCGAGCGCTGGCTCGCTCGATGAGCTGGCCGCAAAGATGAACGACGTAACCGCCCGGCTGACTGGGGAGCGCGCGATCGACGCCGCCGTGCTGGAGCGCGAGATCGGCCGCTACGACGCGACGATCGCGCGCGGCAAGGGGCTGTTCAACGACGACCAGTTGCGTCGCATCGGCCAGCTGCGCAACTGGCGCGGCGACCGACTGCGCACCTCGCGCTTTCAGCGCATCGTCGATCCCAAGGCGATGCCCTTGCTTGCGATCCGCCTGCAGCCGATGGCGCGCAAGAGCCTTGGCGGCATCCAGACCGACCTCGGCTGCCGCGTATTGCGCACGCCCGGGGACATTTCCCACGACGCACAGCCGAACGCGGGGGGAGGACACGGCGAGCCGATCCCCGGCCTGTACGCGGTCGGCGAGGCCGCCGGCTTCGGCGGTGGCGGCCTGCACGGCAAGCGCTCTCTGGAGGGCACCTTTCTCGGTGGATGTGTCTTCACCGGGCGCCTGGCGGCCGCGACGATCGCCGGCGCCGAGCTGCCCTTGCGCATACCGCCGCCGATCGACTGAGCCTCGACGCGGCGAGTTGCTGAAATTGGCTGGCGCTCATGCCGACATGTAGCCCCAGCGATACTCATGCGTGTCTCATTTTTTACGCAATTCACTATAGTGACTACTATTTGTAGTCACTATAGTAGTCCACAAAAAAAATGATACTCCCCACCCTCGCAATGGACGACTCGCAAAGTAGCCACCACGACTACATCGCCGTCGGCCACGTCACGCGCGACATGATCGAGGACCGCGCCGGCAAAGCCGTGTCCCAACCCGGCGGCAGCGCTTTCTATAGCGGGCTACAAGCCGCGCGGCTCGGGCTGCGCACCTTGATCGTCACCCAAGGCCGTCCCCAGGAGATACACGCGCTGCTCGAGCCGTTCAGCAACGAGCTCGACCTGCGCGTCATTCCCGCTGAGCACACCACCACACTGAGCACGCGTGGCTCTGGCGCTCAACGCTCGCAGCGGCTGCTCGCCTGGGCCGGGCCGATCGTGGAGCCGCTCACGCTCGACGCCCGGATCCTGCACCTGGCGCCCGTCGCGCGCGAGACGCCGACCACCTGGCAGGGGCACAGCCACTTCGTCGGGCTCACGCCGCAGGGGCTCGTGCGCCGCTGGGAGCGCGGCGAGCAACTGCCGCTGGTTCAGTTGAACGCCGGCTCGCTACTGGGCGACGTGCCGCTCGCTACCGGCGCGCACGAAGCGCTCCTCAGCGACATCTCGCCTGTCGATTTGGACCCGCAAACGCTCCCCGAGCGCTTCAGTGCGGCCGTGATTTCCGAGGACGAGTGTGAGAGCTGCCACGCGCTGTTCACCGTCGCTCGCCGCGGTGGAGCGTATGTCGCGGTGACCGCCGGATCGCGGCCGGCAACCGTTTATTTGCCTATGTCCGTTGCTGGATCGGTCGTGCAAACCGATGTGCCGCGTCTTGTCGAAGCGCGCGATGATCTCGGCGCGGGCGACGTGTTTGCCGCGGCCTTCTTTGTTGCGCTGAGCGAGGGACGCGACCCGCTCGAGGCCGCCACGTTCGGCAACGCGGCGGCCGCTCTGCGCATTGCCGGTGTCGGTCCCGGCGCGATCGCGACCCGCACGCGGATCGAGGCAACCGAGAGCATCGACCCCGAGCCGGCCTGAGCAGGAATCAGCCGCTCGCCAGCCTTGGTGATGCTTACGAGCGCCCGACTCTCACTCCCTGAAAACGCTCTCTTGCGCCAGCGCTGCGTCCAGTAGCGGCTTCAGCTCTGCCGGATCGACCGACCCGCGTCGGCCTGCCACCAGCGCGGCCAGCAGCACGCAGCCACCGACGGGCGCCATCTCCACGACCGCCACCCGGGCCCGCGGCGCGAACTCGTGGATCGCGGTGGCCAGTGGTGCCACGAACAGCTCGCCCGCCTTGAAGGCGCTGCCGATCAAACCCACCGGGAACTCGTCCGTGAGGGCCGTCTGCTCGACGACCGCGGCGATCTGCCTTGCCAGCTCCTCGGCGGCGCGTATATAGAGCCCGCGTGCCACCTCGTCCCCGGCGTACGCGACACGGGCGGTCTCGATCGCGAAAGCGGCGATTTCGCCCTTGGACAGTGGCTTGGCGTAGACGAGCGTCGCTAGCGCCTCGACGCTCTGCACGTCGAAAAACTCGATCGCGGCCGCGCTCAATGCCGTCTGCGACCGGAGGCCTCGCGGTCGGCGAGTGCTGCCTTGATCGACTGCACCGCCAGCCAGTAGCCGCTGCCCTCGTCGCCGAGCACGTGGCCCCAACCGCCCGCTCGCCACGCTCGCCCGTCCTGGCCGATACCGAGCACGTTGCTGCCGGTGCCCGAGATCACGCCCACGCCTGGGCGCGCGTCGGTCGCCGCCGCCCAGGCGCCGACCACGTCGTTGACCACTAGCCACGTGGCCGGACAGCGCTCGCGCACATGTGCCGCAACGGCGTCGGTGTCCGTGCCCGCGACCGCCAGCACGGCCGCGTCGAGTTGCTCTCGCTCGATGCCGGCGCGGCCGATCGCCTCGTCGGTCGCCTTCACCAGCGAGTCTGTGGCCGCATGCGCACCGACGGAGTCGGGATTGCTGGATCCGCCGTGGCCGAGGTGCAGCGTCTGCTCCTGTAAGTCCAGTACCGCCGCAAGCGTCTTCGTCGCGCCCCCGTCGACGCCCATCACGAAGCGTGCGCCGACTGAATCCTGCGAGGAGCCAAGGCCACCGCCGCCATCCATCGCCGGTGTGGCAAGTGGTCCTCCGGACCCGCCTAGCCCGAGCCCGGAGGCGATCAGGCCCCGCGGCAGTGTGACCAGTGATTCACGCTTCATCGCGTGATCCTTCCAGAGACTGCCCTCCCAGGAGTTACGATCGCGCGAATGGATGTGCACGCGCAATTCCCTTCTGCCTCCCTGGACAGCGGGATGTACGAGTCTTTCTACCTGCGCGCGGTTTCGCCGGAGGAACCCGTGGGGGCATGGATCCGCTACACCGTCGAGAAGGCTCCGGGGCTGGCTGCGCGCGGCTCGCTGTGGGTGAACGTCTTCGATGCGAATGCCGGTGCGCCGTTCATGCACAGGCATAGCCGCGAGGAGCTGACCGTGCCCGGCGACGGCTGGATCGCCATCGGGGATGACTCGTACTTTGGACCCACCCTTGCCCAGGGCTACATGGAGCTGGGCGCTGGCTCCGACCCGGGCGCTGGCTCTGGTTCGGACTCCAGCGTCGTCGTGCGCTCCAGCCCTGACCCCGGACCCGGCTCTCAATCTGGCGGTTCGGCCGAGGTGGCGCCGGAGGCGATTCGCTGGAAGCTGCACATCCGACACGACGCAGCTGAGCTCAGGCACTTCAAGCAGCGCTTGCTCTACAAGACTCCCCTGCCACGCACCAAGCTCACCAGCCCCATGCCTGCTGCCCGCTTCGACGGCACGATCGAGTTGCCCGGGCGCACTTTGCGACTGGACGGCTGGCGCGGCATGGTCGGGCACAACTGGGGTGGCGAGCATGCCGCGCGCTGGATCTGGCTGCACGGAATCGACTTCCGCGAGGACACCAAAGCTTGGCTTGACGTGGCGCTTGGGCGCGTGCTCCTAGCTGGCCGGCTGACGCCTTGGATCGCAAACGGCGCGATCTGCATCGACGGTCGGCGCTCACGCCTCGGCGGACTGGGTGCGCGTGGGCTGAAGGTCGCGGAGAGCGTCGGTCGCTGCTCGCTGACGTTGCCCGGCGAACATGGGCTGATTGTCGAAGCGCACATTGACACGCCACCAGGTAGCTCTGCCGAGTGGCGCTACAGCGACCCAGGTGCCCAGGGCCCGGATGGCGAGCACAACGTAGTCAATTGCTCCGTGGCTGCCCTGGCGCTCAACGTGCGGCCACCTATCCTGAAGGGCACAAGCGGCGAAGCCGCGACCACCCTGCATACAGCTCATGGCGCCGCCTATGAGTTGGGTGGACATGCATGACACCACTCTCGGTGCCGTCGATGTGTTGGATGCCGGCGCTGAAGTGGCCGGCGTGGCCACGCGATGCCTCGAGCGGCATCTACTGATCGCTCAGCGCAGCTGCTGATAGATCAAGAAGACGTTCAGCAGTGTGATCGTCGCGGCGATCGCGAACGCCACCGCGGTCGTCAGGCGACGGTTGACGTGCACACCCATCACACCGCGATTGCTCGTGAGCATCACCAGCGGCACGAGCGCGAAGGGGATTCCGAAGGAGAGCACCACCTGGCTGAGCACAAGCGCGGCCGTCGGGTTCATACCAACCGCAAGGATCACGATGGCTGGCAGCATCGTGACCGCACGCCGCGCGAGCAAGGGAATCTTCACCTTGATGAATCCCTGCATCACCACCTGACCCGCATATGTGCCTACGCTCGAGGAGGAGGCTCCTGAGGCGAACAGGGCGACGGCGAAAGCCAGCGCGGCACCGCCGCCGACCAAGTGTCCAAGCTGTGCGTGGGCCAGGCTGATCGAGTCGAGACCCGACAGCGCCGGCGTGTGAAACAGCTTGGCGAAGACCGCGAGCATCGCCAAGTTGATGAGCCCCGCACAGCCCAGCGCGACGATGACGTCCACCTTCTCGAAGCGCAGGACGCGCCGGCGCTCGGAGTCGTTGCGACACGCCATGCGCCCGTTTGTGAGCGCGGAGTGCAGGTAGATGACGTGGGGCATGACGGTCGCGCCGATGATGCCTACTGCTAGGTAGAGCGAGCTGGTGCCATGCAGATCCGGAAGCAGGCCGTGCAGCGAGCCGCTCGCCGACGGGCCGATGCGCAGTGCCTCGTAGAGGAAGCCGAGGAAGACGATGCCCAGCAGGGCGCTGACCGCCAACTCGAAGCGGCGGTAGCCGCGCGTCTGCAGCTCGAGGATCGCGAAGGCGATCGCGCCGGTCATCAAGCCCGCCGGCAGCAGCGGCACGCCGAACAGCAGGTTCAAGCCGAGCGCGGCGCCGAGGAACTCGGCGATGTCGGTCGACATCGCCATGATCTCCGCCTGCGCCCACAGTGCCCATGTGACGGCGCGCGGGAAGTGTTCGCGGCACAGCTCGGGCAGGTCGCGGTCGGTGGCGATGCCGAGCTTGGCCGACAGGTACTGGATCAGCATCGCCATCAGGTTTGCGACGAGCACCACCCACAAGAGCAAGTAGCCGAACTGTGCGCCGCCCTGCAGGTTGGTGGCGAAGTTGCCCGGGTCGACGTAGGCGATCGCCGCGACGAAGGCGGGGCCAAGCATCGCGAGCGTCGCGCGCAGCCTGCCGCGTGCCAACAGTTGTTCGAGTGCGCTCGGGGCGGCGCCGTCGGGCAGCGCGACCGAGGCGCCCTCTAGGGCGGCGGCCGGTCGCAGCGCGGTGACGGCGTCGCTCATCGGCTATGCCCTCGCGACGTGGTGGATGACAGACATCGCTTTCCAGGGGCGTCGCCCACGGCTGAGTGCACGATCAGGCGCCAAAGCACTCACGCGGAGCCCTCGTCCAGAAGCACCGGGTCGACGCTGATACGCATCGCTCGCGGCAGCGCACCGCCAAGCGTGTGCTCGCGTCCGTCGACGTTGACGAGCAGTGGACCGCCGAACGGCTGGCGCTCGATCACGCGCAGGTGTCCACCTGGCAGTACCCCCTGTTGGGCCAGGTAGCGCAGCATCTCCGGGTCGGCGTCGGACACACGCACGAACGTGCCCTCCTCGCCTGGCACGAGGCTCTCCAAGGTGCGCGTTAGGCTCTCCTCCAGCTCCAGGTCGACACTTGGGATCGGGTCACCGTGCGGGTCGATCGTGGGATTGCCGAGCTTCGCCGCGATCAGCGCCTCCAGCTCGTCGGAGAGGACGTGCTCAAGCACCTCCGCCTCGTCGTGCACGCGATCCCACGGCATCTGCAGGGCCTCGGCCAAGTACAGCTCCAGCAAGCGGTGGTGACGGATCACCTCGAGCGCAACGCGACGGCCCTCCGGTGTGAGTCGTACGCCGCGATAGGGCACGTGTGAGATTAGGCCGAGCTCGCCGAGCTTCTTGAGCATGCCCGAGACCGAGCCACTGGTCAGCTCCAGGCGCTCGGCCAGCGCGTTTGTGGAGACCGGCTCGTCCGCACGAGTTTCAAGCGTGTAGACCGCCTTGCAGTAGTCCTCTATTGCCGGCGAGCGAACACTTTCCTTGGTGGCCATGCAGAAATAATAAGGCATGCCAAGACATTCTTCAAGTCTTGCCGCGAGAGACATGTCCAGACATACGCAAAAAGGTCGATGCCCCGCACGCGCGTGCGTGGCATCGTCAAATCGGAGAACCTTCTTCCACCCAGACCGACGTTTGCGAACCCCTTCCTGGCTGTCCAGCCAAATTACTCCCCGGAGCTGTACCATCGGAAGCCGCATCTCCCCTGCTGGCGACTGGAGGTTCCGATGGCAGCGACCGACACCAAGCTCGAGGACCGGCTCGTGCTCGAGCGCGAGATATGGACCGAGGGGCCTCCCCACGCTCTCTTCAAAGAGCTGCGCCAAGGCTGTCCCGTGCACTGGACCAAGGAAATCGACGAATTCCCCGAAGAGGGCGGCTTCTGGTCTGTGACCAGCGCTGAGGACGTGCATACCGTCAGCCGCGACTGGGCGACCTATTCCTCCGAAGCCGGAGGCATCACGGTCATCTCGAACATCTTTCCGCTGGAGCTGACGCGAGCGATGTTCATCGGCATGGATCCGCCCAAGCACGATCGCGTTAAGGCGCTATTTCAGGCCGGCTTCACCCCGAAGCGGATCGCCGCCCACGAGCAGGCGATCCGCGAGATCGTGTGCAAGACGCTCGACGGCCTGGATGGGCGTGAGACTTGCGACCTCGTGAACGATGTCGCGCAACCTGTCGTCTCGCGCGTGATCGGGAGCTTTATGGGCATCCCCGAGGAGGACGACGCCACCTGGGCGCGGCTGATGAACTCCACCCTCGGCGCCGGCGATCCCGACCTCAATCCCGCCGGCATCGAGGCGGTCATGGAGAAAGAGGTGCCCGAGATATTCGAGCGCTGCGGGCGCATGATCGCCGCGCGTCGCGAGAACCCCACGGACGATTTGACGAGCGTGCTCGTGCATGCGGAGATCGACGGGGAGAAGCTCGAGGAACACGAGATCGTGATGGGCTTCTTCTTGCTCGTTGCCGCCGGCAACGACAGCACCAAGGCCACCTACTGCAGTGGCATGCGCGCGCTGATGGAAGATCCCGAGCAGCGAGCGCTCGTGCTTGAGGACCCCGAGCTCGTGCCGGGCGTCGTCGAGGAGTCGCTGCGCATGTTTCCCGCTTTCGCGCACTTCAGGCGCACCGCGACCAAGGACACCGAGCTTCGCGGACAGCAGATCAAAGCCGGCGAGCGGGTTGTCATGTGGTACGCCTCCTCCAACCGCGACGAGTCGCGCTACGAGGATTCCGACCGCTTCGACGCGCGCCGCACGACTGAGCACCAGGCCTTCGGCGCCGGCGGACGCCACTTCTGTCTCGGCACTGCGCTTGCTCGTCTGGAGCTGCGCATCCTCTTTGAGGAGACGCTTAAGCGCTTCCCGGAGATGGAGATCGTGGGCAAGCCGTTGACGGTCGAGTCGGCCTTCATCAACCAGCTCAAGACGCTCCCCGTCCGGTTGAACGCATAACGACGATCGCGGAGATAGAAGTCGCGGACGAGCCCGAGAGCTGGGAAGCACTCGGCTTTGCCGTCTGCGACGCCACCGTGCAGCTTGGATCCGTGAGAATCGCCCTCGCGGGAAAAGACGCGGGACGGGGAATACTCGGCTGGTCTCTCTGCGATCTCCTCGACGCAGAGCTCGATGGCTTGCCAACCAGAGTCGCGAAGTGTTCGCCAACCTCTTGCCCGACCCCGACCTCAAGCCCGACCCCGATACCTGGCCCGACCCCGATACCTGGCCCGGCTTCGACGCCTAGCCCGGCTTCGGCTTCGGCCTCGCCCCAAGCCCCAACCCCAACCCCAACCCCAACCCGGCATACCGAGCACATCAATGGAATCGTTGGCATCGACCACGTCGTGGCGATGACGCCAAACCTGGACCGCAGCGTGGAGGCGCTCCAAGCGGCAGGGCTGGATCTGCGTCGCATTCGCGAGCAGCCCACCCCGACAGGCGCCCCACGCCAGGCGTTCTTTCGCCTTGGCGAGGTGATTCTTGAGGTTGTGCAGGAGCCCGAGGAGGTGCTCGCGGCGCGCCCCGACGGCATGGACGGACCGGCGCGCTTTTGGGGTCTGGCACTGCTCAGCGAGAACCTCGAGCTGACGGCCGAGCAGCTCGGCGAACATGTGAGCGAGATTCGCGCGGCGGTCCAGCCGGGTCGACGCATCGCCACGCTGCGGCGCTCGGCCGGCCTGGCAGTGCCGGTCGCACTGATGAGCCGCGCCGACCAATAGTCCACAATCCACGTCGTGATGGCGTCCTTCGAGGACAGGGAGGCGGGGTTCAGGTACGGCATCGTATTTCTGCTGACGCTCACGCTGCTCGTGTTCGTGATCGTCGCTCCCGCGGCGAACTGGGCTCGGGCAGTCGCCTGCGCTCTGCAGTGGCTCGCGCTGCTGACGGTCGTCGCCACCTCGCGCGCGAGCAGCAAGGTGCGCCGGCCCGTGGCGATCGTGCTCTTGGGACTCACGAGCTTCACGGTGGTGGGCGAGGCCGCCGGCGCGCTCTCAGACTCGGTGCTGTTTGCGATCAGCGGCCTGCTGTCGGCCGCGATTCCGCTGGCCCTGGTCGGCGGGTTGATACGGCTGGTGCGCCTACACGGCGTGACTCCTCAAGCGGTCTCCGGAGCGCTCACCCTGTACCTGCTGCTCGGGCTTGTCTTCGCGTGGGTGATCGGCTTCGTCGACAAAGTCGAGGACGTCTCCTACTTCGCCCAGACTGCGCACGCCTCCACCAGCCAGATCGTCTATTTCAGCTTCGCGGTGCTGACCACCACCGGCTTCGGCGACCTCACGGCCGCGACGAACGTGGGCCGATCGCTGGCGGTCGTGGAGATGCTGCTGGGCCAGCTGTATCTGGTCACTGTCATCGGGGTGCTCGTTGGCAATTTCGCCGGGCGTTCGCGACGGGCCGCGGAAAGCTCAACGCAAAGGGATCCCTCGCCTGAACAACCCGACGGCAGCAGCACCTGAGCCATATGCGTGGGCCGCAGGACGGCACCGATGTCCTCGACGATGCCACCGGACCACACGACCAGTCCGCGGCGCACACGAGGATGCCATCGGCCACGTGCGAGCATGAGTCGGCTCGGCTGCGACGGCACGCAGCCCATGTCAGTTCTCAGGGAGCACGCCTGGGTGGACCTTTTCGTAAGCGATGCGTTGTTCGATCAGTCGCGCGTTGTCTTCCAGGAATGCGAGTCCCCGCCGCTGCATTGCAGAGGAGTTGTGGCCACCGACTCTCGTGAGCGCGAGTTCGCGCTTATCTCTTTGCAGAGCCGCCGCCAGCGACAGTTCTGGCGGGGCGCTGCCGACGCTATTGGGCCCCTCGAGCACCTGCTGGGTAACCGTTTTCCCGTCGCGCAGCAGGATCGTCGCGGTGATCGCGCCGCGGAAGAACTGACCGTCGTAGACGACGATGAACACATGTTGCGGCCCGGCGAGGCGCAACGTGCGCACGTCGCTTGGCGTCGCCAGCGTGACCGACACGACGTCAGCTTCCCCGCGCGCGGTGATGATCGTGTGGCCTTCCAGCGTACGTCGTTGTATCTGGGGAGGTGTGAGAGCAGGAGCGGCTCCTTCGGACAGACCTTCTCCCGCTCCGCCCTGAACGTCGAATTCAACCGCGTGCGAATGGCGATTCGCAAAGGCGCATACCCGACTACGGCGATGCTCGAAACAGGGCCCACCGCTACCCCACTCCATCGGCCCATTCCTGATACTCCCTTCGCGTTCCGAGATGCCTGCGAGGCTCCCGTCGACGATACGTCCCTGTGCCGAGGATCCGTCGGCACCGGCGGCATAGCCCCAAGGCGCGCCGCCGTCGGGGTCGGGAGCACGCGCCTGCGGCACCATCGACACCGGACCGGCCGACCGCGTGGAAACGGCGCTCGGCGCGATCGTGCGCCCGTGCTCGACCACCGAGAGCCCGAGCGACGAGCGCCAGTAGCGACCGGGCAGGACCGCCAGGAACATGTGGTTGGCGTCAATCGCCAACGGCCTTGGCGCTCCGGCGCCGAGCAGCAGCGGATCGGTCGCGTCCGGCGGGAGCATTCCACTGACAACGGTGCGCTGCGGGGTTGGCGCGTAGGCGTACGGATGATCGGTGTAGCTCTCAACATCCGCGACTGGATTGTGGTCGGCAACGTAGGCGGTTTCGTTGCAACCCCCACTTTCGCCACCCGCTTCTTGACCGGCCTCCAGCAAATGTGGGCTCCCGCCGAATCGTGGCTCGAAGAGCTGTCCTCCGCGACGAATGCCAACCTGATAGCAGACAAAGCGAGAGGGGTGCGAGCCACCGAAGCGAGCCTTCGGGTTGGGTCGGCCCTGCCAGCTGCGCAGCGCCCATTCGGGCCCACCCGCCGGATCGCTCGCGTCTAGGGTCTCCCGCACCGTACTTTGAATCGGGACCGAGCTCGGTGGGAATTCTTCGCTCGTCGGCACCGGTTCGCGATAGGGAGGATCGTCCGGTTCACTCAGCCAGCGCTTGGCGCGGGCATTGTTGAACATCACGGCCGTCGACCCTTCTTCGCGCAGGTTGGTCGAGCGCGTGTAGAAAATCGAGTGCCCGTCGCTCAGGTGTGCGGCGAGCGTCAGCGCGTGCGGGTCCACGTGGCCGTCGAGTACCGCCACGAACACGCCGCCGTGCGCGTCGATCGGTACGGCCCGCGGAGCGCCAGCGCCGCTCAGCGTGAGTGAGATGACCCGTCGCGAGACCGCGCCGTATACGAGCGTGCGGGCCAGTTTGTTGCCCCACGGATACCCGGTGCCTTCGCCACTGCCGGGCACGAAGCGACGCATCAGCACGAACAGTGGCTTCTGGCCCAAGCCACCGCAAACCACCGGGGTCAGCGAAGCTCGCTCACGACCAGGGGTGGAGCGCCCCAGCTCCTGTGAGACCTGAGCACAGTTCTCGTCGGGATAGGCACCCGGCGAGAGCGCGGGGTTGCCGCTTATCTCCCACGGCGTGCCGCCGTCGGGGTCGGCCACTTCAAAGGCCGTGGAGGACGCAAACGCGATCGTGTGACTGCGCCCGTTCGCTGTGACCACGACGATGCGCGGACGCACGTCTTCAACATAGCCGCGGTAGACGGCGATGAAGCTGCCGTCCGGCCCGAGCGTCAGCTTGCGCGCGCCTTCGGGGCCATAAGCGGTGACGGAGCGCGCGCCGGCACCCGCGAGCCCGTTGACGATCGTTCGAGCTTCGGTACTCGCGTCGCCGAGAAATACACGCGCGCCGGCTAGCAGCGGGCCGCTGGGGGATTGCACGCCGCACGCGTCCACCCCGCCCAGCGGCAGCGCGCGGAAGACATGATCCAAGCCGACGATGCCGAACTGACCGTCCAGCACCTGCCCGACCGCCGTGCACGTCTCACCCGCACGCGTGCGCGAGATACGGATGTCCCACGGCGGCGCGGCGGCGTCCGGGTCGGGAGCGTCGAGCCCCGCCAGGTGGGCGCTGCCGGGGATGGGCACGCCGCTGGAGCTCAGGTCGACCGCATTTGGCGCCGGCAGCGGCGCACCCCGCGTTATGAGGATCGCGGCAGCGGCGGCGCCCGCCAGCAGCAGCGCGAGCGTCACACCGATTACAAGCGCCCTCGGCAAAGGGTTGCGACGCGGCGTCGGCGGCTCTCCGAGATGGTGGAAGCGCTCTCCGAGCGCTTCCAGTGGGGCTAGTGGCTCGGCCATGAAGCCTCCCTTCGAGCGAGCCGGTGGATCGCCCACGCACGAGTTGAAGGTGCGCGCGATCCCAACATCGACACTACGCGCATCGGTTGCGCCACTGCTATCACCACACACCACCGTGCGGGAAGCGATCGCGCCACCATCACGATCCTCCTGTCGTCGCCGGCCACACGTCCAGCGCCCGCCCCAGCGTGCGCAAGCCACGCGACACCCGCGCGCGGGCGGCCGGCTCGGAGATGCCCATCGCGCGCGCGACCTCCTCATACGGTCGTTCCTGCACCACACGCAGCTCCAGCGCGCGTCGCTGCTCCGAGCTCAAGCGACCGAGCTCCTCGCCGAGCGCGCCGCGCAACTCAGCCAGCTCGGCGCGCCGCTCGATCGAGCGCAGGTCGTCCTCGTGCGCCACCGGCACCTGGATGCCTAGACGCACGAGAGCATCGCGCTCAACGCGCCCGCGTCGCAGGTAGCGCGAGAGCTGTCGACGAGCGATCGTATACAGCCATGCTTGGCGCTCCTCGCGCGAGCGCCCACGTAGGCGCCGCCAGCCGACATAAGCCTGTGCAAACGTCTCGGCTGTCAAGTCGAGCGCGATCTCCGGATCGAACGTGCGCCGCGTAAAGAACACAAGCACCCCTTCGCTCTCCCGTCGGTAAAGGTCATCGAACTCCCCCAAGTCGGCCATCAGGGTCAATGTGTCACGGCCCGGGAAGTTGTGACGCGACGCGAAATATTTCGTGAAGATGCCTCGAACCTTGCTCGGCCACTCGTACTTCTCGCTATTCGGTCTTTCGCGCGTCGCGCAAACTCGCCGCCAGCGCCTCCACGGCAGGCACCACAGCCGCATCGGCGAGGTTGGCATAGCCGAGCGCCAGCGCCGGCGAGGGGCCGCCCACTCCCTCGATCGCGATGCCACGAGAGCAGGCCGCGTCAAGCACGGCCTGCTCGCCGACCCCGTCTGGCAGGCCGACAACGACGTATAGGCCAGCAGCCGCGCCGGACACCCTCGCCTCGGGCAACTTGCGGGCCAGCGCGTCGAGCAGCGCCTCCCGGCGATGGCTGTAGCGACGCCGCTGTCGGCGCAGATGGCGGTCGAGCTCGCCCCGCTCGATCAGGTCGGAGAGCGCCAGCTGATTCAGCGTCGAGGGCATACTGCCGCGTCTGCGCTGGCGGACTGCGACCTGCTCGGCGAGCCGCGGCGCCAGTACGAGCCAGCCAAGCCGTATCGCAGGCGCAAGCGTCTTGCTGGTCGAGCCTGTGTAGGCGACATGCTCAGGTGCAAGCCCTTGCAGCGACCCGATCGGCTGACGGTCATAGCGGTACTCGGCGTCATAGTCGTCCTCGACGATCAGCGCGTCGTGCGTGCGCACCCACTCCACGAGCTTCAGACGACGAGCGGCGGAGAGGACCGCGCCGGTCGGGAATTGGTGAGCGGGCGCGAGCGCAACCGCATCTACCTGCTCATGCCGCAGGCGCTCCACGACCAGACCGTGCTCGTCGACGGGTATGGGAAGTGTGAGCAAGCCCGCGTCGGCAGCAGTCTCGCTCATGCCTCGCCAACCCGGCTGCTCGACTGCCACACGCCGTGCCCCGTCGGCCGCGATCACGCTCCACAACAACTCCACGCCCTGACGCGTGCCGCCCGTGATCAGGACCTGCTCAGGCGTTGTGCGCACACCGCGAACCCTGCCTAGATATGCAGCGAGCGAAGCACGCAACTCGAACGCGCCGGCCGGGTCCGGGTAGGCGAGGCGCTCGTCGGGAATGCTGCGCAGCACGCGCGTCAGCGCGGATAGCCACACCCCCCTCGGGAAGCCGTCGAGCGCCGGTCGATACGGGTTGAGGTCGTGCTGGACGGCGCCGGCGGACATCGCGCTTGCGGCGCTCGGAGCAGCCGACAGCGCTGCCCCGACCACGCTGGTACCGCCCCCGCGCCGTGTCTGCAGATAGCCCTCGGCAGCAAGCTGTGAGTAGGCCTCGACCACCACTCCGCGCGAGACGCCAAGCTGGGCACAGAGGGCGCGTGTGGAGGGCAGCCGGCTTCCAGGCGCGAGCCGTCCGCTGCGCACTGCCTCGCGCAGTGCCCGCTCGACACGTCCGCGTAGCGAGTCGCCAGCGACGTCAGAGAGATCGAGATGCAAATCCATTGGCCCTAGATTTTTATACTAACTTGGCTCTTTTCACAGAGCCAAAGAGAACGTAGGGTGTCGACCATGCCCACACCACCGCAGCCTGCCAGCACAACCGCAACGCCCTCACTCTCGCGGACCGCCCCTACGACCAAGGCCCCCTCCATCCGCACGCGCGTACGGCGCATGCCGGCTCGCGCCGACTACGAACGCGAGACGATCGAGGCGATTCTCGACGAGGCTATGGTCGCCCACCTCGGCTTCTCGGCGGACGAACAGCCCTATGTGGTGCCAACGTTGCACGCCCGCGTAGGCGAGCAGGTCTACTTCCATGGCTCCAGCGCCAGTCGTACGGTGCGTGCGTTGGCAACCGGTGCCCAGATGTGCCTGACGGTGACGTTGCTTGACGGGCTCGTGCTTGCTCGCTCGGCGGTGCACCACTCGGTCAACTACCGCTCGGTTGTGGTCCTGGGACAGGCGCGAGCGATCGTGGAGCCGACTGAGAAGATGACTGCAATCGAGGCTTTTACCGAGCGCCTGATTCCGGGCCGTTGGGATGAGGTGCGCCCCCCTACCGCTAAAGAGCTGAAGGCGATCCAGGTGCTTGCGCTGCCACTCGACGAGGCGTCGGCCAAGCTTCGAGCGGGCCCACCCATCGATGACGAGGAGGACTATGCGCTCGACACGTGGGCGGGCGTCATCCCGCTGAGCACTGTCGCGGGTCAGCCAACTCCGGACGAGCGCCTGTCAATGGGCATATCACCATCACCCGCGACGCGTGCGTGGATCGCCCACCGCGACGGTCGCTAGCAACCCGCAGACCGCGGATCGTCGCACTCGCCGGTTGCGGGCCTGCCTACTCGATTCACCTGGTCCCGGGTGGCACACGCGAGACCGATGGGTTCGATCGGCATAACGGCAACGCGCGTCTAATTGGAGCCTGAGAAGTAGTACAGAGCCGTCCCTCCCGCGCTCGAGTTCTCGCCCGACACGTGCACAACCGTGCCGTGTTTTTCGATCCACTCGTCGCGTTCGCTGATCGCGGCTCTGGTTGCCGCCGAGGTGCTGCCGCCCGGGCCTCCACCAGCCGCGCTCCCGGGACCACCAGTCGCACTACCCGAGCCGGCGCCTGCGCTTCCGCCACTGCTGCCGGCCGCTCCACCACCCGTGCCTGCGCTGCTCAACAGCACGTAGTGCAGCTGTCCGGAGGCGATGAAGCCCTTCAGCTTGGCCAGGCTCGGCGCGGGATCCGAGCCCATGAAGCCCCCCATGTTGATCACGTTGCGCCCGCTCTGAAGCGCTATCGGGCCGGCGGTACTGGAGCCGACCGCGGCTACGAGATACCCGGCTTTGCCCTGGTGGGCCTTCAGATAGGAGATGAGGGTTTTGCTCACATTGGCACCAGGTCCAGCGCCAATGCCCCCACCGGCGCCCAAGCGTTCTCCGACGCCAATGCCCCCACTCGCGTCCGCGGACGCCCCTGCGCGTGGAGCACCCGCGGACCCCACTGCATTGGCGTCGGCGCTCGTGCCGGCCCCGGCACGAGCGCCGTTGCCGAACAGGTTCGGTGGGCTACCGGCGCCCGTTTCCGACCCGGCCGGAGGGCCACCGACGGGCACGCCCCCGCTCGGTGCACCCGCGCCAGGGGGGCGAAGCCCAAAGGGCGCTGAAGAGCTACCGGCACGCAAACCATTTCCTCCCCCAAAACCTCTTCCTGGAACTCTCCCACCGGGGAGCAGACCGGACCCTGCTTCGGCACTCGCGGGACCGGCAAGCGGATTGCCGCCGCTCAGCTTCTTGCTGGCTGTCGCGATCGAGTAGGCGGTCGGGCCGGCGAGCAGCGCCACCAGGCCGCCGACCGCAGCGGCGACCGCGACCTTGTTGCGGATCGAAGTGGGTCCCAGGATAGGCGTGAAGCGCGCGAGCAGCAGCGCGCAGGTCGCGAGTACCGCCATCGCCATCACCACAGGAGCCAGGAAAGGCACAAAGCCGCCGGCGCGATCGAGCAGCACCGCGGCCAGCGCGGCGCTGCCGATCAGACCGGCGACGAGCACGACGCTCCACGCCACCGAGTCGCGCGAACGGTCCCACATCGCCACCAACGCGCCGGCCGCAAGCACAGCTGTAGCCGGCGCAAGCGCCGTCGTGTAATAAGGGTGGAAGAGCCCCTCCGAGAAGCTGAACACCGCCCAAGACACGAAGGCCCACCCGCCCCAAAGCAGATAGGCGGAGCGACGCAGATCGGTGCGCGGGGCACGGCGATAGCTCCAAAGGCCAAGCATCAGCCCAACCACGGCAAGCGGCAGTAGCCAAGCGATCTGACCGCCGACGATCGAGTTGAACAACCGCAAAGCCCCGGTGGCGCCACCGAAGATGCTGCCGCCACCGCCGGGTCCTGCGCCGACGCCACTGCCTTCGCCCGACACCCGGCTCAGCCCATTGGCGCCGAAGATCAGCGAGAACCAGGAATTGTTGGTCGTGTCGCCGACCCAGGGACGATCGGCAGCGGGGATCAACATCATCGTCCCGTACCAGACAAAGCTCACGAAGAACATCGTCACCCCGCCGGCCAACAGTTGCGCGAGCCGCCGCCGGATCGTGCCTCCTCCGGCGACCAGCAGTGTCAGCGCCAAGCCGGGCACGATCAGGTAGGCCTGCAGCATCTTGACGTTAAAGGCAAGCCCGACGAACACCCCGGACAAGAGCACGTCGCGCGTGCGCCCAGACTGCAATGCGCACACGAGCGCCCAGGCGGCAGCAACCTCCAACAGCACGAGCAGCGCGTCGGGATTGTTGAAGCGGCTCATTGCCACGAAGATCGGCGTCAGCGCCAGCATCAGCGCCGCGAGCAGCGCCACCCGATGCCCGAGCGTGCGCTTGACCGTGTTGTGCAAAAGCAGCACGGCGCCGACGCCACAAAGAGCCTCGGGCGCGAGCATCGTGAAGGTCGAGAAGCCGAACAGGCGCCCGGAGAGCCCCATCAGCATGTTCGACAGCGGCCCCTTGTCGAGGCTGTCCGAGCCGCTGGTGTCGACCGCATTGGTCAGCCAGGCCTTCCAGGCTGTGCGAGGCCGCCTGTGCCGCCTCGGCGTAGTAGGTGTTCGCATAGCCGTTACGAGTCAGCCCCCAAAAGGTGAGCCCACCGGCGAGCACAGCAACGAGCCACAGCAGCGGCCGCGACCAGGCAGGTTCAGCCTCGCGACCGCGAGCCAGACGACGAATGCTCGAGCGGGCACGCGACGCCAGGCGATCCAGGTCGCTGGGTATCCGGGTGGGGGCGCTGACCTGCGGCGTTGACATGCGAGTTCCCTTTCTGGTGTGACGGTGTGTTTCACACCGCGGCGCCTCACCGGAGGCGACGCGAGGTCGAATTGGTCAGGCGCTCAGCATCGGCGAGCCGCACTAGCGCAAGCTATGAGCCGTGTAAGGCGAATGTAGGAGTTCTCCGCAAGCGCTGCTGGGCACGTCAGAATCGAGACCATGAGGATCCTGGTGGTAGAGGACGACCGGGCAGTGCGCGAAGCGTTGCGCCGCGCGCTGACTCTCGGCGGCTACGAGGTACAGACGGCCGAGGACGGCGAGCAGGCGATCGAGATGGTCGTGCAGAACGTCCCGGACGCGGTCGTACTCGACATCGGCCTGTCGGGCATCGACGGCCTGGAGGTCTGTCGCCGCCTGCGCCTGTTGGGCAACCGCGTAGCGATCCTGATGCTCACGGCACGCGAGCTCCTCAGCGACCGCATCGACGGTCTCGACGCCGGCGCCGACGACTACCTCGTCAAGCCGTTCGACGTCGAGGAGGTCAAGGCACGCTTGCGCGCACTGCTGCGCCGCACCGGCTCGGCCGGCGACCCCGACGCGCTCGCCTTTGCCGAGATCCGGCTGGACAGCGCCCGTCACGGCGCCGAGGTCGGTGAGAGCTTCGCCGAGCTGACGCGCACCGAGTACCAGTTGCTCGAGCTGTTGATGCTCAACCCGAAGCGCGTGCTCCCACACAGTCTGATCTACGACCGCGTATGGGGCTATGACTTCGGACCGGCGTCGAATGCATTGCGGGTGTATGTCGGTTATCTGCGGCGCAAGTTGGAGGGAATAGGTGCACGCCCGTTGATTCACACCGTCAGAGGCGTCGGCTATGTCCTGCGCGAGCCGTGAGACGACGGACGGACATTCACGAAAACGCGATGCCTCGCGCGCGCGTGCGGGGCATCGACCTTTTGGAATACCCCAGCGCGCGGGCTATGGGCGGTTGGGCGTACCCGACGACCTCCCAAGCTTTATGACCCTGCGTGCGCGCATCGCGGCGGTGGCCGGGCTGGCGGTCGCGCTGACCGTGCTCGTCGCCGCGATCAGCCTGTACGTCGCGGTGCGCTCGGACCTGCGCAGCGAAGTCGACAAGTCGCTGCGTCAGCGAGCGACGGCGTTCATGCCTCAAGGCTCGTCAAACGGGGTGAGCGGACCGCAATCGCCCGAGAGCCCGTCCCCGCAAGGAGGCTTGCCTGCACCCGACGGGGGTGGACCGCCTCCGGGCGAGGACGGCGACGGTCGCTTCCCAAGCAGCATCGAGCCTGCGCCGCTCGGTGGACCCTCTGGCTACGTGCAGTTCGTCGCGCCCGACGACACGGTCCACGTGCCCGCCGGCCAGGGCTCTTCCACAACGATCCCATTGAGTGCAACGGACAAGGCGATCGCGCGCAACGGCAAGGGCCAAGCCCTGAGTGATCGTTCCGTTAAAGGCGTACAGCTACGCGTGCTCACGCAAAGCAACGGTGCACGCGGTGCAGTGCTCGTCGCACGGCCGCTCACAGAGGTGAACAACGAGCTGAGCCGGCTACTGCTGATCCTCGTGATCGTCGGTGTAGTAGGCATCGCGCTTGCCGCCGCCCTTGGTGCGCTGGTCGCACGCGCCGCGCTTGCCCCGATCGCACGCTTCACGAGCCGCACCGAGACCCTTGCCGGCGGCCTCGACACCTCACAGCGCCTGCCCGACGGCGGCCGCGACGAGCTGGCGCGGCTTGCCACCAGCTTCAACGCCACGCTCGATGCGCTGCAGCGCTCGGTCGAGTCTCAGCGCAACCTCGTGGCCGACGCCAGCCACGAGCTGCGCACGCCGATCGCCAGCCTACGCGCCAACATCCAAGTGCTGGCCGACGCCGAGCGGCTGCCGCCCGAGGACCAGGCAAGCCTGCGTGCGGACATCGTCAGCGAGCTCGATGAGCTCACGCGGCTCGTCGGCGACGTGGTCGAGCTGGCGCGCGGTGGCGAGACCAAGGGCGAGCTACACGACGTGGCCTTGGATGAGATCGTGCGCGACGCGGTGCAGCGTGCACAAAAACGCTCGGACGCGACTTTTCAAGTGAACCTTGAGCCGACACTCGTCCGCGGCGAAGCCGAGCGCATCGATCGCGCCGTCTCGAACCTGCTCGACAACGCGCGCAAGTGGAGCCCACCCGAGCAGCCGATCGAGGTCTCACTCAGCGACGGAGTGCTCACGGTCCGCGACCACGGCCCCGGCTTCGAGCAGGCCGACCTGCCGCACGTGTTCGAGCGCTTCTACCGCGCTGACCGCGCCCGCAAGCTGCCCGGCTCGGGCCTCGGCCTGGCGATCGTGCGCCAGACCGCCGAGGCGCACGGCGGACACGTCGAGGCCGAGAACGCTCCCGGCGGGGGCGCGCGTGTGTGGGTCAGCTTCGGGGCCACAGTAGAAGCGGCCGAAGCCGATCGAGGGTCGATTCCCCCAAACCTCCCGGCCCGAGCGGGCGACCTGCTGAAATGAGTCAGGCCCAAACACACCCCCTTTGCGGGACAGTGACTATCGCCTATACCGATTAGAAGACCCCGTAGAGGACACACGAACCCAAAACCGATGAGCACGACCGACATCACAAAGCCGACGCCCGTCGCCGACCCGGGAGCAGACGGGCTGAGCGAGCACGAGCTGTATGAGCTGGACGTGACCGGCATGACCTGCGGGTCGTGCGCCGCGCGCGTGCAACGCGCGCTCAGCAAGCAGCCGGGCGTGAGCGACGCGCTCGTCAACTACGCGACCGGACGCGCAACCATCGAGCTCGAACCTGGCACGCTGGATGCTGAGCAACTGGTGGACGCCGTGCAGGCCGCCGGCTACGACGCGACGCCCGTACTGCCGAGCGCGGGCGACCAGGCACACGCCTTCGAGGCGCTCGAAGAGCGGGAGGCGCACGAGCAGGCAAGCCTGCTGCGACGTATCGCGGTCGCGGTCCCGCTCGCCGCGGTGATCGCGTTCCTGACGTATGCCTATCCGCACGACCAGACCGCCCGCTGGATAACGGCCGGCCTTGCGATCCCCGTGCAGTTCTGGTGCGGACTGCCGTTCCTGAGCTCCGCCTGGGCACGCGCGCGCGTGCGCGCCACCAACATGGACACGCTGATCGCGCTGAGCACGCTGGCGAGCTTCGTCTATTCGAGCGTGATGCTCCTGACCGCCGACTCCGTCTACCAGCACGGCGTCCCGGTCGGCAAGTTCGACATGCCACTCTGCTACGACATGGGCGCGATCATCATCGCCGCGCTCTTGATCGCGCGCTGGTGTGAGGCCAAGGCCCGCAGCCGCAGCGGCCGGGCGGTGCGCGAGCTGGCACGGCTCGGCGCCACCCAGGCGCGCCTGGTCAATCCCGAGGACACGCAAGCGCCGCGAGCGGCTCGTGCCGGTCGAGGAGGTGCGCCGCGGCGACGTCTTCCTGGTGCGCCCGGGCGATCGGGTGCCGGTTGATGGGATCGTGATCGACGGCGCCTCCGCTGTGGACGAGTCGATGCTCACAGGCGAGTCACTGCCGGTGGAGAAGGAAGCTGGAGCACTGCTTACCGGCGCGACGCTGAACGTCGACGGAGTGTTGCGTGCGCGGGCGACAGCGGTCGGCGCCGATACGGCGCTATCTCAACTCGTGGCGCTCGTCGAGCGCGCGCAAGCCTCCAAGCCGCAGATCCAGCGGCTGGCGGATGAGATCGCGCGCTACTTCGTGCCCGGCGTACTGGTGCTCGCCGTGCTCACCGCGCTTGCCTGGGTCCTGACCGGCCAGGACCTGCAAGGGATGTTCGCTTCGATGCACCTGCAGCGAGGCATGGACGCCACGATCGCGGTACTGATCGTCGCCTGCCCCTGTGCGCTGGGTCTGGCAACGCCTGTCGCGATCCTTGTCGGCACCGGACGCGGCGCCAACCTCGGGCTGCTGATTCGCAGTGGGGAGATCCTCGAGCGCAGCCAGGAGCTCGACACGATCGTGCTCGACAAGACCGGCACCGTCACCACAGGCGAGCTGTCGGTAACCGACATCTGGGCGGCGCCAGGCGAGCAGCCCGAGCAGGTGCTGGCGCTAGCCGCGAGCGCCGAGAGGGGCTCCGAGCACCCCGTCGCCATCGCCGTGGTCGCCGCCGCGCGCGAACGTGGCCTAGAGCCGGAGCAGGCGAGCGAGTTTCGCTCGACCCCGGGGCAGGGGGTGCGCGCGCTAATGAACGGCGCCGAGCTGTGGGTAGGGCGCCCGCGAGAACTGGAGCGCGCGCCCGAGCTTGGGCCGGTGCTCGAGCGCTGGGAGTCGAGCGGCCGCACGGCAATCGTGATCGAAGGCAACGACCTCCGAGACACCTCCCTTTCGGTGCACCCCGAAAACGAAGATCCAACAAATACCCCCTTTACCGTGCACACCAAAAACGAAGATCCCATGCACACCTCCCTTGCCGTACAAGCCGAAAACAAAGATCCAGCAAACACCCCCCTTCTCGTGCACCCTGAAAATGAAGATCCCGCGCACACCCCCCTTTCCGCGCACGCCGGCAGGCGGATAGTCGGCGCGATCGCCTTGGCCGACACCGTCAAGCCCGAGGCGCCCGCGGCGATCGCGGGCCTGCACAGGATGGGGATCGACGTCGAGCTCTTGACCGGCGACAATCCGCGTGCCGCGCAGGCGGTTGCACAGGCGGTCGGCGTCGAGCGCGTGCTCGCCGAGGTCACCCCGAGCGGCAAGCTGGAGCGAATCGCGCAGCTGCAGCGCGAGGGGCATCGCGTGGGCATGGTCGGCGACGGCGTCAACGACGCCGCGGCGCTCGCTCAGGCCGATCTGGGTATCGCGATGGGCACCGGCGTCGGTGCTGCGATCGAGGCGGCCGACATCAGCGTGCTGTCCGGTGATTTGCGCGGCGTCGCGCGCGCGTTGCGGCTCGCGCGCGAGACCTACACGATCGTTCTGCAGAACCTCGGCTGGGCGTTCGGCTACAACCTGATCGCGCTGCCATTGGCGATGACGGGCCTACTCAGTCCCGCGCTTGCCGCCGTCGCGATGGGGCTGTCGAGCATTACGGTAGTGCTCAACAGCCTGCGCCTGCGCCGTTTCGGCAGCGCAGGCAAGCCGACGCCGGTGCGCGGCCGCCGCGCGCGCTTCGCGAGCATCGCCACCGCCGCGACGATCCCGGCCGTGCTGCTTAGCGGGCTCGTGCTCGCCGACCCCAACTCCTTCGCCGTCCCCGGCAGCGCGTCGGAGACGCTGCGCGAGCCGGCCGGCGAGACGCTCGAGGTCTACATCGAACATCTCAAACCGGGCAACGTGGACCTGCACCTCTACCTGGTTGGCACAACCAGCGCACGGCCGAGCTTCCGCACGCTCTCGATGCTTGTCACATCGTCGAGCGGCACCCACGCGAAGGTCACCTTCTATCGCGCCGGCACAGGACACGAAATCGCCGAAACTCAGCTCACGCGTGGCGTGTGGAACTTCCAGATCGCCGGCAGCGACGGCACGGGCCACCACCTGAGCGGCTCGTTCGCCGTGCCGATCAACTGACCCACCTCCGCTGACCCACCTCCGCCAGCCGACCTTCCCGGACAGGCGCGCGGCGCATTCGTTCGCGCATCCCGTTCGTGTCGCGCGTCTGACCAGCGTCAGCTGAGCAATTGCATGGCGGCGAACATGTACGCCATGCCCAAGGTCATCGCGAACATCGAGACGCGCAGGTCGCGGAAGCAGACGAGCGGCTCCGCCGCCTCGATCACCACCGCCCCGCCCGGGGTGACCGAGAAGCTGCCGCCCCACAGCGTCTTGTGGTCGACCTCGCGCATGCGGTCGCTCACCCACAGCAGCGACTGCGCCACGAAGTAGACGACAAGCAGCCAGGTGAGCGGGGCTTGAAATCCGTTCGGCGACCACATGTAGGCCATCGCCCCGAGGTCGATCGCCATCACCAGCCACAGCACGTTGATCGCACGGCCGCTCAGCCCCTGAACAAGCATCCACGCCAGCGCCGCGATCGCGCCGTTGGCGAACACGAGCTGCCAGAAGCCGGCGGGGATGTTGAAGTGGTCAAGCGAGGCAGGAGCGAACATAAACGCCATACCCAAGGCCATCAGCACGTGACCGGAGTGCCACACGCGGCGCTGGCCGTCGCTGTCGATCACGTGCCGTGCGTGAATCACGATGATCGCGATGAACACCAGCGTCCAGACCACAGCCAGCCAAGCCGGCAGGATGTTGGTTGCGCCATGGGCGGCGCTCATCGACATGCCCCCGATCGAGCTCGAGTGACCGCCGCCGTGGCTCATGCTCATGTTCATGGAGCCCATGACGGCGCGAATGTATCACAGGCTCCGCAGTGCGCAAGCTGGATCGCGCACGTAGAGCCCCCTCGACGACACTGGCCGGCACCCACGTAGACGCCATCTCGGTGTTGTGCGCCACCGACTCCCCCGTGACGGTTATCATCGCTTGGCAATGAGCGGCCTTGGCTCTGCGTTTAGGCGACATGCACGCCCGCTACGGCGTCTGTCGCTGGCTCTCGCGCTGATCGCGTTCACGGCGCTCGCCCTCTCCGGTCAACTTGGAGCGGTGCAGGACGGGGTGCTGATAATGCTTCCCGCGCTGCTGCTGGCGGTCGTGATGTGCACCCGACCCTACCTGGGCGAGGAGGCGATCGCACGCTTGCGCGTCCGCCGCAGCCGGCGTGACCGGGGCCTCGGCACGACAGCGTGTGCGCTCGCTCCCCGGCGCTCGCCCGCACGCGCGTCGCGCGGGGGGCGTCTGATCGCAGTCGCATTGGCCGGGCGCGCTCCGCCGCTCGCGCTCGCGGGCTGCCGCTAAAAAGACCTCGGCTGTCTGCGTCTCCACCGCGAGGCCCCGCATCTTGCGGGGCAAAGCCACGATGCCGGCTGCTCTATTTGGCCGGGTCGATCAGCGATCAAGGAGTCGGTTCATGTCCAAATCCCACAACCGCGTACGCCCAACCGCACGCGGTATCCAGATTGCGCTTGGCGTGATCTGGCTGCTCGTCGGGCTGCTCCAGTTCCAGAGCTTCATGTACACACACGGCGTCATCAGCGAAGTCTTCGGGCCGGCAGCCGAAAAGCAGTGGTCAATCGTCGGCGGCCCGATGAAAACGATCGACAACTTCTACGGGCACGACCTCACATTGTGGAACACGCTCGCGGCGGAGATCCAGTGCGCGATCGGGCTCGGGCTGATCCTCAGCAAGAAGACGGTGAAGCCCGCGCTGCTCGTCTCCTTCGGCTGGGCGCTCGTCGTGTGGTGGTTCGGCGAGGGCTTCGGCGGTTTGACCTCGAACACGCTGCCCTCGCCGCTGATGGGCGCGCCCGGCGCGGTGATCATCTACGCGATCATCGGCCTGCTGGTCTATCCCACTGGCAAGCAGGAGGGACGCTCCCCAGCGGACATAGGACCGCTCGGTGACCGTGGCGGCCTGTACGCCTGGTCGGGGCTGTGGGCGCTCTCGGCAGGGCTGTGGTTGGTGAACGTCAACCGCGCGCAGGCTGCGACGCACGAAATGATCAAGGGGATGGCCGAAGCATCGCCGCATTGGCTGGCGAAGTTCCAGACCTCGATCGGCAACCACGCGCAGGGGCACGGAACCACGATCGCCGTGGCGCTCGCGATCGTCTCCTTGGCGGTCGCGATCGGTGTGTGGACACCCCTACGCTGGCCGGCGCTGGCCGTCGGGATCGTCGTCTCGCTCGCCTACTGGGTTTTCGGGCAGAGCCTCGGTGGACCCTTCTGGATCGGCAACGCGACCGACGTCAACGCCGGTCCACTGTTCGTATTGCTCGCGTTCACGCTGTTTCCCGTGGCGCAAGTCGCCGCCTCCGGAGACCGCGTGCAGTCCAAGGAGATGCTGTCTGAGGAGATACCGCGAACCGCGACGCCGCGAACAGCCTGAGGAACCTGGAAACCGAAATCCGAGAATCGCCTGAGAGCGCTACCTCTAGCTTGGGACGCTCTCAGGCGTGCACGGCAAGGCTGTATCCGGCCGCCTCTACGGCGCCCTGGACGGCCTCGTCTCGCACGTCGTTGCCCTGCACAACAAGCTCACCATCGGCTAGATCTACCTCGACTGCGCTGATACCCGGGAGCTTGCCGACCTCGGCGCTCACCGCCGCAACGCAATGCTCGCAGGTCATGCCGTCCACCTTATAGGTGCGTGAGTCGCCCTCGCTCATTGAGCATGAGCGGGCGGGGTGGGCGGGCCTTCATCCGGCGGCGCCTTGTGGGTGCTCCACCAGCTCCAGCCGCCGACAGCCACCACCGGCACCACGAACATCGCGGACGCATACCAGTGCATCATGCAGGCAAGCACTGTCATCGCCGTTTAATCTACCACGCCTCGCCGGCGCGATGACGGCGCACGACCAGCACGAACAGCAGGGCAAGCGCGATGATCGCTACGAACCCGATGATCGCTCCAGTTGGGGCTTTCGAGCCCTCCGGCACCCACCAAAGCTCGCCGTGGATCGCCCCCTTTTGCGTGCCCACGGAGATCGGCACTTCCCAGTCGAAAACGAGCGTGCGCTTGCTCTTGTCCTTGACGACCGGGGGGGTCGCGGGGCTCGTGTAATGGATTCGATGGTCGTGCCATTCGAATTGACCGGTGCGATCGATCACCACCCACTTGGGGGGGGCGCTCGGGTTCGCCCCCACCGGGATGTTGTGGACGTTCGCGTAGAAGCTCGTGTTCAGGTAGACGGCGGGCGAGCGCACGTTCTCTTCGGCCGTGCCATCCGGCTGCACGCGCGCATAGGACTCGCCATAGTAGCCGTAGATCGTGACCGTCTTGCCCGTGTGGTTGCGCATCAGGATGCGGTCGGCGAACTCGAGCACTTCGAGCTCCAGGCCGGCCACTTTGGGCGTGACGTAGGTGATGTAGGAGCGGTAATTGTAGTTGCTGCCCTGGTCTTCGATCGGGCTGTCACTCTCAGTCGGCGTGCCCGGCTGAGTGGCCCCGCCGGCGACCTGGGCGCTCCCCAGAGACGTCAGCGCGAGCACGGCGAGCAACGCCAAGATCGGACGCGGCCTCATGTGCCGACCGCCGAGAGCAGCCACAGGCCGAAGCTCGTGAACGCGACCATCACCGCCAGCATCCAGTATTGCGAGCGGATTGCCTGTTCCTGGTTGGGATAGATGCTGAGCGCCCGGTCGTGTGCGAGCGCAAGTCCACCGACGTGTCCGCTGACGAGCGCCGCCACCTGCACGTACCAGATTGCCGCATAGGAGATGATCGTATAGTCGACGTGGAGGTGCTCGTGCCGAAGTAATTGGCGCCGTTACCGAGCGGATCGGAGGCCAGCGAGCCGATCGCCTGGCCCTGCCAGATGAGCAGCGAGAAGTAGTGGGCCAGCACGTAGGCGAAGCCGATCGGCACGAGCGTGTGGGCGAACGTGCGGCTGAGCTCTGGCATGTCAAAACGCGTGCTCACGCTGTGTACGCCAATAATTCCCAGGCGGTAGATGCCGGCGACGAGCAGCACGCACAGCACGAGCCCGACCGAGTAGGTCAGCTCGAGCGCCGGCGTCTGGTTGAAGCCGAGATCGGCCACCAGGCTCTGCAGGCTCGGCTCGTTGGTGCGCCAGATTCCCCCGTTTGAGAAGCCGTCGAAGGTGGTGGTGCCGATCACGGCGCACACGAGTCCGATCGTGCCGGCGCGAATCGGCATGTCGGGCAGACCGCTCAGGGGTCGGCGCGAATAGACGACACCATGCTCGTCCTGGCAGAGCACCGACATCCGTGAGAACAGGTTGAAGTAAGCGCCGAAGCCGTCAGCTCGTTCGCTCCAGTCCTCCACGCCGAACAGCGCCATCCCGAGCAGCATTGCGAGGAAATAAGCGAGCGACAATGCCGCCAGCGTCGAGGGCTGGTCGCGGTCGGGGAAGATATAGACCAGCTCCATCCAGGCGAAGCCGACGATCACGGCAATCGCGGGCCACATGCCCAGACGCTCGGGGTAGCGCAGCGCCGCCTTTGCAAATGTTCGTGGCGCGATCTTGCAGCCCAGCCAACGGACCAGGCGCGCAAACGAGCGCCACGGGGAAAACGCCCGGAAGATGTCGCCGAAGACAACGCTGGCCAGCGGCAAGCCGACCCAGAAGATCACGTAGATGAAGGTCGGGTCGAAATTGACTGACCACACCTGTGTGCCGTCGAAGCCGCTATAGAGCACCAGTGCGAACAGCGCCAGACCGACCAGGCTGGCCAGGCGCGCGAGCACAGTAGGCATGACGAACAGCCGTTTGCGGTGCTCGCTCTGCAGCTGCGGGTCCCATCCACAGTGTAGAAAGGGCAACGAAGGAGACTACGAGCACGATCGCTGCGGTCCAGCTGAACAGCCATACGGGGATCGGCAGGTCTGCCCTGCCAACGATCCCGTGTGCCGAGGCCACCTCGGGGAACGCCAGCGCCGCGATGCCCAGGCCGCCGAGAGCGAATGACAGCAGACGGCGCGCGGAGAACATGCGCGCGCCAGTGTATGTCAAGCGAAACCGCAGGGGCCGGGGCTCGAGAGTGCACGACACAGTGTGAACCGCGATCGGCTCCGTCCACACGTCCCCCGAACTTCGCCTCAAGTCGTAGGCTGCAACTGCGATGCAACTTTCCACGCTCGCCACGTCGACTGCTTTCGCGGCACTCACCCAGCTCGGGCCGCTCGCGCTCCTCGGCCTCGCCTACGCCAAGCGCGTGCACACACTCGGGCGTGCGGGGCGCCCCGTCGAAGGCTGGCGCCAAGCCTGCTTCTATGGCGGCTTCGTCACGATCGGCGTCGCGCTCACCTCGCTCGGCGGCGACAGTCAGGAACTGCTGAGCGCGCACATGGTCGAGCACCTCTTGCTGGGCGACATCGCCGCGCTCCTGATCGTGCTCGGCCTGACCGGGCCGCTGATTGCGCCGATCCTGCGCATCAAGCTGTTCGACCGGCTGCGCATCCTCGCCCATCCCCTGATCGCCTTTCCTCTCTGGGCGATCGACCTGTACGTGTGGCACCTGCCCGTCTTCTATGAAGCGGCGCTGCGCCACGCCGGCGTGCATGCGCTCGAGCACGCGATGTTCCTCGGCTTCGGCATCAACATGTGGATGTGCCTGTTCGGGCCGCTGCCGATGCCGAGCTGGTTCGGCAACGGTGCAAAGCTCGGCTACATCGTCGCTGTACGCCTCACCGGCACTGTGCTGGGCAACGTCTTTTTGTGGTCTGGCACCGTCTTCTACCCGTACTACATACATGGCGACGCCGTCTGGCACATCTCCCCGATCGCCGACCAGAATCTTGCCGGCGCAGTGATGATGATCGAGGAGAGCATCCTCACCCTGTGCCTGTTCTGTTGGCTGTTCTTGCGCACCGCAAAGCAAGGAGAGGAACGCCAGGATCTGCTCGATTTTGCCCAATCCCAGGGCCTTGAGTTGAGCGAGGAGCGTGCCGCGCGCGCTGTCGGCGCCGGTCGCGGGGCGGAGCTACGCAGGCGTCTGGAAAGCGTGCCCGGTTCGGTCGAGCACTGAACCGTCTGTCGAACCCTCGAAACGCATCCCCCGTGTGGGATCACCCATTTTGTGACGCTCAGCTCGAAGCTAGCAGCGGTACGTCGTGGACGATTTCCTTCGGGGTGAAGCTTGCCGCGTACAACGTCGTGACCTTGCCCTGAGCGCTGATGCCGTACACCAAGCCGGTGTGGTTGACCAGCTGCGGCTGCTGGGCATCAGCTTCGGCGCCCACACCCCATGCCTTCCATACGCGGCCTAGTTCTTTGGCCGAGCCGACCAGGTACTGCATGCGACCCGTCATGTCGTGGCGCGCCAGGAACGAGGCCACGGCCGTCGGGGTGTCTCCACGAGGATCGACCGACACGGCTACCACCTGCACCTTGGCGGCCTTGGCCGGCCCCAGCATGTTCAGCGCAACCGCCAAGTTGGAGGCGATGATCGGGCATACGTCGGGACAGTGGGTGTAGAGGAACGTGAGCAGCACCGCCTTGCCCTTGTACTGGGCGATGTTGACAGGCTGGCCCTTGTAGTTGCGCAACGACAAGGGGAACTCGGGTGCAGGCGGTGAGGCGAGCGAGCCGGCATACTTGGCGGAGGCGATTCCCTGGATACCGGCCACGCTCGGGCGTTTGCTCGGGCTCCCGGTGCTCAGCAACGCCACGCCACCGGCGATCACCACGATCACGACCAGCGCGAGCACGATGCGCAGGCTCAGCGCCCCACGCGGAGGCGGCTGCGGAGGCTCGGCCGATGATGCTGGCTCTACTGCCATAACGAGTTGAACCTAGCATCACGGGACCTTGCGAGCGTCGCTTCAGCGCTCACTTAGTCGAGGCGCGATCAAGCCCAAACTAAAGCTTCCAAGCCACTTACGCCCAGAACCGGCCAGCCTGGCTAGAGTCATTGGCTTGCGGCTTTCCCCCACACCAGCTCACCGCCAAAGTCCCTCGCAAGCCGACCGTTACAAGTGGATAGCGCTGTCGAACACGACGCTCGCGGTGCTGCTGGCGACGCTCGACGCTTCGATCACGTTGATCGCGATGCCCGACATCTTTCGTGGCATAAAACTCGATCCGCTGGAGCCGGCCAACAGCTTCTATCTGCTGTGGATGATCCTCGGCTACCTGGTCGTCTCGAGCGTCTTGATCGTGAGCCTCGGGCGCCTCGGCGACATGTTCGGGCGCGTGAAGATCTACAACCTCGGCTTTGTCATCTACACGATCGCCTCATTGCTGCTGGCGGTCGACTGGATGACAGGTCGAGCCGGCGCGGACTACCTGATCGTGTTTCGCATAGTGCAAGGGGTTGGCGGGGCGTGTCTGCTCGCCAATGCCGCGGCAATCATCACCGACGCTTTTCCTGTCCACCAGCGCGGGATGGCGCTGGGCATCAACAACATCGTCGGTGTCAGCGGCATGTTCGTCGGCCTGATCCTCGGCGGGCTGCTCGCCCCGATCAACTGGCGACTGGTGTTCTTGATCTCCGTGCCGGTCGGCCTGTTCGCGACGGTGTGGGCTTATCTGAAGCTGGAGGAGCGCAGCGAGCCGAAACGTTCCTCGATCGACTGGTGGGGCAACGTGACTTTCGCGCTTGGGCTGGTGCTCGTGATGGTGGCGGTCACCTATGGGATTCGCCCTTATAACGGGCATGCCACCGGCTGGGGCTCGCCGCGCGTGCTTGCACTCCTGGCGGCGGCGATCGTCTCGCTGACGGCGTTTGTGGTGGTGGAGAAGCGTGTGGCCGAGCCGATGTTCCGCCTCGCCCTGTTCCGCATTCGCGCCTTCACCTTCGGGACGCTTTCGACGTTCCTCTCCGCGATCTCGCGCGGCGGACTGATGTTCATGCTGATCATCTGGCTACAGGGGATCTGGCTGCCGCTGCACGGCTATTCCTTCACCGAGACGCCGCTTTGGGCCGGGATCTACATGCTGCCGTTGACGCTCGGGATGCTGGTCGCGGGGCCCACTTCGGGCTACCTCTCAGACCGCTATGGCGCGCGCTGGTTTGCTACCGGGGGAATGCTCGGCGCTGCATTCAGCTTCGCGCTGATGCTGCTGCTGCCGACCGACTTCAACTACTGGGTGTTCGCGCTGGTGCTATTGCTCACGGGCATCTCGATGGGGATGTTCGCCTCGCCCAACCGCGCGGCCGTGATGAACAGCCTGCCCGCGGCCGACCGCGGCGCCGGGGGCGGCATGAACCAGACCTTCCAGAACTCTGCCCAGGTGCTTTCGGTCGGGATCTTCTTCACCTTGCTGATAATCGGCCTTGCCTCTAGCCTGCCGGCAGCCGCACAGACCGGGCTACAGGCCCACGGGCTGTCCGCGGATGTCGCAGGACGCGTCGCACATGCGCCGCCGATCTCGATCCTGTTCGCCGCCTTCCTCGGCTACAACCCGATCCAGCAGCTTGTAGGGCCCCATGCGTTGAGCGGGTTGAGCGCACACGCCCAGGCGGTCCTCACCGGCCATGCCTTCTTTCCCCACCTGATCTCTGGGCCGTTCCGCGACGGCCTGCACGTGGCCTTCCTGTTTGCGATCGTCGCCTGCTTGATCGCGGCCGGCGCATCTATGTTGCGCGGCGGGCGCTACCAACACGTCGAGGAACCGGCCCCCGAGAAGGCCACACCCGAGAAAATCCGACAACTGGAGGAGCAGCATGCACGTTGAGTGGTTCGGTCAGTCCGCCTTCGCCTTGACAGCGCCCGAGGCGAAGGTGTTCATCGATCCCTTCGGCGATCTTTCGCCGATGGTCGAGCGCGGCATTCAGTTCGACTATCCCGCGATCTCCGCCGACGGGGTGGACCTGCTGCTGGTCACCCATGAGCATCTCGACCACAACGGCGTCGAGGCGATCGCCGGCGAGCCGGCCACTTTGCGCTCGACCGCCGGCAAATTGGAGTCGTCGATCGGCGAGGTCGTGGCGGTCGCCTCCGAGCACGACGAGGCGGCAGGCACACAGCGTGGGCCGAACACGATCTTCGTATTCACGCTCGACGGCGTGCGGGTCGCCCACTTCGGCGACTTCGGCCAAAGCGAACTGCGTCCCGAGCAGGCGGAGGCGATCGGCGAGGTCGACCTGATCATCCTGCCGGTCGGCGGCGGGCCCACGATCGGGGCGAGCGGCGCCAAGGCGATCGTCGAGCGATTGAAACCGAAGTGGGTCGTGCCGATGCACTACCGCACTCCGCGCATCGGCTTCCTCGAGGACGCCGAGGAGTTCCTCGGTCTCATGGACCGCGTGGAGCGCCTGGAGATGCCGAGTTTTGAGACCGGCGATTTCGCGGCCGCGGACGGGCCGGTCGTGGTTGTGCCGACGGCACCGTAGGTGTAGGAATTTCGACACCTTGCACCCTGTATGACAGTCATGTGTGCTTGTGATACGCTGCTTTCATGCGGAGCATACGATTGGATGATCGGCTAGATGAGCTCACCAGGAAGGCCGCCTCGATCGAAGGCGCCTCGGTCTCCGATTTCATGCGCCGCGCGATCGCTGAACGCGCGGAGCGCACGATCGAGGGCGGGGCGCAAGAGCAGTTGCGAGACGTGCTCGGCTCCGTACACGGCGGTGGTAAGGGTCGTGCGCGCGAGACCGGAACAGCGTTCGCGGATCTGCTCGAACAGCCAACACGGCGTTCCTGACACCGCCCGTGACACTGACAGACGCCGGGCCGCTGATCGCTCTGATCGACGCCGACGATCCCGACCACGATCGCTGCAGGGCGACGCTTGAGACGATCAGCCTGCCGCTGCTGACCACTTGGCCCGCCTTCACGGAGGCTATGTACCTGCTCCACCGTGCCGGCGGATGGCCGGGACAGCAATCGCTGTGGAAGATCGCGCTGCGCGGCGATCTAGAACTGGCCATGCCCACCGCACATGGCAACAAGCGGGCTGCCGAGCTGATGGAGCGATATCGAGACCGGCCGATGGATCTCGCTGACGCTACGCTGGTCGCGCTCGCTGAGGAGCGCGAGCTGACCCGTGTCTTCACGCTCGACAGCGACTTTCATATCTATCGGATAGACGGAAAGCGGCGCTTTGACGTAGTACCGGGGTGAGCGGATCACCGACGAGCCGAGCTACCCGGCAGCTGCCGGCGAACGCCGATCCGCCACGATGCACCGATGCCGCCGACGCGCAACCTCCTCAATCTCAAGGATGTCGACAAGGGCTACGGCAGTCGTTCCGTCCTGCGCGACATCACACTCGGGGTGTCTGCCGGCGAGCGCATCGGCGTGGTTGGGCAGAATGGCGGCGGCAAGTCGACGCTGCTGCGACTGATCGCCGGCGTGGAGCAACCGGACGCGGGCGCGCTCACACGTGCAGGGGACGTTGGCGTGGCGCTGCTCGGCCAGCAGGATGAGCTAGATCACTACACAACGCTCGGTGCGGCGCTTGTGGGCGAGCGCGTCGAGTACGAATGGGCGGCGGACCGCGCATTTCGCGGTGTGCTCGATGGGCTAATGGGAGGGGTGGGACTGGAACGCTTTCCCGCCGGTATGGACACTGCGATCGACGGACTCTCCGGAGGCGAGCGGCGGCGCATCGCGCTGGCACGCCTGCTGCTCGATCCGCCCGAGCTGCTGCTGCTGGACGAGCCGACCAACCATCTGGATGTCGAAGGCGTCGACTGGCTTGCTCGCCACCTCGCCCAGCGACGGGGCTCGATGCTGGTCGTGACGCATGACCGCTGGTTCCTGGACGCCGTGTGCACCGCTACCTGGGAGGTTGCCGACGGCGCGGTACATCAGTACGAAGGCGGCTATGCCGCATATGTGCTCGCGCGGGCCGAGCGCGACCGTCAGGAGAGCGCGAAAGAGAGCCGGCGCCAGCAGTTGATACGTAAGGAGCTCGCGTGGCTGCGGCGCGGGCCGCCGGCGCGGACCACCAAGCCGAAGTTCCGTATCGAGGCAGCCAACGCCCTGATCGCCGACGAGCCACCTGCCCGCGACCGCGCCGAGCTGCTGCGCTTTGCCGGCGCGCGTCTCGGCGAGAAGGTGCTGGACGTCGAGGAGGTGTCGCTCACACTTGGAGCGCGCGAGGTGTTGCACAAGTTGACCTGGCGGCTTGGGCCGGGCGAGCGAGTCGCACTGGTTGGCGTGAATGGGTCGGGTAAGACCTCGCTTGTCAGGATGCTCGCCGGTGAGCTTGCGCCGAGCTCAGGACGGGTTGAGCGTGGCACGACGGTGCGGATTGCCCATCTCTCGCAGGACACCGTCGAGATCCCTGGCGAGCTGCGAGTGCTCGAGTCGCTGCAAGAGGTGCGCAGCAGCGCCGTGCTGAGCGACGGGCGCGAGATAACCGCTTCGCTGCTTTGCGATCGCTTCGGCTTTCGCGGCGAGAAGTCACGCACGCTCGTGCAGGACCTATCCGGTGGCGAGCGACGGCGCCTGGGGCTGATGCGGCTGTTGATGGGTGGACCCAATGTGCTGCTGTTGGACGAGCCCACGAACGACCTTGACATCGACACTCTGACGGCGCTTGAGGATCTGCTCGACGGCTGGCCTGGCACGCTCGTTGTGGTCAGCCACGACCGTTACTTCGTGGAGCGAGTGTGCGACGACGTGTACGCGATCACCGCCGCCGGCGGATTGCGCCACGTTCCCGGTGGGATCGACCAGTACCTGAAGGAGCGCCACTCATCCGAGGATCATCAGACGGCGTCTTCGGCGCAGGAGCACCGTCAATCGCCAGGGGCGGCTGCAGCCCGTGCCGCGCGCAAGCACACCCGTCGCGAGGAACTGGAGGTCAAGCGCTTGGAGCGCTCGATCGCGAAGTTGGCCGAGCGCGAGAGCGGCCTGAGCGAGGAGATGCAGGCGAGCGCCAGCGATCATGCCCGCCTCGCCGAGCTGCAGGCCGATCTGGAGAAGCTCCTCGCCGAACGCGAGCTATTGGAGACCGCTTGGCTCGAGCTGTCTGAGTCACTCGATGGGTAAGGTCAGCGCATGACCTACATCCCACCCAAAGAGATTCTCGAACGATACGCCTCGGTTTTGATCGACTTCGCCCTCGGTGGCGGGACCGGCGTGCAAGCCGGCGAGGTGGTGCGCGTCGCTGCACCGGAAAGCTCAAAGCCACTGTATGCCGAGCTGGCAAGGCCATTTGGCGCGCCGGCGGGCATGTGATCGGCGCTTACGAGCCCGACGACGATCGGCGCACCAACCTCTCCCGCGACTTCTATGACGCTGCCAACGACACGCAGCTCGACTATTTCCCGGCGAAGTACATGCGCGGACTGATCGATGAAATGGATCATCAGGTCTCGATCCTTGCCGACAGCGATCCGCACGCGCTCGAGTCGGTCGACCCCGGGCGCATCATGCGCCGCGGCGAGGCGATGCGTACCCTGCTCGACTGGCGCTCGGAGAAGGAGAACGCCGGTCGCTTCAGCTGGACGCTCGGCCTGTACGGGACGCCGGCGATGGCCGCCGAGGCCCAGCTGAGTATCGAGGAGTACTGGGAGCAGATCGTCCACGCTTGTTTCCTTGACATGGAGGACCCAATCGCACGCTGGCGCGAGATCGGACAGCGGTTGGATGAGACCAGAGAGCGCCTGGATGCGCTGGACATCGAGCGCGTCCATGTGCTTGGGGAGGACGTCGATCTGTGGGTGAGCGTCGGCGAGCAGCGACGCTGGCTGGGCGGGCGCGGGCGCAACATCCCCAGCTTTGAGATCTTCACCAGTCCCGACTGGCGCGGGACCGAAGGCTGGATCCGTTTCAACCAGCCGCTCTACCGATATGGGAATCTCGTCAAGGGCATCCGTCTTGCCTTCGCCGATGGCCGTGTGATCGAGGCCAGCGCCGAGGAGAACGAGCGCATCCTGACCGAGATGATCGCCACCGAGGGGGCCGACAGGGTCGGCGAGTTCTCGCTGACAGACAAACGCTTTTCACGAATCACGCGCTTCATGGCGCACACGCTCTACGACGAGAACGTCGGCGGACCGTTCGGCAACACCCACATTGCGCTCGGGCGCTCCTACCAGGACGCCTACGCCGGCGATCCCTCAGCGGTCAAGAGCGAGGAGTGGGATCGACTCGGCTTCAACAACTCAAGCGTGCACACCGACATCGTTTCCACCAGCGACCGGGTCGTCACCGCCCAGTTGCGCGGCGGCGAGGAGCGTGTGATCTACCGCGACGGGGAGTTCCAACTCGACTAGACGCACCCGCCGGGCTTGACCTCACCGTCTGCGTCTCCGACTTTGATCGTACGTCTGACTGCTGCCGCTGCTCCAGAGGCTCGCCAGGGCTCTAGGAGCCAGCTTGAACGCGATAAATTCTGCCGTTGCTCCAGTCTCCGACGAGCAGTGATCCATCGCTTGCCAACGCCAGCGCCAGCGGATTCTTCACACCCTCCAGGAGCGGTGCAGCCGAGCCCTCATAAGTGGATCCAGCTCGGGTGAGCGCCACCTTCACGACCCGCCCGGTCTGCCACTCGGCCACCAGCGCCGCAGTTCCCACGCTCAAGCCGAGTTGCCCGGTCGCAATCGCTACGGCTCCAGACGCGGCGTGCTTGTCGAGCACCGCGACAGGTACCGGCACGCCCGCGCACGCGGAGCCTCCCTGGCCATAACAGCCCGGGAAGCCCCAATTCTGGCCTTCCTTGACTAGTCCCAACCAGTCACCTGGCGTTCTCGCGCCGAGGTCGTCGCGCTGGTTCATGCTGGCGAAAAGGTCACTGGTACCCGGAAAATAGGCAAGGCCGAATGGCGCGCGGATGCGGGTCGCGTAGAGACGCAGATCGCTGCCGTCTGGACGAAACGAGACGATCGACCCGGAGAAGGGCGAGCTCGGCGTGCAGTGGTCACAGGTGGCGGTCACACCCATCACCAGACGACCGTCGGGAGCAGACACCAGCAGATTGTTCTCCCCCTTGGCAACCGGACCGTTGACGATCTTCCGGTGCTGGGTGAAGTGCGTTCCCCGCAAGTCGCCGAACTCGTCCACGCGGCCGACCGATGCGACATAGAGCTTGCCTTCGTGCCACAGGATCCCGAGCGGATTCTTCAAACCGGAGACGATCCTCACGGCTGGAGTGCCCGCTTTGGCGATCATGTACACGCCATCGTGAGCGTAGTTTTCCAAGCCTGCGGCGGTCAGCCATAGCCGTCCTTGCGAGTCGAATGCGAACGCGGCAGTGGTCGGCGGCCCCTGAGCGTAGACACTCGCCCGCAGCCCGGCCGGACCCTTCAAGCCCGCACCGATCGAGACAAGCGCCGGGGCCTGGGCTGTGGCGGTCGAGTGACCGGCGGACGAGCCGCAACCGCCCAATATGAGCAGCGAGAGGCCGAGGATGCCGAAGCGCAGCGCGATGTCGAGAGAGTGAGATCTGGTCACGTGGAGAGAGCGGCAACGAGCTCAGGCGGGGTTCGCCTCGGCCCATTCCACAATCGAGCCCGAGCCGGCGACCACGCTGCCGTCGTCGAGCACAAGGATCGGTACTGTGCGCTGTCCGCTCAGCTGCTCGACCTCGGCGCGGTCGCGAGCGCGGCTCGGCAATGTCCAGAGCCTGAGCATGCTGCCTTTGACGGTCTTGCACTCGTAGCTATGACCGGCATCCTCGAGCGACTTGGCCGCTCTGCCGCAGGGATGCGCGATCGGCGCCGGCAGACCTCCGAACGACGTGCCACTCGGACATACGTAGAGGATCACGGGACCATCTTAGGAGAGCGATCCCGTGTTAGGTTCGGTCGGTGACAGCGCGGGTTGACTACGAACGCCACGGGCACAACTATGCGACGCATCGACGTCCGGACCCGCGCATCGCCGCACGTATCCATACCGCGCTCGGGGATGCGCACACCGTGCTCAACGTGGGTGCTGGTGCCGGCTCATATGAGCCGAGCGATCGCTGGGTGCTTGCCGTAGAGCCGAGCGCGACTATGCGTGCTCAACGTCCTACGGCCGCCGCGCCGGCAATCGACGCACGAGCAGAGGCTCTGCCCTTCGACGATGACAGCTTCGATGCGGCGATGGCGTGCGTGACGATCCACCACTGGGAGCCGCCGGAGGCTGGACTAGCCGAGCTTCGTAGGGTGTCCCGCGGGCCGGTGGTCGTGTTCACGTTTGAGCTCGATGCTCTGCCTGCCTGGCAGCTGGAATATCTACGCGAGGGGGTGGAAAAGGAGCTACCACGATTCCCCGCGATCAACGACGTAGCAGAGGTCCTGGGCGGGCGCATACGCCTAGAGCGAATTCCTACTCCGGGCGATTGTGTCGATGGATTCTTCGAGGCGTTTTGGAAGCGGCCCGAGGCACTCCTTGACCCTAAGGTCCGCGGGGCTCAATCGGTTTGGGCGCTGCTCGATCGGGGCGTTGAGCAGCGGATCGTCGAGCGGCTCGCCGCCGCACTGAGCTCCGGCGCATGGGATGCCGAGCATGGCCACCTGCGCGAGCAGGACAACTTCGACGGCGCGCTGCGGCTGGTGATTTCCGAGCCCGCCTGAAACGGATCACGCCCGCAGATGCGAGCCGAGGTCGCTTCGCATGCTCTTGCTCGCGACATACCGTGTACTGCGACCGTTGCCCTGCTGAACGACTAGCCCGGCATCGCGCAACCGCCTTAGGTCATTGCTCGCTGTCTGCTGCGAGACCTCAGCCTCGACCGCATAGGAAGCCCGGTCGGCTCCATGAAAAAGGCATTGCTCCAGTGCGACAACAATCCGGTCGGGCCATCCGTGCCGCTCGACGAGCGCCTCAAGGAATGACCAGCGCTTACCCGCCTCGGCGATCTGCGCCAGACGACGTTGTGCCTGCTCGATGTGAGCGTCAACGCAGAACCGTACCCACGGCGCAGCGTCACGCTCAGGCCGATAGCTGCCGCCCTGAACTCTTTGCAGAGTCGCGTAATACCTGTCGGTGTTACGGCCGAGGTACTCCTCGATTGAGACGAACTCGGGCGCTAGCAAGCCTCCGCGGGCCAGCACAAGCGACTGCACGATGCGTGAAATTCGGCCGTTGCCGTCGCTGAACGGATGCACAGACACCATGTGCAAATGAGCCATGGCAGCGCGGACTGCGACGTGCACGCCGAGGTCGCCACGATCCAGCCAGGCGACAACCTCACGCATGAGCTTTGGCACTTGCTCATAAGGCGGCCCGACGTACGCCGGCGGGCCTCCACCCGGGCTGGTTACCTCGATGCCGCCGCGGCGATACTGCCCGGGGTCCCTGTCCTTCTGGAAGTAACACGCGTCGAAGTGCAAGTCCAATACGACCCGCTCGACCCAGCGGAAAGCCTGGTCCTCAGACATCACGCCCACGTGGTCCATGGCTCTGGCGTAACACGACAGGGCCATGGAGTCCTCACCGTAGGGATCTGAAGGCTCATTGCCGCTTGCCACCGCAATCGCTTCCTCCGCGGAAACCTTGAAGCCCTCGATTTCGATCGAGCTTGTCGCCGAGGACGCGCGCCATTGCCGTCGCAGACTGCCCAGCCACAGACCGGCAATACCGGCCTGATCGCCGAGGTGCTGGCGCAACTCATCGAGATCGCCGAGCTTGCGCGCGAGCGTGCTGCCGACTGTAGGCGTCTGGAAGATCACGCCTATAAGTATATTCGATTATACGCATAATCTCCTAAACGATTTTTCTACTATTTATTCTGCTGGTCGCCCCTGCCCGTAGATAAAGAACTCACGAGTCGTTTCGACCTCCACGCTCCAGCCAAGTCCGGCGAGTCGTGCCTGCAGTCGGCCGGACTCATAGAACTGCTTGACGATCCGGTACTCGCGCCCGTCGGCAAGCCGACGCAGCATCGTCGGGTCATCCGACTCGGAGAGCCTGTGGTCGACCGCTGAGGCCAGGTCGTGGCGTGAGCTGTCAACGAAGAACACGCGGCCATTCGGCTTCAGTGCACGCCCGACCTTCTCCCAGAAGGCGTCGAAGCGCTCGTCGGGCACGTGCGAGAGCCAGAAGCTGAAGAAGCACACGTCGTAGCTCTGCTCCGGTTCCCACTCGAAGAGATCGGCTTGAACGTACTCGATCCGATCCTCCCCCACGCGCGCGCGGCACAACTCGAGCATCTCCGGCGAGCCGTCGACGGCGCTCACGCGATCGGCGTGCGCTACCAAGCGCTCGGTCCACAGACCCGTCCCGCACGCAAGCTCCAACACCTCGCCGATCGGTTTGAATCGATCGAGCGCAGCCTGCACTTCGGCCGCGTCGGAGAACCAGCGTGCGTTCGTCTCTTCGCCGTGGTCGTAGCGGCCGCGGCGCAGCCACCAGTCGTCGTACTCGCCCGCCCGTTCGCGGTAGTAGTGCGCCTGCTCGGCGAGCAGCGGCTCTATGTCTTGCATGTCGTGGTCCTTCCGTTTGCGCGATTGAGCGAGGAGGCCTTTGGCATTTCAGATTGTAATCATAATCTGAGTTGTTGTCATCATCCAAGCATGGCGGGCACAGACCAGGGCGACACGCGAGAGCCGACTACGCGAGGACCTGTCAGCCGGCGCACTGGCGCGCGGCAGACTCGGGCGCACCGGAACAGCGCGCAGCGGACGGGCCCATCACGGCTGACTCGTGCGGCCAAGCAAGAGCAAACCCGTACCCAACTGATCGAGGCCGCCGCGAGCGTGTTCGCGCGACGCGGCTTTCAAACCGCCACGATCGAGGAGATCGCAGAGGAGGCCGGCTACTCCCACGGCGCTGTCTATTCCAACTTCGCCGGCAAGGAGGACCTGTTTCTGGCGGTCTTCGAGCAGTACATGAGCCAGCGAGTGGCGGAGGTCGCCCGGGCCGCTGAGATCGAAGGGTCGTTTGCCGAGCGTGCGCGCGCCGGCGCAGACCAGTGGATGCAACGCTTCGCCGACGATCGCGACACCTTCCTGCTGCACCTCGAGTTCATGATCCACGCGGCGCGCAACCCGCACCTGAGCGAGCAGCTCGGGCAGCGCATGGCTGCCCTGCGCTTGGAGATCGAGCGCCAGCTGAGCAGCCGCGAGGGTGCATCAGAAAGCGCCCTGCCGCTGCCGGCCGCCGACTTGGCACTGGTCCTGCGCGCGCTTGGCATCGGGCTGGCCGTCGAGGCACTCAACCAGCCCGGTGAGGTCAACACGCGCCTATATGGAGATTTCGTAGCGCTCGTCGCAGGCCTGCTCGACGCCACATAGCGCGGGCTTTTTACGGATGGCGAGCGCCCGCCCGGCTGGTTGACTCGCCTATTGAGCGCCGGTGCAATCAGCTGGATTGGCCATGTGCTCGAACCCAACCGCGAGCGATACGCATACGCGCCGCTCGAACAAGCCGAGAGAGAAAAGCGAGACGCGATGAGCGACAAGCCGGTTTTCATCTATGCAGCGACATATGCCGATCAGGCTGACGCGCTGGCCGACTACGACAGCCTGATCGAGCTGCACCAGGCCAAGCTCGTCGGCACCTACGACGTGGCCCTGATCAACAAGGACTCAGAGGGCAAGGTGCACGTGAGCAAGCACGAGAAGCCGACCCAGCACGGCGCTTGGGGCGGGATCGCTGTCGGCGCGCTCGTCGGCGTCTTGTTTCCACCGTCGATTATCGGCGCAGCCGCGGTCGGCGGCGTCGTCGGTGGCGTCGGCGGCCACCTGCGCAAGGGCATCTCGCGCGGCGATGCCAAAGAGCTTGGCGAGCTGCTGGAGAACGGTGAGGCAGCGCTGGTCGTGATCGGCGAGTCTCGCCTAGAAGAGCAGCTCGACAAGGCACTGCAACGCGCCGAGAGATCGATCGAGAAGGAGATCGATGCCAACGGCGAGGAACTCAAGCAGGAGCTGCGGCGCGAGCTCGACGAAGTCGAGACGCCCTCGGCCGGGTAGGACGATCTAGCACGGCCGGCGTCCTAGCCGGTCGTGCGCCAGCGGTAGGCGCGCAGCGTCGCCGGCACCACGACGGCGAGCAGCGCCAGGCACCAGAGCACCGAGGAGATGACCGGATGCTGTAGCGGCCATGCGGCAGTGCTTGGAATCGCCGTGGGATTGCCAAACAAGGTGCGGATCGCGGCCGCCCAGCAGCTGATCGGGTTGTATTCGGCGAACTGGCGCAGGCCGGTCGGCAGACCCGCCACCGGGACGAAGGTCGAAGCGATGAACGTCAGCGGGAAGACGATCAGGAAGGCGATGCCCGTGACCACGTCGGGCGAGCGAGCGACGATGCCGACGAGCGTGCCGACCCACAGCATCGTCACCGCAAGCAGCGCGAGGATTGCGAAGGCGGCGAGCGCGTCTGGGGCACTCCCTTGGATGCGCCAGCCAACGATCAGGCCGCTTGAGACCATGACCGTGATGGCGAGCACCGAGGCGGCAAGCTCCGCTGTGAGATGACCTAGTAGAAAGGCCGAGCGGTGCATCGGCAGCGAGCGGAAGCGGTCGAGGATGCCCTCGCCGAGGTCGGTCGCCATCGAGGTGGCGGGACCGATAATGCCGAACGTGAGCGTCTGCACGAGGATGCCCCCGATCAGGTAGTCGCGGTAGTTGCCGCCCGGGACGGCGATGACGCCGCCGAAGACGAACGCGAACAGCAGCACGAACATCAGTGGCTGGACGGTCACGTCGATCAGCTTCTCGGGGATCTGACGGATGTGAGAGAGACTGCGTCTGGCGATCACGAGGCTGTCGGCCACCAACTGACGCAATGGCATCGAAGGCTGCTGAAGGATCGATTGTTGCTGAAGGATTGGCTGCTGGACTGAGCTCATGAAGCGAGTGCCTCCTGCGCGTGGGGAGAATGGGTGATGGCGTGGGGAGAATGGGTGATGGATAGGAAGACGTCGTCGAGCGTGGCCTCGCGACGGTGCACGTCCTTGGCGTCGACGCCCGCTTCGTCGAGCGCGCGCACAACCTCGATCAGGCGCGTGTCGGCGCGTACGGGGACCGTGAGCAGCAACTGCTGCGCATCGGAGGAGCAAGACCCGTCGGCGAACGGCGCGAGCGCCGCTTGTGCCGGAGCCAGCTGACCCGTGTCGGCGACGGCGACCTCGATGCGCTCGCCCCCGTAGCGCGCCTTCAACTCCGCCGGCGTGCCTTTTGCCGTGATGCGTCCCTGCTCGAGCAGGACGATGTCGTCGCTGAGACGGTCGGCCTCCTCCAGGTACTGGGTGGTCAGGAGCAGCGTCGCCCCCTCCCCCACCAGCTCGCGCAACAGCTCCCACAGCTCGTTGCGGCTCTCTGGGTCGAGACCTGTTGTCGGCTCGTCGAGGAACAGCACAGGTGGAGCGGCGACGAGGCTGGCGGCGAGATCGAGCCGGCGTCGCATGCCGCCGGAGAAGTCGCGCACGAGCCGATCGCCTGTGTCGGCCAGGCGCAACCGCTCGAGCAGCTCAGTTGCTCTTGTGCGAGCCAGGGCACGCGGGAGGTGGTAGAGACGGCCGATCATCTCGAGGTTGGCGTGAGCGCTCATCAGTCCATCCACGGTTGCGGTCTGACTGGCCAAGCCGATGCGCCGGCGCACCTCGCCCGGCTGGGTGAGCACGTCAAAGCCCGCCACGGTGGCGCTGCCCACGGTGGGCATGGAGAGCGTCGTGAGGATGCGGATCGCTGTTGTCTTTCCGGCGCCGTTGTGGCCCAGCAGGCCTAGCACCGTGCCGGCGGGGACCTCGAGCTCGAAGTCGCGCAACGCCCACTGCTCGCCGTAGCGCTTGCCGAGGCCGTGAGCGACGATTGCCGATGAAGAAGCTATCTGGTTCATTTGGTACCTCGTACGTTGACCTCGTACATCGTACGCACAAGACTAGCAGTACGCTGTACTAGATGTCGTCACCTCCCCAATCTGACAAGTCTTCCGCCCTCATCTGGCTGCGAGAGGAGCCCGGGACACGCCGCCCAAGCCACTCCCGCGCGCAGATCGCCACCGTCGCGGTACAGATCGCGGACACCGAGGGCTTCGACGCTGTGTCGATGCGCAGAGTTGCCCAGGAGCTGGGGGCCGGGACCATGACGCTCTACCACTACGTGCGCAACAAGGACGAGCTAGTGATGCTGATGAACGACACCGTGATGGGTGAAGTGCTCGTGCCCGACGGGGAGCTGCCGAGCGGGTGGCGCGAGGCGATCTCAACCATTGCCCGCCGTTCCCGCGCTGCCTTCGAGCGCCACCGCTGGACGCTGGATCGAGTGACCGACATATCGATCGGGCCGAACGGAATCAAGCACTTCGAGCAGTCGCTGGAGGCAGTGCAGGACACAGGGCTTCCCGCTGAGCAGCGACTGGGTCTGATTAGCCTTGTGGACGAGTACGTGTTCGGCTATAGCTTGCGCGATACGATCGACTTCGGCGGCGAGGTCGGGGACGAAAAGTGGCCTCCAGGCACACTCGAGCTGTTCGAGCGCGAGCTTGAGAGCGGCGCCTATCCCCGCATCGGCTCGCTGATCGCCGAGGAGCTGCACACCGACAGCGTCGCCGAGGGCACGCGGCGCGTGATGCAGATCATCTCCCAGCCCGAGCGCTTCGAGGAGGGGCTGCGTCAGCTGTTGGACGGGATCGAAGCCGGGATGGGCAGCACACCCAAGCGAGACTGATCGCGTACCGCTCAGGCCTCCAGGGCGGCTGGCGTCTCTAGCCCCGCACTGCCTGCGCCTCGAGCGTCTGCTTCACGATGTTTGTTCCCTGTTGCATCGCTTCGCCGGTCGGCGCGGCGAGCTCCTCGGGTAGTAGATCCGCGATCCACACGAACCTACAGGCGTTCTCCCCCTCGGGGAAGACCTGAGCAGAGGCGCTGTGATGGGTGTAGGGCCCGCCCACGATCGACCAGGCAAGTCGACGCGCGTCGTCGTCGAGATCGACGAGCAGCTCACGGACAACTGTGCCGCCCGCGAACGTGACGATCCTGTCCTCTCCGTCGAGCTGAGTGTCAACCACGAAGCCCGGCACGAGACGCTCATGTAGGGCACCCCAGTCGCGGAGCGCGTCCCATACCGCCTCCGGGCTTGCATCGATCGAGATTTCCTTGTGGATATAAGCCATTGCTTCTCCCATCGGTCGGGTAGTCGGGTAGCTACAAGCGCGATCGCGGCTTTCAAATCTTGCGCCGAGCAAGAGTCAAATGCGAGTGGTGCGACGCTTGGTCATGCAGCATGCCACGGGCACAAAGAGAGTCTTGGACGATCGTGCTCACATGAGACAATCCGTCGATGCTGAGCGCACGCACGATCGTTGACCGCGACGGTGTGGAAGTCTCCGACGTCGCCTGCCGGCACCCGCGCGGGCGAGGTCATACCGACGAGCAGACGAGCGGCCACACGATCGTGTTTGTCCGTCGTGGCTGCTTCGTGCGCAGCGCCGACGGAGTCGAGAGCCTGCTCGACCCGACCATGGCCTACTGCATGAACGCGGGCGAGGAGCAACGCTACGACCACCCTCACGACGGGGGCGACGATTGCACGTCGCTCGTCCTGCATCCCGATCTGATCGCATCGTTGTGGGGCGGCGAACTGCGCCTTCCAGCAACGCCACTGCACACCTCACCAGAGATCGACCTCGAGCATCGGCTGCTGTTGAGCGCGGGCCGCGGCGGCGCGGACTCGCACGAGCTCGTGGAGCGGGCGCTCATGCTGGTCGCCGACATACTCGAGCAGAGTGACCCTCGACCCGTCGCCTCGCGGCGCCCGGCCACGATCCGAGCGCAACGAATGGCAGCCGACGGAGTTCGCGAGATTCTGGCGGAGGACTCCGAGCGCTCGCTGCCCGAGCTCGCCCACGAGCTTGCGGTCTCCCCCCACCATCTCAGTCGCGTGTTTCGCTCGCTCACCGGACACACCATCTCTCGCCATCGCATGCGCCTGCGCGCACGCGCCGCGCTGGAGCGTTTGGCCGGCGGCGAGAGCGACCTTGCACGCATAGCCGCGGATGTGGGCTTCGCCGACCAGAGTCACCTGTGTCGCGTGATCGTTCGGGAGACGGGGTACACCCCTGCCGCGTTGCGCCGAGCCTTGACCTAACTACACCGGCCATGACAGCCACCCCAGGCGACTTTGACTTTACCCACGCCCTCTGGCAACTGACATATGAACCATATGTTCCGGGTCGTACATGTACGACCCGGCCGGACCGTACATGTACGGTCCGGGACAGCGCCGCATGCGGCGCTGTCTTCAGGATGTTATCTGGCGCGAAATCCATAGTTTAATACACTTGTAACATTCAATCAATTGGGTTATCTGTCCAAGATATATGATCTCCGACGTGAACTGCCGTTGCGGACATCCCAAGCACGAGCACCAGCACTACCGGCGCGGAACTGACTGTGCGCGCTGCTCCTGCATCAAGTTCCAGTGGCGTTGGCTGTCGTTCTTCTACAGCCTCGCCGACTCGAAGCCAAGGTCCGACCCCCGCCCCCAGTCGGCATCGCTGGTCAAAGCCGCCATCAGCTCACTTGCAAGACACCGACGTTGATCCACTCGCTTAGCCGTTGCACCGGCGAAGGCATTTCGTCTTCGCCGCCTATTGCCCACACCTCGTGCGCTCCTCACGCCCCGTCTTTGCGCCTGTCGCTGTCACCCTTCTGCGCGCTCGATTCCTCGTTTAACCTCGCCCGCGACATTTCGGCCGGCACTACGATCCGGACGATCGCACATTTTGCGAACCTCGCGTCCGTCGGGTGGGCTGGAAGCGTGGCGTTCGTGCGAGCGAGGGGAACCGCGCGGCGAGCGGCAGCGCCAGCAGCGCGACGACCGCCAATGCTCCGAACGCAGCCGAGGCATGGTGGACAAGCACCTGCACGACCAGCGCGACGATCAGCGCTCCGACGTTGCCGGCCATCCACACGATCGCGCCCGCCGTGCCGGCGGCGGCGCCGGCCAGCCGCTCCGCCGCGGTCAGCACGATTGGCAGTGCCGGCAGGACCAAAAAACCGATCACCGCGAAGATCAGGTAGCCGATCGCGGCGATTGCCGTGCTGTTGGTGCCCAGCAGCGGAAACACTCCCAGAGCTACGCAACAGAGCGCACCGCCCAGTGCCGTCGCGCGCAGCAGCGAGCGCTCTCCCGCTCGGCGTGCCAGGTACGGGGGCAGCACCGCACAGCCGATGGTTCCGGTGATGAGCATCACGACCAGCAGAGCTCCGGCACTCTCTTCGGATACGCCGGAGGGATGCAGTAGCGCCTGCAACCAGGTGGCGATCGCGGCGAAGATACCGAAGCCGATGAAGACCAGCCCGCACAGCGTGCGCATCGCGGGCGTCGCCCAGAGCCGGCGCGCGGCGCTTCCCCTGATCGCCACGCTCTCCTCGTCTTCATAGCCCGGGTGGCGCAGCACCACTGCCATCGCCAGCGCCGCGACGACAACAAGCACCGCCTCCACGACCAGCAGACGCTCGATATGACCATGAGCGCCGATCGTCGGGCCCAGGATCAGGGCCAGCAGAAGCCCCACGAAGCTTGCCCGCTGAGCTCATGGCGACGCCCGCGGGGCGCTGATCGACGGGCAGGTAGTCGCCTGCGACCTTGCCCATCGCGCTGAGCACGAGCGGCTGAGCAGCGGCGCCCACCACCTGTCCCGCCATCGCCCAGGCGAAGCTGTCGCCACCAAGGCGTATCAGGCCCCCAAGCGCCATCAGCCCACCGCCGGCGAGCAGCGCGGGACGAAACCAGTTGTCCAGCATGATTCCCGCTGGAATCGCCAGCACCACGTAGAGCAGCGGGGCGATCTCCGAGAGCCAGCCGACTGCGGATACCGAGACTCCATAGTGGTGCGCCGTGCTGGTGTCGATCGCCGCGTAGGTGAGCCACAGCACCTGCGTTCCTGCACACACCAGCGCGTAGGCGCCGATTACCAGCCAGCCGTGGTATAGCGACCGGCCGGACTCCGACGAGGTCATCATGATGGTCCGCCTCCTTTGGCCCCGTCTACGACGAGAACGTAGTAATAACTACGCCAACGTAGTAATTCGGAGGGGACTTGTCAAGGGAGCTAGCGAGCGCGCCAGGCGATCCACCAATAAGCGCCAAGCGCGCAGACGGCCGGCGGCACGGCGCACAATGCTCCCCAAATGACTTCCGTTAGGTCAATCGGCGTGCCCGTCGCATGGGTGACGGCCGTCGATCCACCAAAGCTGACGATCGATGCAACGAATGCGGCGACGAACGCAACCACCAGCAGCAGTGACATGACCGCGCCGGTCACGCTCAGACCGATGAGCGGTGGCTCGCATCCGCTCTCCAACTGGGCCACGCGGATATCGAGCAGCTCCCGTCCACCGATCGCCGCCGCCATCTCCAGCCCCCTCCAATCCGGACCGCGCACGACCTTCAGCAGCGCCGCGGCGAGCGGGATACGGCCACACCTGCGCACAGCCCGCCGATCGGCCGCGAGCTCGCGCGCCGCGACATAACGAGACTTCAGTGCGCTGAGCGCCGGCAGAAACAGGAAGGTAGCCGTCAACGCCCTGCCGACCAGCGCCTTCAGGGGATCGAGGTTGCGCACGTGATAGCCCTCGTGCTCAAGCACCGCCGCGAGCTCGTCGCTGGATATGCCTTTGAGCAGTCCTTGGCTGATCGCGACGCGGGGCGTGAGGGCGCCGTAGGTAAAAGAGAACCACTCGACAGCATCGACTAGGACCACGCGCCCTTCTAGCCCTGCCCTACCACTCGCCTGGGCCAACGATTCGGGCAACGGCGAAGCGAGCGAGAACACCCGCTCGGCGAGCGCGCGGGAGACTACGAGGCTTGGTGTGCGAGCGAGAAGATGCCAAGCAGGACACCCAAGCAGACCAAGGCTACAAATATGAGCGCCGGTATCAGACCATGCTTGGCGCCCACCAGGCCGACGAGCCCCTGATGAGAGAGGCGAGAGACGATCAACGGCACGAGCACTACGCCGACAGCGCCGAAGATCCAGTACGTCCCCAACAACAGCGAGGAGCCGACTAGGATCGCGAAGTTACGGTTTGCGCTGTCGAGCCCCATGGCTGTTCTCCAGCAGATTTTGAAGGCGACGCATTACCGCTGGATCGCCCTGCGCCTCCTCCACGAAGTGCGCCATCGCCGCGCTGCCGTATGTGCGGATCACGTTCTTGACCGCGATCCCCGCGGGGTCGGCGGCCGTCGCCTCGTAGACGTAGCCACGACCGGCCGGCCGGCGCGCAAGCGCGTCCTTCTCCGCCAACCGACTCATCACGGTCATCACCGTCGTGTATGCAAGCGGGTCGGCGCGCCCATCGTTGAGCCGCTCTACGACCTCGCGCACCGACACCGGCTCATCGGCGGCCCATACGGAGTCCATCACCTCCGCCTCGAGCGGGCCAAACCCCAGCCCCCCCTCGCGTCGACTTCCCAGACATAGTCCGCCATAATACTACGGACACGTCGTAGTTTACTGTGACCTCACCTGCCAGATCGGCGCCCTGCGCCCGCCTATCCCGGGGTGGAGCCGACCGCGACACCGCCGCGCTCGGGAGCCGCCGGCTCGGCGCCCCGCAGCGCGCGCGTCAGCAGCCGCCACAGCGTCGCTCGTTCCTCGGCGTCCAGCGCCTGAAGAACCTCGTCCTCGATCGTCTCCTGCGCGCGCTCGGCGCTGACCAGCGCGCGGCGTCCCTGCTCGGTCAGCTCGACGCGGTGGCGACGACGATCCTCGGGGTCGCGTCGGCGCGCCACGTGGCCGAGATCCTCGAGCTCGTTGAGCAGTAGCACCACGTTGTTGGCGTCCATGCACAGCGCCTCAGCCAGCTCCTGCTGGGGCGCGCCGTCGTGGTCGCGCAGGTAGCTGAGCGCCATCACCAGGCGCATGTGGATGCCGAGCAGCTCCTCGGTGCTACGCCTGTAGACCTGCTTCGCCAGGCGCGTCAGCAACACCATCGAGCCCAGATCGGCTGTGTGATTGGGGTCGCCCATAACGAGCCGATTGTACCACGATGTAGCAATCATCACTTACAGCAAGATGATACTTGTTAGATTGATTATCCCTGCTATGTTGTTCCCCTGACCCAGATCGGAAGGAGCAACATGAGCACCCTCACCGCCCCGCAAGAAAGCATCCAGCAGACAGACGGCCGTAGCGAGGCCGAGCGCAAGCGCGAGCGCCGGCGCTGGATCGCGCTTGCTGTGCTTTGCCTTGGACAGCTGATGATGGTGCTCGACGCGACGATCGTGAACGTCGCGCTGCCCTCGATCCAGCGCGAACTGCACTTCTCCCAAGGCAACCTCACCTGGGTGATCAACGGCTACCTCGTCACCTTCGGCGGCTTCCTGTTGCTGGCCGGGCGGATGGGCGACCTTGTCGGGCGCAAGAAGGTGTTCCTGACGGGCCTTGTGATGTTCACTGCGGCATCCGTGCTTTGCGGGTTCGCCCAGGACCAGACGATGCTGATCGTCTCGCGAATCATCCAAGGAGTCGGCGGGGCTGTCGCTTCCAGCGTGATCCTCGCGATCATCGTCACCGAGTTTCCCAAGCGCGCCGAGCAGGCCAAGGCCATGGGCATGTACGCATTTGTCTCGGCAGGCGGCGGCTCAGTCGGATTGCTGGCCGGCGGTGCGCTCACACAATCGCTTGACTGGCACTGGATCTTCTTCGTGAACGTGCCGATTGGTCTAATCGCATTTTTGTTTGGCTGGATGTTGATCGAGGAGAACGAGGGGATCGGGCTCGCCGGCGGCGTGGACGTGCTCGGCTCGTTCCTGATCACGCTCGCGACGATGCTCGGCGCGTTCGCGATCGTAAAGTCCAGTGAATATGGTCTGCTCTCGGCGCGCACACTTGGTGTCGGTGGAGCCTCGCTGGCACTGCTTGCCGGCTTTCTCTTGCTCGAGTCGCGACTTGCCAACCCGATCATGCCCCTGCGCATACTGCGCCAGCGCATGCTGATGGGGTCAAGCCTCGTGCGCGGGCTGCTGATCACCGGCATGTTCTCTGCCTTCTTCCTTGGAGCGCTGTATCTGGAGCGCGTGCTCGGCTACGACGCGATCGACACAGGGCTTGCATTCCTGCCGCTGACGTTCTCGATCGCGGTGATGTCGATGGGAGTCTCGGCTCGGGCTGTGCAGCGCTTTGGCGCTCTGCAAACGCTGATGGCCGGCCTGGTCGGGATTGTCATCGGCCTACTTCTGCTCGCCGTGCAAGGCCTGCACGCGAGCTACTTCCCAGGGTTGTTCTTCGCGTTCCTCACGCTCGGACTCGGCGCCGGTGCTTCGTTCTTGCCGCTGCTAACGATGGGGATGTCCGACTCGGCTCCCCAAGACGCGGGGTTGGCCTCGGGCATCATCAACGTGTCCGTGCAGCTGTTTGGGGCGATCGGGTTGGCGACGCTTGGCACGATCGCAACCGACCACACGAAGACGCTGAGCGCCAGCGGGGACTCACTGGCCAGTGCACTGACCGGTGGCTATCACATGGCCTACCTGGTTGCGGCTGTGTGCGTCGGCCTGGGTGTGCTTGCGGCGTTCCTGGTGTTGCGCCCGCCGACGGCCGCCCAGCCTGAGACCATCGCGGCCGAGGAGGTCGAGCATAGAACCGAAGTGGAGCTGGTCGCCGCGTAGACCAATCCCCAGCATGCGCCTATAGCTCCAGTCTCGCCGGTAGCCAAGGCTGCGTTCGACAGTCGACTCCGGCGAGGCGCCTATCCTCTGGAACATGGCTACCGAGATTGCCGACGTGCTTGCTCCCGCCTCGCTATCCGAGAAAGAGCGCCGCGTAGTCGAGCGTCTCATCGAGCAACTGCCTAAAGAGCTCGGCTGCGACGTGCACGCGATCTGGCTGTATGGCTCGCGCGCGCGCGGAGAGACGCCGCACCCGGAGTCGGACATCGACCTGATGGTGCTCGCCGACGGCGTCTCCTTTGACGAGAAGATGAGCGCGACCGAACTGGTCTACCGGCTGGCGCCCGCCGAGGGGGTCAGCCCCGTTTGGTTCTCGTTTTTCTTCAACACGCCGGAGTGGCTGCGCGGGCGCCGCGAGATCCGCTCGTTCTTCATCGCCGAGGTCGATCGCGACAAGCTTGTGCTCTACGGGAGCGGGCTGGAATGAGCCCGCGCTCGGTCGAGTTCATGGATCAGGCGCGCGACCGCGCCGTCCTCGCCCGGAAGGCGCTCGCCGGCGGACACCTCGAGGGGGCCGTCAGCGCCGCCTACTACGCGATGCTCTACGCTGCCCGCGCCGCGCTGTCGGAGAGCGACGAATACGCACGCACCCACGGGGGGACTTGGCACCTGTTCTTTGAGCGCTATGTGACCACCGGCGCCTTCGACCAGCACCTCCACACGCTCGCGCAAAAAGCCCAGGAAGTCCGCGAGCAGGGCGACTACGAAGCGATCACGCCGGACCCCGCCGAAGCTGAGCGGCTCGTAGCCGGCGCAGGCGACTACATCGCAGCGATTGAGGCGATGCTCGACACGCAGGCGCGCGGCGACTAGATCTGTACCACCAGGCTACGCGGTAATGCTGTTCCACCTGGCGCATGCGCCAGGTGGCAGGGCCGCGCATGCGCGGCCCTGTTCCGACTCGTGCATGCACGAGTCGGCCGGACGGTGCATGCACCGTCCGGGCCAGCGCCACATGTGGCGCTGGCTTTAGAGATTTGAGTGTCCCTTTCCAGGCTGACCGTCGGATCAGACAGGAGCAAGCAACGAAAGGGAGCTCATGTCTGAACATTTCGTCCTCATTTCTCTGCTCATCCTCACCGCCAGCATCGTCGCCTTCTTCTTTTTGCGATCAGGCGAGAACCTGCGCTTCGAGTCACCTTCAGACACACGTCGCATCGTGATGGCTGCCGTCGCGATCGTCGCCACCAAGCGCCATTGGCATGTACTTACGCAAAGCGAGAATGGCGCCAGCTTTCGCTACCACCGCAGACCCAAAGCGCTTGTCGCGATCGTGCTGCTGTTCTTCTTCTTGATTCCCGGGATCGTCTACATGGTGCTCGCCGGAAAGCGCGAATCGCTTCTCCTGAATATCTACCGTGACGATGCCGGGATGACCGTCGCACAGCTCAGCTCCAATGGCTTTCGAGGCAAGTTCGCCGGCCGGGCGCTTGCGCGGCAGGTTTCCGTGCGCGCGGGGACGATGGCTATGAGGGAGACGCCGCTAACCAACGCCGCCCGTGGGGCAATGCAGCGACCACTCGGCGGCGGGTGGAAGGTATAAGCGCTGATCAGGGGCGTCAGGCAATCGCCGGCTCAGCCGCGACGCCTGTGGCCTCGTCATGGCGCAGGTCGCTGTCGCGGACGAGCAGCAGGGCTAGCACGGCACCCACGAGCGCCATGCCGCCACCGACGAGCAGGATCGTGGAGAAGCCGTGGGTGAAGCCCTCGCGTGCAGCGTGCACGATTGGCGCCGGGGTGCCCGGCGCCAGCGTGCCGGAGGAGACCGCTTCGGCAAGACCCCGCGCCCGACTCGAACCCACGTGTGGCAGCAGGTCCTGGATGCGCTGCCTCGAGAGCGCGAGGAACAGCGCGCCAAGGCCCGCCGTGCCGGAGGCGATCGCGACCTGGCGGAACGTGTCGTTGATGCCTGAAGCGACACCGCTCATCCGCTCCGGCACGGTTGAGAGCGCGACATTTGCGAGCACCGGATTGACGACGCCGACACCGAGGCCGCCGACGATGAAACCTGGGAGCAGGACGGTCCAGGAGTCATCGGGTTTGGCGCCGCTCATCAGCACGAGGCCGAGCGCGGTGATCGCAAGGCCGGATGAGAGCAGGATGCGCGCGGAGACCTTTCCCTCCAGCGATGCGGTTCCGCCCGCTACGAAGAACGAGCCCACTGTGAACGGCAGGTAGCGCAGTCCCGCTTGAAGCGGCGAGAGGTGCTCGATCTCCTGCATGTACAGCGTGATGTAGAGAAACAGCGCGAACATCGAGCCGCTGAGCGCGAACGCGGTTATCTGCGCGCCGGTGAAAGCGTGGCTGCGGAAGAGCCCCAGTGGCAGCATCGGCTGGGCGACGCGTAGCTCGATCAGGACGAACGTCGCGAACAGCACGATCGCCGCGGCCAGCAGGCCGAGGATCACGCCGGAGCTCCAGCCATCGTCGTTGCCACGCAGCAGCGCGAGCACCAGCAGCGCGTTCGCCGATGAGAACGTGACCGTGCCGCCCCAGTCGATGCCGCGCGCTGTCTCATCGCGCGATTCGGCGATCTTGAGCACCGTCACGGCGATCGCGGCTATCCCGATCGGGATGTTCAAGAAGAAGATCGACTGCCAGCCGATCGCCTGCGTCAGCGCGCCACCCACGAGTGGCCCTAGGGCCACCGCGACGCCGATCGTCGCACCGTAGATCGCGGTCGCCTTCGCCCGCTCGGCGCCGCGCCACTCCTGCGCCAGCAGCGCTAGGGACACCGCGAACATGACGGCGCCGCCCACCCCCTGTAGGGCGCGCGAGAGGTTCAGTACTGTCGGGGAGCCCGCCAAACCACACAGCAGCGAGGCAAAGGTGAAGATCGCGACGCCGATCACGAAAATGCGCTTGCGCCCGAGCCGGTCGGCGAGTGAGCCGGAGGTGAGCACGAACGCGGCGAGCGTCAGCGCGTAGGCGTCGACAACCCATTGCAGATCGGTGAAGGAGGAGTGGAGATCCTTGCGGATGCTCGGCAGCGCGGTGTTTACGACCGTGATGTCGAGCAGCAGCATGAAGGTCGCCACACATACCGCGATCAGTGTCCACCACTTGCGTTCCATCTCAAGCGTAGAGAGCCGCGATCTCGTCCGAGTACTTCTGCGCTATCGGCTTGCGCTTGAGCTTCATCGTCGCCGTCAACTCGTCGCCGCCTGCAAGCCAGTCGCAGGGGAGAATCGCATAGCGCTTGATCTGCTCGACGCGACTCAGGTGGCTATTTGCCAGTTCGATGCCTCGGGCGACCTCGGCTTGGACGCCGGGGTCCTGCGCGAGCACCCTTGGGCTTGGATCGCTGAGTCCGTGCTCGGCGATCCAAACGCCAGCGCCGTCGGGATCCAGCACGATCAAAGCCACGTTGTAGGGACGCCGGTCGCCGATCGCGATCGCCTGTCCTATCAATGAACTGGAGCTCTTGATGTGAGCCTCGATGTTCGCCGGTGACATGTTCTTGCCCGCCGCGTTGATGATCAGCTCCTTCTTACGATCGACGATCTTCACGTAGCCGTCCTCATCCATCTCGGCGATGTCACCCGTGTGCAGCCAGCCGTCCGGATCGATCGCCTCGGCGGTGCGGTCCGGGTCAGAGCGGTAGCCGCGCATCAGGATCGGTCCGCGGCAGAGCAGCTCTCCGTCGTCGGCGATGCGCACCTCCAGGCCAGGCACGGGAATACCGACGGTGCCGATCTTGGGACGCTCGCGCGGGTTGCATGTGCCTACGCAGGTCAGCTCGGACATGCCCCACAGCTCGCAGATCGGTAGGCCGATGGCGTGGAAGAACTCGAGCACGTCTATCGGCGTGGGAGCGGCCCCCGCGTAGACCATCTTCGCATCGGCGAACCCCAGGCGCTCGCGCAGCTTGGAGAGCACCAAGTCCTCGGCGCGGGCATACTCGGCGAGCAGCTCCGCCTGAGGCTGCTCGCCGGCTTGCTCGGCCCGCACGCGCCGCAAGCCCACCTCGATCGCCCAGCGCGCGGCTTGTTTGCGATCGAAGTCCCCGTCGGCCGCGATCGCCGCCTCCAGGCTCGCCTTGATCTTCTCCCAGACTCGTGGCACCGAGCCGAAGGTCGTCGGGCGCACATCTGGGAGTGCCGCGGCGAGCTCGCGCGGGTCCGCGATCACGGTGACCTGCGAGCCATAGAGCATTGAGGAGTAGTACGACGAGTAGCGGTCAGCCATGTGCGCATGAGGAAGGTAGGAGACGAGGCGGTCCTCGGGTCCTACGGAGATCAGCGCTGAGGCGGCTCGGCACTCCGCCAAGACGTTCGCGTGCGTCAACTCGACGCCCTTCGGCGGCCCGGTTGTGCCCGAGGTGTAACAGATCGTGATCAAATCCTCCCCGGTCACCGCCCGCCAGGTGGCCTCGAAGTCAAAGCCGGTGGACCCGCGCGATTCGAGGTCCTCGAGCGTCAACGTGCCCTCTGACACGCCATCGACGCAGATGACATGTTCGAGCGGGACTCCGGCGGCGTGAATCGTCTCCAAGAACTGGAGCTCGGTGATCACGACCTTGTTGGCGGCATTGGCGAACAGGTAGGCGACCTGCTCTGGGGAGCAGGTGTTGTAGATCGAGAAGGGTGTCGCTCCGAGATGCATCGCCGCGCAATCGCACATGTTGAACTCGGGCCTGTTGAGCAGCATCAGGCCCACCGTGTCGCCTCGTCGCACTCCCAACTCGTGCAGGCCGGCGGCGATGTGCTTGACGCGCTCGGCCATCTCTGCAAACGTCAGCTCGATCTTGCCACCTGGGGTGCGCAGAGCAATGCTCCCGGCGTTCTCGGCAGCTGTTACCTGAAAGGCCTCGCAGAGCGTCGAAGCCTTAAGCGTCGAGCGCTCACGAGCGTTTGACCCAGTGCCGGTGTCTGGCGTCGCGCTCATCGCCAAAGACCTTAACGCCTTCCAGCTGGAAAGGCTGGGGACGCGAAAGCAATAAGCGCCAATGCCGCGCCTCGCCGTGAGACCTAGAATAAACCGCTATGGCCTCAGACTATGAGCAGATCACAACCGAGACGAGCGCCGGCGTGCTCACCATCACGCTCAACCGTCCAGATCGACTGAACGCGTGGACGACGCAGATGGGCATGGAGCTCCGGACGGCCTTCGACCGCGCCGATGCCGATGACGAGGTGCGCGCAATCGTCGTCACTGGCGCCGGGCGCGGCTTCTGCGCCGGTGCCGACCTGGCGAGCGGCGGTGACACCTTTGACCACCGCAAGCGCGAGAGCACCGGCCCGGCGCGCGACAACGGCGGCGAGTTCACGCTGCGTGTCTTCGAGTCCACCAAGCCAGTGATCGCCGCGATCAACGGACCCGCCGTCGGCGTCGGTGCGACAATGACACTGCCGATGGACGTGCGTCTCGCCGCTGAGGATGCTCGCATCGGCTTCGTGTTCGCGCGCCGAGGCATTATCCCCGAGGCATGCTCGAGCTGGTTCCTACCGCGCATCGTTGGTATAAGCCGGGCGATGGAATGGGTTGCGACCGGTCGTGTGTTTTCTGCACAGGAGGCACTCGAGGGCGGGCTCGTGCGCAGCGTCTATCCCAAAAGCGAACTGCTCGAGGCGGCCCGCGCTCTTGCGCGCGAGATCGCCGATAACACCGCTCCGGTCTCCGTCGCACTGGCCCGCCAGCTCATGTGGAGGATGCTCGGGGCCGAGCATCCAATGGTCGCCCACCGTGCCGACTCGCGCGGCATGGTCGTGCGAGGCCAATCCGCGGACGCCGTCGAGGGCATCACAGCGTTCTTGGAGAAGCGTCCCGCCAGCTTCCCTGGCCGCGTCAGTGAGGGGTTGCCTGACCTCATGCCCGACTGGAGCACGCCGGAGTTCGACTAATTGCAGAAGGTTAGCTCGTCGCTCCGAGACGCTTGAGCGCCCGCCGCAAGGCCTCTTGGGCTCCCGCAAGATCACCTTGGTCCAGGAGCATGGCTGCGAGGTTTGCCGCACCCCCCGGACTACCACGCTCATCAGCACGACGGAAAGCCTGCTCAGCCCCCGCAAGATCACCCCGCTCCCTAAGGGCAACTCCACGGCGGACATCGTCGTCAGTACGGACGCGCTCTAGCGACCGAACCTCGGGTTCTAGTGACTGAATCTCGGGTCTCAGTTGGCGCTGAGCCCGCAACTGCTCTACCGGTGAGCGCACAGGATCAAGCTCGAACATGAGGTCGTCTTCTTGCGGCGCTAGCGGAACATTGTGCTCGGTCGCCATTCGCAGCCACCGCTGTGCAGCTTGGTAGTCACCTCGATCCTGTGCGAGCATCCCCAACTGGAACATCGCGTCGGGTGAGCCCGCCTTAGCCGCACTCCGCATCAGTGCCACGGCGTTACCAGGGTCGCCCTCCTCCCACGCTTGCAGCGCGCGCTCGTATTGCTCCGACATCACGCGGCGCGATCCTGCCAATACCGCAAGCTGGACGTGACGATCCTCGCTTCGCGTTGCAACCCTTGCGGCTGCAAGGGCAAGCATGCGTGCGTCCTTGGCAGTCGCGACCGCAAGGCCAAGTAGCGACTTGGATCCGATCTCAGACATCAGCTTTGGTGGCATTGCGATCTTGTCGACTTCAAGACCCGTGGTTACCAAACCGGTACCCTGGAGCGCCTCCCAAGCTTGGGGCGGCACAACTACCGTGCCGCCATCAGAGAATGACACCTCCCTATCGCGGAGCTGGGTATCGCTGGCAATCACATCGGCCCATGCCATACCGAGCACATCGAGAGAGGCCGCGAGAACCCTCTCGCAGTCGCGGGATCGTTCCATCAATCGCATCGCCTCACCCGTGCTGCTTTGCTCGAGATCATCGTGTCCAGCCAGTGCTGCGCCTTGCGCACGCTCGTCAGCTCGCACCGCGGCCTCGCGGTAGGAAACAACGTGTAGAGCAGCAACAGCCGCCGCATCAGCAGCATGCGCGAGGGGGCTATCGCCAAGGAAGCCAGGGCGATAGCGTCGTCGGTGTGCCTTCGTGCGTGTTTGAAAATCGGTACGCGGCGGATCCGCCAGCGCACGCTCGTTCGCGTTGAGCTGCCGTTCGATCACCACTCGTGACACTATGCTCACGCCCGCAAGCGGACCTATCAGTGTTGGGGCAGTAGTCACCTCTGCGGCGATGTAGCCAAGCACCGCAAGCCAAGCAGTCCAAGAAATTCGAAGATTCTTCAGCCTCTGCTGCTCGTCGAGCAGCGCTGGCTTCTCTTCATCAGACAAACTCGGCACCGCTGCGACCCTACCGTGGATCCCTCTTTGACCTCATCGTAAAGGCGTAACCATCGGAATTTTGAGACGAAGGAGTGCCTCGGAGCTGACCAACCCTCTCGGCTTACACCTAGCGCTCTTGATCTGTCGGGCGAATCAGGATCTCGTTGGCAGCGACGTGACGCGGGCGGGTCACCATGTAGACGATCGCATCGGCGATGTCGCGGGCCTGCATCGGTGATCCAAGCCCAGGCCGGCCAGCCAGGGCTTCTAGAACTTCGGGCCGGTTGTGACCCACCAACTCTGTCTCAACAGCGCCCGGCTCGACCAGGCCAACGCGCACGTACCGGCGGGTTATCTCCTGACGCAGCGACTCGCTGAACGCGCCGATACCGTGCTTGGTGAGGTTGTAGACGCCCGAACCGTTGTTGATTTTGCGCCCAGCAACCGAGGAGACATTGACCAGATCCGCCACGTTGCGTGGCCCTTGCCCTGCCGCCTCGAGCAGGTGCGGCAATGCGGCATGCGCACAGTGCAGAAGGGCGCGAACGTTGATGTCGATCATCTGCTCCCATTCCTCCAGCGGCGCGCCCACGATCGGGCCGAGCAACATCATGCCGGCGTTGTTGACGAGCACGTCGATCCTGCCCGTCTTGGCCACAACCTCGCTCATCACCCGCGGCGGCTGCGCCGGGTCGGTCAGGTCGGCGGCAATCACAAGCGGCGTGGGTCCTACTGAGGCGATCCGCTCTGCGAGGCGCTCCAAGCGCTGGGCGCGGCGAGCGACGAGAGCGACAGTTGCGCCCTGTTCGGCAAGCGCGAGGGCGGTCGCCTCACCGATGCCACTGGAGGCACCAGTGACGACGGCGACGGTTGAGTCAAGCGCAAGCGAGTCAGGCATCGGCGCTCAGTATCCCAATACCGTCGCCAGATTGCTGAAGCTAGACGGGTAGCGTGACACTGCGATGACGGCGCTGCAGGCGGTGCGGCATGTCAATGCGACACGTCAATGCGACACGTCAATGCGGCACGTCGTCTCGCTACGCGGAGAGGTCTCGCCAAAACACGACGCGCGGTTGACCCGGGCCGGAGTAGTCGGCGACTTCAGTGGCTGACGTGTCAAGCGCGCGGTGGAAAGGAGCGCCGCTCTACAAGCGCCTCGTCCATCTGGCGGACCGGTGCTGATAAATCAACGGATCTGGTACGGCGGCCTTGCGGCGAAGCACGCTACCGATCTCCCTTACCGTGCCGTACGATGTCCGTACACTAGTCCGATGCGTACGCAGCGACTTGAGCTTCGTTTGACCGACGACGAGCGGCAACTTGACGGTGCCGCAGCAACGGCGGTCGGCGAGACATTGAGCGACTTCTTCCGCCGCGCAGCGACCGCACGCGCACAGGAAGTCCTCGCCGACCAGCAGCGGATTGTGCTCAGTGAGGACGAGGCAGCGCGCTTCTTGGATGCACTAGACGCGGTCGATCAGGACACAATCGAGCGCTTGCGCGAATTGCGCACGCGGTCGTGATCGCCGACTTCACCGGCACCGAACGCTACGACCGTGCCCGACATTCCGTCACGGGCTTTAGCTGCGGCAACGAGCTACTCGACCGTTGGCTCATGCGGTACGCGGGACAGAACCAGCGCCGAGATGCAGCGCGAACCTTTGTCGCTGCCACCGATGAAGGGAGGGTGTATGGCTACTACACACTGCTCGCGGGCGAGCTCGGTCATCACGAAGCAACGCGCGAGACGAGCAGAGGGCTATCGCGACACTTCCCGATCCCGGTCGCAGTCTTCGCCCGCCTCGCTGTCGATACCAGCCAGCACGGCCACGGGATCGGCGCTGGCCTTCTCAACGATGCACTCGTACGCATAGTCTGTGCATCCGAGCAAGTCGCAGTCCGCACAGTGGTCGTTCACGCAGTCGACGACAGCGCCGCCTCGTTCTATGGGCGCTTTGGCTTTCATGCCCTCACCGCGACCCCACTGACGCTGATGGTCACGCTCGCCGAGCTACGCGACGCGGGCTACACCTAGCCATGAGCGCTCACCGTAGGGTGCATCCTGTGACCCAGCTGAACGACGAACTTTATGAGCGATACCAGGACTTCTCCGAGGACTACCTAGTGCAGGCGGTGGATGCAATTCTCGATGCAGCTGACCCTCAATACCTATACCGTGACGAGCCGCTGCCCGGCTTCGCCGATGAGTTCTCCAAACTCGCTGTCAGATTGATGCGAGGCACCGAGGTCCAGAAGCGCTCTGCTCGCCTCGCCTTGATGCTTGCGGCCTTTGCCTGCGAGGCTTACGCGAATATCTACATCGATCTCGCCCTAGACAACGATCATCGCGAACTGCTTGATAGACAAACAACGGTCAAGAAGCTATTGATTGCACCCAAGCTTGCTGGCAGCCCACCTCTATTTGAGCTAGGACGCGAGCCACTGCAGACGATTCAGCGCCTCTTTCGGCTGCGCAATCTACTGGTCCATAGTCGCCGAGTGCGCACTGTTACCCAAACTCGGCCTAAGTTCGGGGCCGTCGGCGAAGAGGAGAGCTTGATCGTCGCCGCGCAGTCCGTGACAGCCGTCGCACAGGCAGCCGTGTCGCTCGACATGCGCTTGAAGGAAACCCAGCCGACGGACTGGATGATCGGCCACGCAGCTCCGGTGGTCGTCGAAGAGGAGCGATATCTAATAGATCTCGCCCGCCGCTCACAAGATTTCATGCCAGCGGTCGACGCGGATTTGCCTCGCGATATCCTCGCACCATGGCGGTACATCAGCGGACCAGGCACCTCCTCCGCCGCCGGTCGGAAGCACGTACGTTCTCCCCATCGGCGTAAGCGTAGTTCCATTTGGAGGCGATCATCGTAGCCGCGAAGCTGGTTCGACAGGAGAGAGCCCGTCGCGGCGAGCGCAGGCCACTCCCACCCCGTAGGAGGGCGCGTCTCTATGTGTCCTAGCCGGTCAGGTCGCCGCTGTAGCGAGTGCCAGGAGGACGAGCCGGAAACGAGCCGGGCAAACGCAAAGGTTGTGGCTACATACCGCTGCTGACAAATACTCAAAAAGTACGAATTTTGCAGGGGAAAATAGCGGGACAATATTGATCGCTAAACCCGCGACCCGCCTTTCGGATCTGGGGACGCTGGGATTTGGCGATCAAACGTTGGATTACTTGACGCTCCGAACCCCAAACCCACGTCCGTTATGCCCTCCACCAATCTCCTGTCTTTTGTTAGGCGGATTGGGTGATAATCTCGGCTAGCTGACGTACTGCCGGGCCGGTGTTGTTCACCCGGTTGGTTTTCTTTTCGGGGTCATGAATCACGGCGGTTCCGTTCCATACCGCCGCCGTGCGCTTCCAGTCGAAGGATCGGACGGCAGTTCGAAATGGTTTCTCCCAACCTGAGGGTCCCCGGGCTTCAATTAGTTCGGCGGCGGCCTGCGCGAGCGCCCGCCATCCAAGCCCATGGGGGAAAAGATATTCCTCCCGGAGCTCCCCGGCCGCTCCGGGCTCGTTAGTCAGCACGTCATGCCAGTAGCTAGCGAACACGTCTGTGATCACCTCCCAGACCGCGCCGACCTGCTCGGTAGCCACCTCGGTCTTTGCTAGATAGTCATCGACCGCAGTTTCACCGGCGAGGGCTTCCGCAATCAGCTTCGAACTGGGCACCAGAGTACCCAGGGTGATGACGGCAATCGATGTCTTGGACAGTGAGTTCGTCCGGCGGTTGACTCGCCCATCGAACAGCGGCACCTCGTCGGCGACGCTCTTCGCGATCTGAACGAGCGGATCACGCTTCTCAAATGCGTAGCCGATCGTCTTGCTAACGGGCTTGGCGTTGAGATTGAGATCGGAGAACAACTGACGGACCTGATCGGGAGATTCAAAGGGGACCAGCACAACGGGCAGGTCCTCTTTCGCGAGACCAGGGATCTTCTCGCCTAGGCCGTCGAACTCCGACCGCAGCCGATGCTGACCATCACCCGGAAAGAGAACCACATCACCTGAGAGGTGCAGCAGGCCGAGGCGCTTTCTGCCCGGGAGATCGTCGGGTACCGGCACGAACCTAAAGTCACCGACGTCACCTTCTTCCTGGATCTCCTCCGTCGGCCTATCAAGGTCCCTCGGGAGGATGATCAGCGTGACTGCCGAGTAGAAGTGATCAGGCTCCTTCAGATACTCGACCATCTCTCTGACGCGAGCGCGATTGAAGCCGCGCTGCATCTCCTGGTCTTCGTCCAGGTCACCGAGATCCTCAGGGAATCGGACCATGTGCTCGAGCTCGCCAACCGGCACATTCGCCGTGAAGAAGCGCACGCCTCCCTGCCGGCCTTCGAGTGCTTGATAAGTCTGCATAAGACACTTACTCCTTGTGTGTTTTGCCGCTATGGCTCCCAGGGACAGACGTTTCAGGCCCATCGTCAGCGTGTTTCACGCACCCAGCGGAAATATCGTTGCACAAGTGCCAGACGATTTCAAGAGATCCAGCAACAATTTTAGAGGAAAACATTGCCTGCGACTGTTACACTACCCCGGAACAACGAAGGGCTCGTTGCTTGCGGCAACGAGCCCTTCGGCAAAACACGAGGAGCCGTGTGGCGGACTCCAGGTTGAACCAAGACCATTGTATCCCGCTGCCCGCCTCCTCCCGAGAGGAAGGAGACCCTGTGTCTGAAGAGACAGCTTGGCAACGATCCCTACTGCACGAGCTTCGTGTACGTGCGCATCATTCGCCCTCGTGCGCGCGAGCATCGCGATCGCGCAGCAGACAAGGACTGCTGTAGAAAGCCCCCGTCTACCGACGGGGGCTTTCTTGTTTATCGATGACCCGGCGAGCCACTATCTGCAGAGACCATCGGCTACGGCAACGGTGACGTTTATGGCTATCACCCGACGCTGGCCAGCATGAGAGGCGCATCGACTCTGAGCACCCTCCGCATCGTCTCGCCGAAGCTCAGGAGGGTCCTCCTTGGCAGAAACGGCTAGTCGCAAACCGTCCTCCCACCCATTGCAGGGTGCTCCTCGATCCCCGCGGGAGGCGCGTACCGCGGGACGAAGCTGGTCGGTGATCAATTGGCTGCGTTGAGGATCGCGCGCGCGGTGCGACGAACGTCATCTTCGGTTGTCGACCAGTTGGAGAACGACACCCGCAGAGCGTGAACTCCGCGCCACGTTGTGCCGCCGAGCCAGCATTCGCCGTCGGCTTGCACGCGGGCGAGGTACTCCGGCGTGCCCGCGACCAAGACCTGGTTCAGCACGACGTCATTTAGCACCTCCAGGCCGCCCTCCCGAAGTAGGGAGGCCATGAGCGTTGCATGCCCGCAGCATCGCTCAACCAGTTCGGCGACGCCGCGCCGACCGAGATATCGCAGCGCCGCGTACACGGGGATCGCACGCCCCCGACGGGACGCCTCCGGCACGAACTCCGCCGGCTCTCGGTGATCACTGCGCGCGAGATACGCCGCGCTCGGTGCCATCGCACGCGGTAGCGCCTCTGGCGGCGCAACGATCGCGAACGCGCAGTCGTAGGGAACGTTGAGCCACTTGTGCGCATCGACGGCCCAGGAGTCGGCCCGGTCCCTGCCGGCCACCAGGCCCTCGAAGTGCGGCGACGCGGCGGCCCACAAACCGAAGGCTCCATCGACGTGAAGCCACGCGCCGTGCTCAGTCGCGAGGTTTCCGATCGCCTCGAGGGGATCGCACGCGCCAGTGTTGACGTTGCCCGCCTGGGCACAGATGAGCACCGGGCCCTTGGCAGCGAGCAGCGCCCCCTCGAGCGCCAACGGATCCATCGCACCGTTCGCGTCGACGCCCACTCGGGTCACGCGATCGTGACCAAAGCCGAGGTAGCCAAGCGCCCGTAACAGGGTCACGTGTACCTCCTCGCCGACTAGCACCTCAATTGGCGGAGCCCCAAACAGTCCCTGCGCGTCAGCGTCCCAACCCGTTCGTCGTAGCAGCTCACCGCGCGCAGCCGCCAGGCAGCTGAAGTTGGCCATCTGCGCGCCAGTGACGAAGCCAACGCTCGCGCTCCGGGGGAGACCAAGCAACTCCAGGACCCACCCTGCCGTGACCTCCTCGGCGACCGCAACCGCTGGCGAGGCGCTGTACATGCCGCACATTTGGTCCCACGCGGAAACAAGCCAATCAGCCCCGAGCGCGACCGGGAGCGACCCACCGACGACAAATCCGAAGTAGCGCGGCCCAGCGGATGCGACCAGCCCTGGATCAGCGTCAGCGGCCAACTGCTCAAGGACGTCTACCGCACCCTCACCGGAATCGGTCAGCGGCCGGCGCAGCGCTACCGGATCCGAGCCGCCCACGTGCCGCTCGCTCACACCGTCGAGGTATGCGCAGGCCAGTCGGTGTGCATGAGCGAGCACGTCTTCGTCGGTCACCGCCGGAACAGCTTATCCCGGCCGCAGCGGTATTCCGCTTCGAGGATGGAGGGCGGCCAGACGGAGGCTGACGGGCGCGCGTAGACTCTCCCGGCGTGTCGGCCACGGGAGACCCTGGATATGCGTTGAGCTCCTCCAGCGAGGAAGAGCATGAGCGGCTGGTCCGCCAAGCTGACATGTATGCGCCGTTCACGCGCCGTTTGCTAGCCCGCGCGGGGATCGAGCCAGGGATGCGGGTCCTTGATGTGGGCTGCGGGCCGGGCGATGTCAGTTTGCTTCTGTCAGAGCTGGTCGGCACCGACGGTTCGGTGGTCGGGGTCGAGCGCGACGAGCAGGCGCTCGTGAAGGCGCGTCAGCGCGCGGCCGAGTCTGACATCGAGAACGTCGAGTTCGTGTGCGGGGACTTTCGCGACATCGAGCTCGCCGGTGACCCGTTCGATGCACTGGTCGGGCGGCTCGTGCTGATGTACCAGGGTGACCCGCCCGCGGCGGTGCGGGCCGCGGCACGCCACGTACGCCCGGGTGGGGTAGTCGTGTTCGCGGAGATGTGCATGCGCACGGGGTCTGCGATACCGCAGCGGTTCTTGGTGTCCTGGCCGCATACCCCGGCGTCTGAGCAGCTCAGCGAATGGATTGATGGCGCTTTCGGCGGGCTGGGCACGCAGCCGGACATGGGAATGCGATTGCCCGCGACGTTTGCCGAAGCCGGCCTGCAGCCCAGCCTGGACCTCGACAGCGAAGTCGCGATTGCTGTTGGCGAGGATGCGGTCTCCGAGGCCGTGGACCTCGCCCGCAGCTTGCTGCCCGGGATCGTGGCTGCTGGGGTGGCCACCGAAGAGGAAGTGGACATCGACACCCTCGCCGAGCGCCTGCATGCCGACACCGGACCGGTCGGACGCATCTCGCTCTGGCCGACAATCATCGGCGCCTACGCAACAAAGCCGCAGTAGCGCTGCTACTCGCGAGCAACCGGGCGCCTGAACCACCGCACTGATGCCCAGAGCGCATTACGAGCGTGGGAGAAAACCGGCGTGACGCTATCGCAATGGACGAACACCGGTCCGAGATGGCGCGAGGCGAGCACTTCTGCTTCCGGCAGCGAAAGGGGCGTGGCCAAGCTCCAGTCGAGGCTACCGTGCCTTCGTCCTTTGCGCCGGCAAAGCATGACTGATTGCCATCTGATTCCAACGCGCGACTCTGCAAAGTTGAGGTAAGACTAGGCTGCTAAAGGACAAGTCGTGCGGCCGCTGCTCTGTGAGCCCGTTGCCGATCGAGAGGCACCATGGCGTCGTCGTTGTCATCCCGCAGGCGACTTCAGGTTCTGTCCGTTGGGTAGTGTTGCCTTGTTCAGGGTCACGGCGCCGACAATGACCGATTCGTGGGGTGCGCCGGCCGAGGGGGCCTGTCGGTTCAGGTAGGTGACTTCGAACCCCTCGCTCGATGCGCAGGAGGGCGTGAGCACGAAGAGCCCGAGCGAGGTGGTTCTGAGTGGTTCGTGCACTCTGACGTTGCGGTATAGGCCCCAGCTTTCCTCGGGGCGGCCACCGGCCTTGCATGTGGCGAACCCCTCGATGGAGTAGACGGCGGCCGCAGAGGTGACCGCGTAGGGAGCCGTGAACCCGACCTCGCCCTTGTAACACGGGTAGAGCAGGAACGCAGCGTTGCACGCTGCGCGGGGCTGGGGCAAGAGCGTGAGATGAATCCCCGCGTGCAGGCTGCGTGTCGGGTGAGACCGTCTTTCCTGTTCAACAATCTGCCTCGGTAGCGGTGTGGGGTGCGTGCCGGACGGCTCGTGGATCGTGATGCTGCCGAGGGGCGTGGGTTGTGGCAGGCCGCCCGCGAAGCTGACGTACTCGACGGTGAACTTCACCGCGCGGCTGCATGCCTCGGAGAGCACTCCTCCCACGGGTATGGTCACGAGCGCGCCGCGTGCGACGTCGGCGCGAGAGCTTTCTCCGGCGAGGCCGCGGTGACAGACCGGCGCACTCACCGAGTAGGACTCATCGGCATTCGTGACGGGGTAAGGCGCGTGGAAACTGATCTGCGTGCTCGTGATCACGTGGTTGTGGATCTGCAGGTGCGCGTGCAGCGGCTCGTGCACGATGGGCAGCGCAGCCGGGTGTGGTGGCGGCACTTCCGAGAGTCCGCATGACGCCAACCGCAGGTTGCCCCGGTCGACGCACGACCGTCCCGCGTAGCTGTAGGTGACCGCGGCCAGCGCTCCGTTCGGGCCGGCCGGTGAGCTGTAGTTGCCCGGTTCGTCTCTGCCGTCGCTCTCGCTGAAGCTTTCCAGCGTCCTGCCGCTGGTGTAGCGCTGCACGATCAGATACGCGCCCAAACCCGGAAGCACCCGTTGGGTGCGTGTCTTCGAGCCTTCGCGGTAGGTAATGCTCACCGCGTGCACTCCGAGCAGCCCGAAGGAGATCTCGCGGCGGACGGCGGGCACCCCCCCGCCCGGGCGGGGGCTGGTGGCCGCGCTGAGCTCGAGCCCCACGCTGTCGCCCGCGTAGATGTCTCCCGGACTCGAGCAGTTTCCGGCCATCGATCTGGCTGCGTCCGCGAGGTCGTCTGGGAGCGCGTCTGTGGGCAACTGGTGGAAGCGCCCGTCGTCGTGAAACGCGCCGTCGATGCCGAGCTGTCCGAGCTGGTCGTCATAGACGCGGCCGATCTGCACGCAGATGAGGCCGCGCGTCGTATGGATGATCCGCATTCCCCACGGCAGGCCACCCCCCGGGTCTGCGACCCTCAAGGGGAGCAGCTGCGCGCCACCCGCCACCGGGATGCCCTCGCCGGCGGTGGCGATCGGAGCACGCACCGTGCCGACCGGCGAGCCCGTGAGGATCACTCCGGTCGCCGCGAGCGTGATCGCGGCGGTGGCGAGCACGAGCGCGAACGCGACGAGTGCGACACGCACATGCGCGAATAGGTGGCGTCGCGGCGATGTACGCGCGAAGCGTGTGCCGAAGAGCGTCAGCAGCGCCCGCCGCCCGGCGTGTCGGCGCCCCCCGGCCCGCACCAGTTCCTGTCCGAACCTGTCCATTGCGTCCATCGTTAGGCCTCCTTCATTCTCGTGCGCAACTCGGCAAGCCCGCGGCTCACGCGCTTGCGGACCACGGACTCCGAGCACTTCAGGCGTAGGGCCAGCTCGTCGTACTCGGTTTCTTGGAGTACCCGTCCTTCGATCGCGCTGCGCTGCTCAGCTGACAGCCGCTCGAACTCGAGCAGCGCAGCGCCGCCCTCTGCCTCCACCGCCCGCTGCTCCACACGCTCGATGTCCTCGTCGCTGAATACGAGCGGCTCGAGGCCCAGGCGCCTGCGTGCCCGGTCCTCGACCTGTCCACGGCGGATCGAGTCCACCATCTTGTGGTGCGCGATCGTGAACAACCACGCGAGCGCCGAACTGCGCTGCAGGCTGTAACGCGGCAGAGCAGACAGCGCTGCGGCGAACGTCTCTGCGGTGAGATCAGCGGCGAGCTCGCGGTCGCCCGTACGCCGTAGGAAGAACGCGAGCACGGCGTCCACGCGCCGTCCGTAGAAGAGCCCAAACGCCTCCGCGTCGCTTCTACCCGCAACAAGAAGCGCCTCGTCAGTACGGTCATCATCGACGCCCACAACCAATACATCGTGAAGGAGGGCAGTTTGTGACGCGAGAGCGAGGCTGAGCTTTCCGCTAGTCGATGGCAGTTACGTGGGCGGCGGCCTGTGGCTCACAGCGCAGGCCACCACTCGACCCGCACGTGCTTTGCCGGCATTCCGAGCGTCAGCCAGTCCCGAGGCCACGCTGGCGCAATGGACGGTGGGTGTCGCGCAAACCGGGAGTGTGCGGGCAAGATTGGAGCACACGCCACACGGTTGACCGCCCATGATAAGATGTATAACATCTCGGATCGTGATGACTGACATCTCGATTGACAGCACCCAGGCAGCCGACGATCTCCTCGGTGCGCTTGGCGAACAGCTTGCGGCACAGCGAGAGTGCTTCACCATCGCAGTGGTCGACGGCTCTGCACTGCTCGCGCTCGGACTCATCTCTCGCGCCACGAGAGATGTAGACGTCCTCGCGATCGTCGACGGCGACGAACTCACGTCAGCGCAGCCGCTTCCCGCTGCGCTGGTTGGCGCTGCGCAGACGGTGGCCCGGGACTTCGGGGGCTATCCAAGGACTGGCTTAATCCAGGACCCACCTCGCTACTTGATCTCGGCCTGCCCGAAGGTTTCTTCGAACGTGCGCAGCACCGCCACTATGGACCCGGGCTGATGGTCCTGTTCGCGTCGCGTGTTGACCAAATCCACCTCAAGCTTTACGTGACAGTCGACCAAGGCGCCGGCAAGCACCTCAAAGACCTCCAGGCACTGGCCCCAACTGAGCGAGAGCTACTCGACGCCGCCAGTTGGAGTCAGACTCACGATCCCTCAGACGGGTATCGCAGCGTGCTTGCTCGCGTTCTCAGCTACTTCGGGATTGACGATGGACATTTCGGCTCTTAGACAGCGGCTGAGCGACCAGCTCGTTGCCTTCGCATGGGCCGAGTGGGCACAGATGGGCCTACTCGCCACACCGCACAGACGCAGTCCCTGGGCACAGGACCCCGAGGCTCTGATCGTCTTTACGCTCGAGATCGCTCGAGCCGAGCCACGCCTGTTTGACGAGCTTCTCGACTGGATGCTCCTCAACGAGCCACTGCTCAGCGTCCGGCGCCTGCGAGCAATGTGCATCGACGAGGCCGACCGCACGCTCACGACAGCCACGCTGACGTGGCTTACTCGCCACCGTCCGCGAGCCAGGCTCGGTAACGGATCAAAGACACAAGCCCCGGCAAAGCTCCAACCGCTGTTTCAACACGAGATCCAAATAGACCAATCAGACGAGGATTTTGCGGCCGCAGGCTGGTTGCGTCCGGTGCTCTCACCCTCCCATAAGTCTCAGCATCCGGACACCACCAGACACATCAACCTAGCCTTTCGGCTCCGCCAGATTCTTGGCGTCGGCATTCGAGCTGAGGTAGTTCGCGTTCTGCTGAGCATAGAGGCCCCATGGGTCAACGCCCAAGCGCTGGCCCGATCAACGGGATACTCCAAGCGCAACGTCCACGATGCACTCGCGGGATTGAACGCCGCAGGGGTCGTCTCGGCTTTCACCGTCGGCGCCGAACAGCGCTACACCGCTGATCGCTCCGCTTGGGCGGCCCTGCTCGGCACCAAACCCGACGAACTGCCAGCGCACCGTGACTGGCCACAGCTGCTAGCTGTCCTCAGGCAAGTGCTGCGGTGGGCCGAGCAACCCGAGCTCGCAGCCATGTCCGACTATCTGCGCTCAAGCCGGGCAAATGATCTACTCGAAATCATGAGCAGCGACCTAGCCTTCGTCGGCATTCCCACAGACTCCGGCCACTCAACCCACGATACGTGGCGCGATCTGCACGAAGTTATCGAGCGTCTGCTCACGGTCATAGGCGCTGAGCAAGGTCGCTAATGCGGCTATAGCGGGGGCGGGATTCGAACCCGCGACCTTCGGGTTATGACCCATTTTGGGGGTGTTGTGGGGTGTCGCCAGACCGTGTGTTTTAGCTCCAGCATTAGGTTTTTCGAGCGCCCACCTATCTACTGGTGTCGCCGGATGGCGTGAAGCCTGTTTGCACTTTGTTTGCACTTTCGCCATCGCCGTGGAAGTCCGGCCCCGGACGAGCCGCGAGCCACGCTCTGAGCGGACCCAGGTAGTCGCCAGCAGCTTCGCCTTCCCCGAGCAACCGCGTAAGCTCCTCGGGCTTCGGGAACGCGTTGGCCGGCAGCGGATCACCGCGCATGAAGCGCCCAAGCGTGGCGCGCGCATTGCCGATCGCCCGCGCAAGGACGTGCCGGGGAAGCCGACCCCCAGGCGGGTCGTTGGAGGCGACCTCAGACAGAACGGAACCAACCGATTGACAGCGGTCGAGCAACTCCGACTGCCGCAGCCTCGGCGAGTACGCGATCCAGGCTTTCCCCCAGATGCGCTGCGCCTCAGCGCAGCTTTCAGCTAGCGTCGCCGCAGTGGAGACTTCGATCGCTTCTTGAGCACGGATCAATCCCTCGTCCATCTGCTCAGCCGCAACCAACTCGCGAGCGTGGCGCGCCTGTTCGGCCTGTTCGGTAGCAATCTTCCAGCGCGAACGTGCCTCGATTGCAGTGGTGAGAAATACGCCGAACACCACGCCCCCAACACCGATTAGCGCGCCCCCTATTGCCGGGTCCTACCTGTCCGCCTTGTGCGAATTTTTGCTCAGCCCCACGCGTCGGCCGGTATCACGCGTTTTCCTCCGCAGTCTTCAGCGCGGCTGCTTCGGAGCCCGGCGCGGGCACACTTGGCTTTGCAACCTCGTACTCAGCCGTGAGCCCAGCGGCCTTGAGAAGCTGCGCAAGACGACCGATTTCACTCGGAGCGGGGGTCGTGGTCAGCCGCTCAAGCATTGTCGCCCACATCTCTTGCAGCGTGAGAAAGCCAATGGAGCAGCCCGCGAGGTTCACAGCAATCGTCGGATCCACGCCCCATGTTTCCGCGTCCCCCTTGAGTCGTGTGACCGCGATCCGATAGTCAAAATCAGCTTGGCCGGTGCGCTCGCGGATCGCCTCACGAAACGCCTCGCTCCACTTCGGCACCCATAGCTCGCGGAAGTGTCGCCATGTTGCCCGCTTCGGGTTGCGCTTCTCGCCACGCAGCTCAGCGAGCTTCGCCGTCGCGTCGAAGCCGCCTTGCCACGACTTGCAACTCACAACGACTACACGCGATCTCCCTCGCTTCGTTGGGTGGTAGCCGACGACGTCAACGTCGGATGACACCGAGTCGTCGCGCCCCATGTACTGCGGGTGGTCATTACGAGGCCGAAAGCGGACGTTGTGCACCGTGAAGTAGCCCTCAAACTGGAGGTAGTCGTCAACAATCTGCTCAAGTACATCCTCCTTCACGCTCGCAACATTGCCAGTCCGGGCGGACAAGGAGAAAGCCACACATATCCGCGACATAAGATTTCTCTGCGACTGCTGCGTATACTGCATAACTTGCGTTATCAGCGTCTCGTGTGCTAGTCTTTCTCCATGTCCGCGATAGCTGCCCAGCCACGCACTGACCAAGTTCGCTCGCTCCCGACGCTCTCGCAGGCCGCCAGATTCATCGGCCTAGATACGGGGGGTATGAGCCGGGCGGTTCGATCGCTCAGCATCGAGCCGCAGCGCTGGGGACGCCGCGACAAGCACTTGACAGGCGCCCAGGTGCTTCAGATCGCCAGGGTCGCGCAACGCGCGTCGCTGGAGGAGGTCGCAGGCAACATTCTGGAGTGGATCGAGCAGACCCACCCGGACGCGGCACAACGGACAACCGCCGAAATCGACGCGTTCTTCGCCGAGCTTCCCGCTCCAGTGGTCACACCGGCCGACGAGTTCATCGCCGAGCTGCACGCCGCCCTACCGCCGCGATGGGCCGAGAAGGCCGAGGCGATCTGGCGTGCTCACGCGGACAGCGTGTAGTAATCGCCGCGATACCCAGCACGCTTGCGGCCGCGCTTGAAGCCAAGATCGATCAACGTCGCCGAAGACAGCGCGATCGCACCGTCGAGGACGAGCCCGACTCGGCCGGCCTTGATCGTTCTGCGGTCGATCGCGACCACGACGCAGATCAGCAGCCACAGAGCAACCATGTACTCGGCGCGCAGCGCCTGATCGTCAACGTCCTCGCGTATCGCCGCAGCGATGATGAGATGCGGCCGTTGACTGCCGCCTGAACCGCTGGGCTCGAAGTGCCAGGCCAAGAGCGCCGCGACGCGATTGTCGCTGCGAAGGTCGCCAGCGAGCAGCCGACGACCCTTGCGGCCCTCGGCCATGTGCCACGCCTTCATGGCCTCGGTTGGCGCAGGCGGTGGATACAGCCGGCCAGCGCTCGTCGCCAGCCGCCAGCGTGCCGGCGCTGCGACGCCCGCCGAAGGGTCAGGCAGTAGATGGTCAAGCTCGACCCGCGTCTCAGGCTCGCCGGCCCGTCGTCCGTGATGGACAGTGAGCGCGCGCTCGAAGCGGCGGATCAAGTCATCTTGTGTAGTGGTCAAGGTCAAAGCAAGGTCAGTTTGCACGCCACAGCGGCTGAAAGGAACTGTTGACGGTCGGGATGCCCGTGGGGGTTATGTTCGGCCTTGGCCGTGTATCCGCGACGGTCACTTCGATCACGCGTGGTTTGGTGGGCCAGATCGAGGTCGAACTTGATAACGGCGAGACGATCGTCGTGGCAGCTGATCAGATCGAGCCTGACGGCGCCTGATCTCGGAGGTACCGGCCGACAACGCTTTCGCGAAGCGGGTCCAGGGGACGCTCGGTTGTTGTTGACGGGCACGCCGAAGGCAGCGTGCGCCGTTACCCTTGGTGCGGATGAACTGGTTCAAGCTCGTCGGGTCTACGGAGAACCCCGTCCGGAAGAACTGGGCAGAGAAGGAACCGTGGATCTTCACGAAGGTCCATTTCCCGCGCAACAAGCGACCCAACAAGATCTCAAACGGGGAGCTGATCGTCATCTATGCGGTCGCCAGCAAGGTGCTCCTCGCCACGCAGACCGTCGCGAGCACCGCACCCGCCTCAAAGGAGCGCAATGGAGCGCCTGGGACCGACGAGCATCGCTGGCCGTGGGAGATCTGGGTGCATACCCACTACTACTGCTCACCACTCGAAGACGCACCGGTACTGCGCGAGGTAGCTCCGGAGTTCGCAGAGCGACATGCCAAGAAGTTCCGGGAGGGCTCGCATTGGCCGATCGAAAACAGCGAGTACGAGCAACTCGCGGCCGCAGTCCAGCAATACGGTCGACCGTACACCGTAGACACGGGCCGAGGCTGACATAAGCGCGCCGGCGCCTGCATTGGTCATCGCCCAATCTACTTCTGCTTCTCGCCGAGAACGATCGGCATCGCCGCCGAGCCTATGCCCAAACGCGCCCACCCAGGCGAGAAGCAAGCATCCGCGCCTTGTCAGAGTCAGATGTTTGCACTTCTGTTCACACCCCGCCTCCAGCGCGCTGCTTGGTACCAACCCAGAACGCACGAAACCCGCTCAACTGAGCGGGTTTCGCTTCATAGCGGGGGCAAGATTCGAACCTGCGACCTTCGGGTTATGAGGTCGCCCAAGGGGGGTTGGGTACGGTGGGATTGCCGGTGGTTGTTGGGGTTGGCTCGGGCTCGGCGGGGTCGGTTTTGCTCAAAACGGAACCTTGAATGGAACCTTGGAGCGGGGTCTCTTCTAATGGTCTGGTGGCGAACCGGTCGGCGGTATCGCCATCGGACGCGTCGCCGCCTGTAAGACGAGGCAGCATCCTGTCAGCGGGAGTGAGAGGCAGGAGATCCGGAGGCGAGGGGGGATCGCTGTCGTCAACGTCTGGGACCTCAGTACGGATCTGTGGAGGACGAGCTTGCCATGCCTTCATGTTTTGGACAAGATCACGATAGAACGTCACCGTCTGTTCGCGCGTCTCGCGTACAAACGAGCCCTCGGCCCGTCCTCGCTTTTGACCCATTGGTCGGCTTAGCGTCACCGTGAAGGATCGTGGATCACGCTTGACGTCTGCTTGGCAGAGCAAATCCTCCGGTTTTGCGCGCGCCTGCTCTAGCGTCGAGGGGGTGCTCTCCCGGACGTAGGGATACCAAACCTCGATGCGCAAGTCAGGCCATGTCTCTGGGAGCTGGCGCAGCAACCAGCCGATGCGAGACTTGGGACGGCCTTCCGTGGGAGCCATAATGTCAACGCTTATCGATGTCTGACGGGACTTAAGATCTGCACGTATCTGCAAATCTCCGATGGCATCCGGAACATGGATCTCTGTTTGCAGGGCACCGGCAGTGGTCAGCGACTTCTCCAACTCGTCGAGCCTTGCAGTTGCCGTCTGCTTGCGTGCCCGAAGCGAGATTACATTGCGCCCCAATTCCTGAGACAAGCTGAGGCACAAGTACTCGGTGAACTGCTCCCATCGTTCGGCGACCTGACGAGCACGGGGGTCGCCTTGACGCAGAATCCCGTCGTGAGCAGCGGTTCGTACGGAGACCCAATCTTTCCCCATGTCCTCAAAGCCCGCGACCCCGGAGGAATCGCCGCTGAGGTAGTGGATCAGCTCACGTAGAACCCAAGCTTGGTCGGGATCTGAAACACCTCTATAGCGACTCTGCACGACAGCCTCGGTCAGGATCCGCCACCACGACAAGTGCCAGAGCTTTGTCTTACGGAGCTTTTGGCCATTGATCGAGACCGGTGACTCCGATGCGCTGTGGGTGATCTGGTTAGAGATCGTAAGGACCCCGTCAAATTCCTGCTCCCGTGCGATCTCGACGTATCTCCCGACCTGCTCGTCCTTCAGGGCGGCGGCACCCGTCTTGACCTCGACCAGGCAGGTCCAGCGTTTGCTGCCCCGCGCGCAAACGATCGCTCCATCAGGTATGTCAAGTTTGCCGTCCGCTTTCTTGAAGCGAACCTCGGCAAACGTGTCGATACTTGGCGACTTCGGCGCTCCCAATTCTCGCAGGAGCGAGTGTCCGAACTCAGGGACATCATGCATCACGGCGAGGAGACAAGCGGTCGCGCGCTTCTCCTGCTCATCCTGACTACGGATGCCGTAGGTCGGGATTAGGCGAGCATGCGACCACGTATCCGCCGCTGACGCAGGGGGTCCCCCATCTCCGGCAGTTGCCATAGACGAAACTTATCGGGAATGCGCTCACCGTGCTTTCTACAACTTGGGATCGTCAGAACCTTCCGCAAGCTCTCGTGCCCGGCGAGCGGCGAACTCCGCCACCTGCTGCTCGACACGGCGCATGCCCTCCATCTCGCGCTCGATGCCGTCCGTGATCTGACTCTCCTCATCGGCCATCAGGACTCCACGCTCACCAACCGTGTAGCGCGTCACAGCAATCGGCGTGACGATGCCTTGCAGCGTCAGGTGGGCGACCGCCTCGTCACGGTCGGTGCAGAGGATGAACCCGACAGTGGCGCGATCCTCGTCGTTAGCGATCAGTTCGTTGACAGCGTTGACGTAGAGATTCATCTTGCCGGCGAACTCTGCCTTGAAAGGTCCCATCTTGAGGTCGATGACCACGAAGCGGCGGGTCGGATGGTGGTAGAAGAGCAGGTCGAGGATGAACTCCTCCTCGCCAATTTGGACCGACCGCTGGCGTCCGGCGAAATAGAAGCCCTCACCGAGGGCGAGCATGAAGCGTTCGATGTCGGTCAGGAGTGCAGCTTCCAGGTCGCGCTCTCTGGCGCCGTCGGCCAGGCGCACGAAGTCGAGGACCACGGGATCGCGGGTGATTCGCTGCACAGTCTCGATGTCGCCATCCGGTAGCGCGCGCTCGAAATTGGTGATTGCCGCTGCCTGGCGCTCATGGAGGCGGCTTGCGATGTGGTGTGCGAGTTCCGCGTTGGACCAACTCGACGCCCGCGCCGCGTACCAGTCGCGCGTCGGCCGGTCGGAGAGCTTGTCAAGCAGCAGCGTCACGTGGGCCCACGGCAATGCTGCAATATCGGACTGCAGCATTTCTCGCTCGGGCCATGCCGCAGCGAATGCCCGCATGTAGCGCAAGCTCCTCACTGAGAAGCCGCGCGCACCGGGGAAGGCCGCTCGCAGGTCCACGGACAGCCGCTCGACGATCTTAGGACCGCCGCGTCCACGGCGATTGCCCTCTGCGGTTTGGCGCCGCAGGATCTCATGGCCGATCTGCCAATACACGTCGATGAGCTCCGCGTTGATCGCGCGTGCAGCCCGTGCCTGTGCGCTACGGATGCGCCCCTTGATGTCCTCAAGGAACTCCTCGTAGCTCGGGCTCGGAGACTCCGGGGTATCAGTGGAGGACGTGGAGGGAAGATCAGACATGAGGTTCCCGAGCGTACTGGTCAGATGCGATGGTTCTCGGCTCATCGCCGCCGCCAAACGCCCGCTCCACGAGCGCTGCCCCATGCGTAGGGTCGGGCGCGTAATGACGGTAGATCTCCGTTGTCTTGGCGTCGGCGTGACCCATCCACTCCTGGATCGCGCGCAACGGCGCTCCGGCTGCCGCCATCTGTGTGCCGAACGTGTGGCGCAACTCGTGAAAGGTGATCGTGCGCGCTTTGGCCTCCACGAGCGCATCCTTGAAGCGCTTGCGCATCTTCGATGGTCGAGCACGTGCCCTGTCTCGGGATGGCAGAAGACAAGA
>CAVUQG010000006.1:0-181990 GCA_963743555.1 uncultured Solirubrobacterales bacterium
TCGTCCCGTCGCGGCCGAGGGTCTGTCTGATGAACGGTGGATCTGGTTTGGTCTGACTGAAGGGATGGACCATGACGGAGATAGTCGGTCTGACCGATCAGGAGGAGATGATCGGGTCTATGACTACAGATATCGTTGATCAGAAGCAGTTGGCTGAGCAGCTGTTGGAGCAGGCGAAGGAGCAGAATATTGAGCTGGTCGGCCCGGACGGGCTGTTGGCCAGCTGACCAAAAGTGTGCTTGAGACCGCGCTTGATGCGGAGATGAGCGAGCACCTCGGCTATGAGAAGCACGACCCGGCAGGCCGTAACAGCGGGAACAGCCGTAACGGGACGCGCGCCAAGACGGTGCTGAGGGAGATCGGCCCGGTCGAGATCGAGGTCCCTCGGGATACCGAGTCGACGTTCGAGCCGCAGATCGTCAAGAAGCGCCAGCGCGCAGGCTCACCGGTGTTGATGAGATCGTCCTGTCGCTGACTGCTCGTGGGTTGACGACTGGGGAGATCGCCGCGCACTTCGGGGAGGTTTATGGTGCCAAGGTCTCCAAGGACACGATCAGCCGGATCACCGAGAAGGTCACGGGCGAGATGACCGAATGGTTGACCCGGCCGCTCTCGATCGCGTCTATCCCGTGATCTTCATCGATGCGATGGTCGTTAAGGTCCGCAACGGGCAAGTGATGAACAAGCCTGTGTATGTCGTGATTGGCGTGAGCGTCAACGGTGAGCGGGACATCCTGGGGCTCTGGGCCGGTGATGGCGGCGAGGGCGCGCGAAGTTCTGGTTGAGCGTGTTCACCGAGATCAAGAACCGTGGCGTGGAGGATGTCTGCATCGCTGTCTGCGACGGTCTGAAGGGTCTGCCAGAGGCGATCACGACGACGTGGGAGCTCGCGACCGTCCAGGCGTGCATCATCCACTCTGATCCGCAACACATTCCGGTTCGCTTCGCGCAAGTACTGGGACGAGATGAGCCGCGATCTGCGACCCGTCTACACAGCACCCTCAGAGGCTGCCGCAAGAGAGCGCTTCATGGAGTTCGACGGCAAATGGGGCAAGCAGTACCCGGCGATTAGCAAGCTCTGGGAGAACGCCTGGAGCGAGTTCATACCGTTCCTGGATTACGACGTCGAGATCCGACGCGTGATCTGCTCCACGAACGCGATCGAGTCGCTCAACGCCCGCTACCGACGCGCCGTCCGCGCGCGAGGGCACTTCCCGAACGACACGGCCGCGCTGAAGTGCCTCTCTACCTCGCCACCAGAGCACTGGACCCCACCGCGCGAGGCAGAGCACGCTGGGCAATGAGATGGAAGCCCGCCCTAAACGCGTTCGCGATAGCGTTCGAAGAAAGAATCAACTAAAAACCACCAAGCAGATCCACCGTTAATCTGACACTCCCTACGATTTCGAAGGATCTCAGCTAGTGCAGGGTAACGCCCGGACCAGCCGATTACGAGTAGACCATAATGATCGGCGATCCGCCTGAGTTCGTCGGTGAGCTTCGGGTCGAGTGCAGCAAGCTCGGAGGGTGTATTACGGATAGTCTCCTGCAAGTAGTCGCCGTGCGCCTTTACGATGAACACGGATGCGTGCTCGCGCTTGGGTGCCACTACGAGAGTTCCGTCGTCAGAGACGACGACAGGCTCGATCCCACGGGCTAGGAGCGCCCGCTCGAGCAACCTGTCGAAGTTGGTTGTGATGAATACCTTGATTATTCCCATGGCGGCGATCTCGGCGAGCTGCTCGTGAGTAGTACCGGGCTCGGTGTCCCTAAAGTAACTTGCAAGCCATTCACGGCGAATGGCTGCGTCAGGGGCAATCAGGTTGAGCAGTGACGAGTAGTCGAGAGCCTCATGACCGTTATCGCTCAACCACTCGTTGAGTTCTTGCTCGGTGGGCGGATCGGCGTTCCCGCTCTGTAGCTCGTATAGTCGGCGCAGTCCGTCGTTATAGATCTCCCACGCGGTAGGTATTCCGGCATCAACACTGATGCCTGCCCCAAGCAGGCACGCACACGAGCCAGGTGCCTCCGCAAGGGCAGCCGATAGCGAGACGATTGGGTCAAGCGGCACCCTTCGACAATACGAAATCTAGTGGTCGTGACGAGCCCTGCCTAGCCCAACCGTTCGGCAAACTGTCGCGGCGTGATGATCTTGACGGTGAGCTGCCCCGGATCAATGGCCAGCAGATCAAGATCGCCGCTGACGATCGCCTCTACCGCATTTGTTTGAGCGAGCGCGACGAGGTAGTCGTCGCGCGGATCGCGGCATACGGCCGGGTGGGGGCCGGGAGCATCCACCAGCAGAGTGGTCTGTGCGGCCAGGTCCGCAACGAAACGGGTGGCCTCCTCAGCCGAGACGTACTTCCGTAGACGGGGCCGGGCGAGAACCATCGTGACCTCCCGCAGCAGCAGCGGCGAGGTAATCAGCTCAACGCGACCGTCGAGCGCTGCATCGAGCGTCAACACCGATGGCGCCTGCGGAGAGCGGGCGATTGCGGCGGAGACGAGTACGTTCGCATCCGCGACGACGCGCTGCATCAAGCGGCGTCGCGCTCTGCGCGAGCGGCGTGCAACTCCTCGCGTACCAGCGCCATCGCGGCGTCTTCGTCTAGATCGCTGCGAGCGCGGATGCGAGCGACCAGCGAGCGCAGATCGTACGCGCGGATCGCCCGATCGACGATCTCGCCCTCGCTGACGTGAGCCTCGGCGGCGTGCGAGCGCAAGATCGACGCAACCTCCGCGTCGAGATCGACATTGACGTGCTGGCGAGAAGCAGCCATAGAAGAAGCGTACCGCGCCGCTACAGGAACCATGTTCGCGTACTTCATGAAGCAGCCCGAAGCGGCTCGCCGAGGTCGTTGTCGAGTAGGTGGACGTAAGTGTCGAGAGTGAAGCTTGCGGAGTGGTGGCCGAGCCAGCGTTGCACCTGCACGACGTTGCGACCCTCCGCAAACAGCCGCGACGCGACGGTATGGCGAAACGTGTGGAAGCCCGCCCACTCGACACCGGCCGCCTTACACGCGGGCGCGAGCACTCGGGTCGCAAGGTTGTCGGGGTCGAGCACCGTGTTGGCAGCCGAGCGGAACACAAGCTCATCGGGTGCGACCGCGAGAGCCAACAAGCGAGCCGCCAGTGCCGCCGTGATCGGTACGTCGCGTTTGGAGTAGCGCGACTTCAACGGACCGATCACAAGACCCTCGCCACGGCGGCGGCGCACACGCTGGCATACCTTCACATGCGGGCGGTCCCCGTCGAGCGCAAGATGACGGCCTTCGAGTACGAGCAGCTCCGAGCGCCGCAGTCCGGTGGCGGCGAGCAGCTCGAACATGAGCCGGTGCGATTGGTCGATGCGCTCCACAACCATCTCCATCGTCTCGACCGACTCGTCATCCTCCCCCTGGATGCGAGGGAAGGGCCGTGGTCGGTCCTCGTCGTCATCCACCCTCGCCCTGTGAGGCAACGCCACGTAGGTGGCCGGGTTGTGCCGGATCAGCCCCTCCCGGCGAGCGGTCGCCAAGCACGCCTTGAGCGGCCCGAGCGCGTTACGCACGGTCTTGTCCGACAACGGCACACGGCGCTCCGGCTCATCCTTCGTGGCAGCGGGCTTCGTCTGCTCGCACAACCAACCGACGAACGTCGCGATATGCCTCGGCGTGATGTCGGTGAGCTTCGTGCACGAGGAGAAGTGACTCAACGCATACTTGTCGAGCAGCGCCCGGTACTCGGTTCGCGTCTCCTCACGAAACCCCCTGCGGCCGGTGCCTTGGTAGCGCTCGATCCACTCTCTCGCGTACTCGTGCAGCGTGATCCGGGAGTGTTGCTCAAACTCGCCGCGCTCGATGTCGGTGGCTCGCGCGGCCTTCGCTCTGCGTGCCTCGTCAAGCGTGCGGCACGACTCCCACCGCTGCTTACCGTCCACGCGATAGCTGAACACGTACCGGCTACCGCGCTTGAAGACACCCGGCGTCCGCGTCTTCTCAAGCCGGGCAGGCATTGCCCTCGCTCCGTAGGGGGGTGTCGGCGCCGCTCCCGAAGGAGCGACGCTCAAACCAACACCGAAGGCTCATCACACGTCGAGGCGGTCTGCGTGGATCGCGGCACGGGACGCGCAGATCACCTGCTTGTTGATCCGAGTGACGAGTCCCAGCGCGTCCAATTCGGCGATGGCGTCCACGACCTCCATCCGGTCGCCCTTCTCGCGGACCAGCTCGTCCAGTGTCCACGGCCGGTCCTCTGCCAACAGCGACGACAGGACTCCTTGTGGATTGGTGCTCATGGTTCCTCCTTTGATTGGAGGCCCCGGGAAGACTGCACTGGCAAGGAAGCCAAGCCGTCTGACTGGTAGCTTGGCTGGCGTGCCGGGAGTTACAGCTCACGGTGCCACGGCGCCCGGATGAGCCTCTCATCGCGGGCGCCAACTTGTATGTATGTTCGATCAGGCCGAGCCTAGCGCAACTTAGCCCAACTGTAAAGGTCGCCGAGCGATGTCCCCCACCCGCCGTCGAACAGAATCAGATACCGACGCCTACCGCATCCTCGGCAAGGCGCTGCGAGAACTGCGCGAACAGGCCGGGCTCACACAAGAGGCATTGGCGGCACGAGTGGACATCGGCGCCACATATGTCTCGCAGGTCGAGAACGGACACCGCGGCATCCGCTGGCACACTCTCCTCGCGTTCCTGCGAGCGCTCGACGTGAATCTCCGCCAGCTCGGTGAGGCAATCGACAAGCAAGAGCGCGCCTCCGCCTAGGGATCGAGTCGAGGTCATCGGTCGCGTCCTTCGGTGTAGGCGTCGAGGTCGTCGCTGTGTAGTAGGACGCGGCGGCCGTCGCGGCGCGGGTGGAGCTTGCCGAGCGCGATCAGGTCATAGATGCGGTCCTTGCGACAGCGGAGTCGCTCGGCAGCGTCGGTGACGTTCAGCCAAGGCGTGCCCTCTTGAGGACCGGCTGATACAAGCGCAGCGGCTCGCTCGGCGATCTCAGCGAGCTGTTGGTCGGTGAGGGTGACAGTCAGCTCGATCATCGCGCGGCCGTCTCCCTCGATGATTTGCCACGTGGGTGTGGGTGTGCGGTTCCGATCATCGCTACCTATGACCACGACGACACGAAACCGTCCAACGAATTCGCTCGCCACGACCCTGATCATCGACGCTCGACAATGACCTGTCCGTCCCCCGGTCAGCCGATCCACCGCCCGCCAAGCATCCACCGACAGCGCAGCGACCGTCCCACGACGAGGCCGCGCCACGACCCCCTCTCGGCACCTACGGCGCCGTTGCAGACTGCTGGGGAGTGTCAGATTAACGGTGGATCTGCTTGGTGGTTTTTAGTTGATTCTTTCTTCGAACGCTATCGCGAACGCGTTTAGGGCGGGCTTCCATCTCATTGCCCAGCGTGCTCTGCCTCGCGCGGTGGGGTCCAGTGCTCTGGTGGCGAGGTAGAGAGGCACTTCAGCGCGGCCGTGTCGTTCGGGAAGTGCCCTCGCGCGCGGACGGCGCGTCGGTAGCGGGCGTTGAGCGACTCGATCGCGTTCGTGGAGCAGATCACGCGTCGGATCTCGACGTCGTAATCCAGGAACGGTATGAACTCGCTCCAGGCGTTCTCCCAGAGCTTGCTAATCGCCGGGTACTGCTTGCCCCATTTGCCGTCGAACTCCATGAAGCGCTCTCTTGCGGCAGCCTCTGAGGGTGCTGTGTAGACGGGTCGCAGATCGCGGCTCATCTCGTCCCAGTACTTGCGCGAAGCGAACCGGAATGTGTTGCGGATCAGATGGATGATGCACGCCTGGACGGTCGCGAACTCCCACGTCGTCGTGATCGCCTCTGGCAGACCCTTCAGACCGTCGCAGACAGCGATGCAGACATCCTCCACGCCACGGTTCTTGATCTCGGTGAACACGCTCAACCAGAACTTCGCGCGCCCTCGCCGCCATCACCGGCCCAGAGCCCCAGGATGTCCCGCTCACCGTTGACGCTCACGCCAATCACGACATAGACAGGCTTGTTGGCGACCTGCCCGTCGCGGACCTTGACGACCATCGCGTCAATGAAGATCACAGGGTAAATCTTTTCCAGCGGCCGGTTCAACCACTCCGTGATCTCGCCCGTGACCTTCTCGGTGATCCGGCTGATCGTGTCCTTGGAGACCTTGGCACCATAAACCTCCCCGAAGTGCGCGGCGATCTCCCCAGTCGTCAACCCACGAGCAGTCAGCGACAGGACGATCTCATCAACACCGGTGAGCCTGCGCGCTGGCGCTTCTTGACGATCTGCGGCTCGAACGTCGACTCGGTATCCCGAGGGACCTCGATCTCGACCGGGCCGATCTCCCTCAGCACCGTCTTGGCGCGCGTCCCGTTACGGCTGTTCCCGCTGTTACGGCCTGCCGGGTCGTGCTTCTCATAGCCGAGGTGCTAGCTCATCTCCGCATCAAGCGCGGTCTCAAGCACACTTTTGGTCAGCTGGCCAACAGCCCGTCCGGGCCGACCAGCTCAATATTCTGCTCCTTCGCCTGCTCCAACAGCTGCTCAGCCAACTGCTTCTGATCAACGATATCTGTAGTCATAGACCCGATCATCTCCTCCTGATCGGTCAGACCGACTATCCCCGTCATGGTCCATCCCTTCAGTCAGACCAAGCTACGGGTATGAAATACGGCTTGGGCCTGCTGTCCGGTGGCGATCCTAAGGTCGTTTGACCGGGACAGGGGCTTCGTGGGAAGGACGCTTGTGGGCAGGCCGCCGTGCATCTGGGCTGTGAGCCCGTCAATGACTAGATGGCCGCCCTTGCGACTCACCCGGTTGGGCTGAGAGCCCGAATCCGTAGTTGTCGCTGCCCGCGGTGCCTTCCATCTCATATGTCCAGTTCGTGAAAGGGAGATGGTTTCTCGTGCGGTTCTTTGGTTTGGATGTTCATCTTGATTTCTGCGAGGTCGCGGTCGCCGAGGGCGGCCGGGTCTCGCGGGTCGGTCGGATCGCGAGCACACCGGAGGCGATCCGAGAGTTCGCGGCCGGCCTGAAGAGTGATGACCAGGTGGTATTGGAGGCCAGTTGCGGCGCGATGATGATCGCGCGGCTACTGAGCGAGGGCCCGGTGGGACGGGTGGTGGTGTGCAATGCGGCGGAGACGCGTGCGATCTCTCACGCGCGTGTGAAGTCCGATCGCTTTGACGCGGCGATGCTCGCCAAGCTCCTCTCGGCCGGGATGCTCAAAGCGGTATGGGTGCCGGACGAGGCGACGTCTGCTTTGCGGCGGCGTGTCGCTCGCCGGGCGGGACTGGTACGGGCACGCACGCGGGTGAAGAATGAGGTGCACGCGGTCCTCGCAAGGTGTCTGATCGGCCGTCCACCGGTGAGCGACCTCTTCGGGAAGAAGGGACGTGTGTGGCTGACAGGTCAGCAGTTGCCCGAGGAGGAGACAGAGACGGTGAGGAGCTGTTTGCGCCACATCGATTTCCTGGGCGGCGAGATCACCGGCCTCGACCAGCGGATCGCCCAACAGGCCCTCGCGTTCCCCGGGTTTCAGCGGCTGCTGACGATCCCCGGGGTCGACGTCGGGACCGCGGCGGCAGTGATCGCGGCGATCGGGGACATCACCCGCTTCCAGAGAGCCCCGGCCAGCTCGTCGCCTATCTGGGCCTGGACCCGAAGGTTCGCCAGTCCGGGTCAGAGCCAGCGCGCTACGGGCACATCTCAAAGCGCGGTGACCCGCTCGATGCTGGTCGAGGCCGCGTGGATCTCGATCCGAAGCAGTCCAGGCAGAGCTCGCCTACCGGCGCCTGATCGAGGACTGGCGCACAACGGCACCAAAGGGTGGTGCGGGTGCGACACCGGGGCGCGCATCCAACAAGCCCTCGAAGGGCAAAGCCGCGCGGCAGGCCACAAGCCCCTGACGCCTGCGCTTCGCTCACGTCAGTCACCCGCACCACGACAAATCATTCCACTCCGAAGCACCCGACGTCGCCACCGCCGACTGCGTCTCCCTGCGCCCCGGAGCGCCCGCCGGCACAGCAAAAAGCCAGCACAGACCATATGCACACCCCTCCGGGCTGTGCCATCGCTGGGCGTCGTCCACGAGCCGACCCGGGACCCTCCCGAAACCCAGATGAGCACCCAGAACACCAGCGCACCCCGCCGCACCCCAGAGAAAAGCGCTCGCTGCCCTTGACTTTTCATCCGCAGATCCACCGTTCATCGGACAGACCCGTTGGGTCGAGGAAGGGGGTCCCCGGTTTGTAGCGAAGCGGAGAAGCGGGGACCCCCTTCCTCGGGCTAGGTGCAGAGCCAAATCTCGGGAGCGAGCGGGCAGCAGGGTGTTCGGTTGGGTGTTCGGCTTATAACCGAACACCCAACCGAACACCCCAGACGAACAGGTGGGGATAGTGCGCCGGGGAAGCGATCAGGTCACTTATGGGCGACCTTTCGGCACGGGCCGAGATGAAGGCAACATCACTGGCTTGAGCTGAATAGTCCTTCGCCAACAAAGCCGCCCCTCTGTATCCCCGGCGGGATTGCGAAGATTGAGCTGGAGGTGTGAAGGGTGTGGCGGTTGAGCGCATCGTTTTCGGTGTATTGGGATGAATTGGCGGTCGGGGTCTCGTTGGAACGCTATGAAGAACAGACCGGCGTTGATATCGGCAGTTCCCGGTTCAACCGCTTCGGAGTAGGAATAACCTCGTCGTAGGAGTCTCTGTCCTTTGTTGTTCTCGGGGTTCGCGAGGCGAATATGTGCATTAGAGGGGATCACGGGCACACCGTATGTGGTCGCTGCCAGGTCGACTGGGTCGTACTCGTAAGTGGCCCCAAGGGGAGCGCCGGTGAGCTTGTCGCGTCCTATCGTCTGCTGCTGGCCTTCGAGAGTGGCGGCGTCCCATACGTCGAAGAGGATCTTGATGCGGCGCGCGATCAGGTAGGTCCCGCCGACCAACCAGTCCGGCACGTCTACCGGCTGGACCCAGACATATTCGTTCATCGCGTCGGTGTCCTCGCTGCGGATGTTGTCGGTGCCGTCCTTGAAGCCCATCAGGTTTCTCGGAGTCTGTTGCGTGCGGCTCGTGCTTGAGGTTCTGCCGAACCCGAGTTGGTCCCAACGCATGGCGGCCACGGGGCTCGCGATGCGGGCGAGCATGTGGATGGCGTGGAAGGCGACCTGGGGATCGTTGGCGCACGCTTGAACGCACAGATCACCGCCCGAGATCGCCGGTTCGATGCTCTCGCCCTTGAAGGTTGGAAGCGGCCGCAATCCGGCCGGTCTTGCCTGAGCCAAGCCAAAGCGGTCGCCGCTGGCGAATAGGCTTGGGCCGAACCCGAACGTGATCGTGAGTTGCGAGGCATCCAGCCCGATCGCCTCGCCGGTATCAGCGGGCGGCTGGTTCGACTCTTCGCTGTTCGGTCCATAGGGTGCGCCGCGAGTCAGCATGTCTGCGGCGGCCGTCCATGCCGTCAACAGCGAACGCAGGTCCTCTACAGCTTCGCTGGTTACATCGAACGCCGCGAAGTGAAGATAGTCTTGGGCAGGGGTGGCTATACCAGCCTGGTGAGCGTCCCGAAAGGGAACGATACCGCCGGGCAAGACGGGCCTACCAGAAGCCCTCGGACCTGACACTCCACCTATCACACGGTCGAGCCCAGCACCGATTCCGATGAGCGCAGCACCGGTCAGCGCCTCCTTACGCGTCACCGTTGGCCATGCGGCCTGATCAGTCATCACTTCCTTGGCAAGCCGTAGATGACGCTGCTACGGGATTCATTGAGGCTGTGCACTGCGCTGCTGTGTATGGTCGGCCAGCTCCTGATTCAACTGCTCCACTATCTTTCTAGCGGGTCGCTTATCTTGCGATTGCAAACGCGAAGTGTTCCTTTCTTGTATTCCAAAGGCGTGTGAAATCTTTCCATCCTTCGTATGGATTAGACACACCTGCGGAAAGAGTCCTGACTGGCCTATTTCGAACAGCTCTATATCCGCCCAAGGCAATCCGAACTTTTTGAACACATTTATGACCCGTACTCCCTCATTTGATACCTCAACTGCGGTCAAGGCGGCCCGCAATCCTATAACCGTCCCAACAAGAATAAAGACTGCAATTATGCCTATCGCTCCAGGCTCGCTAGTCCTAGCGACGAAGGTAGCCAGGAAGAGATCTCCAACAAGCACTGTCAACACAATTCCAAAGGATTGCGAGCGAGTTCGGTAGACGCGTTGCCTCGGTTTTATTCGCAACTTCCACCGCTTTCGCCAGATGAGGCGGCTGCGCTGCCGCCTGGACTGCCTCCTGGTGTGGTGCCTCCAGAGCTACCGCCCGGTGAGCCGCCCGGGCCACCGGGGCTGGTGGCTGCTGCCTCGGCTACCGCTGAACCAGCGGCAGGGCCGATGAGGTATCCGTTGAGCGCCCACTGGCCCGGCACGATCAGCTTCTTACGCCGGATGACGCTGCTACGGGATTCATTGAGGCTGTGGACTGCGCTGCAGCTGTGTGTGGTCGGCCAGCTCCTGGTTCAACTGCTCCACTATCTTTCTAGCGGGTCGCTTATCTTTCGATTGCAAAAGGGAAACATTCATCTCTTGTATACCAATCGCTCGCCACATTTTTCCGTCCTTTGTGTGGATGCGGCACACCTGCGGAAGAAGTCCGGATTGTCCTATATCAAACGAGTCTATCTCATTCCAAGTAAAGTTGAGATTTTTGAACAAGTTGACGACTCTTATTCCCTCGTGGGTTGCGATGATCGCACTCAACGTCGCTCGGGCTCCGAGCAACGTCCCGATCACAATAGCGATCACCGCTATGTCAGTCGCCGCAGGCTTGCTGGCTCTAACGAGAAAGGTGCTCATTAGTACGATATTTGCAAATGTACACAGTGCGAATCCCAGCGACTGGGAGCGACTCCGATAGACACGATCATCTCCGTATTTTATTCGCATGCTCCGCCTTCGCCAGATGCGGCGGCTGCGCTGCCACCTGAACTGCCGCCTGGTGTAGTACCTCCGGAGCTGCCCCCCGGGACGCCGCCAGGAGAGCCACCTGGGCCGCCAGGGCTGCTTGCTGCCGCCTCGGCCACTGCTGCTCCGGCAGCTGGGCCAGTGAGATATCCGTTTAGTGCCCACTTGCCGGCCAATGTGTCAGGCAGCACATCCTCCCCGATCATTCCTGCTCCCTTTAGTCCCGTGAAGATGAGCCCAGGACCGGCTCCCAATAGACCGAAACCTATGGTTCCCGCGTACTGTCCTGGAGACGCATGGCAATTCGCATCGCTTGCCAATCCGAACACGGTTACTGCCCCAGTCACGCCTGCGCATATACCAGCGGTAACAATGATGCATGTGCCGATGCCTGCTGCCTGTATGGCCTTGACTGGGTTTTCTGAGGCGCAGTTTCCTTCTGTCCAGAAGCTGCTGGACCAGAATTCGAGGCTGCATCGTCCGGTGGGGTCTGTGAAGTCGAGGGGGTCGCCGAGTGTGTATTGGTAGAGGTTGGCGCCGCTGCCTGCGAATCCTGTGGGGTCTTGGCTGATGAATCTGGCGTTGGCGGGATTGTAGTAGCGGGCGCGGTTGTATTGCAGGCCGTCGCTGTCGTTTTCGCGTCCGGTGTATTGGTAGGGGTTGGTGCTGGCGGTGCCTTCGATGGTGGTTGCGCCGAAGGGGTCGTAGGTGTAGGTGGTCTTGACTTTGCCTTCGCTGTTGGCAAGCGCGATCGTGCTCTTCTGAGGGTTAGTCAGGTAGCTGTCGGTGCCTGTACTTGTCTTCCTGGAGAAGATCTGGTCGGCGCCTAGTCCGGTGATGAGGTTGCCGGTGGCTGTCCCGCCGACGGATTCTTGGACGACGTTAGGCCCGTCGTAGAGGAGCTTTGTGGTGGTGCCTGCGAGTGTCTTTGAGCTTCTGCGGCCGAATGGGTCGTAGCCGAATGATGCTGTTGTTCCGCCGCTGATGCTTTCGAGTTGTCCGCGGTCATCCCATTTGTAGGTGTTTGTTGCGTCCGATGTTAGGTTCCCGTCGTTGTCGTAGGCGAGTGTTTTGCCTGCACGTTCGGTCAGCTCGTTATCGGCGTTGTAGACGAGTGGTGTGGTGATGGCTTCTGGGAGTCCGGTGCGGGCGTAGCTTCCCCATGTCGCTTCGAGCTGGTCGTCTTTGTTGTAGGCGTAGTCGAGTTCGCCGAGGGTTTCCGAGCCCTTCTTGTCGATGATCGATGTGGGGTCGTTGGCTTCGTTGTAGCCGAGGGTCTCTTCGATCCCGTCGAGGAGTTTGACGCTCGTCGGCCTGTTTGCGTTGTCGTAGCCCAATTTGATCTTTTCGGTCCCGCGAGCGAGTTCGGTCAAACGGTTCGCTTCGTCGTAGGTGTATTCGACCGCTTCCTGGCCCGGCACGATCAGCTTCTTACGCCGATCTGCACCGTCGTAGGTGTATTCGACGGTGCCATTGGGTCCGGCGAGCGCTGTGAGCTGGTCTAGTTCGTTGTACGTGGGCGTGTAGGTGCCACCGGCGGCGCTGTCTTCGATCTTGGTTGGGCGGTTTCCGTTGTCGTATTCGTATTTGATCGAGCTTTGCGCTGTTTCGCCTGAAACGCCGAAGCTGATCTTCGACATTCGTCCTAGCGTATCGTAGGTCGCCTTCGTGACCAGGCCGCGACGGTCGGTCGCTTCGATAGGGTAGCCGGCCTTATTGTAGGCCCAGGTTGTTTTGTGGCCCAGTGGGTCAGTTTCGCTTTCCACGCGGTCCATCGATTCGTAGGTCACAGTCGTTTTGTTGTGCCGAGGGTCCGCGATCGACGTGAGGTCTCCGTCAGCGTCGTATTCGAGGCTGGTCTGCGCGCCGCCTGCTCCTGTGATGCTCGTCAGTTCGTTGTCGAGGTTGTAGCCATAGAGGGTTCGTTGCCCTTCGGGTCGTGTGACCGAAGTGACGTTCCCGATACCGTCGACGAACTGCTTTGTCGTCCTGTTCGCGGCGTCTGTGATGCCGCTCAGCATTCCTAGTTCGTAGGCATATGTCGTGCTCTTCCCGAGCGCGTTCTTTATAACCGTTGGTTGTCCGCTGCTGTTGTATTCAGCGGTCGTTTTGTGACCAAGGGGGTCGGTGACGGTGAGGAGTTCGCCCTTAGTGCCGTATTCGTATTTGGTCGAATGGCTGAGCGGGTCAGTGACATTTGTCAACTCGTCCGTCTTCGGTTCGTAAGTGAATTTCGTCGTCTGCGCTGACCCTGTGCCTGCGAGGCGCGTAATCAACGTCGGGTTACCGTATGCGTCGTATTCATATGCGGTCTTACGTTTGCGGGCGTCAGTCGTCGAAAGGATAAGGTTCGTGCTGGACTGCCGTTCGATTTCGGTCTTCTGTTCCAGGGCGCTTTCGAACCCGAGGATTTCGCTTGTGGAGAGCCCTTCACTATTGAAGGTGACCTTGCGCTTGTTTTCCCGAGGTTCCGTGACGGTCGTGCTTTCTACCTTCCCTTCGCCGTTTAGGCCGTATTTGAATTCAAAGACACCGCCGTCGGCATCGGTTTGCTTTGAGACGCGATCGTTAGTGTCGTATTTGTTTTCGACGTACTTTGTGCCGCGAGGGTCGGTGATGCTCGTCATGTTGCCCGAACCGTCGTATTCGTACTTCGTGACTCTTTCTGCCGGGTCGGTCACCTTTTCTAGATAACCACCCGTGGTGTAGCTGTATTTCCATACGCGGCCACCGTTGTCCTTCATTTCTGTGATCCGGTTGGAGCTATCGTATGTGAAGGTCACCCACTTGCCGTGTGGGGAAGTGATTTGGGTGATATTGCCTTCCTTGCCTTTTGTTCTGGTGATCGTGAGCTGGTCGCCAAATCGATCGCGTATCCCTTGCAATGGCGCGTCCGCACCGAACTCGTAGGTGAGTCCGTCGGTAAGAGCCAAGTCCCAGCCATTCTCTTCCTGGTTCCACTTGATCGTGGAAGCGTAATATGGACCCGGCTTGCTCGTTGACTCGTATTCGGCTTCGGTGATGCCTTCACCGGGTGAGATACGCACGTAATGAACCCGTCCCCCGTCGGGAAGTATTAGGTCGGCTTCGTGATAATTATTTTCTGACCACAAGCGCGTTTCGTAGAGGTTGGTGGTACCTATACCGAAGCTGTAAGAGTTGGAGTCGCCTTGACGGTAGCTGCGCTGCATCACTATCGGAACGGTGTCTGGCAACACGAGGTCAGTCGAGCGATAGTCAAAGAGACCCGAATACAGATCAACCGGATCGCCTCCCGCCGCTGTGCCCGTCGGTTTGCTCGATGGTGGCGTTGGGGTGCTAGTGATCATAGCTCCCGCAAACCCCCATACGCCTACGCCTGGATCTGGGACGACTTGCTTCCCGTTGGCTGTGACCGACCCGTGACCGTAGACGTACCATCCGTGTGAGTCGGGGTTGTAATTCCAGAACGGGACGCGCTGACCGGGACGTAGATGATCGTAGTTTGGGTAGATGATCTGAGCTGGCTTGCTCAGGTACGCGCGCCCAGGCTGCACTGTGAAGTAGATCGGAACTTCTACGAACGGCGGAAGCCTGAACGGGGGTCGATCTACCGGGATCGCGGTCATGTTTAGATTGTGAACCCTGTTTCCAGCAGCATCGGTTATGACGGTACCGGCCGGGATACGAACTTCGAGCCCGGGGATTTGCGGCGTGGTAAGTCGCGTTTCATGCGTGATGGACGAGCCGACGTGACGGTTACCAGTCTGGGTCAAGCGGCGTGAGCCAAACGGTTTGTTCAAGGATCGTGGTCTTGCCCGCGACGAGATTGACGCCCATCTCATACGTTCCGTAGCGCGTACGGGAATGGACCCGTTCGCCTTCAACCACCAACACATGATGGCCAGCGGAAACACCTGTGAGCAGGAACCGACCTGCAGCATCAGTCGTTGTCTGCGCCGAGGTCCCCTCGATCGACAACCTCACTCCTGCGAGGGGCACACCGTCGATCTGCAGAGCTTGGCCTGCCAACGCAGTCGTGCTCCCGGCGGCACGCAACGACGGCTCTTGCCCCCAAGGACTCGGCGACCAACCCGTTTCCCAACTATCCTGATGCCCACCCACTGGCGGCTTCCAAGTCCCAGCGTCCATAGGATGATACGGCGGTATCGGGATCACACGGGCATTGACAGCGCCCTCGACACGCGACCCGCTGCCTTTAGAGCGTTCTTGCACGGCTTGGCGTGTGTACGGTCCACCCAGATGCGCTCCAGTGGTCGTACTCGCTAGATGGATGAAGTTCGCCGTGCTCCGTGTGGCGGGTGTTCTTACGGCGCTTACGTTGACTGCCGCGCTCAGAGTAGATAGCCCTGAAGCTGGCATGTCGTTCAAGGTTGCGCCACTGGTTTCTGCCTGGGCAGAAGTCGATGGTTTGCGCAGGATCATCGCGCCCGGATGCGACCCGAGGTACGCCGTCAACTTGACAGACCCAGTGTCCCTACCGCTAGGGCTGAAATAGACCGTGTAGGTCCCCGTTGTAGCGGGTGTTATTTCGAAACGTCCAGATCCGATGGGTTCTTCGCTGCCGAGCTTTTCGCCTCCAGGATTCAAGAGCCATACCCACCCCGAACTGATCGATGATTCACTTGTCTTAATTGTGACCGTTTTGCCTTCCGTTGCGGCGAAGGTGATCCGAGCCTTTTGCCCCGGGGCTGCAATCGAGACCGTCTTCGATTCGCCTTCTGTCGTAGGCGTTATCGAGCCTGTGACGTCGGAGGCGTTATAAGCGTTCAAGGTGATAGCACCCGTTCCCGCGTTCTGGGGATTTACCACCACCGAGTCGGTACCGCTGCTAGGCAGCGTAAACTTTTCCACAAACGCGTTTTCTGGGTTTTCCCAGCCACTGTAAACGAGCTGCGAACCCGCTTCATTGATCCATTCAAGCGCATAGAAGCGTTCGGTGAGCGTGTCCCCTGATGTCGTGAGCGTAACTGGCTCTCCCGAGGACCCATGGACCGTGTATACAGCGTTCTGGCCAGGGGTCGACAGCGACGGTTTTACCGACACGCCTTCGGAGGTCGGTGTCAGCGAACCAGTAACATTTACTACCTTATACGCAGACAGCTTCAGACTTCCCGTCGTCACCTTTTCCGGCTCGATGAAAACCTTATACGTCCCGTTTTCAGACAAAGTGATAGGTTCATAGATAGTCAATTGGCCCGGCGATAGCGATATTTCACTGCTGACCTTTTCACCTTTGGGATTTATCACCCACAGATAGCCGTACGGGAACGTAATTTCCCTTGGCACGAACGACACCTGCTCACCCGCAGTACCGCTAAACGAGACCCGGCGCGCTGGCCAGGTAGACTCATAGAGACTGTCTTTGATTCTCCCGCTTCGGAGGGTGTGATAGACGTAGTCACATTGGGCGCGATGTAAGCAGTCAATGTCGTAGATCCAGTCACGCCACCATAAGGATTCACGACCACCGAGTCCGTCCCGGTACTGGGAAGCGTGAATTGTTCCATGTAACTATTGTTAGTGTATTCGTTGCCGCCCGAGGCCAACCTTGTTCCTGCTTCATTGATCCATTCCAACCAATAAGCACCGGTGAAATTGGTTTTGGACGTGACGACCGTCACGACCTCCCCCGGCGAACCTTTAACCGCATACACCGCACTCTGACCAGGAGTGGTCAAAGAGGGCGACACCGACGCGCCTTCCGTCGTCGGCGTCAACGAGCCTGTGACGTTTACCACAGAATACCCAGATACCTTCATACTGCCGGTGTCGGCGCCTTCAGGGTCTATGAGAATCGTGTAGGTCCCGGTCTTGGGTAGGGTGATTGTTTCGACAAATTCACCTTCTTTGGAAAGATACCCTTCTGAGTTTGGAAGCCGTACGCCTTCAGGACCCCACTCGGTCACGAGCACTCTGCTAATAGTGTTGCTCGAGATTACGAACGACACCTTCTGACCAGCAGTGCCTTCAAACTCGACAAGACCTACATTTTGTTCGGCTTTAGTAACGCTTGGCGTGATCGATCCGCCCAACGAGAACCGACCCGTATAACCAACTTTGCTCGCCGGAATTTCCCGAGGCGGGATATACAAGTCCGGGCCCGTCGTCGAACCCCTTGGTGTGGTTACCGACACTTTCCCGCCAAGCGTAGCGCCAGGCACCGTAAACTGGATAGCTGTCGACGTTGCGGAGGTCACCGTCGCGCGGGTCTGATTTGACCGTCACAACATCCTCATAGTAAGGGGTCGTGAAATTGGTGCCGTTGATCGTGACCGTACCACCAGTGTTAGCGACTGTCGTAGACAGCGACGATATGTGCGGGAGCGGGACTACCCACCGTAAAGGTCTGGGCGCTCGTCACCGGCCCTTCAGTAGTGGTCTTGACCGTCACCATACCCGTAGTAGCGCCCGTTGGCACTTTGACAGTCAAAGACCACGCCGTCGCCGCAGACACCGTCGCTGCCGTACCATTGAACTTCACAGTGTCATTGCTCGCTGTCGTCGAGAACCCAGTCCCATCGATCGTGACCGTTTCCCCGACCGGGCCTTCCGTCGGAGCCAACTCTGTAATCGACAAGACCGACGACGATTTCTTTGCGACCGTGAGAAGATTGCCCGCTTCATCCCAACCATACAGGGCTGTTTCGCTCGCAGGGTTATACAACGCTTTCAAATGACCTTCCGCGTCATAGAAATAGCGCAACGCCGTGGTCGGAGGCGACGCCAACGCGCCTGTAGTCGAAACCATCGCACAGAGAAACATCAAACAAACGGTCAGCAACCCACGCAGCCAAGAGGCTGGCGGATAGGCACGATTTGTGTAGTTGCCTAATCTGCGTATCTGTGATGACTGCTCGTGCCGCATGGTTCCTCCGATATCTGATGATGGTCCTTGAACTACAATCCCTACTATTCCAAGTCCGGCCCCGATGGGCACAGATTGGCGAAGTCGAGCCAGTCCCAAACTCTCGCTGCATTCCGTTCTGCCGCGCAAGCTAGCACGAAATCCGGCGACACGCGGGCCCCACTCAACACCTACATTGCTACACCGGCCGACCGCAAAAACTATTCACCCAAGCTTTTGACACGCTCTTAACGGTATCTGTCTGTGACCTGGGGTTGACGCCAGTGATCAATACAAAAGTGCCGACGGGAGCCCGGGGCGAGAAACCCCCTTGGGGATGGTGCTCCCGCCGGCCCTTGGCGGACTTCCCGCCACCTTGAAATTTGTGGGGCCGACGAGACGAACCGAATGGGTTTAGTTTCTCGCCGACCCCGGCGGTGGCACTGCATTGTGATTGTGCCTGCAAGCCGGACCAAGGCACCCAGGATTTAGCCACAGTCCGACGTTGTTTAACAGCACAACACAAACCCAGGCATGTGTGACGCGAGCATGATGGCCGCGTCGACCTGGGCCCGTCCGCATGTGCCATCACGACCCACGACGCCAGCAGTAGCGCCGAAGTGCACAAAGGACTCGAAGGTTCAAACCCAGCTGCGTTTGAGTCCGTCGGCTCCCAGGCGCCGTCCGTGAACGGCGGGAAACCGATCCGAGACCCCAACGTGGACCGGTTGGACAGCGGAAGCTCAACCATCATCGCGCAGCGGCCTGTTAGCGAGGTGATGCGCCGGCCAGTTCCGCCCTTTCTCGACCAATTCGAGACTCCACTCTCGATGGCGACTTAGCAAGTTTGTGATCTGCCGCTTGACCTCAACCAGAACCGGATAGTCGCTTCGTAGCGACCCAGTAACAGCCGACGAATTCGACGCGAAACACCACCCGACCCGAAAGCCTGCTTTCGGCGTCGCGCATCGCCATCAACAGCGCAAGATGCTCCGCCAGCATAATATCCGAGCACAGGACGAGCTCAGTGCGGTTGCCCAACAACGCGCTCTCATAAGCAAGACCGGCTCGACCCTCTCGGCAACACGCATCTGAATTTACGTACGCCGGTTTTGCTAACCGCTCCGCCAGTCTTCGTGCCCTACGCCTGGCTAAGACGACCTCGCGCGACTCCTCCCACACCTCCTCAGCGTCGGGCTTGTCGAAGGAATCTAGCCCCGTGCGACGCTCTGCCGAAGAATTCTGATCTCGCAGTTGGCGGCGTGATCTACCCGAAGCAGGCCATCTCCATAGCGTCACGGCAATGTCGTCTCGCAGGGGGACTCATTTGTGGTTGGTCCGATACACGCGGGGAGTCCGTCCCCAACCGCCCCCGGAAAACATGCGCGGCGACAGGCAATAGGTCTGTCCCATCGTCGATTCCAGATAACCAAGCAGGCAAAGTCGCTCCACCGCCTGCATCAGCTTTAACCAATCCAAGCCGGAGAGCACCGCCAACTCGATAGCTTCCAACTCCTGATCCGGTACGAGGCCGAAGCAGTCAATGACACGGATGCCGTCGTGGGTGGAAGCCGTTGCCTCTCGCTCTGTGCCTGCCGTGGTCAGGCGTTCTATGTCGCCCTGCATGTGATGCTCGTTACCCATGGTTCCCTTATCACCGATAGAGCGACCCGAATGCCGGTCCTCCCTCCAGGGCATTCGGCGCTCATCGGGCGGGCTCATCGCTCGTCATGTGCTGCGGATTCGGGGCGTATATCAACCACTAAGGGAGGAGGATGCCGATTGCGTTTCGACCTGCATAGGGACACGTCTCCGTTGTCTTTTGGCAGACTTCAGCGTCTATACGGTCAGGTCTTAGCGGCGACTGGCGAGGACGACCTGCGAGCCTGCGTGCGGCGCCACAATGACGCTGCGCCATCGTGGTCGCTCTATCTGTCGGGCACTGGCCAGTGGCGTCCTCTCTCTGAGCACTGTGCGTAGGACGACCTTCATCTCGAGCATCGCTAGGTTTAGGCCGGGACAACGCCTTCGGCCACCACCCCACGGAATCCACGTTAGGGGGTCTGGGGGCGCGTCAAGAAAGCGCTCCGGGCGAAACACATGGGGATCGGGGTAGATCGCCGGATCGTTATGCAGGAGGTAGATACACGCAAGCAGATTGGCGTGCGGAGCATAGGTTCGAGTGCCGATTTCGACGGGCTGGGAGACTACCCGAGGGATGGCAAAGACGAAAACGCACCGATGCCGCAAAACCTCTTGGACGGTGGCGGTCAGGTACTCGTCCTTTCGGTCGGCGTCAATCTCGCGGATCAGCCGATCGCGGACGGACGGATGGTGGGCCAAGAGCTGAAATGCCCAGGCCAGTTGCGCGGCCGTGGTCTCGTGACCGGCCAGGATCAGCGACATGGTGTTGTCGCGCAGTCGGCGTCGCATGGACTCTGCGCCGTCGTCTGCGGGGATCGCTGCCAGGCGAGCGAGCAAGTCGTAAGCTGCGTCTGGCGCCGGTCGATGATCGGTCACAAGCTCGGCAAGCAGTCTCGTCAACCTCTGCCCGACGATGTAAGAATCGCTGCCACACTCTCTTGCCCGGTCCGTGTCGCAAACGTGGTTCGACAAAGGCTGGACTCTGCGTCACGCTAAGCATGTCGAGCACTGTTCGGTGGAGAAGCTGTGTCCGCTCGTCAAGCGGACCCTCCCGCCGTCCGGTGAGCACACGCAGCAATACCTCAAGAGTCAGTCCACGCAGGCAATCATGGACTGCCACCGTTCTGTCTGTGGGCCAACTGGCAAGCGCTCGTTGAGCGGCATCGGCAACCACGCTGGCGTGCTGTGCGATAGCCCGTCCGTGAAAGGCTGCGACCACAGCCTTACGGCCGTTTCGATGAGGCTCCCCGTCGGAGAGCATGAACGAGCGCTCCCCGACGATCGGCGAAACAGTAGCGCCGCCCTCTCCGGCGCGCAGCGCATCCTCGGGAGCCGCAATCAGTGCGCGGATGTCCTGCGGGTCGCTAAGAAAGACCAATGGTGAATGGCTGGTCGGATTGAGTGTAAATCGACTGCCGTACCGACGGCGACAGTACGTAAGGTAGGTAAATGGCGTACGCCAAAACAGTGCTGTTTGCACCGACGAGGGCACCGGAAGCTGCGGTGGCAGCGGGTCCGCGCGATACGTCGGTGTAGGTGGTTGCTCTCCGTTAGCTCTGCGCCAGAGCTGAGCCATTGGCACGAGCAACTGAGTGAGAGAGCCGCCGCTTGCGGCGATACGACGAGCGATCCGTGCCGACTGTGGAGATTGACCGTGGACTTCAGCCGACAGATACATGGCGACCATGCTTGCGGCCATTAGAACGTGGCGATCTCGGTTTGGCAGTTCCGTTATCCCGAGCATCAAGGTCCGCACGATTTCGCATAGCCGTTCGCTGGCGATTCCCTTGGTGTCGTAGTAGGAGATGTAACTGTGATCTCCCGTGTTCTCGTCGTGCGCGAGATCGGTGTAGCTGTCGAGCATGGTGATGGCGAGCGCCACCCAGGGAAAATAGGCAGCGCTCACCTGGGACGTCTGCGAGGTCACGCAATCCGGTTCAGCGGCCAGAGCCAGGAGGGGATGCGGCAGGAATGCGCTGGACGCCGCTGCGGTCTCAAACCACGACAACTGCTCATGAAGCGGACCGAACTGGGTAGCCCATGTCTTGAGTCCCTGGACACGCGCTTGCTCGTTGGAGAGATGGTTCATACCTTGGAGGGCGCATTGCCGAACTCCGTCACACACGAGTGACTGGACATGCGCGTAGGACGGCAGGTAACGACAGCAGCGCTGACAGGTCGCTACCAGCTCCTCCATGTATCCTCCGCCCTGGCTCCAGAATCCAGCTGTGCTGTACTCCGATGTCGGAGTATCAGGATTAAGTGCTGCCATCAATGCGTTGTGTAGTTGATATCCGTTCTCGGCACCTAGCGAGGCTGTGTGCTCGCTTAGGTTGTCGAGAAAATCCCAGAGCGTTTGGTAGGCGACGAGCAGCGTCAGCAGGTGCGGCTCGCGTCTGGCGGGCAATACGCAAAAGAGCGCAGCGCCCAGCGCGTTGTCCCTCTTCTGGTCGATTGACCGCAGTGCTTCGTCTTTGACGCTCGCGTCTGAGATGGATTCTGCCCGTTCTCGCCAGTATCCAAGTTCGCGTGAGGCGGTGGGCCAAGCCCAAGTGCCGGCTCGGAGCATTGCGCAGGCGAGCATGTAGAACTGCCGCAGCGAGACGGGAGCCGAGTTGCGCTCTCGATCGGGAGCGCCGCACGGGCCGATCGCAGCTTTGGGAATGTCTCCCATAGCCGCGGCATCCCAGCCGATAACTACTTTCGTGGGGCCACGCTCGCCACGAGCCAGCCGGGCACGGCGACGGTCACAGCTCCGGCTACGGTCACGAGCAGAAAACTTCCAGCAGCAGTCAGCGCACGCGATGAGAATATGACCGGCATACCCGTGACGGAGAGCAAGGCGTGAGTGAGCAGGAGTTGGCCGTAGATACCGAACACAGCTCCGACTAGGCAGCCGACAAAGAGTAGGGTGGCAGCCTCACAGATCAGGGCTATCCAGAGCACGCGCGTCCAGTAGCCTTCGGCCTTCAACCGTGCGAATCGGCGACGCCGCTGCCAGATCATCGCGCCGATCGCAGTAGCCGTCGCCAAGAAGCCCGCCAGAAGAACCAGCAGCGAGATTTGGCTCAAGCGGCTAAGTCCTTGGCGACTAGCGGTCCTCTGTAGTGCATCGCGTTCGCCCGCGCTTTCCACAGTCAAGCCGCTCGACGGACCGAGAAGATGTCGGATCGCAGCTTGCACCGACGAAGACGAATACCCAGGCGCGATCGTGACCTCGTAGGCACTCGGATTGCCGCTGCCCCAAGCAGCGGCGTAGTCTGCCGAGTTGAGTATCACCGCGCCTGGCGGCCATCCGAGGTTCGTACTCAACGCAGCGACGCGCAACACGATCGGTCGCGGCGCCGGCAGCGTAAACCGCTCTCCGATATGCAGATGGTTTTGCTCCGCAAGCGACTGCGAGACTACCGCCCAGCCGCCGTGACGCAGCGCAGCAGTCGCAGCGGCGGCTTGACCTTCGACCACCTGGCGAGCGGGCACGGGGCTTGCCGCTCTCGGCGGCGGTGCCACAACCCATACCCGACGGTCGCCGTATTCGAGCAGACCTCCTCGATAGACACCAACCGCTCTTACACCAGGCAGGCGTTCGAGCTGAGGCAGGATGTTGGAATGAAACGGCGTGGTCGCAAGCAGGTTTTGAGATCCAAACGGCATGACCCAAAGATTACTTGCACTGGTAACTTCACCGAACAAGCGGTCGAGGCCGCTTTGCAGATCGCGGTGTGATCCCTGGATAGTGACGCTGCCAAACACGGCAATGGCGCCAGTAGCGGCGATGGCGAGCGCTCGCGGACGGTTCCCCCTCTTTCGCATTTGGACAACGGCGACGCGGTTGGCGCCACGCAGCAGTCCCTCCGGCAAACGATCAAGGATCAGCAAAAATCCGTCGAGCGCTGGCGGTATAAGACACAACAGCGCACCGATCAACAGCACAACTCCGATCACCGCCGACTGTGGGGTGATAACCAGGATAATCGTCGTGCCTATCAGGCAGAGCAGCCCCGCCGCCACCGCCGCGACAGTCCACGTAGGTAACGGCTCCCGTAGTTGAGTTGACTCGTCGCGTCGAGTACGGCGCAGAAAATAGCGGAGCGGAGTGAGTACCCCAACGGAGGCAGCCAACATCCCACCGCAGACCGCAATGATGACGCTCTGCGCCGTGATCATGCGATGGGAGCCGACCGTAAAGCCAAATGAGAGGTAGCCGCTATTAGAGCCGAACACGGTAAGCGACAATGCGTCCCCGAGTGCCAATCCCAGCAGCGAGGCGATCGTGCCGAGAGCAAGGGCATCGAACAGTAGCGCTTGCGTCGCATACAGGCGGGTTGCACCATTGAAGCGCAATTCCCGCACAAGCACCTGGCGCAGATGAATCGTGAGCAGCATGGCGCTGAACGCGAACATAAACCCAACCAGCGCACAGATCGCGGCAAACGTGCTCGTAGACTGGTTGATAGGTCCGGCAGCCTGGTCGAATACTGTCGTATCGAAGTCTGCCGGAACCACGTTGATGTCTTCACCCGCAATCCGTGCCAGCGCTGCCCTTACGGACCGTTCCGCGTGAGGCACCGGCTCAACGAAGATGCGCGTTACCCGCCCACGCATTCCAGTCAAGCTCTGCGCGTACCGCATCGGTGCGACCACAATCGGACTGCTTCCCAGCGAACCGATATCACTCCGTCTGAATTCCGCCGCGACGAGACTTTCCACCGACGCGGCACCGATCTGGAGATGCACCGCTTCGAGCGGTCCCGCGCCGACGGTGTGCGCCACCGATTCGGGGAGCGCGACGGCACTTTGGTTGGCGAGCTGGCGTGCGCTGAAGCGCCCCAAAAGAGGCCCCGGCAGATGCACGGCTTGGGGATAGACGCCAATCAAATCCACATTCTCCTGTCCTCTTGAACCAATGATCTCGATGCGCCGCTCGAGCACAGGAACAGCGGCACGCACGTCGGGCGTCTGCCGGACTTCAGCGAGCAGGCGTTCGCTAAAGCCGTAGGAATCACGAGCCTCAAGTTGAAACTTCGCTGGACCGATGACGCTACTTGTCAATTCAGAGATCGAGCTGTCTAGACTCGTGCTCGCCACCTGGGAAGCGAACAGCAGCGCGACGCCCACAGCGATGCCCAGTACAGCCAGCAGCTCTTGGATCAGAACCGCGCGAACCTTCAAACGGAGCCGATAGAACCGCATGATTTTTACCATCCTGGTCACGAGCTGACCGCGTGGCTGTCGTAGGGCGGATGGAAGAAGTCCTCTGGCCTGTAATCAGTAATCCGCCCGTCGTGAAGCGCCAGCACTCTGTCGGCGACGGCCGTGGCCTGCGGGTCATGGGTGACAAGCAGGACGGCGGTCTTGCGCTCACGGCAAATCTCCCTCAGCAGATCCAAAACTTCGCGGCCGCGGCTGGTATCGAGATTGCCGGTCGGCTCGTCAGCGAGGACGAGCTGCGGCTCGGTCGATAGAGCCCGCGCAATCATCACGCGCTGGCGCTCGCCCATCGAGAGCTGATCGGCGCGATGTCGTAGCCGGTCTCCGAGGCCCAGCCGGATCAACAGCGGCTCGACACGGCGTTCTGCCTTGCGGGTGTTTTCGACCATCCATAGCTTCATCGCGGCGTTCTGGGTCACGTCGCCCCCGGGCAGGAGGTCGAAGGTCTGATCGACAAAGCCGAGGCTGCGCAACCGATACCGGGACTGCTCGGCATCGCTGAGAGTGTCGAGATTGCGCCCGGCAACGGTCACGGTCCCAGCGTCGGGCCGGATGAGCGCGGCGATAAGCATAAGTAGGGTCGTCTTGCCCGATCCGCTCGGGCCGTAAAGTGCGACTAGCTCGCCCGCGTCGACCGAGAGCGACAGGTGATCGATGGCACGCACCGGCTCGCCGTCGCCGACGCGATAGTGCTTAACGAGGTCACGTACCTCAAGCATCCCGGCTATGCGCTTCGGGGTTGGTCGCTCGGAAAGTCGATTACGTTGCGATCGGGCTTTGACGGCGGCGGCACGTACAGCTCACCGCCAGCCAGGGTCGCCACCCTGTCGAACCAGGTAGTCGCTTCGGCGTCGGACGCGCTCATCAGCACCGACATCCCGTCCTCGTGGGCGATCGTATAGAGCAAACGACCAACATGCTCGGTCGCAGCCACGTCGAGGGTAGCCATCAGATCGTCCACGAGCAACAGCTCAGGCTCGCGCACGAGCCCCTGCGCTAGCGTTGCTAGCACCCGCTCAGAATCGGCGAGGCTCGACCACCGCTGATCGGCGCACTCCTCGACGCCCACGCGTCGCAACATCGCGGCTGCGCGCTCATAGGCAACCTTCTCTCTGAGCGTCGCCTGTAGCGGTACGGCGACGTGGGAGATGACCGGCAGATCGAGTTCAGGACCAATCGGCTCGACAAACGCGATTTGCTTGCTCAGCAGGCCGGACAACTGTTTGTCGGAGAGGCAAGAAAGATCACTGCCTTTGTAGACGACCTTGCCGCGCACTGGCTTCTCGAACCCGGCGGCTGCCCACAGTAGCGTCGTCTTGCCCTGAGCGCGCCCGGCAAGAACGGCCACCAGTTCGCCACGAGCGAGGTCAAACGAGACGTCCGAGAGCACGCCGACGACGTGCCGCTGTCCGCGTGGAAAAGTCAGCGAGACATTTTGGAACGAAAGCAGGGCACCCATAGTGCCATACAGGATCAAGCGACCCGCGAGCGCGGACCGGCCTGATAAGCCTGCCACTCCTGCTCCAAGTACACGCGGACACCTTGGAGCCACTTGATTCTGCTTTCCCACCACACCTGATCGCCCGTAGTGACGATCACGTCCATCCGCGTAGACCAACACCTGGGGTCTGCACGCCCGCGACGGGCCTGGGTCTCTAGATTCAAGTCCTGTAGCTTCCCGGCACAGACTGCCACCGCCTCACGGACGAGCGCAATCATGCGCGGCATGTCGCTCGGCTGGCAGAGCGCGATCTTGGCATGAAGTTCCTCACGGACGGGCGGCGTCGTGACCGAGGACCACATCCATTGCCGAAAGTGCTTGATACCGGCAGATGTCGGCTCATACACAACTACTCCCGCTCGGCTGACGCCATGCACAGGCATCACGTCTGCGTCAACATCGAGGGGGCGCACGAGGTCGACCTTGAGCAGACGCATGATCGTTTTGTTCGCCATACCGTTCGTGTAGCCGGCTGAGCTAAAGCGCTCAGCGAGACGACGATCGAGTTGGTAGGAGCAGGACGGTTCCTCAGCGAGCAGCCCGAGGATGATCTCTCGTCCAAACTCGCCCGATGCTGTTGACCCGCGTCCCATAAGATACGGAATCGTAAACGACTCCTGTTCTGTATGCTGAATCGTTCGCTTCTTCCGGTATTTGCAGACACGGGTGCAAGCAATGACTAGGGATGCAGGCGAGCGCTTCCGCTAGGACAAGCCGCCGAAGATCGCGTCTACGAGCGGACCACGGGTTTGAAGTGTCCGCCCGATATCGGGCGTGAAGGGGCGCTAACCTACGCCTGACCGAGCAGCTGCCGGTACATGAGCCGTGTCTCATGGGTCGGCTCAAGGTCGAGCTGTTCATGTATTCGCCGCTATTGCTAAACGCTACGGTCCGATTAAGGATCGCGGTCGTGTTCCGGGCGGCATCACTGACGAGCACCGTGAGCTGATGTACGCCGTCGGATACCTGCGCGGTGTTGAATGGGATATCCACATTTGTCACCGACTGTGGACACGGCATCGCACTGAGAAAGACGTTTTCCCCGTCGGATGCCGTCGTATAAGGCTGGCAAGCGCCTCCATTAGTGTCGATCGTCTGCCTCGCAATCACCTCTCCTTCGATCTCAAAGATTGCTTGGAAGACACCGGAGCCCGGATCGCTCGCACTTACCTGGATGTCATCGATACCTTGGAGCACGGTCTGTGTTGTAAGACTGCCGCCCACGGCAGATCCAGTCGGACTGAAGCTCTGCTCTAGTGTGATGTCCGCACTGTGCAGTATCTCCGAGCCGGCACACCCAGCCTCCACGCACCGCATCGAGAGAGATAGTTGGGATGAGGGTAGGTTGTCGGCAGGCGTACTAAGAACGTCACTGGCGGGATAGCAAGACAGAGATTCACACGACGATAGGCTTGGGGTCCCAAGCGTGCAGGGTGCATCTTGCCCAGAGCCCTCGCAGGAGTCAAATGCGTCACTCGACGTGTATTCATCTTCGGGCGCCGCCCAATAAGCCAGGGAGCGATAGCCGACGGTCGCTGAACGGTAAAGCGTTGCTCCCACAATGTCCGTGTCGGGGGAAGCGGTGAAAGTCCAGGTCGCCTTGGTGGCAGGGAATTGTGGGATCGTTTCCACACTGAGACCCCCTGCCACGGGCTTTGTAGCGCAAGTATTTGACGTTGGCCCGTTCCCGCTGACCTTCCAGTCATTGACGGGCAATGGCTTCCCTGTAAGCGGATCAGTACATGAATAGACGTGATAGGTGCCTGCTTGTGAGGTCGAGACCGCCAGCAGCAGCAGCAGCAGCAGCAGCAGCAGCACAAGACCCAGCATGACTCCGATTAGAAGCGTGCGCCGAGCGTCGCCAGATACAGGCAGCGATATTTTGATCTGTGTCTCCGGTGGTTGAAGCATCTAGCGGCCGAGATAGCTCAAGCTCGTTCCCCCGCCGCTTTGACTCGGTGACGTGGGGCGTTCTGTTTTCGTGACTGGACTTGCATCGCTCGCGACATGCGCGGAGGATTGGAGCGAGCTTTTGCGCGACGATCCATCCTGTGACTTGGAGGCAGGCGTCCCGACCGCGAGATAGCTGAGGCTCTTACTCGGGGGCTTGGGCAGACTGTGGCGAGTGGCACTCGTCTTCGCTTTCGCTCTCAACGTCACAGTAGAGCCCGAGACGTGCGCGATCAGAGAGCCGGTCGGCTTCGCCCAATCCCTAGCCAGATCGACTTTTACTTCTTGGGCTGCCGACTGCACGACGTGCGATCGGGAATGGTGGACCGGGGCGTGGCCCCCTTCGATGACATGGACTACATGGCCTGTCAGGGCCGTGCCGGCGGCAATAAAGGCTGTGCCCGCTACTGCCGCCTTGGCAACTCCTGCGCCGCCAAGAACCTCGGCGACTCGATCGCCGCCACCGCGAGGCAGGAAGTTGATCCGCTGCTCAATCCATACCGCGATCTTCCCAACTCCCATAGCGTGCCCGAAGGAGACCGCTGGAGCAGGAAGGAAGGCCGCTGCGGCTGCGCGCTGGAACTCGCGTCCACGCATTTCCCGGCGCATTTGACGATAGACCCGCCCACACGGCACACACGCACCCACATGCGCGCGGGCAAGCCTCGCCTGTCGGTCATCCGCCTCGCCTGCGGCATCGGCGGTGATCGCCTCGGCGCGGAACTGGCACATGCGCCCAGCTGCCGATATCGCTGCAACGCGATCTAGCTTCGCGCTCGCACTGCGAGCCGCCGAGCGAGCCTCCCCAACCGAGACGCCCAATATGCGGGCCGCCGAGACCGGCCCCACCCCGTTACAGGCCATCACAGAGACCACCTGACGCTCTTGAGCATCAAGGTCGGCCATAAGGTCGGCCGCTCGGGCGAAGCGGTCTCTCAACTCCAAGCTATCGAAAGGATTGGCGCTCCCTGAGATGCGCTGAGCCACGACATCGAACTCGACTCGCAACCGCGAGCCCCACCGCGTGAAGTGCCGACCTTCGCGATACCTCCTGCATCGGTGATCGACCGCGAGCCAGAATGCGCCGAGCAAATGGTGTTCGTTGGCGATGCCGCGAGGCGACATGACCACCGCCGTGATCGCGTCGTCCACGATCTCCTCCTGCGCCGTAACGGGCACGCCCCGCCCCTCGCTCCGACGACGCAACTGCCCAATCAGCTCCGCGCGACGCCCATGAAGCTCGTTCGCGGCCTCCTCCGGCGACCAATCCCCGCGCCGATGCAGTGCTCGGATCACGCACCCCCCTTCCAGGCTGCGACGTAGACCCAAACCCCGCCATCTCGTTGATGTCGAAAGCAGCTCATCCATGAGTAAGCCAAGCTAGAACGGTCCCGCGCAACAAAATTTACTCCCCCTCGCGTAGAGGCGTGCTCGTCTTGCCGAGCCAGTGCTGCACTCCCGGCTGCTCCAAACAGACGCACGCGGTCAATGAGCGCTGTTGCGAGCCGTCGTCTATCCCGACGATCGCCACTCCTGCAACCGATGTAGTGGCATCGAACCGCCCACTGCGCAGGCCGAACTAGGCCCTGTCGCACCGCTGCTCAAAGGAGCACGATCTGCCAATCCGAAATAAATTGGAACGACATTGGAACAACGGCGCTTGACGCGAGCAACTGAACCAAGAAAAAAGCCCCGCATTTGCGGGGCTTTTATCAGTAGCGGGGGCAGGATTCGAACCTGCGACCTTCGGGTTATGAGCCCGACGAGCTACCAGACTGCTCCACCCCGCGTCGCTCCCCATGTTCTAGCAAAAAGCTTGCCCTGCCAAAAGCCCTGGGCGCTCAATCGCACCGGCTCACGTGCACTCACGTGCAGCCACGCCCGCGCGCGCGGGGGGGGCATCGCCCAAAATGCGACCCAGACCCCATCCTCTTTCCTTGGCCTCTACGATCCCCCCCTTGCGCACGGCCGTAGTCGACATAGGCACCAACTCCACGCGCCTGCTCGTCGCCGACGTGGACCCGCAGACCGGCGCGGTCAAAGAGCTGCACCGCGAGTCGCAGGTGACCCGCCTCGGCGACAAAGTCGACGCCGGTGGGCGGCTCTCCGACGAGGCGATCGGGCGCGTGCAAGCCACACTCGCCAACTACCGCGCCACGATCGACCGCTACGCGTGCGAGGCCAATCTTGCCGTGCTCACCTCAGCCGTCCGCGATGCCGCCAACGGCGCCGAGTTCACCGAGCTTGTGCGCTCCCAGTTCAACCTCGATGCTCGCGTGCTGTCCGGCGACGAAGAGGCGCAGCTGACGTTCCTCGGCGCGATGAGCGACCGCGACACAGCCTCCGCGACCGAGCCTACGGTCGTGATCGACATCGGTGGCGGCTCGACGGAGTTCATCGTCGGTGCTGAGCACACCGCTTCCTTCCACGTCTCCGTACAAGCCGGCGTGTTGCGCATGAGCGAGCGCCACATTCACAGCGACCCTCCCTCCCCCACCGAGCTGCAGGATTTGGCCGCCGACACTCGCACGATCTTCCTCGACGGCTTGCCCACCGAGCAGCGCAAAGCCGTCAAGCGCGCCATCGCGGTTGCCGGCACAGCCACCTCAGCCGCCGCGATCGACCAGGAGCTTGAGCCTTACGATCCCGAGCGCGTGCACGGCTACGAACTGCTGCTTGCGACCGTTGAGTTGTTGATCGCGCGCTTGGCCGACATGACCGAAGCTGGGCGCCGCGATGTGGTGGGCTTGCACCCGGATCGTGCGCCGACGATCGTGGCCGGGATGATCTTGCTGGAGGAGGCGATGAAGGCGTTCGGCCTCGATCACGTCGAGGTTTCCGAGCACGACATCCTGCGCGGCGGCACCCTGCGCCTGGTCGGCCTCGGCTGAAGCACGGACACAGCGCGTCACCCTGGGCTGACTGTCTCGACGACGCACGCATCCCGCGCCGAAACACACTCAGCCCCGCTGGTTCGATAAAGGCGCATGGACGATCGTTGGAACGAACCTCAATCCAATTAATCCGTTTGCCCGCTCCAGCCGAAGAAGGTTTACCGGCAGTGGAGGTATGGGGCTCTGCCGTGTTCCCCCACGACCGGTCCATAGGCCCGAGCACTGCCGAGCGATCGGCGATCCCGCTTGCGGGCCATCCTACCCGGCCTCCGAGACGCGCACCCCTGCCTTGTCTCGAGGTCAAGCCCCTGAGGAAGCCGCCCATTCGGGCGGCTTCCTTGTGCAGGCTCTGCCCGCGGACCGGCACGCGGCGCACCCGCGACACCCCTGCACCTGGCCCTGCCCGCACGACGCCACACTCGCCGCCCGCGCCCGCTAGGCCAGGTTCGATTTGCGTGGGTAGGCGATGCTCGGGTCGGTGAGCACGTTCACCAGCGCCGGCCTTCCCGCCCCAAAGGCACGCTCGAGCGCAGGGACGACGTCCTGCGCTCGCTCCACCAGCTCGCCATAGCCCCCGAGCGCCTCCACCACCTGGTCATAGCGGGTAGCCGGGCGTAGGTCAGCCGCTACCGAATAGCCATACAAGAACTCCATCGGATGCTTCTCCAGAGCCCAGATGCCGTTGTTGCCCATCAAACCCACGATATTTACCCCGTGACGGGCAAGCGTGTCGAACTCCATGCCGGAGAAGCCGAAGGCACCATCGCCTAGCAACAAGACGACCTGGCGCTCAGGGTGAGCCAGCTTTGCCGCCAGCGCATAGCCTGGGCCTGTGCCCAGACACCCGAACGGGCCCGGGTCAAGCCAGCAGCCTGGGGTGTAGCTGTCGATCACACGGCCCGCATATGAGACGAAGTCGCCTCCATCCCCGATCACGATCGCGTCGCGGTCGAGCACCTTTGCCAGCTCCGCATAGAGCCGCATCGGGTGTAGCGGCGAGCGATCGTCTGATAGCTCGGCGAGCTCGCCGGCGCGTCGCTCGCTCTCGGCTGCGCGCAGGTCAGCCAGCCAAACTGCGCTTGCAAGCGCCTTGCCGCCGGCCGCCGTGCGCAGATCGTCGAGCGTCGATGCCAGCTCGCCGTACAGCTCCACGCTCGGTTCGCGCGGATGGGCGCGCTGTGGCTCGGCGACGTCGATCGCGATGATCGACGTGCCCTCGCCAAAGGATCCGCCGAAGCCAAGGCGGAAGTCCATCGGCACACCGATTACCAGTGCCACGTCGGCGCTCTTTAGAGCCTGCGAGCGCGTGCGCGAGAAGAACAGCTCGTGGTCGGCCGGCACGCAGCCGCGTGCCAGGCCGTTGAGGAAGACCGGGATGCGCAGCGTCTCGGCCAGCTCGAGCAACGATTGCTCACCGTGCCCCCAGTAAAGGTCGGTGCCTGCCATCACGACGGGCCGCTCGGCCTCGGCAAGTAAACGCGCGGCTCGCTCGATCGCCTGCGCGTCGGCTCTTTGCGGGCCATGTCCCCCGCGCGCGCGGGGGACATCGGCCTCAGCGGCACTCATGAACACGTAGTCCAGCGGGAAGTCCAAGAACGTCGGCCCACCGTGCGGAGCAAGCGCGCTCGCAAGCGCTTCATCCACCAAGCCTGGGATCTCAGCGGTGCTCTGGGCGGTCGTGGCGAGCTTGCACAGGGGGCGCACGAACGGGACGTGGTCGATCTCCTGCAGGGAACCCTGCCCCCAGCGCATCGCCGGGGCTCGCCCGCCGAGCACGAGCATCGGCGAGTGGTTGGCCTGGGCGCTTGCCATCGCGCTCATCCCATTTGTCACGCCTGGCCCGGCCGTCAGCGCGCAGACGCCCGGCTCACGCGTGACCTTCGCCCAACCCTCGGCCGCGAAGGCAGCGGTCTGCTCGTGGCGAACATCCACGATCTCGATGCCCTCCTCGCGGCAACCGTCGTAGATCGAGAACAGGTGCCCGCCTGAGAGCGTGAACAGCTTGCTGACCCCTTGCGCCTTCAAGCGGCGCGCGATCAAGCGCCCGCCGTGCAGCTCCTGGGCCTGGTCGGTGCTCTCCTGGGTGCTCTGACTGGACATCGGCTCCGCGACTTTACTTGAGGGGCTTCCCCCGCGCGCGCGGGGGGCATCGCTCCTTTGGCACAACCTACGGCCGATGTTGATGGGGATTGCTTCGTTCCATCGTCAGTTGGACGGTCCTACCGCGTCAGCTCGGCGAGACGCTGGTCTTCGCCTTGAGGGGCGTGCCGGCGATTCCCAGGGAGCTCTTACCACGACCGATGTATGCATGCCCGGGGTGGGACTCGAACCCACACGCCCTTGCGGACTATCGATTTTAAGTCGACGGCGTCTTCCAATTCCGCCACCCGGGCGAGCCTTGGCATTTTAGTCCAGTAGCTGCTGTGGATGTCCAGCATGGACCGCAAATAAACGTTCTGCCCAGGTCTCGGTGTGCACCAACTGCGTTTATGTGGCCTTGTGGGTGGGCAGCGATACTTCATAAAGACCGCAACTACTTCCGCGCTAGCGTGTATTTAGTTGCAGAACAGTCGAAAGGACCGCCGTGGAGGTCTCAGCACTAAAAGCCCCAGCAGCACCAGGCCTGAGAAGTCCCTCGGCCCTGCTGCGATTGCAGTCCGACGAGCGCCTGATCGCGCTGATCCGGCGCGGACAGCATGCGGCCTTCGAGACGCTGTTCTCACGCTATCAATCGCGCCTGCTGGCTTTCTGCCGGCACATGCTCGGCTCCAAGGAGGACGCCGAAGACGTGCTGCAAGAGGTGTTCGCGGCCGCCTTCAACGCGATCTTGGCAGACGAGCGCGAGATCAACGTGCGTCCCTGGCTGTATCGGATCGCGCGCAACCGTTCGCTCAACCACCTGCGCAAGGCGAGCGCGATCGGCGTGGACTCGATGGACGTGCATTTCGCCGAAAACGGCGTATCCACGGCCGACAAGGTGATGCGCCGCGAGAGCTTCCGTCAGCTGATCGGCGACGTGCAAGAGCTTCCCGAGACCCAGCGCACCGCGCTTTTGCTGCGTGAGATCGACGCGCTTTCCTACGAGCAGATCTCAGACGCGATGGAGACGACAGTGCCGGCGGTCAAGTCGCTGCTGGTACGCGCCCGCATCTCCCTCGCGGAGGCCGCCGAGGCGCGCAAGTTGACTTGCGATGAGGCCCGCATGGAGCTTGGCGAAGTTGCCGAGGGCCTGGTCAAGTCAAGCCCGGCGGTACGCCGCCACGTGCGCGACTGCGAGCGCTGCCGTGCATTTCGCAAGCACCTGAAGGACAACAACGTAGCGCTCGCGGCGATCATGCCCGTTGGGTCGCTGTTGATGCTCAAGAAGCTTGTGCTCACAAAGCTGGGGTCAACCGCCGGCGCCGGGGGGGCCCATGCGGCTGGCGCCGGCGGAGCGGGTGCCGCTGCCGCCGGCGCGGGAGCTGCCGGCGGAGCGAGCGCAACCGGCAGCTTCGTTACCGCAGGCATTGGCGCTCTGGCGACCAAGGCCGCGGCGGGACTGGCAGTCGCGGCAATCGTGACGGCCGGCACGGTGGCGGCAGACCACAGCACAACCACTTCCCGGCGCCACCATCACGCGCTTGCCGCCGCAACCGCGCTTCCCGTTGTGCATGCGAGCGAACCGATCATCACACGCTCGAGCGCTCAGCCGGTGACAGTCTCATCGGCCGGCCTGCCCGTAAAGGGCGCCGCCGCACTTGCACGGCGCCATCCGGCCAAGAAGCCGAAGCCGACCACACCGACCCCTTCAGCCGCGACGACCGTCGCGGCGGTGGTTCCCGCTTCGACGGTCACCACTCAAGTGACCGCGCAAGCAACTGTCCCCAAGCCGGCCCCGCCGATGACCGAGGTGACTACCGACTCGACCCAGCTACCGAGCGCGCAAGCGTCCCCCGGCACGCCCTCGGTAACGGTCACACCCACCGAAACGACTGCCACGACCCCGCCTGCGAGCACCGAAGAAACCGCGAGCACACCGCCGCCTGTTGCGACCATACCGACGACACCCACCTCCCCACCGCCCAGCGAAGAAGCCGGCAGCGGTGCGACGGCTCCGAACGTCGTGGTCAGCCCTCAGCCGGTCACGCAGACCCCGCAGGACACGCCGTCCACAGACGGCGCCGGGGAATAGCCGGCCTAGCCGAACGCGAACGTCTTCAGCGGTGTTTCGAGGATTCCCGAGCTTGCCACCGGCTTTGCGACGCTTGCCGGTTCGCTGCTGAGCATCTCGACGACCACACCCTCGCTTGCCCCGTGGTGCGGTGGGATCAAGATCACGTCGCGGCCGTAGAGTCTTTGTCCGTCGACGCGCGCAGTGTAGAGCACCTGATAGCCGGCCAGCGTCGAGCTGATGCGGGTCTTGCCCTCGCCTTCCAGCCTGAAAGCGGGGAAGCGGGTTGCCAGCGTTCGTGTGTAGGCAGCGGCGGCCAGCGGCAGCTCGCCGGTGACGCTACCGCGATACGGGGCGATCGCGATTGGCGCTACAGCGTAGGAGTCCTTGAGCTTTTCCCCGGAGCTGCGCGCGACCTTCACGTAGCCGCCCGGATTTAGGGCTGTCTTGTAGAGGCCCCTGTATTCGAAGCTGAAAGGCACGGCGCCACCCCGCGAGTAAGAGGCATTGAGCAGGCTCAGCACGAGCGCAACCATCAGCGCAAACAGGCCGACTCCGGCCGCGATCACAAGCCCGCGCACAGTCGGAGCCGCCGAGCGCCAGCGCGGCTCGAACAGTCTTCCCAGCGTGGGGCCGTATTGGGGCTTCAGCGGGATCGAGGTCATGGGTGGGCCTACTCGCCGACCGAGAAGAGCGCCTCGAGGTCGTGCTTTGAGAAGGCGGCGAAGGCGACCATCGTCTGCGTGCGGACCACACCCGAGAGCTGACCGATCCTGTCGGTGACGACGTCGGCGAGCTGCTCATGGTCGGGAACGCGCACGATCACGACGAAGTCCCATTGGCCTGTGACCGAATAGGCCTCGGCAACTCCCTCGATCTCAGCCAGCTCCCCGCCAAGCGTCGACAGCGCGTCGCGCTCGGCTTCGATCAGGACGACTGCGTGAGTCATCGCCATGGTTCCACTCCCCCCTGCATGTGGGAGACATCGCGATCGCGGAACCATGCACTGCGGTTCGATCTCACGTCCACGCAAGCTCCGCGTCGCTGCGCGTTTCGTAGCTCATGGCGAATGGGTGTCGCCCGGCGCGAGCACGATCACCTCTGAGGAGCCGGCGGCCTCGACATCTGCCTTGAACGCCTGTGCGTCGGTCTCGATCGGCGGGAACGTGTCGTAGTGGCACGGGATCACCTGCTTGGCGCCGATCATCCTTGCCGCCTCGACCGCGTCGTGGCGATCCATCGTGTAGTGGCCACCGATGCACATCAACGCCACGTCGATCTCGCCCGCCTGCTTGGAGATCAGGGCCAGATCAGAGAACAAGGCGGTGTCGCCGAGGTGGTAGATCGTCTTGCCGGCGAATTTCACGATCAGCCCGGCAGGCGTGTTGGCCGTACCTTTAGGGGTCGTCGAGGTGTGCCAGGCCGGGACCAGCTTGGTCGAGCCCCACGGGAGCTCAACCGTTCCGCCGATGTTCGGGTCGTGCACGTTCTCCAGGCCTTCTTCGCCCAGCTCGTTCGCGATCTCCACGATCGCTACTACATGCGCGTTCGTGCGCTTGGCGATCGCCACGGTGTCGCCGATGTGATCGCCGTGACCATGCGTCAGGAGGATCGCGTCGGGATTCAGCTCCTCGGCCGCGACGGCTGCCTTTGGATTGCCCGTCAGGAACGGATCGATCAGCACCGATATGTCGCCGTCTGAGAGCTCGAAGGCCGCATGGCCGAGAAAGCGAATCTGCATGGTCAGTGCTCCTCTGTCGATGATTGGTTTTTTGGCGATTGCGCTCTGCCGGACGCTGCGCCACCCGTGACTACCCCGCTCGGCTCTCCGCCCACCAGATCCTCAGTGGGCGACTCGTTTCCTGCGGCAAGCTCGTGCGCCAGCTCGAAGCCTACGGCGACGCCTACGAACATGCCAAGCCTGGTTTGCTCGGCAACGAGCGTGCTGAGGGCGCGAGCGCACTCCTGCTCGTCCTGCTCGCGCGCGATGCGGCGCACCTCGGCATCGTGCGCATCCCCGAACCAGCCGCCTTCGCTGAGCGCTTCGGCGAGTATTCGCTGGAGGGCAGGTGCTGCGTGCACGACGACGTCCTGTGCGTGCGCGAGACGTCCAGGTTCGACCAGCGCCTCGAGCGCCGTGTCAACTTCGGCTGCCGTGTAGGAGCGGTCGGGCAAAGCCGTTCCATCATAAGCCGCTGGGAGCCGTGTGGCGACTACAGAGGCCACATGCGGATATTCAACGCACCACAAGTACGCGTCCGCTCGTTGCGGCATCCGTCCGCCACCGTCCGCCTGCCGGGGTCACACCCATTCAAACCGTCCTCGTGCGGCTCAACCCGAAGCCCAAAGTCAGGCCGAGCGCTGCGCCGGTGACTCCCGCCAGCCAGCTGACCTCCGGGCGGGCGTATGGCATCGCCAGCAGCACCGCTGCGATTGCGGCTGTGGCAAGCAGGTCTCCGTCGTAGTACTCGCCGGCTCGCGCGGAGAGGAGCTTGGGGGCTGCCCAGGCCCCAAGCAGCGCAAGCGCGCCCGCGTTTGCGCCGCTGACAATCGGAAACGTGTACACCGCCTCTGCGGCCAGGCCGCCAGTGATGCCGGCCAAAAAGAACAGGATGAGCACTACGAGTGGCCCGTGACGGCGCTCGATCAGCACGCCGAAGACAGCTACGCAGAGCAACGTGGCGAACATGCACATGCCAGCGGAGAAGCCGCTGCCATAGACGAACTGGCTACTCAACAACCGCCACCAATCGCCGTTTAGCGGACCTAGGATCACGAGCTTGCCCAGATTCACGTATGCGCCTTGGGAGGCGATCCACACGCCACAGCTCGCGGCTACCAGGGCGATCGTGGCGTACGGCGAGCTATCCACGCGTACGCCGGCGATCTCGCCGCTGCGCAAGCGGCCAAGCGAGGCCCGTCGCAGTGGGCTTTTGCCTGGCTCGCGTAGACGATCGCGCGGCAGCTTTGGCGCCCGACGTCGCAGCCTGTGTCCGCAGTAAGGGCACTCGGTGACATACGGACTTACCTCCGAGCCACACTTCTTGCAGACCACGAACAGATCGGCACCTGAGGGCATCGGTCCATTCTAAGGGCGTATCTCGGCCGGCCTTCCTCTATGCGCACCTAAACGGGATCCCAGCCGATGACGCTACAGCTGTGACGATCCCCCAGATCACGCGCCGCGGCGTTTGGTAGCCGCGGCGTGGCTACGGCGATAGAGTTCTGCCATCCCTCGCCCGCTACCTGAGAGCCCTGCGCGGTTCCGGCGAGGCGGTACAAGCGACAGCTAAAGGAAACCGATCGATGCAACTCGGCTACGAGAAGAAGCTCTACATCCTCGCGTTCGACCACCGAGGCTCCTTCCAGAAGAAGTTCTTCGGGATCGAGGGTGACCCCGACCCTGAACAGACAGCGATGATCGCCGACGCCAAGCACCTGATCTTCGAGGGTCTGCAGCGGGCCGTGGCCTCGGGAGCGGACGCCTCGGTGACCGGCGTGCTCGTGGACGAGCAATTCGGGGGCTCGGTCCCCGAGGAAGCACGCGCCCAGGGGCTGAAGCTCGCGATGCCGGCCGAGCGCTCTGGCCAGAACATGTTTGACTTCCAGTACGCAGATGAGTTCGGCGAGCACATCGAACGCTTCGACCCGGATTTCACGAAGGTGCTCGTCCGCTACAACCCCGAGGGCAACGCAGAGGAAAACACCGAGCAGCTGGGCAAGCTCAAGCGCCTCTCGGATTGGTTGCACTCAAAGCAGCGCAAGTTCCTGTTCGAGCTGCTCGTGCCGGCCGAGGAGGGCCAGCTGCAGGCCGTTGGGGGCAGCAGTGATCGCTATGACGCCGAGCTGCGCCCCGAGCTGATGCGCGGCGCCATCGCCGCGATCCAGGATGCCGGCATCGAGGTCGACATCTGGAAGATCGAGGGCGTCGACGAGCGCTCGGACTGCGAGATGCTCGTCAAGCAGGCTCGCAGCGGTGGGCGCGACGGCGTCGTGTGCGTCGTACTTGGGCGCGGCGCCGACGACGCCAAGGTCGACCACTGGCTCGAGCAGGCTGCCCCCGTGGACGGCTTCATTGGGTTTGCGATCGGGCGCTCGATCTGGTGGAACCCACTGAAGCAGTATGTCGACGGCAAGATCGAACGCTCCGAGGGCGCCCGCCAGATCGCCGAGAATTATTTGCGCTTCGTGAAGGTCTATGAGCGCGCCGAGGGCAAGGCTCCCGTTGCATAGAACGAGGCTCAAGACCGCCAAGGGCCTTAGCTGGTTTACGGGCCTTATCCAACCTTGCCGGAGCCTGCTGCGATGAGGATGAGGCAATCGCTCACCGAGATCGAGCGGGCCTTTGCCCGTGAGATCTCAATGGAGCGCCACCGGCGCGCGTCGCTTCGGCGCACCGCCGAGCAGCGTGCGATCAAGCGCGAGGTGGACCGGCGTCACAAGCGCGGCTCGGTCCGCTTCGTGCTGCTCGTCCTGACGCTGGTGCTGACTGCGGCCGTGGTGACCGTGGTCATGTTCCGCACTCTGTATTTGCTGCTCGGCTAGCAGGCTCTCCGCAGCCCCAGCGCATGTCGCGCCAAACTGCTTGCCTGTGGCCTAACGCCTGGCCGGCTCGCTGTTTGCTGACTGAGAGATACAGCCTGCGCAATTATCGACTGAGAGACACAGACCACCTATCCGGCGCGGTTGCCGGCTAAGAAGACTCGCCCAGCTTGCCCAGCGCGTCGTCTACCTCTGTGCGGACGGTCTCGCTTGAAGGACTGGCTTCCTCGCCACCTTCACGCTGGATCTCGACGTAGATCTCGGTCCGAAATACTGGGATGTCATGCGGCGCGTGGATGCCGATCCGCACCTTCTCGCCGACGACTGAAAGCACCGAGACCTCGATGTCATCGCCGATCATGATGCTCTGGTTGGGCTTGCGCGTCAGAACCAGCATCGGTTGCACCCTTCTAGTTGGCCATGGACATAGGGCGAGATCGCCCCCGGCCCCGCCCTATCGGCAAGCATAGTCATCCGTACCACTGAACGCGAGCGAGAGGCTTAAATGTGCGATCCCGTGCTTTGGAAGATCACGCAAGCCTCTGTCGGCTGCTCGCCCACGAGCGTATTTGGGAACGTTCGACGCGAGCCGGCCGAGCATGCGCTAGTCTCCCGGGCCGTTCATGGCTCGAAGATCACTGCGCCCGCACCTAAACCAGATCCGAAGTTGGGTACGACAAGGTCGTACCGATGCTTGGGTGGCCCACCAGCTCGAGGTCACCGTTCAGGAGATCGAGCAGTTCAAGCGCCAGAACGACCTGCTCGGCGAGGACAGCCCCTCCGATGGCGCTCCGACGGCCGTTGCGTACCCCGAGGAGATCGATCTGCGCGCCGAGGACGACGAGCTGATCGCTGCCGAACTGGAGGCCGCGATGGAGGCTGAGCGCGAGAAGGCCGAGGCCGAAGCGGCGGCTAAAGCCGACGATGATGGCGATGGCGAGGACAGCGCCCCCGCGAGTCCCGACGCAGGCGCAGCCGCCGTGGACGCAGATCCTCACGCGACTCGGGACCGCTCGAGGGCACATTCGACCATGGCGAAGAGGGCTACGGGCTATGGCTCGATCCCGCGATCCAGGACAACCCGATTTACGCTGAGCATTGGGCTGGGCATCGCCCGATCGAGGTCACGGTCGAAGAGGACCGCATAGTAATCCGCCGCACCGGCTCAGACGACTAGGACGTCCGCTGAGCGGCGCGATACTGCGTCCTCGCTCGCTTGTGTGCAAAGCACACGGCGCTCGCTGCGTCCTTGTCTCGCTTGCTCATCGGACGTCCTAGATGCCTGGGGCTTATCCAACGTCCTAGATGCCTGGGGCTTATCCAACGTCCTAGATGCCTGGGGCTCATCCGAACGTCCTAGATGCCCGGGGTCCGGACAACGCTTAGCTCTCTGTCGGTATGAGGCGCCCGCCAGCGTAGTCAACCGCCTCACGCAGGTAGCGCGCGAAGGCTGCGTCCACGATGGTCCGCGAATCCCACGCCCAAGGGTCCTCCGGAGCGATTTCCATCGCAAGCTGCAGGCACCACGAGGTGCCCCTGCCGTAGAGCTCAGCCAGTTCCTCGGCGGAGAAGCGCCCGCCGAGACGTTTGCGCAACTCGACCACGAGCGTGTCTACGATGCGCTGCAGCAAATGCGATTGATCAGGGCTTGCTCGGGAGAGGCGCCGCTCGCCCTCTCTCCACTGGTTGATGGCGTTCTCGAAGCCGGACACGAGGGGCGAGGCTAGCAGCGACACTCCGAATCCCGACAGGGCCCTCTCGGCGCTGAGCGAGGCCGGCATGGTCGGCCCCCACGCCGAGCGAGGCAAGAGACTGTCGAAACTCGCATCCCAAAAGCCACCCCCTTGCACGGACACGAGCGAATTATTAGGTACCTAAATAACTGGTCCGGCACTCAAAAATGCTAGGAGTTTCAGGACCGTGCGATTTCAGTTTCCCGGCAAGTCGCTCACGATATAAGCCTGCTCCCCCGGATGGATCATGCCTAGCCGCCGCGCCTCTGCCTGCACGGTGCCAGGACTTGAGAGCAGCGTGTGCTGCTGCTGTAGAGCCTTGTGCTGGCGTTCGAGCATGCTGGCCTGGGCAGCGTCGCGCTTTGACTCGCCCCAGGCGGAGAACAGCCGCACGCCGGCGCTCAGGTAGAGATAGACGATCGCCATCATCACGCCCAGCATCGCGATGCGTCCCAGCCGATCCCAGCGCACACGCGGCACAGATCTGGCCGAAGACGCGCGGCGGGCGCGCGGCGCTCTCGAGGCGGAGGCAGTGGGCATAGGGTCGCATTCGCGCCCGCAGGCGTTCCTCCTGCATGTTTAGCTGCGGAACACCGAACGTCCCGGAAACTCGGCGTCGCCCCCAAGCTGCTCCTCGATACGCAACAGCTGGTTGTACTTGGCCACCCTGTCCGAGCGTGACGGCGCGCCCGTCTTGATCTGACCACAGCCGGTAGCCACAGCCAGATCGGCGATCGTGACGTCCTCGGTCTCACCGGAGCGATGGCTCATGACCGCGGTGTAGCCGGCCTCGCGCGCCATCGTGATCGCCGCAAAGGTCTCGGTGAGCGTGCCAATCTGGTTGACCTTTATGAGGATCGAGTTCGCCACGCCAAGCTCGATGCCACGTGCCAGTCGCTCGGTGTTGGTGACGAACAGGTCGTCGCCCACGAGTTGGACGCTCGCGCCGAGGCGGTCGGTGAGCGCCTTCCAGCCATCCCAGTCCTGCTCGTCCATGCCGTCCTCGAGCGAAACGATCGGATAGCGTGCCGCCAGCTCGGCCCAATAGTCGGCCAGTTCTATCGCACTGAGCGTACGACCCTCGTGCTTGAGCACGTAGGCGCCGTCCTCGAACAGCTCGCTTGTAGCAGGGTCCAGCGCGATCGCGACATCGGCCCCTGGCTCATATCCTGCAGCCTTGATACCGGCGACCAGCATCTCCAAAGCCTCCTCGTTGGAGCCGAGGTCGGGAGCGAAGCCACCCTCGTCCCCGCCGGCGGTGGACATGCCACGCTCGTGCAACGTGCGCTTGAGCGAATGAAACACCTCAGAGCCGATGCGCAGACATTCTGAGAAGCTTGAGGCACCACAAGGGACGATCATGAACTCCTGGAAGTCCACCTTGTTGTCAGCGTGGGCGCCACCGTTGAGCACGTTCATCATCGGCACGGGTAGCACGCGGGCGCTCTCACCGCCGAGATAGCGCCATAGCGGCAGCCCCTCCTCGGTGGCCTGGGCGTGAGCGGCGGCAAGCGAGACGCCTAGGATCGCGTTGGCGCCGAGGCGCGACTTGTTGGGAGTCCCGTCGAGCGCGATCAGCGACTCATCGAGGCCCTTCTGGTCGGCGGCATCCATGCCGGCCACCGCGCCGGCGATCTCACCGTCCACGCTTGCCACGGCGCGCGTGACGCCCTTGCCCTGCCAGCGCTCGCCGCCGTCGCGCAGCTCAGTGGCCTCGAACTCGCCGGTGGAGGCGCCTGAGGGCACAGCAGCACGACCGTGGACACCCGAGCGCAACACGACTTCGGCCTCCACAGTCGGGTTGCCCCGGCTGTCAAGGATCTGGCGGGCATGGACTCTCTCGATCTGGCTCATTGCTCTCCTTGGGGTCCCAACTCTTGTGGTCCGATTTCTTGCGGTCCCAAAATTGGTCTCATTCCTTTTGGTACCAAACGTTTAGTCCCATCTATTTGGTCCTACGCTTTGGTCCTACGCTTTTGGTCCTACGCTTTTGGTCCCTGCTCTTGGCGTCCCGCCTTCTCGCGAAACCGCTGCGCGGCGGCGCGGAGGGCCAGCTCGGGATCTACGTGCGCCATGCGTGCCTCGTCGACGAGCGCAAACAGGCGCTCTCCGATCGCCTCGAAGGATTGCTGATCCATGCCTTGCGCGCCTGGCGCCTCAGTACTGCCTGCAGACACCGTCCGCGCCAAATTCTTGCCAGATGGCTGCGCAGAGGGGTGCAATCCCGCCGTGGCCGCCCTGCGCTGCAGCTTGCGTGCATACAGCAACGCCGGGAGGTTCTCCGGCACCTCGCCGAACACACCCCGCTCGCGACCGGGTTCGTCTGCCTTGATCGCATCCCAGTTGCGCAGCACCTCGCCGGCATCGGCGACCTGTGTGTCGCTGAAAACGTGGGGGTGGCGACGAATCAGCTTCTGGCGACAGTGCTCGGCGACCTGCCCAAGATCGCCCGCGCCGCGCTCCTCGAGCAGCAGCGAGAGAAATATCACCTGGAAGAGCACGTCCCCCAACTCGTCGAGCAGCTTGGCGTCATCGCCGTGATGCGCGGCGTCAGCCAACTCATAGGCCTCCTCGACCGTGTGTGGCACGATCGAGCGCTCGTCCTGCTCGCGATCCCAAGGGCACTCGCGGCGCAGCAGGTGCGTCAGCTCATCGAGCGCAAGTAGCGACTGTGAGGGATCTGGCGCTACGGCGTGGCCGTCGTGGTACCGGTGGACGTCTTCGGCGCCTTGTAGGACTTACAATCCTGCACCGAGTATTCGTTGCGGCATTCGGTGCGCGCTGTCCACTTCTTGCGGAAGTTCTTGACGAATTCACTGACCGCCTTCTGCTGCTTTTCGGCGCTGATCTGCTGCTTGATTGTGGACTGCACGCTCGAGAGTGCCTGCTGGTTGCCCGGGATCACCTTCGTGACCTCGTAGATGTAGTAGCCAAACGGTGTCTTGATCGGACCGCCCAACACCTTCACCTTTGCGCTGAAGACAGCTTCGTCAAGTGCCTTCTCCTCCTGGCCCTTGACCACCCCGGGGAGCGATCCGCCGGCGGCCTTGCTGACCGGGTCGATTGAATCGGCCTTGGCGACGCTCGAGAAGCTCTTACCCGATTCAATTTCTTTCTTGGCCGCTTCAGCCTGCGCCTGCGTCTTGGTGAGGATGATCAAGATGTTGCGCTTTTCGGGCTGTCCGTACTGAGTTTTGTGCTGTTCGTAATAGGACTGAATTTCCTTCTGGGAGGGCTTGGCGCCCGCTTCCTTGCTGATCTTTTGCTGGAGCTTGGTCGAGAGCAGGTCGAGCTTCACACGCAACAGCACATCAGAGACCGTGTAGCCGGTACTGGTCAGGAACTTCTGGAAAGCCGCTTCGGTGGGGAACTGCTGACCCTTGATCTGGTTGAACTGCTTCTTTACTTCCGCGTCAGAGACTTTGACGCCACGTTCGGCGGCTTCGGAGAGCACCCAGTTGGCGGAGATCAGATAACCCAGCACCGACTGCTTGAGCGAGGTGTACTGCTGTTCGCACTGCGTCTTCAACTGCGCGGCCGTGGGCTTTGATTGACCCTTGGCGGGCTTAGGCGCGGTGGCTTGCAGATGCGCGATGCAATTTGTGTAGGCGGGCGGATCGGGCACCGGGACTTTGGGAGTCGCCGCGCCGGTCGTCGTCGAGGCCGAGCTTGCGTTGGCGGCGACGGTCATCCAGTGGTTGAACGTGGAGACCGTGATCGGTGTGCCGTTGACGTTGGCGACGGCATTGCCGGGCACGCCGCTGCTTCCGCATGCGGTAAGCACTACCCCTGTAACCAAAATGGCGCCGAGCGCCGCGAGTTGACCCGTTAGTTTGGACACGACGCGGGCACTCTAGCGGAAACAACCCAAGCTGTGCTTAACCAGTTCCTTAAAGATGCCCTAAGCGGCCTCCCGAGTGATCGCCAGAAGCACGTCGGCAGCACGCACCACAGTCGGAAAGCGCTCCTCACCGTCCTTGGGGACACGGACCGAGACCTGTGAACGCCCGGCTTCATACATTGCCTCGGGAAGCTCCTGGCGCAACCGCTTGGCGCGCACCGAATCGAGCTCGATCGGCGTCACGGCGAGCCTGTCGCCACGAAAACTGACGGCCTGTGCGCCGGCTTGACCGAACTTGATGCGGGCGCGCTGTAGAGCCAACAGGTTGGCGAGCGGCTCTGGCACCGGGCCGAAGCGATCCTCCAGCTCCTCGCGCAGGCGTTCGACGTCGGCCACCTCCAACGCCGAGGCGACGCGCCGATGGACCTCGATCTTGGCCTGCTCGTAAGGGACATAGTCGGCCGGGACGTAAGCGTTGACGTTGACGTCCAGGCGCACAGGCTCGGGAAGCTCCCGCCCCTGCTCGTCTTCGGCCGGGTGGGTGGGATCCGATTCCCGCACCGCTTCGTCGAGCATCTGCATGTACAGCTCGAAGCCGAGCGCAGCGACATGACCGGACTGCTCGTCGCCGAGCAGGTTGCCGGCGCCACGGATCTCAAGGTCGCGCATCGCGACCTTGAAGCCGGCGCCAAGCTCGGTGTAGTCCGACAGCGCCGACAATCGTTGGGCGGCCTCTGGCGTGAGCGCCGCGGCGGAGTCGTAGAGCAGGTAGGCGTAGGCGCGCTCGCGGCTGCGTCCCACACGTCCGCGGATTTGGTAGAGCTGGGACAGGCCGAAGGCGTCGGCATGCTCGACGATCAGCGTGTTTGCTTGAGGAATGTCGATGCCCGACTCGATGATCGAGGTGCACACGAGCACGTCAGCGCCGCCCTGCAGGTAGTCCATCATCACCACCTCGAGCTCTCCCTCGCCCATCTGGCCGTGGGCTACGGCGAAGCGCACGCCAGGGCACAACGCGCGTAGGCGCTCTGCCGTCTCGTCGATCGACTCGACCCGGTTGTGCATGAAGAAGGCCTGACCTTTGCGCTCGTGCTCGCGCAGGATCGCTCGCTTGACCAGCTCCTCCTCGTACTCGCCAACGTATGTCTTGACCGGGCGGCGCCCCTCTGGCGGCGTCTCGATCACCGATATCTCGCGCAAGCCCGCAAGCGACATCTGCAGCGTGCGCGGGATCGGGGTGGCGGACATCGAGATCACGTCCACCTTCAGCTTGAGCTGGCGCAAGAGCTCCTTCTGCTTGACACCGAAGCGCTGCTCCTCGTCCACGATCAAGAGGCCCAGGTCCTTGGCGCGCACGTCGCGCGAGAGCACGCGATGGGTGCCGATCAGGATGTCCACAGCGCCGCTTGAGAACCCGGCGAGCGCGACCTTTTGCTCGGCCGAGGAGCGAAAGCGCGAGACGTGCTCGACCGTGAACGGGTAGTCGGCGAGACGCTCGGAGAAGGTGCCGTAGTGCTGCTGGGCGAGGATCGTGGTAGGCACCAGCATCAGCACCTGCTTGCCGTCCCCGGCGGCCTTGAAAGCAGCACGCAAGGCCACCTCGGTCTTGCCGTAGCCGACGTCACCGCAAACGAGCCGGTCCATCGGGCGCGGAGTTTCCATATCGGCCTTGACCAGTTCGATCGCTTCGAGCTGATCGGCGGTCTCGGTATAAGGGAAGCGCTCCTCGAACTCGCGTTGCCAGTCGGTATCGGGCTCGAAGGCGTGGCCGGCACGACGGCGGCGCTCGGCATAGAGGCTGAGCAGCTCGCCCGCGAGCTCCTGTGCTGCGCGGCGCGCGCGCGCCTTCATTGCCTCCCAGCGCGTACCGCCCAACTTCGACAGCGGCGGCCCGCCGTCTCCGCTGGCCCCGACATAGCGGGAGATCTTGGCGAGCTGGTCGGTGGGGACGAAGACCTTGTCGTCGCCCTGGTATTCGAGGTAGAGGTAGTCGCGCGTGACGTCGGCGACCGTGCGCGTCTCAAAGCCCGCAAAACGGGCGATGCCGTGGTCCTCGTGCACCACGATGTCGCCTGTCCGCAGCTCGGTAAAGGAGCGCAGCGCGCCACGCCGCGTCGGGCCACCACCGACAGCATCGGCGCCAGAGCCACCGGGGCGCTCCGCGCGACGGCGACGCAGTAGCCGATGCTCTGGGAAGACGGCAAGCTTCAGCGATGGCGCAACGAAACCCTCCCGTAGGGATGCAGCCGCAAAGCGCAATGAAGGCTCTAGTGGAGCGCGCGTAACATCGACGTCGGCGTCGAGCCAGTCGGCTTTCATGCGACCGAGGTTGTAAGCGGCGCGCTCGCCTTCGCCACGTCTTGGGAAGGCGACAACGGTGCGATAGCCCGAGCGCACCAGCTTCTCGAGCTCCGGCTCGGCTTCGGCCAACGAGCGCGCGGCGGTGTCCGCGGCCGATGCCCGCAGCTCTATCTCCTGACCGCTCGACATCGAGGACAGCCAGATCTTGGTGCGTGTGGCCAAGCTCGACTGCACCTCCTCGGGGCTCACGTACAGGTGATGGGCGTCCTCGTCGGCAAAGGCTGCGCACACGTCGGTCCAGTGGTCGCCAAGCGCCGGAGCGAGCTCCTCCTCGGCAGCCACCATCACCTGACAACCCGATCCCCCCCCACCCTCGATCAGCTCAAGCAGTGCACCGAAGCGCTCGACGGGCAGCAGCTCGGCGATATCCGGCCGGCCCTCTGCCCCATCGCCGTCGCTCGCACTGAACGCGCCTGTGGCGGCGGCAATCTCGGCCAGCTCGCGATGCTCGGGCGCAAGCTCGGCCGCCGGGGCGATCTCCACCTCTGCGATGTCGCCGAGCGATCGTTGCGTGAACGTCGAGAACCAGCGCAGCGATTCGATCTCGATGTCGAACATGTCGACGCGCACTGCGTGCTCCTCGGTGGCCGGGAAGACGTCGAGCAGCCCGCCACGCATGGCGAACTGGCCGCGCTCCTGTACCTGGTCGACGCGCTCGTAGCCGGCGCCCACCAGCTCGGCGGCACATTCGTCGAGATCGAGCAGCTCACCCACGCGCAGCGTGAACGAGCGCGGGCGTAGCTCCGGGTCGGGGACCTTCTCCGACAGGGCAACGGCGGAGACCACGACCACCGGCGCATCCGCATCGTTCGTGGGCGACAGCAGTGCATCGAGCGCCGCGACGCGCAGGCCGACAAGGTGCGGTGGCGGAGTCAGATGCGACTCGTAGGCCACACCGCGCGACGGATAGAAGCGCACGCGCCGCGGCGCGAGCCAGGCACGCAGGTCTCCTGCCAGGTCGCGAGCGGCACGATCGTCGCCAACCACCACAAGCGTCGGACTCGCGACGTCTCGGTCGGCGAGCGCGGCGATCGCGTATGGGCGCAACGAAGAAGACACGAAAGCGTGCCCTCCCTCGCTTGCGAGTCGAGCGGCGCCTGCGTCCTGGTCGATGGCGCCGAGCAGCGCACGCAGAGCCACGGCCTTAGCGCCCCTCTCCTCGCGCCGCGCGCTGCCGAGCGCCGGCTGTATGCAAATGGGCATTCATCGGCTACTGCTCTTCACTTAGCACGACACGCTCGACCGCCTGGCAGGCCAGGTCGATCAAGTCGCCGACTTCCTCAGATGACTCGCGAAAGCGTCCGAGCACGTAGGCGGAGACGACCTCTGGATCGGTCGATTTAGGTCGACCGACGCCGACCCGTACGCGCATGAAGTCGGCGCTGCCGAGCTCCCGCTTGAGCGACTTGAGCCCGTTGTGACCGGCAAGTCCCCCGCCCAGGCGGGTACGCACGTCCCCGAATGGGAGGTCGATCTCGTCGTGGACGACCACGACGCGCTCAAGTGGAACCTTTAGCGAGCCGCGTGCCGGGCCGACCGAGCGTCCCACATCGTTCATATAGGTCTGCGGCCAGAGCAACGCAACGCGATGCCCCACACGCGCGCGGGGGGCATCCGGTTTTGCGGATATGCCGCCTCGCGCTCCACCCAACTCGCCACCGCCCGCAATTCCAACGCCTCCAGCAGGCGTTCCACCAAGCACGCCACCGTCTGCTCCTGTCGGCGTACGCCCCTCGACAATACGGCCACGAAAGCGATCCTTCGGACGCGAAAAGCCCCAGCGCGAAGCGAGCTCGTCGGCCACCATGAAGCCGACGTTATGACGAGTGTCGGCGTGCTCGCGACCCGGATTGCCCAGCCCGACGATCAGCCAGTCAACTGGCGCCCCACCGCCAAAGGGGCGCAGAACTACTCCTCGGCGGAGGCGCCGCCGTCACCAGAGGCCGCCTCGTCACCGCTGGACTCGCCGACGAGCTCGGTCTCGGATTCGATCTCTGACTCCTCCTCGGTCTGTAGGCGAGGTGCCGAGACCGCGGCCACGGTTGTGGCCAGATCATCGAGCAATGTGACGCCCTCGGGGACGGAGATCGCCTCCAAGGCAAGTGTGTCACCGATATTCAGCTCGCCGAGCTCGTGCACGATCGACTCGGGGATAGCGGTCGGAAGCGCTTCGATGTTCAGCTCACGCATGAGCTGCTCGAGGATGCCGCCTTCCTTGACACCGGGTATCTCGTCCACTCCGGTGAGCTCCAGCGGCACGACCGCGTGAATCGGCTTGTCCAGGCGTACTCGCAGCAAGTCGACGTGGGTGGTTTCGCCGCGTACCGGGTCGCGCTGGGCCTCCTTGAGCACGACCGGAGTAGCCGTGGCGCCGTCGACGCTGAGATCGACCACCGCGCCTGAGCCGGCGAGCGCGACTCGCAATTCGCGCGCGTCGACGCTGAAGCTGACGGGCACACCATCGCCGCCATAAAGCACCCCGGGGATGCGTCCGGTGCGGCGCAAGCGCCGTGCGGAGCGCGAGCCCTCGGGGTCGCGGCTTGCTACGTCTAGCTTTGTGGTTGCGGTAGCCATGAGGAGGTCGAGGACTTTAGCAATCCCTGGATTCAGCAGTTCCCTTCGTTTGAAATTGGTTTGCTGAGAACCAGTAGCGAGACCGAAATACCCGTTACAAAACTGCCGGTACGCCTGACGGTGGCGCACTGGACTACCGGCAGGCGCCCAAGCACAACCCAGGCCACGCGCGTGTGGCCGGTTGCGCCGGTGAGCGAGTAGGCAGTGGCGGAAGTGAGCGAGACGATCTTGATCGAGCCATGGCGTCGCAGATTCGTTGAGTTCCACTTGACGTCCGACACGCACCGGGGAATCGCACGACAGCCTGACAGCTGCGAGAAGAGCGCTCTTTCGTTGCCAGAGGTCTCGGCTTCCAACGCTGCGAGCACATCGTCGCGTTCGACGTTCTCGGTCGAGAGAAAACGGGCGAGCATCGCGCTGAGGACGAGAAACACCGCGAACACCAAGAGGATCGGCACGAGGTGCCGACGGCGCAGCCGACCGAAGAGGTCGCGCAACGGTGTCGGCCGCTGAGCCGGCGGGACCGGCTCGGGTGAGCTCGAGACCGGCTCGTATGAGCTCACGATCGCTCCGCCGCGACTCAGAACAGCTGGTTCTCGCCGCCGAACACTTCGCTGACGGAATCGTCGGTGAAGATGCGACGGATCGAGTCGGTCAGCAACTCCGCGCACGGGAGCACGCGTATGTTGCTTGGAATCCCCGGTCGGGCCGGGATCGTGTCGGTGACGACGATCTCCTTGAAGTCCGAGGAAGCTAGGTTCTCGAACGCGTCGCCGGAGAAGACCGCATGGGTTGCCGCCGCATAGACGCTCTTTGCACCGGCGTCGAGCACGGTGCGAGCAGCCGCCTTGAGCGTTCCGGCGGTGTCGATCATGTCGTCGACGATCACGGCCGTCTTGTCCTTGACGTCACCGATCACGTAGCCGATCTCTGCTACCTGCTGGGCTGGTCGCTCCTTGTCGAGGATCGCCAGCTCCGCACCGATCTTGGAGGCAAAGCGCTTGTTGAGCTTGACGCGACCGGCGTCGGGGGCAACTACGACGAGGTCTGAGAGGCCGAGGTCGGAGAAGTACTGGGTGAGCATGAACAACGCTGTCATGTGATCAACCGGCTTCTGGAAGAAGCCCTGGATCTGCCCGGCGTGAAGGTCCATGGTGAGCACGCGGTCGGAGCCGGCGGCCTCGATCATGCGCGCTACCAGGCGCGCGGAGATCGGCTCGCGTGGGGCTGACTTCTTGTCCTGGCGGGAGTAGCCGAACCAAGGTGTGACGGCAATCACCCGGTGCGCGGAGGCGCCCACGGCAGCATCGATCATGAAAAGCAACTCCATCAACGAGTCGTTAGCGGTCACCCCGGTGGTGGGGTTGCCACACGTGGGCTGCACGATGAACACGTCGGCACCGCGAATCGACTCCTCGTAGCGGCAGTACACCTCGCCGTTGGAGAACGTTTTCAACGTAACTGGGCCCACATCGACGCCGAGCTTTGCCGAGATGTCGACGGCAAGCTGTGGGTTGGCGCGCCCAGAGAAGAGCATCAGCCGCTTGTCGTAGTCGATCGGCAGGCTCGTCGGGACGACCTGCGTGCGCGTATCGATCACGCTCATTTCCTCCGGGAGTGTAGAGACATCAGCGATCACCCTCGCGACGGCTGGCGAACTTATCTGGAGACATCGCGCCCCGTCTCCTCAAAGACAGGCGAACGACACGAGACATCATGCGTCGCCCTCGCGGCGACGCGCATAACCCTCGCGGTTCTCCTGGCGTGCTCGCGCTACCGCCAGCGCGCCTGGAGGAACGTCTTCTGTAACGACCGAGCCGGCGGCCGTATAGGCGTCATCGCCGACCGTGACCGGGGCGACAAACGAAGTGTCCACTCCACCGCGCACGCCGCTGCCGATCGTCGTGCGGTGCTTGGCACGACCGTCGTAGTTGGCTGTGATCGAACCGGCCCCGAGATTCGTGCGCTCGCCGACGTCGGCGTCTCCTATGTAGGAGAGGTGCGGGACCTTCGCGTTCTCACCGATGTCGGAGTTCTTGATCTCGACGAACGTCCCAGCCTTAGCGCCGTCGCGCAGCACGGCGCCGGGGCGCAGATAAGCGAACGGGCCGACCGTGACACCGGCGTGCAGCACTGCCTCAGAGAGCCAGGACACACGCACGCACGCCCCGTCGCCGATCTGTGAGTCGATTGCTGTTGTCGAAGGTCCCACCACAGCGCCGACGCCGACAATCGTGGAGCCCTTCAATGCCGTCCACGGCTCGATCAGCGTGTCCTGGCCGATCTGCACGTCGACGTCGATGACGGTTGTGGCTGGATCGACGATCGTGACCCCGGCACGCATGTGGCGCTCGGCAATCGCCTGCTGGGCGAGCGCACGCACTTGCGCGAGCGCGACGCGGTCGTTGACGCCGAGCATCAGTCCCTCGTCCTCGACGAGGTGCGCCGCGATCGACTCGCCGTCGGAGCGCAGCAGGTCAAGCGCTTGCGGCAGGTAGAACTCGCCCTGGGCGTTCTCAGAGGTGAGCCGCGGCAAAACTCCAAGCAGGGCCGACCCGTCGAACACGTATATGCCCGAGTTGACCTCGCGAATCTGAAGCTCGGCCTCAGTGGCGTCGCCAGGCTTCTTAGTCTCCACGACGCGCGCCACCAAACCATCTGTGTCACGCACCACCCGACCGTAGCCGCTGGGATCCTCCAGCAGCGCTGTGGCCATCGTGGCTGCCGCACCACTGCTCGCGTGTGCCTGAACAAGTTCCTCGATCGCCTGTGCGCTGACGAGCGGGACGTCCCCGCTGAGGATCACGACCGGCGCCTCGGGGTCGATCAGCTCCGCTGCCGCTCTCGCGGCACCGCCGGTGCCATCGGATTTCGGCTGCACCACGAGCTCGACCCCATCGGGCACCACCTTCTGCAGAGCGAGCGCCGGCGAGTCGACCACAACCACCCGAGCCGCGCCGGCTGCTTGCGCCGCTCGCACAGGCCACAGCAGCATCGGCATGCCGCACAGATCGTGCAGCACCTTGGGCGTGCTGGAGCGCATGCGCGTGCCCTGACCGGCGGCCAGGATCAGGACGGTGGGGGCGGCCATCGCAACAGACTCTAGATGGAGCGGGCGCCGGCGGTCTAGATGGAGCGGACGCTGGCGGTGAACTGGGGAGCCTGGACTCGAACCAGGACTTGAAGAGTCAAAGTCTCCCGGGCTGCCATTACCCCACTCCCCACCGCCGGCGGTCGTGTCCGCTGATGATGTCATGAGCGTCCCTGAAGCGGCCCAGCGAGGCACTCCGCAAGGCCTGATCGCGCGCGGAAGATGGTGGATAACACGACTGCCACATCTCGTCACGCGTTCCTGCAAGAATCATTGCCGTGTCATGGGGTAGGGGCTCTGTGGTAACGCGACTGAGGCGCGCGGCAGTTGTCGTGGTGCTGGCGTCGGCGACCACGGTCATGTTGTTTGCACCAGCTGCGCTTGCGTGCAAGGGCACAAGCTTGCAGCCCGCACGCGCAGACCTGACTCGCGTAAGTGCAGCCACGCTGTGCCTGATCGAGCACGAGCGCCTGGCATATCGTCTCAAGCCTCTGCATTCCAACGGTTCGTTGCAACGCATCGGCAGCAAGCAAGCCAGCGAAATGGTGATCGGCGACTACTTCGGCGATGACAGCCTGTCGGGCTGGACTCCGATGCAACGCATCGAGTCCTCAGCCTACGCCGCACGCGCCCGCAGTCTTTCGACGGGCCAGAACATTGGCTGGGGCAGCGGCGCGCTCGCCACGCCGGCCGCGATGGTGCGCGCGTGGATGCTCTCGCCACCGCACCGAGAAATCATGCTGAGCGGCGGCTATCGCGACATCGGCGTCGGTATCGCGCCCGCAGCGCCACAGAGATCGACGGAAGGCCTGCCGGGAGCCACCTACGTAGTGGAGTTCGCTTCGCGCGGCTGATCGCGCCTCTCGCAAGCCGTCGCGGTCCGGCCGGCCGCTCGTGCCACAAGCTCAGCGGCGGTCAGGTGCGCCACGGGACGCTAGTCCAGCACTTGCTGTGCCGGCCGATCAAGAGCGTCGCGGGACGCGGCCCCCTCGAGCGCCGTCCTCAGATGCCGGCCCGCGTGCGGAGGAGATGCCCAGTACGCGCATCGCCTTCAAACCGAGGCTCAGCTTCTCGCGACCGTCGCTGGAGCTCACGTCCAGGCCTGTCAGCTCACGCACGCGCTCCAAGCGGTAGTAGACGGTGTGCCTGTGGGTGAACAGACGCTGAGCGGTGCCGGCGACGTTGCCGTCGGCCTCCAGGAACGTCTCGAGCGTCTGCAACAGGTCGGTCTCGTACTGCTCGTCGTAGGCCACGAGCGGCTCGACGGTCTCGGCGTAGAAGCGCTGCAGCTCGCTCGGGTTCTCGCTCATCGTGCCCAGTAGCAGGCGGTAGGCACCGGTCTGCTCAAAGGCCAGGACCCCCTCTTGCGAGCTGCCCTCGGCGACGTTGGCGGCGAGCAGCGCCTCACCGGCGGCGCGCGAGAGCTCGCCCGGATCCTCGGCTATGCGGCTTCGCCCCAGCGCGAACGTGTAACCGGACAGTGCGCTTTCCATCTCGCGCAGGACCGCCTCAGCGGCACGCGCCGCGATCTGCTCCTCGCTGCTTGGCACCAGCAGCAGGATCTCAACGCCGGCGGCGCCGTCGCGCTCTGAGAGGGCGGCAATCGAGCGACCGACGACCGCGCGGGCTCCACGCTCGGCCACCGCTCGGGCACGCGCGCGCCAGCCCTCCTCGGTCGGCGCTTGAGGGTGTGCACGGGCAACGATCACACTTGCGCCGTCCTTCAGCTCCAGCGACAGCTCCGCCCCGCGTGCGATCAGCTCCTCGCGGGGGATCTGGTCGCGAGCGAGCGCGACGCGCAGGAAGTCGGCGGCTGCGTTCTCTGAGGCCAGATCAGGCGCGCGCACGCGCTCGACCTCGGAGGCGATCATTGTCACCAGCAGCCTGCGCACCAGCGGGCTCGGGTCGGTGCGCGCGCGCATGTACAAAGTTCCCACGACCGCATCGGCGACACGCAGCGGCAAGCTCGCGACGTCCTCGCCGCCCGCCAGCAGCGAACGCTCGTCGGCACTCGAGCGTGCCGCTACCGCGATTGTCGCGCCGGCAGCGTCGATTACAGCGAGGCTGGCGTCAAGCGCGCGCGAGGCGGCGCGCACCACCTCGGGCAGCCCTGCGCCCGACTCCACCGCCTCTGTGACGGCATCCAAGCCACCAAGCTCGGACATATGCCTTTAACCCCAGAGGTAGACGGCTAGGAGCGCAGCAAGCACACCGGCGCCGACGAGCACACCCAGCACGTACAACGACAGGACCGTTGCCGCCACGCGCTCCCATATACGCGAGTAGGAGCCCCACGCCGGCACCAAGATCAGCCCGACGTACAGGGCGAACCCGAAGACGCCGGCGCATGCGGCTACGAGATAGGTGATGTCGTTAGTGCTCATGAAAATCGCATTGTTACGTACCCAGAGGCTGGACACGCGCGAAGTCGCCGTCCACGGATACGGCCGCGAGCGCCCCCGGTTCGCGCCCGAGGAGACCGGCGGCGGCACGCTCGGCACGGGAGAGCCCGTTAGCGCGTCCAAACAAGCCAACGACGGTGGGCCCGGAGCCGCTGACGAAGGCTGTTTCCGCGCCGGCCTCATGGGCCTCTAGGAGCGTCTTTTCGATCGCCGGGCAGAGCTTTACGGCTGAGGCCTGCAGATCGTTGTGCAACAGAGATGTCTCGGCGGGCAGAGCCGAGCCGAGCTCGAACGCTTTCACCAGCATTTCGTGGTGTTCCTCGATATTGCGCGCATCGCGGGCTATGCCGATCCGATCGGCTTCTGCATATACCTCGGCAGTGGAGAGCCCGGAGCCGTGCGCCAAGACCAGCACACCGAGTGGCGAGACTGGATCGGGGAGTGGTTGCAGCTGCTCACCGGCGCCGGTTGCAAGCCAGCGTCCCGGCGTCACTTGAGCGGGGACGTCGGCACCCAGCTCTGCGGCAAGCACGAACAACAAATCCAAATCTCCCAGCCCCGAGGCGACTGTGGCCAGGCGCAAGGTCGCCGCCGCGTCCGCAGAGCCACCACCTAGGCCCGCGGCTATGGGGATGCGCTTGCCGATTTGCAGCTGTAGTGGAGGGACATCCCAGCCTGTCGCGGCACGGAACAGCTCAAGCGCTCGCGCCGCCAGATTCTCGCCGGACACTGCATCGCATAAAACTTCGTCGTGCTCGGCGCCGGTCGGCGCGGCTTGCAATACGAGCTCGTCGGCAAGCGAGATTGACTGCATCACGCTTGCCAGCTGGTGGCGCCCGTCGGGGCGGGTCGGACCGACGAACAGGCCCAAGTTGATCTTCGCTGGAGCCAGCACGCGCAGCGGCAAAGCAAGCGGTGGGGCGTTCACAGGCCAAGCACCTTCGCCAGCTCGACGAACTCTGCCGGCGCTAGGCGCTCGGCGCGCTCGTCGGCTGGGTGACCGAGATCGACCAGCGCCTCGCGGATGTCCTCGCGTGTGTGGTGCGTACCTGAGAGCACGAGCGATCTCGCCAGCGCCTTGCGCCGGTGCGCGAAGGCACTGGCGACGAGCTTGCGTACCGCGGGCGTCGGTGCGGTGGACGTGCGAACGATCTTCACCAACACCGAATCCACGTTCGGCACCGGGCGAAACACGGTTCGCGGAATTGCCCTTACAACTTTCACCTCACCTGCCAGCTGCGCCAATACCGAACTGACGCCGTACACGCCGCCGCCAGGCGCCGCCGCCAGCCTCTCGCCTACCTCGCGCTGCACCATCACCAACCACAAAGCCACATCTTCGAGCTCCTCGATCGTGCGCAAGATGACCCCAGCGGCGATTCCGTAAGGCAAATTGGCCACCATCTTGGTTGGCGCCGGCTGCATCGCGGAAAGCTCGATGCGCATCGCGTCGCCCCACCACAGCGAAACGTTGTCGAATTCCACAACGCTGTCCTCGAGCGCAGCGCGCAGACGCTCGTCGAGCTCCACCACGTGCACCCTGCTCACACGCGGCGCGAGATACGCTGACAAGACCCCCTCTCCTCCTCCTATCTCCAGGACCACATCGTCCGCCGACAAATCCGCCTCACGCCCTATTACCTCCAGGATGTTTGGGTCGCGCAGGAAGTTCTGTCCCAGCTCTCTGCTGCGCCGATTGGCCTTGCTTGCCGTGTGCCCTTCGGGTGTGCCCTTTGGGGTACCCCCCGCGTGGGCTCCCCGGGCCCCCGCATGGGGGTTCACCATCCGAAGACGCGCTCGGCGTTGCGCTCCACCGTCGCGTCGAGCTCGGCCAAGGACACGCCGCGCAGCTCGGCGATGAACTCCGCCGTGTGCGCTACGAAAGCTGGTTGGTTACGCTGTTTGCGTACCACCTGCGGGGTGAGATACGGCGCATCGGTCTCCACCAGCAAACGCTCAGCCGGCACGCGCCGTGCCGCGTCGGCCAGATCCGCGGCGCTTTTATAGGTGACGTTGCCGGCAAAGGAGATCATGTAGCCGCGCTCGACGCACTCATCGAGGCGATCGGGCATCGAGAAGCAGTGAATTACGACACTCAATCCCTCAGCCTCGGCAACCAACTGTGCGAGGGTGTCCTCGTCGGCGTTTCTTGTGTGGATTGTGAGGGGCGTGCCCTTACTTCGAGCCAGCTCTATCTGAGCTGAGAATGCGCGCTTCTGATCCTCCCGGGGCGTGCCTTCACGGTAATAGTCGAGCCCTGTCTCCCCAACCGCGATGCAGCGTGGGTGCGCCGCAAGCGCCTGCAGCTCGGCCAGGTCGGCGTCGTCGAAGCCGTGCGCCTCGTTGGGGTGGCGGCCGATGGCCGCATACACCTGGGGAAAGGCCTCGGCTGCGGCCAGCGCGGCGCGACAGGAGGTGCTGTTGGTGCCGATGGTCAGCATGCGCGTGACACCGGCCGCGACGGCTCGCTCGACCAGCTCGGCATCGGGCTCCTCGCACAGGTACAGATGGGTGTGACTGTCGATCATGAGCTCTTGGGGAACAGCGGATCGAGCTTTTGCGCAAAACGGATCTCGCCTTCGCCAAAGCTGGCACCGCTGAAGGACAGGTCGGGGGCGCCGAGCGCGTCGAGTAGCTTCTCCGTGGCGTCGGGAAGGTAGGGGTGCAAGAGCACGGATACGACCCGCAGACCCTCGGCGAGTGTGCGCAGGACGCGGTCGAGGTCCGCCGCGCGCTCAGGGTCCTTGGCCAGCTGCCATGGCGCCTGCTCCTCCACGTAGCGGTTCAGGCGGCGCACGCGCTGCCAGATCTCATCGAGCGCGTTGGTCAGCTCGACGCGGTCGAGCAAGCTTGCCACAAGCTCGGGCAAGCCGGCGAAGTCCGCTTGGAGCAGCTCGTCGGGGTCGCCGCCGGCCACGATGCCGTCGCGGTAGCGCGCGATCATCGCGATGCTGCGGCTGGCGAGGTTGCCATAGTCGTTGGCCAACTCCGACTCGTAGCGCTGCTCGAAGGACGCCGTGGAGACCGAGCCGTCCTGACCAAAGGGCACGTCACGCAGTAGATAGAAGCGCAGTGCGTCAGAGCCGAAGCGCTCGATCACCTCGAACGGGTCGAGCACATTGCCGAGCGACTTGCTCATCTTCTCGCCGTCCATCAGCAGGTAGCCGTGAACGAACACGCGCTTTGGCAGCTCGATCCCAGCGGCCATCAGGAGCGCCGGCCAGTAGACGGTGTGGAAGCGCAGGATGTCCTTGGCGATCAGGTGCACGTCGGCGGGCCAGAAGCTGTCGGTAAGGGTCTGTGAGGCGCCATGCCCCCCGCGCGCGGGGGGGACATCGCGGTTTCCGACACCAACCGCCACCGCGTTCTCCGGCGCTGGGGCAGGCCCCCTTTCGGGGACAGGCGCGTAGGACAGCGCCGAGTAGTAGTTGAGCAGCGCGTCGAACCACACGTAGAAGACGTGCTCTTTATCCCAGGGAACCGGCACGCCCCAGGTGAGCTTGTGGCGCGTGAGCGGCACATCGCGTAGGCCGGACTTGATGAACGACAGCGCCTCGTTGTAGCGGCTGCGCGGCGCCACGAAGTCCTCGTGCTCGGCATACAGGCGCTCAAGCGGCTCCTGAAAAGCCGACAGCGCGAAGAAGTAGTTGTCCTCCTGCTCGCGCGTCAGCTTGACGTGGTGGATTGGGCACAGCTCGCCCTCGTCGACTTCGTTCTCGGCCTTGAAGTCGGCGCACTTGGGGCAATACCAGCCCTCGTAAGTGCCCATGTAGACATGCCCGTTCTCACGGACTCGCGAGAGGACTTCCTGCACCACCTGCATGTGCTCAGGGTCTGTCGTGCGGATGAAGAAGTCGTTGCTCGCCGCGATCTTGGGGGCCAGCGCCCTGAAGCGCTCGGAGTTGCGATCCGCCAGCTCCTGCGGCTCGACACCGAGCGCATGCGCCGCATCGGCCACTGGCTCGCCATGCTCGTCTGTCCCCGTCAAGAAGAACACGTCCTCCCCGCGCTGGCGATGGTGGCGCGCCAGCACGTCTGCGGCGATCGTCGTGTACGCATGGCCCAGGTGGGGCGCCGCGTTGACGTAGTAGATCGGGGTCGTTATGTAGAAAGAGGACATACCGCTTCCAGGCTACTGGCGTACTGCGACGGTACGCAGCGCGGGCAGCCTCAAGAGGAGTCCGTGAGCGCCTTGTACAACTCGTTCGCAGCGACCCCCGTGAGCTTGGCGATCACGCCTGCCGCCGGGCGCGCGCGCGCGCCGGCGTCTACCAGTGTGCGCAGCGCCGTCAATGCCTGCTCGTGATCGGCGCTACCCTGCGCGGCGGCGCCAACGACGAGCACAATCTCCCCCCGCGGAGGATACTCGGCGTAGAAGGCCGCCAGCTCAACCGCACTGCCGCGCCGGACTTCCTCGTGCAGCTTGGTCAGCTCCCGACAGACGGCTAGCGGGCGGGCGGGATCGTGCTCGGCAAGCGACGTCAGAGTAGCCGGGAGGCGCTGTGGGGACTCGAACGCCACCAGCGTCTGCGACGCTCCGACCAGCATTCGCTCCAGCTCAGACCGCTTGCGCGGCAAGAAGCCGACAAACGACCAGTGCTCTGAAGGCAGGCCCGAGGCAACGATCGCCGTGAGTACGCTGCTCGCGCCCGGCAGCACTTCAACCAACAGGCCTGCCTCGATGCAGGCCTGTACGAGCTTGTAACCAGGGTCCGAGACAAGCGGCATCCCGGCGTCGGACACGAGCGCGACCACCGCACCCTCGCCGATCCGCGCGCCGAGCTCCTGCGCGCGCTCGCGCTCGTTGTGCTCGTGATAGCTCACGAGCTTGCCGACAATTTCGTAGCGGTCCAGTAGCACGCGCGTGCGCCGCGTATCCTCGCAGGCGATCGCATCCGCATCGCGCAGGGCGTCGAGCACGCGTAGCGTCACGTCGCCCAGGTTGCCGATCGGAGTCGGACACACCACCAGCCGCCCTGCTGCGCCATCCGGGGTGCTCATCCGAGGAATATAGGGTCCCGCCGCTCGCCGGCGAACTCCCAAGCAGACCGTGCCCCACGACCCTGACGACAAACCGCAGTACAAGCGCTACCGCGCCGTTCCCCGCCTGCCTGGACAGCGCGAAGATGCACTGGAACAAAGCGTCACGCCGAAGGGACCACGCCGGCCGCGCAAGCCCGGCGCGCAACCCGCTGGACGCATTGCACCCCCGCGCGCGCGGGGGGCAGGCGCAAATGCGACAACCAAGCGCCCCTGGCGAGAGCGCATAACCACCAAGCGCATAATCGTGGGGCTGGTCGCACTCGTCTTCGCCTGGCTCACCCTCTCGCTGGTCCTCTTCCTGATAAGCGCCCACTTCGAGCGCACCTCGCTCCCGTCCGATGTCTCAAGCGTGCTCGACCCTTCGGGCTTCCCGTTGACTTCGGCCAACAACATCCTCGTGCTCGGCTCCGATCGCCGCCAGAAGGACAGCAAGGAACCAGGGGCGGAAACGACCGGGTACGGACGCTCGGACACGATCATGCTGATCCGCACCGGTGGCGGGCACGCGGCGCGTCTGTCGATCCCGCGCGACACGGTCGTCGAAATCCCCGGCCACGGCCTGCAGAAGATCAACGCGGCGCATGAGTACGGCGGGCCGGCCGAGTCGGTGTCGGTGATCAAGCACTGGCTCGATATCCCGATCAACCATGTGGTGGAAGTCAACTTCGAAAACTTCCCGCAACTGGTCGACGCGATGGGCGGGGTCACCTATAGCGGCGGCTGCATCATCTCAAAGCTCGACGGCGGCTCCGCTGACGGCGGCTTTACTCTGCGCCTGAGCAGCGGTACCCACCACATCGATGGCAAGCAAGCGCTCGCCATCGCCCGCACACGCGAGAACCTGTGCGCTCCCACGGAGACCGACATCCAGCGCGAGGAACACCAGCAGGCATTGTTCAACGACATGAAGGACCAGCTGCGCTCGCCTTCGAGCTTCCTGCGCTTGCCTTTGATCGCCTGGAACGCGCCACCGGCGATCATCTCCGACATGAGTGGCGCGGAACTGCTCGGCATGTTTGCGGCGCTGGCCGTGACCGGAACGCCGCCGACACAGGTACTCAAGCCCACAGGACAGACCACGCTGCCGGAAGGTGGGGAAGGCTTGACGGTCTCCGAAGCTGCTCGCCGTGCGGACGTGGCGCGGTTCATGGCCGGTTGACGCCTCCGCAAGGGAACGACAGCTCCATACGGTAATGCACCAAATCGCGAGTTCCCAGAACGCCAGTTCAATCCGCCAGGCACCTAATTAGTTTGGTACCTAACTAATTACCCCGTCCCCCAAAACCCACCCCCTTTCGGGACCCCATGCTTTCGAGAACGTCGGCCCGCACGCGGACTGCCCGACCAGGCCCCCTACTTCGTGGCTGCGACGGGCTTGGCGTCGGCTTTTTTCTCCGGCTTACCGACGGACCCGCCGGACTCGCTCTTCTTGCTGTCGCTCTTGGCGGCGGAGTCACCTTTGGAAGACGAGTCGCCCGCGGAGGATGATCCCTCGCTCGAGGAAGACTCCCCCGAGGAGCCAGAGGAGGAGGACGAGTCGCTTGACGCCGCATTCTCACGCTGACGCTTGCGCGTGCCGTAGTCGGTGTTGTAGAAGCCTTTGCCCTTGAAATGGACCGCCGGGGCGTGCAGCACACGCTCGACCGGGACTCCGGTCTCGGGGTCGACCGTGAGCGTGTCGTCGCTGAAAGACTGCTGCAGCTCGAACGTGCTGCCGTCCGGGCGTCTGTACTCATAGATAGGCATGAGGGCCGATTATAAGAGGGGCCCGCGCTGTCAGTCGGCGAGAGGCGGGCGGAGTGCTCTCGCGCCGGTCGTCGACGAGCGGGCGGACAGCTTTCGCGTCAGTCAGCCACGAGCGAGCGAGCGCACTCGATGCCCGCCTGAATCGACGCGCTGAAGTCGCGATCGGGCTCTGAGATCATGCGCAATGCAAAGCCGTCGCCGAGCGAGAACAGGATGTCCGCGACGGCATCCGGCTCGGCGTGCAGACGCAGCACGCCCTCCTCCTGGGCAGCGGCCAGCATCCCGGCGAGGCGCTCGCGTGTGCGGCGCAGCAGGCTCGCGTACTCGACCGCGATGTCGTCGTTGCGCCGCGAGAGCGTGAACAGCTCGAATACCAGCGTCACGAAATCCTGATCCTCTGAGATCGTCTCCTGCAGGTTCTGGGCCAGCAGCGCGACGAAATCGTCGGCCGTCTGTGCACCCGCCAAACGTTTCTCCAGCGCCTCGATGCGCAGCTCGCAGTCGCGGCGCGCCGCCTCCACGAGCAGCTGCTCCTTGGTGCCGAAGTAGTAGTGCAACAGGCCGCGCGAGACGCCCGCCTCGCGCGAGACGTGGTCGAAGGTCGAGCCGGCGACGCCGCGACGGGCGACGCTGTGGCGCATCGCCTCGACGATGCGCTGGGCCTTCTCGCCAGAGAGCGAGCGGGTCGACGAGCCGGTCGACTCGCCGACCTCACGGCTCACAGCCGCGTCCTCAGCCTGAGCACTGTCGATGTCAGCGGTTGCGGTGTGCGTCATGTCCAGGAGAAGCGCTAAGCGTCCGTGCTCACGCAGCAGGCACGTCCGCTGGGGCTGGAGGGGCCTCCTGCACGGGCATCGTGGTGGAGCTGTAGTCGAACTCCTCCTCGGCGCCGAACAGCAGATCGAGCACCTTCGAGCGCAAGTCCTCACTCAGGGCCAGCGCCAGGACCGTACCGACGACGATCAGCAACAAGGCGCGCCCAAGGCCGCCTTTGCGTTTTGGCTTGGATGCCGGCTGCTTGATCGCATACGAAGCGTCGCGCAGCGCAGCTGCCGCTTCGGAGAGCTCTTTCTGCAGCTTGCGATCCTCAAGCAGCGCCTTACCCGCCGGCTTGCCGTTGCTGACACGCCCGTAGGCGCTGCGTCCCGCCGCGTATGCGGCAAGTAGGTTGTCGCGCAGCTGCTCGTCTTCGATTAGACGTTTGAGGTAGTCGCTGGAACGCACCGCCTCGCTTGCTTTGCCGATTCTGTCTTTTGCTGCCATTTGGCCACCGCCTCTACTCATGAGCTTTGAAGATTCTGTCCAATATACCCCCGTTGATCGGGGCCATACTCTTCCGTTTGACGTACCCGACACATGAGAAGCTAAGCGCGTGCCCACCTTCCAGGCTACCGCCGCCTTCCTCGGCGGGCTGCTGATCGTCGGCGCGCTGGCCTCGGGCCTCGCTCAGCGCTCATTCCTCTCGCTTGCCGCCCTGTTCGTGTTGGCCGGATTTCTGGTCGGAGACGGCGGTCTGGAACTGGTCAGCTTCCGCGCCCAATCGGGGTTTGTGGAGGATCTGGCGTTCGTGGCCCTGATCGTGATCCTGTTCCGCGACGGGCTGGAGGTCGAGGGCGAGATGCTGCAGCGAGCTTGGCACCTGCCGCTGCGCAAGCTCGCGATCGCGATGCCGCTCACGGCCGGGATCGTCGCCGTGGCGGCGCACCTGCTCGTCAAATTGTCGTGGACCGAGTCGCTGCTGCTGGGCGCGCTGCTCTCGCCCACCGACCCGGTGCTCACCTCGAGCATCGTCACCAACTCGCGCGTCCCTCGTCTGGTGCGCCATTCGCTGAATCTGGAGTCCGGCCTGAACGACGGCCTTGCGCTGCCTGCCGTGCTGACGTTCCTTGCCGCACTCTCCAGCCAATCGAACGATTTTGTGTGGTGGCGCTTCGTCCTGCAGGACATCGGGCTGGGCTTGCTCTTCGGGCTTGCGATCGGCTACCTGGCCTCAATGCTCATGCCACGCGAGAGCAAACGTCCGCTCGAGCATCCGATTCCCGCTCACCAGAAGTCTTTGTACGCGCTCGGGGTCGCGTTTGCCACCTATGGCGTGACGGTGCTCTCACCTAAAGGCAATGGCTTCATTGCCGTGTTCGTCGCGGCGATCGTGCTCGGCGTGCGCCGCCCCGACCTGCGTCGCCACTTCGAGCAGCGCGCCGACGACCTCGTCGAGATCGTCAAGTTGGGCATCTTCGTCGTGTTCGGCTCGCTATTGACGCTGCACGCGCTGGCAAGCAGCGGTTGGATAGCCCTAGTATTCGTGGCCGCCACATTCCTGATCGCCCGCCCGCTTGCGGTTTGGATCGCTCTGATGGGGACGGACACCGACAGGCAGACACGCTTGTTCATGGGCTGGTTCGGGCCGAAGGGGGTGGCGACGATGACCTTCTCGCTGCTCGTGCTCGACCAGCACATCGCCAGTGGGCAGCGCATCTTCGACCTGGCCGCGCTGGTCGTGTTCTGCTCGATCGTGGTACACGGTCTGAGCGACACGCCCGGGGCGAACTGGATCGCACGGCACGCAGAAAAAACCAATCCATAGATCGGGAAGACAGGGCCGCATGCGGCCCTGTCCCGGAGGGTACATGTACCCTCCCGGCCGGGTCGTGCATGCACGACCCGGAACGGGCCCGCACATGTGCGGGCCCGCCAGTCGGCGCATGCGCCGACTGGAACAACAAAAAAGATCAGGCGTGCAACGCCGCCTGTTCCTGCGCCGAGGGGAACGCCCACGCCGCCCGCGAGCGGCGCTCCTGGCGAAAGACGAAACGTAGCTGCTGTGGAGGCGCGAGCTGCGCCTCGTTTGGCCGGAAGGTGGCGCAGGGCTCGGCCAGCTCCAGCGCACACAGCATGTTGCACCGGAAATAGCACTCATCGCATGTGACTTTGCGGGCTGCCCGCTTGCTCTGCGTCCTCGGCACTGACTCCCCTTTGATTCGCGGCTTGACTGGTGGGCAGCGATCAAAGCACTAGCTGGGCATCGGCTCAAGGGCAACGAAGAAGCCTTCCCCGCAAACCGCGAGGAAAACGTCCAGCGCGTCATCATGCAAGGAGTGCGCATCCTCCTGACCGGCATCAGCGGCTTCGCGGGCTCAGCCCTCTTGCCCGCCCTGCTCGAGCAGGGCCACGACGTGCGCGCACTGGCACGCGATCGCACACGCGTCGAGCTGGCGCTTCAGTCGATGACGCTCGAATCGGATCTCGATGCGACGCTCGCAGATTTCGAGCTCGTGATCGGCGACACGCTCTCAGGGGCGGGGATGGTGCAGGCAATGCGCGACGTCGAGGTCGCCTATTACCTGATCCATTCGATGGAGCCCGCCGGCGGCAGGACAAGTGGGATCTCGTTTTCCGCGCGCGAGCGAGCCTCGGCGCAGACTTTCGCCGATGCCGCGCGTGCTGCCGGGGTGGAGCGCCTCGTGTACCTCGGCGGCCCGCTCCCGCCTGAGGAGCGAGCCTCCACTCACCTCTCCAGCCGCTATGCGGTAGAGCGCATTCTGCTCGACGGGGTACCAGGATCGGTGGCCCTGCGCGCGTCAATCGTGATCGGCGCACGCTCGCGCTCCTTTCGCTTTCTCGTACGTCTGATCGAGCGCCTGCCGATAATCGCACTGCCCTCCTGGCGGCATTTTCGTACGTGTCCGATCGACGAGCGCGACCTTGTCGAGATACTTGCGGCCTGTGCCTCCAGCGAGTATGTCGCCGGACGGGCCCTTGAGATCGCCGGACCCGAGACGCTTACCTACGGGGAGTTGGTGCAGCGCATCGCCGAGCTGATGATGCTCTCGCGCCCCAGCCTCGGGCTCGGAGTCAGTGTCACACCGATTGCGGCGCGCCTGGCCGCGGTGCTCACCGACGAGCAACCCGAGCTGGTGCTGCCGCTGATGGAAGGGCTCACCGACGACCTGCTACCCAACGGACAGGAGGCAGCCACGGCCTTGAATGTGGAATTGCACTCATTCGACTCGGCCGTCGAACACGCGCTATACGAGTGGGAAAAGCGCGAGCCGCTCGCTGCCCGCTGATCGCGCACGTGAGCCGTCCGGCTTTAAACAGTCGCGCAAGCTACGGTTGGGCTTCGCGATGAGCACCGTCTGCGCCTCAATCGAGATCGCCGCCACGCCGGCGACGGTGTGGCAAACCGTCATAGACCCTGATCGCCTCGGCGACTGGGTCACGATTCATCGCAAGCTGCGCCACCACGACGACGGAGCTCCACGGGTTGGCTATCACATGGATCAACAGATCCACCTGAGAGGAGTCAGCATCGATGTTCACTGGACACTGGTGCAGTGCGAGCCGGGGACGCGTGCCGTGTGGGAGGGTCGTGGGCCGGCCCGCTCGCGCGCCCGCACAGAATACGAGCTGCAGGCCCTTTCCAGTGGCTGCACCCGCTTCGACTATCGCAATGAGTTCCACCCGCCGCTCGGCCCGTTCGGTGCGCTCGCGAGCCGTGCGCTGGTCGGGGGAATGCCTGAGCGCGAGGCGACCCGCACACTGGAGCGTCTGCGTGCACTACTTGAGCGCTGATACTCCTTAAATCGGCAACGAGCGATGATAATTCGCTTGTATGCCCCTGACACATTCCTTGACTTGGACGTCAAGATCCACATAGTGCGCACGCTTTGGTGCACGTGTAGTAGGGCAACTTGTGTAAAGTGAAGCAACATAGACCGTGCAACTCGACCCTCGGGTTGCATTCACACCCCAGTGAACAGGACACAATCGTGACTGACTTCCTTGACGAGAAGCGCCGAGAGATAAACGACCGACTGGCTGAGCTGAAGCCGCTGATCGACGAGTACACCCGCCTGCAGGACGCCGCGGCGGCCCTCGCGGGCGTCGGCGGAACAGCTCCCCGCGCGGCCGCCGGCACTCCGGCTGCTTCAGCCGCTACGCCGGCCCGTCGCGGCCCAGGTCGCCCGCGCGGCTCCAAGAGCCGTACGACAGGCGCGCGACGTGGACGTCCGCCCAAGGCAGCCAAGGCCGCCGAGGCAACAACAGCAGCTGCCCCCGCGGCCGCCGCTACGACCCGTCGCCGTGCCGGCCGTCGCAAGGGCAGTGGCACGCGTGCCGCCCAGGCCTTGCAATTCGTCAGTGGGCAGCCCGGGATCACGATCCCCGAGCTTGCCGCCAAGATGGGCATCAAGCAGAACTACCTGTACCGCGTACTCCCGGGTCTCGAGCAGGAAAAGAAGATCAAGAAGCAGGGTAGAGGTTGGCATCCTGCCGGCTGATTTAGCCTGATTCACGTCAACGGCCGGGGCGCACTGCGACACCCGGCCGTTTTCGTTAAGACCGTTAGCTACGCGAAGTGATCGACGCCTTGGATGAGTCGTCCTTCTCATACCGGACTCGGCCTAAATAAGCCCTTGGCTCGAGACCGTGTCGCGCTCTCCTGTCAGCTCCGCTACCGAAGCATCGATCTTCGAGCGGGAGAAGTCGTCGATGTCGAGGCCCTGCACAATCGACCACTCTCCATTCGAGCAGGTGCACGGGAAGCCACTGATGAGGCCCTCGGGCACACCGTAGGAGCCGTCGGAGGGGACGCCCATCGATACCCAGTCGCTGCTGCCACTCACCCAATCGCGCATGTGATCGATCGCGGCGTTGGCAGCCGATGCGGCACTGGAGGCCCCGCGCGCCTCGATGATCGCCGCGCCGCGCTTGCCGACATTGGGCAGGAAGTCGTTTTCGATCCAAGCCTGGTCGTCGACGACCTTCGCCGCCTGCTCGCCCTTGATCTCCGCGTGAAACAAGTCGGGGTACATGGTGGGAGAGTGGTTGCCCCACACACCCATCTTGCTCACATCGCTGACCTGCGCCGCCACCTTGTTGGCGAGCTGAGCCACCGCGCGATTGTGATCCAGGCGCAACATCGCGGTGAAGCGCTCGCGCGGGATGTCCTGCGCATTGTTCATCGCGATCAGACAGTTGGTGTTGGCGGGATTGCCCACGACGAGCACCTTCAAGTCGTCGGCGGCATGCTCGTTCAGCGCTTTGCCCTGTCCGGTGAAGATCTTGCCGTTCTCGCTCAGCAACTCGGCACGCTCCATGCCCTTTGTGCGCGGACGCGAGCCGACGAGCAGCGCGATGTTGACACCGTCGAACGCTTCCTGCGGATTGTCGTGCAGGTCGAGGTTGGCCAGCAGCGGAAAGGCACAGTCGACGAACTCCATCGCCACGCCCTCGAGCGCCCCCATCGCCGGGGGAATCTCCTGCAGCCGCAGATCGACCGGCTGATCGGGGCCCAATAGCTGCCCACTTGCGATGCGAAATACGAGGCTGTAGCCGATCTGGCCGGCCGCGCCTGTGACGGTGACTCGTACGGGATTGCTCACGGATTCTCAGCTCCTGATTGGGGGTCGATTTTCAAAATAGTGCGCAAAGACTCGATCGGGCTCATAAGGACGTGTTTCCCATCCGGGCGATCTCTTCGAAGACACGCTCTCGAGCGGCCGCGCATATCGATCATGCCATCGCGCGCTCGAGGTTTTCGTCGATCGATGCGAGGAACTCCTGGGTGGTCTGCCACTCCTGCTTGGGACCGACCAGGAGGGCGAGGTCCTTGGTCATGTTGCCTGCTTCCACCGTCTGCACACAGACGCGCTCGAGCGTGTCCGCGAACTTGCTCACCTCAGGCGTGTCGTCCATGCGCCCGCGCGCGGCGAGCCCACGTGTCCACGCAAAGATGGAGGCGATCGGATTGGTAGAGGTGGGCTTGCCCTGTTGATGCATGCGGTAGTGGCGGGTGACAGTGCCGTGCGCGGCCTCCGCCTCCACAGTCTTCCCGTCAGCACTCATCAGCACGCTCGTCATCAAGCCAAGCGAGCCGAAGCCTTGGGCAACCGTGTCCGACTGCACGTCGCCGTCGTAGTTCTTGCAAGCCCACACATAGCCGCCTTCCCACTTCAGCGAAGCGGCCACCATGTCATCGATCAAGCGGTGTTCATAGGTGATGCCGGCTGCCTCGAAGTCGCTCTTGAAGTCATCCGCGTACACCTCGGCGAAAATGTCCTTGAAGCGTCCGTCATAGCGCTTGAGGATCGTGTTCTTGGTCGACAGATAAACGGGATAGCCGCGATCGAGCCCGTAGCGCAGTGAGGCACGCGCGAAGTCCCGGATCGACTCATCGAGGTTGTACATCGCCATCGCGATGCCTCCATCAGGGAAGTCATACACGTCCAGCTCGATCGGCTCGCTGCCGTCGGCCGGTGTAAAGGTGAGCATCAGCTTGCCCGCGCCCGGCACAACCATGTCGGTGGCGCGGTACTGGTCGCCAAAAGCGTGACGGCCGATCACGATCGGCTTGGTCCAGCCTGGCACCAGGCGGGGAATGTTGGAGATCACGATCGGCTCACGGAAGATGACCCCGCCGAGGATGTTGCGCACAGTGCCGTTGGGCGAGCGGTACATCTCCTTGAGGCCGAACTCCTGCACGCGTGCCTCGTCGGGGGTGATCGTCGCGCACTTCACCCCGACCCCGTAGTGCTTGATCGCGTTGGCCGCCTCGACTGTGATCGCGTCCTCGGTGGCGTCACGGCTCTCGATCGAGAGGTCGTAGTACTTCAGGTCGATATCCAGGTAGGGCAGGATCAGCTGCTCCTTGATGAAAGACCAGATGATTCGTGTCATCTCGTCGCCGTCGAGCTCGACGACGGGGTTTTGCACCTTGATCTTGGCCATGTGTCGGTCCTCGGTTTTAGCTGACGGGCGGGATCCCACTGCCCCGGCGGGCGATGCTATCGCGCGACGGCTGGAGGTCCCAGGTTGAGCTGATGCCCCCGCGCGCGCGGGGGCATCTCCCAAAACGAACATCTGCCCGCTTTGCCTCAAGTGGACAGCCCCTTAACCGATGGCGCCCAACACTGCCTGCCGCGCTCTCGCAAGGGGTAACCTCTAGCCGATGGCGGCCGTAGGCAACCAAGCACACACGGGGCAGTGGCAAACTCACACCGTTGCCAACCAGGTTCCCCCGCTGGAGGGCGTAGATGTCTTCTCCAGCAACCTCCCGCTCGTGGAGGCCACCAAGCGCGAGGGAGCCTCTTGGGCACTGTCACGGGCTTCGGAGCTGGGCAAGCTCGTCGGCGGTGAGCCGCAACAGCTGTGGGGGCGCCTGGCCAACGAGAACAAGCCGGTGCTGAAGACTCACGACCGCTACGGCAACCGCATCGACGAGGTCGAGTTTCATCCCGCCTGGCATCAACTGATGAAGATGGGCGTCGAGCACGAACTGCACTCGCTGCCCTGGACCAGCACGGAACCAGCGCCGCACGCCGCACGCGCCGCGCTGTACATGACCGCGATGCAGGCCGAGGCGGGTTTTGCCTGCCCGATCACGATGACCTTCGCGGTGCTGCCGGCGCTGCGCACGCAACCGGAGTTGCTGGCCGAGTGGGGGCCGCTCGTTACGGCGAACACCTATGACCCGCGCTTGATCCCGGCGAGCGAGAAGGGCTCGGCGATCGCGGGCATGGCGATGACCGAGAAGCAGGGCGGCTCGGACGTGAAAGCCAACACAACGCTCGCCCGGCCGATCAATGGTGGCGGCGCGGGGGCCGAGTATGAGATCACCGGGCACAAGTGGTTCTGCTCGGCGCCGATGTCCGACCTGTTTCTGGTCTTGGCTCAGACCGACGACGGTCTTTCCTGTTTTCTGATGCCGCGCGTCCTGCCAGACGGCACACGCAACGCTTTTCACATCCAGCGCTTGAAGGACAAGCTCGGCAACCACTCCAACGCTTCCAGCGAGGTCGAATTTCATGGCGCATGGGCACGTATGGTGGGGGAGCCTGGGCGCGGCGTGCCGACGATCATCGAGATGGTCGGCCACACGCGGCTGGATTGTGTGATCGGCGCCGCAGCCGGTATGCGCGCTGGGGTCGTGCAGGCCACCCACCATGCCGCTTACCGCTCGACCTTCGGCAAGTTGCTGATCGACCAACCGCTGATGCGCAACGTGCTTGCCGACCTTTGCGTCGAGTCCGAGGCCGCCACGGCGCTGGCGATGCGCCTGGCGCGAGCCTACGACGAAGCCGGTGCCGAGGGACCGGCTCAGGGCGATAGCGAGCTGAATGATGCGCACCTGTTCAAGCGCCTGGCCACGGCCGTCGGCAAGTATTGGGCCTGCAAGCGCGCCCCAAACCACGCTTTCGAGTCCCTGGAGTGCCTCGGTGGCAACGGTTACGTCGAGGAGTCGGGTATGCCGCGCCTGTACCGCGAGGCGCCGCTTGCCTCGATCTGGGAGGGCTCCGGCAACGTGATGAGCCTCGACGTGCTGCGCGCGCTCGTGCGCACGCCGCGCACTTTGGAGGTGTTTATGCACGAGGTCAAGCAGGCCGAGGGGGCAGACCCGCGTCTGGACGAGCACGTCAAGAAGCTCGAGCGCCAGTTCTCAGACCCGATGACGCTCGAGACGCGCGCACGTCGCGTGGTCGAAGGCATGGCGCTGGCCTTGCAGGGCTCACTGCTCGTGCGCCATGGCGCAGCGGCTGTGGCGGACACCTTCTGCGCCTCGCGCCTTGGCGGCGACGGCGGGCTCGAGTACGGGACGCTACCGACCGGCAGCGATTTCGAGTCGATTATCGAGCGCAGCCGCGTACAGATTGGATAGACCAGCTTGCCGATTGTGTACCACGCGTCCCTGGTAGTCTGCCTCCGTCGAGATGTCCGACCGCGCAATCGTTATCGGAGCAGGGATCGCTGGTCTGGCCACCGCGCACGCACTGGAGGGGCTTGGCTACGACGTTCGTGTCATTGAGAGGGATGCCACTCTGCCGGCCGAGGGTGCCGGACTGACACTCTGGCCGAACGCGACGCGAGCGCTTAGTTCACTTGGCCTGGAGGAGGCAGCAAGTGCGTGCGCGCTGACCCTGCGGGAAGCAGCGACGCTAGCACCAGATGGAAGTGCCATAGCCAAAGTGCCTCTGCGCCTGATTGAGCAGCGATTCGGCCCACTTATAAGTGTGCATCGTGCAGAGTTTTTGTCGGCACTGCGAGAGAGCTTCAGCGGGGATATCGAGTTCTCGACACCGGTAACCGCCAAAGACGGCCGGCTATGGGCCGGGGATTCAGCGCTCGAGGCCGAGCTGATCGTAGGAGCTGACGGGATCGGCTCAGTCTCACGTGCTCTAGTCGCACCCCACATCGCGCCCCGATCCGCCGGATACGGTGCTTGGCGCGGGGTCGCAAAGACCGGTACCTGGACGCCAAATGGTGCGTCAGAGACGATTGGGAGAGGTAAGCGCTTTGGGCTCGTACCACTCGCGCGGGATCGCACCTATTGGTTCGCGGTAGTCGCCGAAGACGTCGGCCGCACAGATCTGCCGAGCGAGTTTGCCGATTGGCATGAACCGATCAGCAAGGTGCTCGCGAGCGCCCAGGATAATGAAAGCTCCTATCTGCCGATCATGGATCTCCCGCGCTTGCCACGCTGGCATCACGAGCAAATCGTGCTAGTCGGCGATGCAGCGCATGCAATGACACCCAACTTGGGGCAGGGTGCCGCGCAGGCGCTCGAGGATGTCGCAGCGCTCGCTCGCCACGTGGAGTCCAGGGACCTTCCAGTTGCGCTAGCTGGTTACGTGAGGGAGCGCAAGCGCCGCGCCGAGCGTGTCGTCGCACGCTCGCGAGCGATTGGCCGAATCGCACAAGCTTCCAACCCCCTCACAGCTATGGTGCGCGACAGGTTGGCGCGCACCATCCCTGACGTTCTGGCTGCGCGCCAGCTCGCGACGATCCTGGGAGACTAAGTCTCCGGCAGCCTGCTGCGAGGTCGTTGCGGCGAGACGGTCAGCGCCACAGCCTAAGATCAAGTTATGGCCACAAGAGCACCGCGGCGTATGCCCGGCAACATTCAAGTGGCGCGCATCTTCGGCATCAGGGTGGGCGTCAGCATCAGCTGGTTCTTTGTCCTCTTCTTCCTGATCCTCTACTTGTCCCAGTATTTTCACGACATACTGGGCGGATCGAGCAGCACGGCCTATGTGGTGGCCGTCGTCGGCGCCCTTGGCTACTTCGCCTCGCTGATCCTGCACGAGCTGGGGCACGCGCTCGTATCCCGGCGCCTGGGCATCCCGATCCTCGGCATTGACCTCTGGTTCTTCGGTGGCATGGCGCGTCCCGCGCGCGAACCGGAGACGCCAGGTGAGGAATTCGAAGATCTCCGCCGCCGGCCCCGCCGGAACGCTGCTGGCGCTGCTCATCTGCGCGGTGGCGACACTCGCGCTCGCCCCGGGCGGGCACTTCTTCGGGGCCCTGCTGCTGGAAGAAGGCTTCACGATCACTCCGGCAGTTGCGCTCTTGGCCTGGCTTGTCTTCATCAACGCGGCACTCTTGGTGTTCAATCTGGTGCCGGCCTTTCCACTCGACGGGGGGCGCATCGCGCGCGCCATCATCTGGTGGCGCACCGGTGACCGCCATCGCGGCACCCGCATCACCGGCCGCGCCGGTCAGGGCTTTGCCATGGTCCTCGGTCTCGTGGGATTGCTGCTCCTGCTCGAGGGTGAAAGCTTTGGCCTGTTCACGCTTGTGCTCGGCCTGATCCTCTACCAGGCATCCGGTGGTGCGGTGATGCAGGGAGCTATGGGCCAGCGCATCCAGAGCGTGCGCGTGAAGGACATCATGGATCGCGAGCCGACCACGATCCCGGCCGAGCTGAAGCTGTTGGACGCCCAGGAGCAGTTCTTTGCCCGCTACCGCAGCCCCTGGTTTGCGGTCGTGGACCATGCCCGTCACTTCCTCGGCGTGGTGCGCTCCGAGCGAGTCGACGCGGAGATCGCGGCCGGTCGACCGGCGCTTGAGATCGGTGACGTGCTCGAGCAGGACCTGCAGGTGCGCATCGACGAGCACGAGCCGCTGGAGTCGCTGCTGCGCAGCGAGGGCCTCGGCCGGCTCGGCGGGATGGTCGCCGTGGACGCCGACGGCATCCTGCGTGGCACCGTCACTGTCGCCCAGATCCGCCAAGCGCTCAATCCCGCCGGCGGGCTTGCCGGCGGGGGTTCATAAAAGCGCGATGCCCCGCGCGCGCGTGCGGGGCATCGCCATTTCAGAACATGCGACACCCCAAGCGCGACGGCTTCTGTGACGCATGTGGCGATCCCCGTCCGGTCCCGCGTTATAGAGTCCAGGCCGCAGATACCGCCCCTCTCCTTCGAGCCCCCAGGAATCCATGCCAGCACATGACGTATTGATCATCGGCGCAGGTCTCGCGGGCCAGCGTGCCGCGCTCGCCGCCGCAGAGGCCGGCTCAAGCGTTGCAATTCTCAGCAAGGTCCATCCGGTGCGCTCCCACTCGGTGGCGGCCGCCGGCGGCATCAACGCAGCGATCAACGTCGCTGACGATTGGCGTTCGCACGCGTATGACACCGTCAAGGGCTCCGATTTCCTTGGCGACCAGGACGCGATCGAAATCATGTGCTCGGAGGCACCGCAAGAGGTGATGCACCTGGAGCACATCGGTGTGACCTTCCACCGCAACGACGACGGCGAATTGGACCTGCGGGCCTTCGGCGGCGCTTCGATGAAGCGCACCGCCTACGTGGCCGACATCACCGGCCAGGCGATCCTGCACGTGCTCTACGAGCAGCTGATGAAGCACCACGAACAGGTGGACCGCTACGAGGAGTGGTTCGTGACCTCGCTGCTGCAGGACGAGAGCGGGCGCTGCTGCGGAGTTGTGGCGCGCGATGTGCGCTCAGGGCGCATGGAGACCCTGCAGGCCAAGAACGTGATCCTGGCCTGCGGCGGCGCCGGCCAGGTGTACTCGCCGACAACCAACGCGCTGATCGTGACCGGCGACGGGATCGCCCAGGCCTATCGCATCGGGGCTCCGCTGATGGACATGGAGATGGTTCAGTACCACCCAACCACGCTTGTCGAGAATGGCTTGCTCATCACCGAGGGGGCGCGTGGCGAGGGTGCTGTGCTGCTGAACTCCGAGGGCGAGCGCTTCATGGAGAAGTACGCGCCCAACAAGATGGAGCTTGCTTCTCGCGATGTCGTATCTCGCGCCGAGCAGACCGAGATCCTTGAGGGGCGCGGCGTCGGCGCCAACAAAGACGGGATCTACCTGGACATCACGAAGGTGCCGCGCAAGCGGACATTGGAGGCGTTGCGCGAGATCGTCAACATCGGCAAGGATTTCGCCGGTGTCGATATCACCCGCGAGCCGATCATGATTCGCCCCGGCCAGCACTACATCATGGGCGGCGTTAAGACCGACGTAAACGGCGCCACCTCGATCGAAGGCCTGTACGCCGCCGGCGAGGTTGCCTGCGTGTCGGTGCACGGCGGCAACCGCCTCGGCGCCAACTCGCTGCTTGACACCCTTATCTTCGGCCGGCGCGCGGGCGAACATGCCGCGACGCGAGCGGCAAGCATGGCTCTGCCTGATGCCACCGACGCTCAACTGCGCGAGGACGTGGCCATGATCGACGCGATCATCGCGCGGCCGCGCAGCGGCCGGCGCGTGTCTGAGATCAAGCGCGAGCTCGGCGAGACGATGAACCAGTACGTCGCGGTGTACCGCGACCAAGAAGGGCTGGACAAGGCGCATGAGATCGTCAAGCGCCTGCAGGCAGAGTCAAAGGACGCCTATATCGATGACAAAGGCACCGTCTTTAACCAGGACGTGTTGGGGGCGATCGAGCTTGGCTACATGCTCGATTGTGCCGAGGCGACTGTTGTTGCGGCGATCGAGCGCAAAGAGTCGCGCGGGGCGCAGTTCCGCACCGACTTCCCCGAGCGCAACGACGAGGAGTGGCTCAAGCACATCGACATCAGCCTGAACGGCGATGGCGCACAGGTGAGCTATTCGCCTGTGACCATGACCCAATGGGAGCCGGAGGAGCGTAAATACTGATGTCAACGCCTGCCGCCAGCGCCTTGAATCTGCATCCGACCGAGAAGGAGCGTGCCTGATGGCCGAAACCCATAAGCCGCCGGAGCAGTTCACGCTGAGGATGCGCCGCTATGACCCCGAGTCTGGTGAGGCTCCCTACTGGGATGAGCACACGATCGAGCTGGAGCCCCACCGCTCGGTGCTCGAGGGCATTCTGCAGGCCAAGGCGAAGTTCGACGGGTCGATCGGCATCCGCTGCTCCTGCCGTGCTGCGATCTGCGGCTCTTGCGGCGTGCGTATCAACGGCGAACCCGGACTTGCCTGCCACACCCATCTCGACCATGCGCGCGCATCCAGCAAGGACGGCGTGATCGAGGTCGAGCCGATGGGCAACATGCCCGTGATCAAGGACATGATCGTCGACATGGACGCGGTGCACTGGAAGAAGGTGCAGCGCGTGACTCCGTGGCTGATCAACGAGGGGCCTCAGCCCGAGCGCGAGCACATCGTGGCCCGCGAGTCGATGGTTGACATCACCCAGACGATGGCCTGCATCCAGTGCGGTGCCTGCGTCTCAGACTGCTTGGCGATGGAGGTCGATCCTGGCTTCATCGGACCTGCCGCGCTTGCCAAGGCCTACCGTTTCGTCGGCGATCCCCGCGACGAAGAACAGCGTGAGCGGCTGCTTGACCTGAGCGAAGACCCACAGGGTCTCTATGACTGCACACACTGCTTCAAGTGCGTCGAGGCCTGTCCCAAGGACGTCAATCCGATGGGGCAGATTATGCGGCTGCGGCGCATCGCCGGCGCCGACCAGCACATCAACGACCAGAACAACGGTCACCGCCACGAGGAAGCTTTCGTGACGCTGATCAAGGACTTTGGGCTACTGCACGAGCCTGAACTGCTCTCCCGCTCATACGGCGGGAATTCGTGGTTTGGCAAGTTCCATCCGGCTGCCGCGAAGGAGCTGCTGAGCTCGATTCAGGTCGCTATTGCCGGCCTCGCGCGCAAGCGAGTAAGTCCGATTTTGGCGATCTTTGGCCACAAGATCCCTAAGCAGGACCTGAGCGCGGTCAAGCGGATCTACGAGAAGGTCGAGGGCAAGCCCGAGCGCTACGAGCTGAACCTGTACATCTCAGGCGTTGACGAAGACGCCGAGCAGACGCCGGTGGGCGTCGGCGCGAGCGAGGGCGTCGGCCGCACCCCAGGCAAGCGCATGACCCTCAAGCTCTGCACAGGCCCAGCACCCGAAGGGAGCATCACATGAAGGTCGCCTACTGGCCCGGCTGCGTGAGCAGGGGCTTCACTCCCGAGCTGCACGGCTCGATGGCAAAGGTTGCCCCGCTGCTGGACATCGAGCTGGTGGAGCTGGACCGCGCCAGCTGCTGCGGAGCCGGCGTGATCGCCGAGCACAACCAGGAGCTCGCGGACACGCTCAACGCGCGCACCTTCGCGCTCGCGCAGCAAGTTCAAGGGGCAGAGCTGATGATGAACATCTGCTCCACCTGCCAAGGTGCCCAGGGCGAGTGCCAGGAGCGCCTGGACTCGAGCGCCGAGTACAGGGGGCAAGTCAACTCCACGCTCTCCGACGAGGGGCTGACCTACGAGAAGGGCCTTACGAACAAGAACTTCCTTTGGCTGCTGGTCGAGGAGATCGGTCTCGACAAGCTGAAATCGCTTGTCAAGCGTCCGCTGACCAACCTCAAAGTGGGGCCGTTCTATGGCTGCTACATCGTGCGGCCGCGCGACCGTTTGGGCATCGACTCAGAGCATCCTCGCGACCACTACCTGGAGCAATTGATCGAGGCACTTGGCGGCACCGTGATCGAGTACGCCGGGATGCGTAAGTGCTGCGGCTTTCCGATCATCACGATGAACAAGGAGGCCTCGCTCAAGCAGGCCGGGCGCCACCTTGGCGACGCGGTCGACGCCGACGCCGACTGTCTTGTGACTCCCTGCCCGCTGTGCCACTTGAACCTCGACATGCAGCAGCCGCTCGCCGAGAAAGTCGTTGGGCGCGAGCTGAACATGCCGGTTCTGCACCTTCCCCAGCTTGTCGGGCTTGCGCTCGGTCTGGAGCCGAAGGAGCTCGGGCTCTCCCGCCATGTGGTCAAGCCGACGTCTGTGATCGACTGGTCCACTTCGGTCGTCGGCGCCGCGGCCTGATACCGGCGCACTTGGCGAGCAGCAACCCGATAGGCGACACACGGACACCGCATCTGCCGGACGCGTAGGCTTGCACTCGTGCGCGTCCTCACAGTCGTAGGCAACCGACCGCAGTTCATCAAGGCAGCCGCCGTCTCAGGGCCACTTCGCGCCGTGCACGAGGAGATCCTCGTGCACACGGGTCAGCACTACGATGACTCGCTCTCGAGCGTTTTCTTCTCAGAGCTCGGGCTGCAGGCTCCCGAGCAAGAACTTGGGATCGGCGGCGGCTCGAACACCTCGCAGACCGCGCGCATGCTGGCGGCGCTGGAGCCACTACTGGCCGAGGTCGAGCCCGATGCAGTGCTTGTCTACGGCGACACCAACTCGACACTTGCGGGTGCGCTGGCAGGCGCCCAGCGCGGCGTGCCGGTGGTGCATGTCGAGGCGGGCATGCGCTCGTTCGACCGCACTATGCCCGAGGAGCTCAACCGCGTCCTCACCGACCACATGAGCGAGTTGTTGCTGTGCGCGTCTGAGACGGCGGCGGAGAACCTCAGGAGAGAGTCAGCGTACGGGAAGATCGAGGTTGTAGGGGATGTGATGATCGATGTTGCGTTCAAGTGGCGCACCGCGGCTGGAGCGAACAACGAAGCTCTCGCCGGTTTTGACATCGAGGCCGGCGAGTACCTGGTGCTGACGGCCCACCGTGCTGGAAATGTCGATGATCCACGACGCCTTCAGATGTTCGTGGATGTCGTGGCCGCACTGCCCGGACGCGTGATTTTCCCGGTGCACCCACGTACACGTGCGCGCCTACGCGAAACGGGACTGCTTGAGCGGCTGCAGGCGCTCGACAGCGTGACTCTCTACGAGCCGCTCGGCTATGTGCGCTTCAGCGCGCTGGTCCAGAATGCGCGCGCGGTGTTGACCGACTCCGGTGGCGTCCAGAAGGAGGCGTACCTTGCCGGGGTGCCCTGTATCACGCTGAGGTCCACCACCGAGTGGGTGGAGACCGTCCAGAGCGGTTGGAACACGCTTGTCGATCTCGACATAGAGCGTGTTCTCTCGGCCCTGGCACGACCCATTCCCCAAACACATCCCCAGCTGTATGGCGACGGTAAAGCCGCCGAGCGTTGTGTGGCCGCGATTGGAGCGCTCACCTCTAGCTCGGATGAGCAGGAGCGCTCTGCCACGGGACAACAGTCGTGAGCGACGCGGGCACGCCCATCCGCGTCGGCGTCGTCGGGCTTGGCTATTGGGGGCCCAACCTGGCGCGTAACTTCGCCGCGATCGACGGCTGCGAACTTGCCTGGCTTTGCGACGGCGCAGAGCACATCCGTGCAAAGCTGGCTGACGCCTTCCCGGGGGTACGCACCAGTGACACGATCGATCAGCTGCTAGCCGACCCGGAGCTCGACGCGGTCGTGCTGGCCACGCCCGTGCCCACCCACGCAGAGCTGGCCGCGCGCGTGCTCGAGGCAGGTAAGCACTGCTTTGTCGAGAAGCCGCTGGCCACGACCGTCGCCGACGCGCAGCTGCGCGGTCGACGCCGCCGAGAAGGCTGGACGCATCCTGATGGTGGGCCACCTGCTCGAGTACCACCCTGCCGTCACTCGCCTAAAGGAGCTGCTCGACGCGGACGAGTTGGGCTCGCTCTATTACGTGTACGGCAACCGCGTCAACCTCGGCAAGCTGCGCGCCGAGGAGAACGCGCTGTGGAGCCTCGGCGCACACGACGTCTCGGTCGTCTTGCACCTGATCGGCGAGGAGCCGATCGAGTGCTCGGCGCATGGCGAGTCATATGTGCGCGGCGGCGTCCAGGACGTCGTCTTCTGCTATCTGCGCTTTCCCTCAGGGCAGATCGCGCACCTGCACCTATCCTGGCTCGACCCGCACAAGGAGCGGCGCATCACCGTCGTCGGTTCAAAGCGCATGGCGACCTTCGATGACATGCGAACAGAGGGCAAGCTGACCGTCTACGACAAGGGCTTTGACGAGGACGCGGACTCGTGGGGCGAGTACATAACCCGCGCCGGCGAGTCCTTCTCCCCGCGCCTGGCCAACGCCGAGCCCTTGCGCCTTGAGTGCCGGCATTTCATCGATTGCATCCGCGAAGGTAGAACACCGCGCTCGGATGGACACAGCGGTCTGCGTGTGGTGCGCGTGTTGGAGGCACTTCAGCACTCGCTTGAGGGGTAACGTGGCACAGCTGCCTAGCGGTCATGCCCATAGAGCAGCTATAGGCAACGCCCAAAGACGATCCCCTAGCGGGATTGTCTGTTCGCGAGGGTGAATCACCGCCCCCCCGACGAACCTGGAGCCGCAACGCTCGCGGAGCTTGAGCAGCCACCTGTAGTCGTGACCGGTGATCGTCGCGCGCGCCTTCACCTCGATGGCGACGATCTGGCCGTCGGCTCGCTCGAGGATCAGGTCCACGTCTTCACGGTCGCGTTGGTAGTGATAGAGGCGCACGCGGTTTGTGGACCATCCGAGGTACTTCACAACCTCCATCGCCACGAAGTTCTCGAGGATCTTGCCGGTCACTTGGTCGTCGATAGCAACGCGAGCCTCGTCAGCGCCGAGCAAACTAGCGAGCAGCCCCGAGTCCACGACATACACCTTGGGAGTGCTCGTCTCACGCGCGCCAAGTCCGGGGCGCCATGCCTGAAGTCTCCTCACGAGAAATAGCTGCTCCAAGAGACCAACGTAGGCCTTCACGGTTACGGCGCTCAACTCAAGGCGTGAAGCGAGGTTCCGATACGACAGGAGATTTGCGGCCTGAGTAGCGATCAGGCGCAGCAACCTCGGCATCTCCTCCACCTTGATCGCATCCGAGATGTCTCGCAGGTCGCTGTCGAGCGTGGTATCGACATAACTCTCAAACCAGCGCTCGCGCCGGTTCCCGGCACGCCGGAGAGCTTCCGGGTAGCCCCCGGCAGTGACCATCGGGGCAAAAGCATCGCGACCGACCGTGCAGCCGCCAAGTTGAGGTGGAGCTCCAGCAAAAAGGGCGTCGACGAGGTTGACCTTGCCTGCGCGGATCTCGCTCTGCGCAAGCGGCCAGAGATTCAATGTCTCGATGCGACCTGTAAGCGCATCCTTGACCCTCGTAGAGGCGAGGATGTTGGCAGAGCCAGTCAGAAGAAACCGGCCTGGTCGAGTATCCGCGTCGACTGCGCGCTTGATCTCCAAAAGTAGATCCGGCGCGTGCTGAATCTCATCGATCAGCACAGGTTCCGAGAATGCCGCGAGAAAGCCGGCTGGGTCGCGCAGCGCGGCATCGCGGGTCGCCGCCTCGTCGAGGCTGAGGACCCCCATTGGATGCTCCCCAGCGGCGATCTGGCGCGTCAATGTCGTCTTGCCAACCTGACGCGCGCCCGCAACAAATACCACTCGGGTGTCGGCGAGCGCTTCGAGCAGCAAAGGGCGTATATGGCGCGGATGAATGGTCGTCATGAGCCAAGCGAGCATTGAAACGTCGAGACCGGACTGCGTAATCGCACAATCTAGCATGCGTAAACGCACAGTTCTGCCTGCGTAAACGCACAATCATTCTTGCGTAAACGCTCGATGGTCCGCGCGCCGACAAGCGGCTCGACGCTGAGCACTAACCTGCCGGGCGATGCACCCTTACCGCGGCTGGCCGTTCCTCACCTCCCCTCAGCACCCGACGCTCTCGGCCGTGGGGGCGTTCTTTATTCACGGCGCGATCAGCCTGTTTGTGGTTTTTCCAATCGTGTGGCGCAGCGACAAACGTCTTCTCTTCGGCGTCCTCGCCTTCCTCGGTGGCCCCGCAGTCGATCTCGATCACGTCGTGGCCGCCGGCAGCTTTCGCCCGCACGCACTCGAGACCCTGGGCCACCGGCCCGACACTCACAGCCTGCTGTTCGCGTTTGCGCTTACGCTGCTGGTCTATCTCATTAGCCGCAGCAGGCAACTCGAGCTGGTCGGTGTTGGCGATCTTCGTCTCTCACCTGCTGTTCGACGCGGCCGGCGGTGACGAGTACTGGCTGTACCCGCTGAAGCACCCCAATTCTATCCCGTGGCTTGCCTGCCCGATTGGGATCGCGCTGCTGTTCTGGGTCAGTGCACGCGTGACTTCAAGCGCATCTCGAGGCCACGACAGCCGCAGCCAGCCCCTCCCCGCCCAGCCTTGATATTCCGTTAGTGGGAATCTAAGTTTCCGTCAGTTGAAATTTTGGCCAAGTGGCCAAGCCGTTATCTCATTCCCCTGAACCAAAATCCCATCCTTTTGAACCAGGTTTAAAATGTGAAAAGACTCCTTCCAATATTCGTCCAGTCTGCTAGGGTCCGGCTCAAGCACGCCCGGTAGGCACGGTGGGGTCGGCCAGCGGGTGGTGGCCGGCAAGCGAGCTTCTTGGAAAGTTTTCTCCCAGCGGGAGTGACTATTCCTCGCAAAGCCTTGGCTTGCAAAAGAGAGCCGACGAGTCGCGCGTTTGTAAGGCACACATATCGGGGTCGGGGGTGGGTTGCATGGAAGCGACAAAAGGACATCAGGCGATGAGCGGTTTGGACGAGTCGAGGCTGGCGGGTAGCGGGCTTGCCGCGAGGGCACATTCAGAGCACGTAGGCGAACAGGTCGCGAGCGAAGCTCCCGAGCCTCAGCCCCATGCAAGGACGCCGATCATCGACGCCGAGCGTCGCTCGGGCAAGGGCGGTGAGCTGGCGACATGGCCGCAGGTGAGCGTGATCATTCCCACGCTCAACGAGGGCCAGAACCTGCCGCACGTGTTTGCGAAGCTGCCTCGCGACCTGCACGAGGTGATCGTCGTGGACGGCTTCTCGACTGATGACACGCTCGATGTCGTACGTCTGCTGCGCCCGGACGCCAAGATCGTGCTGCAGCAGAACCGCGGCAAGGGAGACGCGCTGCGTTGCGGCTTCGAGGCCGCCACAGGCGACATCCTCGTGATGCTTGACGCGGATGGCTCAGCCGACCCGAGCTGAGATTCCCGCATTTGTCGAGACGCTGGTGGCCGGAGCCGACTTCGCCAAGGGCTCGCGCTTTCGCGAGGGCGGCGGCAGCTCTGACATAACACCGTTGCGACGCACCGGCAATCGCGCGCTGAACGGGCTCGTGAACATTCTCTTCGGAACCTCCTATTCCGACCTCTGCTACGGCTACAACGCCTTCTGGCGGCACTGTCTTGGCGCGATGAAGGTCGACTGCACCGGCTTTGAGGTGGAGACGCTCATCAACATCCGCGTCGCGCGCGCCGGGCTCGACATCCGCGAGGTGCCGAGCTTCGAGAGCGATCGCATCTACGGGCAGAGCAACCTGCGCACGTTTCGCGACGGCGGGCGCGTGCTGCGCACGATCGTGCACGAGCGAGCTCGCAAGAAGCCTCAGACGGTGAGCGTTGTTCACCCAAGCAAGACGATTCTCCATCCAAACGACGAAGACTTGACCGGCCGCGAGGTTGCCTCGGCTGAGCTGGCTTGAAACGCACTCACGGCGCTAGTACGACAGGCGGTAGCTGGGCGCGCCCGATCCAGCTCCGCCAGCCAGATCGTCCGACGCTTCACAGTCATTCCTGTCGTATCCTCGTCCAACTCGTATGAGCGAGTCTCGATGCGTCGGTCGGGCGGCCGTAGTTCGAAGCCAGAAGGACTGGTGAATCGTGTTGACCGCAGCTCAGCGACCAATCCACAGTCGAACACGCAATTACGCCTCTCCCTGTGAGCGTCATTATATGCACTTATACTCAGCATCGCTGGGAGGCACTGTTGAGTGCAGTTGCATCTGTCGGCCGCCAGACCAGACAGGCAATTGAGACGATCGTCGTGATCGATCACGACTCCGAGCTTTTGGAGCGTGCAAGCGCAGCGCTTGGAAACGTTCATGTGATGGCAAGCTCCGGTAAGCCCGGCCTGTCGGGGGCGCGCAACACCGGAGTGATGGCGGCGCACGGCGAGATCATCGCCTTCCTAGACGACGACGCCATCGCCGACGACACATGGCTGGAGGAGCTGGCTAGCGCGTATGACGACCCCGATGTAGTCGGCGCCGGCGGAGTGGCAAGGCCGCGGTGGGAGGCCGGCGCCGATCCACGATGGCTGCCCGAAGAGTTCTACTGGACCGTCGGCTGTAGCTACCGGGGCCTACCTACGCAACGCGCTCAGATACGCAACCCGATCGGCGCAAACATGTCGTTTCGCAGAGCCGTGTTCGCCCAGATCGAGGGGTTCAAGAGCGACATCGGACGCGTCGGATCCACACCGCTCGGTTGCGAGGAGACTGAGCTGTCAATTCGTGCCCAGCAGGCATATCCGGGTGGGATTCTGCTGCATGTGCCCGCCGCCCGTGTCGAGCACGCGGTCCCCGTTGAGCGTCAGCGTTGGGCCTACTTCCGCTCGCGCTGCTGGGCGGAGGGGTTGTCGAAGGCGCTCGTGACCGAGAAGGTTGGCACGCAGGAGGGACTCTCCTCCGAGTGGACTTACACGCTCCGTGTGCTCCCGCCCGGCGTCTTACGCGGTCTGTCGGATGGCGTTCGCGGCGACCACACAGGCTTTCTACGGGCCAGCGCAATCATCGGCGGTTTCGTAATCACCGCTGCTGGCTACTTGCGCGGCAAGCTGGCGGCAGTACAAGCCCTGCCGAAGGTGACGCCATGAAACTGCTCCCGGTGCTCATGTATCACTCGGTCTCTCGCGCGAGCGGGCCGTTGCGGAAGCTAGGGGTCTCACCGGAACTGTTGGCCGATCAGCTCGGTCTTCTCTGCGGCGAGGGATATGAGCTGGTGGGGTTGACCGAGGCGCTCGAACTCACAGCGACGGATCCCTTCCGGCCAGTCGTGGCGCTGACGTTCGATGACGGCTATCGCGACTTCCTCAAGGCGGCTGTCCCGGTGCTGAAAGCGGCCAACGCCCGAGCAACTCTGTATGTCCCGACGAAGTTCATCGGCGGAGAGGCGTCTTGGCTCGGGGCCCAGGCACACACGCTGCCGTCGCTCCTCTCCTGGGGGGAACTGCGCGACTGCGTCAGCACCGGTTGCGTGGAGGTCGGCAGCCACAGTCACACACATGCACATCTCGACACGCTCTCATCGCGTCAACTCCACGCCGAGGTCACGCAATCGAAGAGGCTGCTCGAAGATGGTCTGCAAGTCCCGATCAGGTCGTTCTGCTACCCGCACGGCTATCACTCTCACCCTGTTCGCGAGGCTGTACGTAGAGCCGAATATGACAACGCCTGCGAGGTCGGCCGGCGTCTGCGAACTGCCAGCCACCGCTGGGCCATCTCGCGGCTTGCGGTCGAGCCACGGCACAGGCCCAAGAGGGTGCTAAGCGACGTCGCCAGCGGGGGGCCCGTCGTGGTCCCGCGCGCCAAGCGCGCTCTCCAGCCTGCCTGGAGGCAAATTCGTCTCTATCGCTCACCAACACGGTCGCCGATCTCATGAGCGATACAGTTGCCGTCATCATCTGCGCGCACCTGGAGGAGCGGTTTCCGAACCTGCTCGATGCCATGCGCAGCCTAGAACAGCAGACCCGCCAGCCGGACGAGGTCGTCGTCGTCATCGACGGTAACGCGTCCCTCGCACAACGACTGCGCCCGGTCGCCAACGGCGCTCGCGTGGTTGAGTTGCCTCAACCGAGCGGCCTCGCGGCAGCCCGCAACGCGGGAGTGGAAGCCAGCTCCGCCGGGATCGTGCTGTTCCTTGACGACGACGCGATCGCGCACACGGAGTGGGTCGAGCGCCTGACCGCAACTATCGACGAGCCGTGCGTGCTCGGCGCGTCTGGCTACTCGGCACCCCTCTGGGGGGCAGAGCGCCCGGCGTGGCTTCCCGACGAGTTCCTCTGGGTACTTGGTTGCAGCTACGCGGGACAGCCGCTCCAACGCGCACGGGTGCGTAACGTGTACGGTGGTTGCTGCGGCTTGCGTCGGTCTTTGTTCACTGAACTTGGCGGCTACGACATACGGATCGGACGCAGCAATGCATCGTACGGAGGAGGAGAAGAGGCCGAGTTGTGCGTCCGCGCACAGCGACGCTGGCCCGGATCGCACTTCGAGTACGAACCGGCGGCACAGATCGACCATCTCGTCCCGGCCGCGCGCCTGACGCTACACTACGTGCTGCGCCGATCCTACGACGAGGGGAAGATGAAGGCGACAGTCGCCTGGCTGCACCCCGGGGCACTGACGCCTGAGGTCAGCTTCGCTCGGAACCTACCGTGGGCATTTGCGCGCTGCGTCGGCGCCGGGATAAAGTTCGAGCGGGGTGCGATAGCGCGGGCTGGCGGTATGGCGGCCATGGCGCTGACCGTAATCGCCGGCCTGATCGTCGGACGTTTTAGCCATCTACTCACGCGGTCTCGGCGCCGGGAGCCGGCATGAAGATCGTGCTGGCAACTCAAACCTACGCGCCAGTCATCGGCGGCGAGGATCTGCATGCGTGCCTGGCGCAGGTAGCACGCGTGGGCAGGTTCACCGCCGAGGCGGTTGCACCGACGATCAAGCTGATATACGACCAGGTGTTGAGCGAGCGGCGGCGGAGAGCATGAGCGCCGTCAATTTGGGCACCGGACGGCTCGCGACTACCCGACGCCTGCGCGGTTCGCTGTATCAGAGACTGCACAAGAGCGACAGTAGGTGGCTCAGGGTACTGCTCGCCGAGTGGTCGGACCCGATCGCTCGCGGTGGAGTCTTGCTACTCCTCAACACCGCCGCGACCGGTATGCTCGGCCTCCTCTACTGGCTGATCGCCGCCCGGCTCTTCCCGCAGGCGGCGGTCGGGCGGGCGGCCGCGCTCGTATCGGCGTCGATTTTGCTCGCCGGGGTCGGTCAGCTGAACCTGAGCGGGATGTTGATGCGGTTTCTACCGCAGGCCGGGGCGCGGAGTCGGCAGCTTGTGCTCGTCACCTATGCGATCGCGTGCGCGGCGTCGCTGCTGCTCGCGATCCTCGCGGGGGTCGGAGTCGCTTTCCTGACAGGACCCAATTCGCCCTTGAGGGTGTCCGCGCTCGACGGCGCCATTTTCGCGGCATCGGTCGCGGCGACTGTAGTCTTCACGCTCCAGGACAGTGTCCTGATCGCCGTGCGGCGGACCGGCTGGATCCCGATCGAGAATGCCGGTTTTGGCATCGTCAAGCTCGTGATGCTGGTTGCGCTCGCCGGCTTCTCGGGCTGGGGTGCGATCTTTGCATCCTGGATGTTGCCGCTCGTCGCTACGCTGCCGCTGATCACGTGGCTATTGTTCGGATGGCTGCTGCCGCGACGCACGCACGAGCAGCCACTCGGCCCGATTCGCAGCGGGACGAAGCGCCAGATCCGCAGCTTTGTGCTTGGGGACGCGAGCGCGGGCATCTTTACGCAGACTTGGACATATATGTTGCCCGTGATCGTGACTGGGGCACTCGGTGCCAGCCAGAACGCGATCTTCTATGCCGCGTTCCTGTTCTCCTCGACGCTCGACCAGATCGCGATCAACTATAGCTCCCCGTTGGTCGTTGAGGGCGCGCGCGACGAGTCCGCGCTGCCGGCGTTGGTCAAGGCTGCAACCCGCCGAATCTACATCGTCCTCGTGCCGCCGGTCCTGCTGTTCACGTTCGCAGGGGGACTGGTAATGCGCACGTACGGCCCTGCATACGCGGCCGGTGCGACCGCACTCTGCCTGTTGTCGCTATCGTGCCTGCCCAAGGCTTTGCTGTTCGTCTACTACGGCGTGTGCCGAGTCCAGCGCAAGACTCACCGGTCGGCGGCCATGCAGGGGGCATCGTGTGCTGCGATTCTCGCAGGGGCGCTGCTACTCAGCCATCACGGTCTCGCGGCTATTTGCGCGATCGTTCTCTTGGTGCAGGTGATCGGCGCCCTCGTTGCCGCACCACGACTCGCGCACTGCGCTCGGGGATACTGAGCCCTCCGGGGCTTGCCCGACGGCCGATGAAGATTCTCTACGCCATTGACAGCCTGCACGGAGGCGGCGCCGAGACGTCGCTCGTCGACATGATTCCCGCGTTGCAAGCGCGCGATGTAGAGCTGTCGCTCGTCACGCTGCTGGCCGACGACGACGCGCTCACAGCACGCATCCATGAACTGGGAGTACCCATTCGGCGGCTTGCCGAGTACTCATGGCCGAGGCGCTTTGCTGAGCTAAGGCGTGAGCTGCACCGTTTACGTCCTGATGTACTGCATACCTCGCTGGCCCGCTCGGATCTCCTCGGACGCGCTGCGGCGGTCGGGGTTGACGTACCGGTTGTCACCTCGCTCGTCAACTCGTTTTACGGCCCCGAGCACCGTGCGAATTCGGCATATGGGCCGCTCGCTGTTAGCGGGGCTCAGGTCGTCGACATTCTGGCGGCACGGCGCACGACCATCTTCCATGCCATCTCTCACGCCGTTGCCCAGGTGATGACGCCGAGGCTGAGGCTGCGGCCCGAGCGCGTCGAGGTGGTTTACCGCGGGCGAGACGAAACGCGACTCGGTCGCCGAACCGCGAAGCGGCGGGAGGCGGTGCGGGCGGCACTCGGGATCCCGGCCGACATCCCGCTGGTGCTGATTGTCGGGCGTCTCGACCTGCAGAAGGCCGTCGACGTCGCGCTGCGGGCCGTCGGGATCCTGCAACGAACGGTCACCGACGTGCAGACGATCGTCGTCGGCCGCGACGGCAACGCGAGGGGCGAAGTGCACCAGCTCGCGGCGTCGATGCCGAACGTCCGCATGCTCGGTCACCGCGGCGACGTTCCTGACCTCATGTGCGCAGCCGACTGTCTCTGCTTCCCGTCTCGTTGGGAGGGACTCGGAGGCACGGTGATCGAGGCGATGGCACTTGAACTCCCGGTCGTCGCAAGCGATATTGCCCCGATCCGCGAGGTGCTCGACGACGTCGAATGGCCGCTCACCGCCATTGATGACGAGCACACCGTGGCTTCCGGGCTGCGCTCCCTACTCGCAGGCGGCCAAACGGTGGCCGACAGGGTTGCGGACGGACGGCGCCGGTTTGAAAGCGCATTCACGATGACCTCCGTGGCCGACGGAATGGTCGAACTCTATTCGCGGGCGATAGCGCAGGCACAACGATGAGCGTGTCCGATGTGGCGCGCGCGTCGGTCCGTCCCGCCAGCACTGCGGCTTCTCCGACGGTAAAAAACATCCGCGGGCTCCGGGTGGTGGGCGTAGCGCTGGCTTGTGCGCTCGGCGTGCTGCTCCAGGCATACGTGGGCTACAGAGGCCGCGAGACCGGGAACCCTCCGGCGCTTCTGTTCTGGCTGAGCCTCGCACTGATGTACGGCACGGGAGCACTCGTGGTGCTGTCGTCCCGACTCACCCGGTCGGAGAGCGTCGTCACCGTGGTGCTGGTGGGGGTGGGGATGCAACTTACGCGGCTCGTCCTATATCCGAACCTCTTTGTCTACCACGACGAGCTGGTGCATGACCGGGTGCTCGGTGACATTCTCGCCACCCACCACCTGTTTACATTCAACTCAGCGCTCCCAGTCACGCCCCGCTATCCGGGCCTCGAGATGCTCTCGGCGGCTATTGCGGAGCTCACCGGGTTGTCCGCGCACGCGGCTGGCTCGATCGTGCTCGTGCTCGCGCGCCTGATCATGACCCTGGCGCTGTTCCTGATCGTCGAGCGGTTCACGCGTAGCCAACGCGTTGCCGCCGCAGCGAGTTTGATCTACATCGCCAACCCGCAGTACCTCTTCTTCAACTCGCAGTACTCCTACCAGACTCTCGCGTTGCCGCTGTGCTTCGCTTTCGTGTACCTCGTAGTGAAGCTCGAGCGGGCGCGGCCCTCTGTAGCGTGGCCATGCCTGCTCGCGGGTGCTATCGCGATCGCTGCCTGCCACCATCTCACCGCCGCCGGGCTAGTCGCACTACTTGGGGTCTGGAGCGTCGCATGCGCGTTCCAAGGACGCCGTCCGCGCTATCTGAATTCGGCGTTCGCCCTCACATTGCTGAGCGTTCTCTCTTGGGGGTTCCTCGCGCGGCACACGATCGTGCCGTACTTCTCAGGAATTGTCGAAAACAACGTCCAGAGCGTCCAGCAGTTGGCTTCCGGTCACTCCCACCACGTCTTCTTCAAGGACAGTGCGGGCGACGAGACCCCCGCCTGGGAACGCTTCGCGTCGCTCGCTTCGGTGCTGGTGCTTGTTGTGCTCCTACCGATCGCCCTGTGGTCGGCGCGCGCCTTCCTGCGGACACGGCAAGCGGCGCCGCTCGTCCTGTGCCTCATCGCCGCCGCGTATCCGGTGATCCCGATTGGCCACTTGACCAACGCCACCGGCGAGGTGGCAGATCGATCTTCCGGCTTTATTTTCATCGGAGTGTCATTCCTGCTCGCCTGGTGGGCATTTGGGATCAGGCACAACGGCCACCGACGAGGTGAGACGCGCAAGAGCAGGCGGGTCTTGGCTGCCGCTTGCGTGTTTGCGTCCAGCCTCGTCCTGTTCGTCGGTGGCACCATAGTTGGCGCCGGTCCATCGTGGTTGCGCGCACCCGGGAAGTACCTGGTCAGCGCCGATAATCGTTCGGTCGACGTGCTTGCGCTGGCTGCGTCGAGCTGGCTCGGGGACGACATAGCGCCAGGGCAACGGCTCTACTCAGACCGGATTAACGAGCTGCTCGCCTCCGCGCTCGGCCACCAACATTCGCTTTCATCGCTGGGCGACGGGATCGACAACGGATCGCTCAGCCGGTTGCTGCTCGCGCCACCCAGCCCCAGCGACGTCGTTGCCGCCACAGGGGCGAAACTGCAGTTGCTGCTGGTCGATCGACGGCTCGTAAGCGAACTTCCGCACGTCGGCGTGTACACCGACAACGGCGAGTACGAAGGTGAAAACCGCACCAAACCACCTCTGGAGTCCGCCGTCACAAAGTTCGATCGCGTGCCGGGCGCCAACCGCATCTACGACAACGGCGCACTTTCGCTCTACGATCTTCGGGGGCTGCGGTGAGACAATCCGAGATCCTGGCGCGCGCGGTCGTGATCGCCGTCGCGCTGATCGCAACGGCCACGGCGGCGCCGCCCGCTATCAGTGCGCCGCTCGCGCTCCTGTCGTTGATAAACGGGGGGCAGCTACTCGCCTACCTCGTGCCTGGGGACGACCCGGCTGAGCGCTACCTCACGGCGGCCGGGGGCGTGACGGTGCTCTTGATCCTGCTCGGCATACTGCTCAACTACGTGCCCGGCGGACTCACCAGGCCCTCCTACGGCATCGGCTGGGGTTTGGTCAGCTCGGGCCTGCTCGTGTTTGTCGTTACGCGGCGCAGCCTCCCCGGCGTAGGCCTGCGCCGCGCGTCGATTCCGACGGTGATGTCTTTTGGGTTGCTTGGGGCGGCGACGGTGGTGGCATTCCTGATCGGATGGGCTGGAGTCCAAAAGCAAGATCAGGAGCCGGTGCTAGCGCTCTCCTCGCCCATGTACGGCGGAAGCGAGGCGCACATCTTGGTCAGCTCGGTAAACGCCGGGGGCACATATGAATTGCATGTGCTGCCCAACGGTCGGCGGCGCGGCTCGTCCTCGCGGCTTGTGAAGCTCGGTCTCAAGGGTACCCACCACGTCGAACTCAGCGTGCATCTTCCGGCGGCCCAATGCTACTGGAGGGTGGTTCTGGGTCCGCCCGGGCGACCGACAGCCCCCGAGCGCGAGCTGATCCTGTGGGCGGGTACGAGTTCTGCCGGGCTGCAGCGCTCGCCGACGCCTGCACTCCCGCTCGCCAGCGGTGGAGCCAAACGCCGAAACGCGAACGGCTCGTGCGGTTCGGCGAGCACACACACGTCATGAGTTGGCCACGAGCGGGGAATCCACGGTCGAACCGGACGGACGGACGGTCTGCCAATGCGTCCACGGCGGGCCTGAAGGTTGTAGGCAGACCCCGCGACGCCGATTCTGGACTTGGACCCCAGACTACGGCGACCACGTACACCGATCATCGCGCTCATATCCCCGCATCCCCTCCGCCGTGGCGCGGTGACACTTGCCGTGGCGCTGAGCCAGATGCTTGCGCTCGGATACTCGCAGGCCGGATCCGCGAATGGAGCGTCCGCCCGCCGAGTGTCCGGTGCCCCACGCCTCAGTCGCTCCGCCTCCCTGCGACTGCTCGCACGAGCGGGCAACTCCAAGGTCTCGCTCACATGGCTCGCGCCCAAGAGCGCACGGGTCGCCGTTTATCGCGTGTACCGCGATGGCCGGCGCATCGCCCGGATGCGTACCACCAGCTTCGTGGACACCACCGTGCGCAACAGTGTGCGCTACACCTACTACGTGACCGCCGTCAACCATGCGGGTCGCGCGTCGGCGAAGTCACAGCAGGCGATCGTCGTGCCCGGGCCGCCCACCGCACAAGCACCGACGCCCACCGCGCCAGCGCCAAGCAACGCTGCGACTGGGGCAACCGCCACCGCGCCGGGATCGGCCGTCGCCATGCCAGGCTCAGCAACTAAGTCCGCGCCGCATTCGATCTACTTTGGCGCCTGGATCGGCTCGCAGCTCACCGGAGAGCAGGCACCGTGGGACCTATCGGCGATTGATCGCTTCCAGGAACTCGTCGGCAAACCGGTATCCGTGCTGAACTTCTCGAGCGCCTTCTACGACTGCTCGCGGACGCCGTGCAAACCCGAAGTGTTCCCGAAGGTGCCGTTCGACAACCTCCGGGCACGCGGCATCATTCCGTTCTTCTCGTGGGCCGGCGCGTCGATGCCGGTTACCGTCGACGAGCCCAACTTCCGCCTCTCGACCATCGCCGGCGGGAAGTACGACGCATACATTAGGAGCTGGGCAAAGGCAGCGGCGGAATGGGGGCACCCATTCTTTCTGCGCTTCAACTGGGAGATGAACGGCAACTGGTTCCCCTGGGGGGCAAGCGCGAATGGCAACAGCCCGGCCGACTACGTCGCCGCTTGGCACCACGTCCACGACATCTTCACGAGCGTCGGTGCCACAAACGTCACCTGGGTCTGGTGTCCGAACATCGACCAGAATAATTCGCTGACGCCACTTGCGAGCCTCTATCCGGGAGATTCCTACGTCGACTGGACGTGCCTCGACGGCTACAACGGCGACGATCCGTGGACATCGTTTTCCGACCTGTTCAGCTCCTCCTACGCTGAGATCACTAGCGCCATCGCACCCGGCAAGCCCATGATCGTCGGCGAGACAGCATCGACCGAGAGCGGAGGCTCCAAGGCGCAGTGGATCTCAACCATGTTGTCTGAGCTGCCAACGGAGTTCCCAATGATTCGCGGGCTGCTGTGGTTTGACAAGATCGAAGAAGGTCCCGGCGGCTACAGCGACTGGCCGGTTGAGTCCTCAAGCAGCTCAAGCGCCGCATTCTCCTCCGGGATCAATAACTCGCTCTTCGCCCCGAGCTCGTTCTCGAACATAAGCACAAGCCCGATACCGCCTCCCTCCTGAACGACCGGGGGGTCGGGACGACGACTAGCGGGCAACCGCCCGGTAAAGCGCGGCCAACTCGCGCACACAACCGTCCCACGTCGGGATTTCACCCACCGGCGCCTGCGGAGCAACGTTCATCGCACGCAATATCGCCTCTGCGTGGACTTCCGGCGAACCCTCGAGCGAAACCGCATGCGCGAAGCCTTGCTCAGCGAGCTCCGCCATACCCGAGTTGTCGGCTACGACCGCAGGAATGCCCAACGACGCCGCCTCAAGTACTGCGAGCGGATGACTCTCGAAATCACTCAGCAAAACCATGACATCGGCTCCCTTGAGGCGCCCTGCCATCGTCGTGCGCTCGGCGCCTCCAATCTCGACGCGGTCTGCCACGCCGAGCTTTGCGGCTAGGTTCCGTAGCGTGGGCTCGTCGGGACCGGAGCCCGCTATCCACAAGCGTGCATCGGGCTCGCGTTCGATCACGTACGGGAGTGCGGCGATCACGCGGCTGTGACCCTTGTATGGCTCGAGGCGACCGACCGACATGATCAGCCGTCCCGGTGAGGGGATCTCTCTTACGCCGGATGGCAGGTCGGCGCCGTTGGGAATCTTGACCCATCGCGAGGGCGCGACGCCTATAAGCGGACCGTACTCTTTGATCTCGAAGTCGGCTATCGCCACGAGCGCACGCGCACGGCGGAGAAGCGGACCGAGCGCCCGCAGCTGTCCCGCACGCATGCTCGCGCGTACCCGCGACGAGCTTCCGCCGCCGTGGAACGTCAGCACATACGGTATCGATGTGCGAGCGGCGGCGGCCATCGCGGTCGGCGCCACAAGCGTGTGATAACTCTGCACATGCACGACATCCCACCCGCCGGACCGAATCCTGTCGGGGAGCTCAGGCACGAGCATCCAGTCACGATTGCGCGGGAGGGCGTTTACCCGCTCCACCGGTATGCCGTCGATAACTTCATGCGCCGCAAGAGTGCCGGCCTCATCAGCGGTCAGGACCGCTACCTCGATGCCTTCCCTGGGGAAGCCGCCGACAGACCTCCCGGACATGAGTCTCGACGCCGCCTACTGACGGAGCGAAGCGCGGCGTTACCTGGAGCACACGGAGGTTAGATGTTCGAGCCGCCATGACTGCGACGCCGACTGTGGCGCAGCCTGATGCTAGCGGAACGGCCCCACGGGCGACTGTATCCCGCTCAGGCTTGCCTTTGTCTGGATCGCGTCGCTCCGGTTCCTGGGTTACCTGGGTCGCTTTCTATCGTCGACGCAGCGTGAAGATCGGCGGCTGGTCGACCTCAGTTGCTCGTGTCACCCATCCGCTTGCGCGCATCGATGAATACCGAGACGCCAAACCAGCGGATCAGCGGTGTGCGCTCGATAGTCGCGATCCGCCGGCGGTAGGCGCTCCCGATGCGCTCCGGCAGCCCGAGATAGAGCGCGAACTGGGGGAATACCGTGCCGAGAGAGCAGATCTCAAACCCGGCGTCCTCGACCAATCGCTGTAGCTGCCACGGCCAATAGTTGCGAGCTTGCATGAAGCGGGCCGTCAGTCGAGCGGGAAGCCACGGAACGAGTGGAACCGGCACGCCGATCACGCGCGTCCCGCTGAAGCGCAGTCCGTGTCCCTCGACTGGGAAGAACCGGTTAGGACTGTAAAGCACAAGGCGTCCATTCGGTCGTAGCACGCGAGCGATCTCCGATAGGGTGCGCTCCTCGTCGATAACATGCTCAAGAACCTCGTTGATCAGAACCCCGTCGAAGGTCATGTCCTCGAACGGGAGCGTGTCGTCCTGAACACAGAGGAATTCGAGCCGCCCGCCTCGAGTCTCGCGTTCGTTTGCCTGCGCGATGCGCTCTCTGGCTACGTCAACGCCGGTGACCTGCTCGGCACCAGAGTCGAGCAGGCCGGCCGAGTAGCCCCCGTCTGCGCAGCCATAGTCAAGCCAGTGCCCAGTGATCGGCGTAACCTTCTCCAGCCGATGATCAACCAGCGCTTGCTCAGCGGTCGACCCACCCGGTGCCCGGAAGCCGGGCTCCATCGTTTCGTGCCTCACCGAACCGAAGTCTACCGATACGTCCAATGAACGCGGCGTCGTGGATGCCACGAAGCGTCTGGGCTTGCTGGCGACGAGACGGCTCGCGCCGATGGAGGCGACCGCAGCGCTGCCCCTAGAGTCGCCCGGATAGGAGTCGGGAGCGCCGCGTCTTCACCGCGAGACTGGTAGGCGGCCTCGAACTGTGGCACCACCACCTCCGAACTGAACGCGCGCGCGCGTTCAGCGGCCGCCTCTCCCAACTGCGTCCGCAGGCGCCCATCGGCGATCAGGCGCTGCAGCGCTAAGTGCAGCGCATCGCGGTCCCCTGGCGGTACGAGAAGGCCCGTCACCCCGTCGATCACGATGTCCTTCAGCCCTCCGATGCCCGACGCGACTATGGGCTTGCCCGCCGCAGCGGTCTCCAGGGCCACCAGCCCAAACGGCTCGGGCCACACTGACGGCACGACCACCAATAGGCAGCGGCCCAAGGCCTCGATCACGAGCTCGTGAGGCCATGGTCCCAAAACGGTCACTCCGGGGCGATCGGCGAGTTCGCCGAGGTACGGTCGCCCGATGAAAACACGAGCGGCGGCGGCCGCTCGAGCTCGCGATGAACCTCGGCAAGATGCCACGCTCCCTTGTCCCTCGTCACGTCGCCGAAGAACATCACGAACGGCTCGCTCGGCAGCTCAGCAAGCCGAGGATCGTCTGAGAGCCGCTTGGGCGGCGTGTCCCGAACGAAGTTTGGCACCACGCGGTGAACGTCGTCCGGACCGAGCCGGGAGAGTTCCTCGACCGCTTTGCTGACCGGCAAGAACACATCTGCATGGCGACGAAGACGTGCTCCCCCCCACCCGGTGCCGAGCGCGATGGCGGCGCCCTTGCCCGTTCCGTAATAGTCTGCGGCGCACCGCATGCACTTGATCGGGTGTGGTCCACTGCACTGAGCATCACGGTGCATCAGTCGCTTGGTCGCGCACAGCAACCCGTAGTCATGCAGAGAGAGAGCCAGCGCTGCGTCGCTCCGCCGATCAAGTGGGACGTAGGAGTGCACCAACCAGTTGTGCGCGTGAACGACATCGGGGCGCTCCTGCCGCAGAATGCGTCGGAGGTCAAACACGGTCTCCGGATCTGGCGCTGGCGGTGCATCCAGGCGCTCCCTTTCGCGGTAGAGCTTGCGCAAGCGAGAGACCGAGCTGCGCATCGTATGGATCCGTACGGCGGTGCTTTCGCTCTGGGGCTCGCCTATTGGCTGGCGAAGAGTTGCGACCGCAACATCGTGACCACGACAGGCCAGCTCGGCACTCAGATCCTCGACCAGCCGCTCCTCCCCCCCGACGATCGGATGGTAGGATTGCGCAAGCATGAGGATACGCATCCCAGAAACACTAGTCTCTCGATAGATGCTGCGGGCTGCTCGCCGGACATTGCCGCTCAGCCCGGCCTGTGGTGCCCGGTTGCCCAGGCTCGTGGGCCGGGCGCCAGGCGGGTGCCGATTTGGTCATGCGGGCTGATGTAGCTGAGCGGTCTCACAGGCGTCGGAATGCCTGTTACCCTCACCGGGTGATCAGGCGTGCGTTTGCGTGGATCCCGAGCAAGGGTGCTGAGTGGGTAATGGCGCCCATGGTTCAGTAAATGGAGTTCGCCACGAGCCTTATCGCGCAGGTGAAGCTGGTCGTCTGGGATCTTGACGACACGTTTTGGGAGGGCACACTAGGGGAGGGCGCTGTCGTCGTCCCGGGTAGCCATCCGGAGATCGTGCGTGAGCTCAACCGGCGCGGCATCGTGAGTTCAATTTGCTCCAAGAATGACTTCGAGTCGGTGGAACGGCGCCTTCGCGCCGAGTGCAGCGTATGGGATGAGTTCGTGTTCCCGCGAATTGCGTGGGAGCCGAAGGGTCAGGCGATCGCGCGGCTCATCGAAGACATGCAGCTGCGACCGGCAAACGTCCTGTTTATCGACGACAACGAAGGCAACCTTCGAGAGGCTCGGCATTACGCGCAGGGCCTGCAGACGGCAGGTCCGGAGATCATTCCCGACCTACTCGAGTTGCAAGAGCTACGCGGCAAGGACGACACTACGCTAAGCCGATTGAACCAGTACCGCATGCTCCAAACGAGGCTTGCCGATCAAGAGCACACCGAAGTGTCGAACGAGGACTTCCTCCGCTCGTGCGCGATCCAATTGACCGTTGAAGAGGACTGTAGCCACGAGCGTAACCGCCTACTGGAGTCTGATTAATCGCACCAACCAGCTCAACTACACAAAGCGGCGCTTGACCCAAGACCAATTCGACGAGTTGTTGGACGACTCTGGTCGTCAGAGCGGATACGTTCAGGTCAGCGATCGCTATGGCGACTATGGCGTTTGTGGGTTTTACTCGATCAAGGACGGTGAGCTCACCGATTTCGTGTTTTCCTGCCGCATTCTGAACATGGGCGTTGAGAACTGGTCGTACCGCCAGCTTGGTTCTCCGACGCTCACGGTTAACCGGCCGGTAGTCACGGAGCTAGACCCCGATCAGCCGATTGACTGGATCAACACCGCCGATGTTACCGCGGAAGCACGGCCCACCATCGGTGCTGGCCAGAGCTTGCGAACTAAGGTGCTCATTAAGGGCGGCTGCGACCTAATCCAGGTAAACGATTTTCTCGACGGACAGCTAGATACCGAGTTCAGCTACACCAACGACAACGGCGCCTATGTCGAGTGGCATCACATTGAGGTGTTGCGGCGGAGTCACCCAGAAACGATAGTCCGTTACGGTGACGTGATCGACCGTTTGCCCTTTATAGGCCGGCCCGATTTTTCCAGTCGTTACTTGCCGGCGACTGTGAGCACACGCATGTGGTTGTGAGTCTTCTGAACGAGTACGGGCAAGGCTTGTACCAGCTCCGCGGATCTGATTTTGCGGTGCCGTACGGTCAGTACTACACCGACATCACGGACGAGCGCAACTGGGAGCAGCTCACAGACTGAACGTCAAGGCGTAGGTATGACCCGCGCGTTTCTGCGCGTGGTTCGCCGAACGGTTCGAGTTCCGCGACCCGTCTCGGTGGGGCGCTTGGAGCGACGTCAGGTGGCTCGCAGGTCGGATTTGCCGTCGGGGACGGCGCTAATCTTGATTAACGGAGCGAGGTGGACGTGATGGCTGCAGCCGGCGACCAGAGCGCCGGACTGCACCTCCATCAACGCGCGTACAATGAAACACTTGCCGATACATCCCGTTTCAACCTTGCCGAATGTCCGGGTGTGCGACGTGCGACCCTTTATTCGCGATCAAAAATCGATGTGACGTTTAACACCCGCCACTACACGAGGCGGGCCCATCTGAAGCTCGCAGAGGCTGTCCAGGCTCATTGCGAAGACGAGGCTCGGCGTCGGTACGCGGCCAACCCGGTGGCGGTCCGTATCCGTCGCGTCATTCGAAGGCTTGGTGAGCCGGGCTTGGTTCGGCTAGTGATTCGGGCTAGCCGAGTCACGCGTCGGAGCGATCATCACCGTACGAGTCGCTCATAGCGCACTGTTCCTAGAGACGAGGATCTGTCCATTCCAATTGGCCTTGCCAGGGCCACCGAGTTCGTCTGCCTACTTTTCTGCGCGATGGCGCGGTGGTCGGGGTCGGGTCGGTTGTGACTAGAGACGTTCCATCCGGGACGGTCGTAGCGGGCGTTCCGGCTCGTCCTGTCCGTCCGGTCGAGGAGTACGTCGCGCGTCGCAAGACCGGTGGATCGACACCACAGCGGGATGACTGCTTCATTGTCGGCGTGCGAAGCCACGATCGACTTCTCGCGGCCATGGAGCGCCTTGGCCTGAAAGAGGCCGATCGCACAAGTACGATCCTTACGTATAGCTTCAGTTCATCCCAGTACGATTGCTCATCGAAGCCTAGACGGTCAAAACAAGCGCGTCATCGATGCGTGCCAAAGTAGTCGAACCTGGGCTACAGCTGCGCCTTTACGGGTATCACGTGCCGAGCCATGCCGATCGCTAACAACATGACTACCGACCTCGGACTGCCCGTCAGGAACAAAGCGGAGACATCGGACGCTGATCGTCCACAGAGCGGACTGGAGCACAGCCCCAACGTTCGCTGGCAAAGCTCAGCCCTCAGCCGCGAGCAACGCTGGGAATCTCTCGGACATGCCGGCGCGACGGTCTGGTTCACCGGCCTGCCGGCTGCCGGCAAGTCGACGATTGCCGGCGCGCTAGAGCAGCGCTTGGTCAGCGGGGGGCGCCCCGCCTTCCTACTTGATGGCGACAACCTACGTCACGGGCTCAACGGCGATCTCGGCTTCGACGAGTCAGCGCGAAGCGAGAACGTGCGCCGCACGGCACATGTCGCAAGGCTGCTGGCAGAGTCTGGGACGTTGGCCATTGTTAGCCTGGTCAGCCCATACGCCCAGGATCGGGAAGGGGCGGCCGCACTGCACTCCGCGGCTAGTCTGCCCTTCCTCGAGATATTTGTCGACGCTCCGCTGCGACTATGCGAGCAGCGTGACCCGAAGGGACTCTATGCGCGCGCCCGGTCAGGCAAGCTCACCGGTCTAACAGGTGTCGATGCCCCTTACGAGAGGCCCTTGCGGCCCGACCTCGTCCTGCGCTCAGGCCAGGAAACCGTAGAGGTTGCGGTCGAGCGTGTAATTCAGATGTTGTGCGCCTGCTCGCTGCATCGTTTTCAGCACGATCCAAACTCGGATTAATCTAGCTAACCGCCGATAAGATCGCTCCATGACACGCGTAGACATGCACGAGCCGCTATAAGCGCAAGCCGCGCTCAATAAGCGTCGTTTGTTGTCTAGATGCTCAGATCGATAACCAGCCGGTGGGCGACGACGGCTGTTGCCGCTGTCTGCGTAGCGCTCGCAGCTTTCCTCGTTGTCACCGCGCTCGGCGTGGGCCACCACCACGCCCGGCCGGCCGCAAGCGCGCCCTACACGCTGACGCCGTTCGCAACCTATGAGGCGCGTGCCCCACACGTACTGAGCTCAACCGTGATCAATTCCGCTCAGGGCGCGGTCGAAGGAGCCGCGGCGACCCCGCCATCCGTCCTTCCTCCGCTACCGGCATCCGTCTTTAACAAGCCGACCGCGCAATATCGCGCTTACGCCGTCGGCCAACTCGGCCTGATGGAAAGCCAAGTGAGGCGCTTGCAGAGCGCACTCACCGCCAACGACCGCACAAGCGCACAGGTTGCATGGCGCGCGGCGTACGTCAGCTATCTGCACCTCGGCGCGGTCTATCTGGTGGGACCTCGGCAACCCTCGACCAAGCGATCGACGGCAACGCGAGTGGCCTGCCCGGAGGCACGGCAAGCCCGCAATTCACAGGCCTGCACCGGATCGAATACGGGCTCTGGACCTCGACGGAGCCGCGCGCGCTGCTCAGTCAGGCACGCCAGCTCAACGTCAACGTGCGCCGGCTGCGCGGGATACTTGGGAAAACCTCGATCGAACCACTTGAATACGCCACGCGCGCACACGAGATCCTCGAGGACGCAGCACGCGACCTGCTTAGTGGAGCCGATGTGCCGTGGAGCAAGGAAGGAGTGCTGGCGACCAACGCCGGACTCCAAGCCACCGAAGAGGTGATCGCGACACTGCACCAATTGCTGGTGGGACGCGAGAACACGATCCCGATCGTCAAGACTGAACTCGCGGCACTGCGTTCGGTGATGGCCTCGCTTGCCGCTGCCCATGGCGGGCGCCTGCCGAGCAACGCTCAGCTGACCAGGCTCAGACGGTGCTACTCGACGGCACACTCGGCGGGACGCTTGAGGCGCTGTCTCAGGTGCCCGGAGCCCTGGAGACCGAACTCCCACCGCAGATTCCCCAGATCCCAAAGCGCGACGCTCGGATCGAACCATGAGTGAGCTCGACCGCCGCACATTTCTAACTCGCTCGGCTCTGCTGTTGGGCGCCGGCGGGGTCGGCGGAGCAGGCGCGATCGTGCATGCCGCCACAAAGACAGAAGCGGCCACGGCCGCCCCCACCGAGCCCTCCGTAGCACAGGAATGGAGCGTCTCCCAGGCTCAGCTCGCCCAGCGTGAGCCCTTCGACGGCCCTCATCAGGCAGGCATCCTCACGCCCGCACCGGCCCAAGCAACGTTCGCGGCGCTCGACTCGCTCGCACCCGACCGAAAGACGCTCGAAGAAGCCCTCCGAGCACTTAGCCTGCGTGCGCGTGAACTGACCGACGGCACCCCCACCCCACTGTTCGAGGTCGACGATCCACCGGCTGACTCGGGGATCCTCGGATCGACCAACGATCCTGACGTACTGACCGTGACGATCGCCTTCGGCGCCTCGCTGTTCGACCAACGCTACGGACTGGGCCCACAACGCCCACGCGAGCTGATCACGATGCCGACGTTCTCAGTCGACGACCTCGATCCAGCGCAAAGCCATGGCGACGTGCTGCTGCAGATCTGCGCCCATCAGCGCGACACGGTCGTGCACACTTTGCGCGAGCTGCTGCGCACCGTGCGCGGAACGCTACAGCTGCGCTGGAACATCGACGGCTTCTCCGGTGCCGCACGCGGCCCCTCGCCGCACAACAGCTCTCGCAACCTATTCGCCTTCCGCGACGGCACCGCCAACCCTCCCACCAGCGACGCCGCACTCATGAACAAACTGGTGTGGGTCGCAGGCGGCGAGCCGGCCTGGGCTGCCGGGGGCACTTACCAGGTCGCGCGCATCATCCGCCAGCACGTCGAGTTCTGGGATCGCGTCGGCCTGAACGAGCAGGAAAACATGATCGGGCGCGTGCGCACTAGCGGAGCACCGCTCGGCGGAACCAACGAGTTCGAGGAACCTCGCTACGACATCGACCCGCACGGCAAGCGCATCCCCCTCGACGCGCACATACGCCTTGCGAATCCGCGCACCCCGGCAACCGAAGATCAACGCATCCTGCGTCGTGGCTTCAACTACACACGCGGTTTCGACGCGGCCGGGCAGCTCGACCAGGGCCTGATGTTCGTCGCCTTCAACCAAAGCCCTGAACGCCAGTTCGCGACAATCCAACAGCGTTTGTCGGCGGAGCCGATGATCGACTACATCACACCGGTCGGTGGCGGCTACTTCTTCGCGCCGCCGGGCGCGCACAGCGAAAGCGATTGGGTCGGCTCAGGCCTGTTCGCCGCCTGAGCACCCAGCCGGGTCGCTCGCATCCGAGCCGCGAAATCAGTCCTTGCCGTATGTTAGGCCGCTTGCCCAACCCTGACGATCTACCGGTCTCTCTATCGGCACCGGCACGCACCGACCTAACAGTGGTCGGCGGGGGAATCGTGGGCCTGGCCGTAGCTCGCGAGCTGGCACGACGCTTTCCATCCTCATCTGTATGCGTACTGGAGCGTGAGCCCGAGTTGGGCTCCCACCAAACCGGCCACAACTCCGGCGTCATCCACGCAGGCGTCTACTACAAGCCCGGCTCGGCCAAGGCGCGCCTGTGCGTGCAGGGAGCGGCGGAGCTCTACAGCTATTGCGAAGAGCATGAGATACCGCACGAGCGCTGCGGCAAGCTGATCGTCGCCGCGAGTACCGAGGAGGTCCCGCGCCTGGAGGAGCTCCAGCGACGGGGCACGCTCAACGGCGTGAACGGGCTGCGCCGCCTCGACGCTGAGGGCATACGCGAGTTCGAGCCGTATGCGCGAGGCGTGGCCGGCCTTTACTGCCCGCCGACCGGGATCGTCGACTTCCACGCCGTCGCCAGCGCCTATGCCCGTGACCTGCTGGAAGCCGGGGGAACGCTCGTGACCGCGTGCGAGGTTCGCGCGGTCGAGCCCAGAGGGCGAGGGCTGCGCCTACTCCATACACATGGGTTCACTGACACCACGCACGCGATCTTCTGTGGCGGAGCATGGTCGGACCGACTCGCAACCGCGGCCGGCGCCGACCAGACCCGCGCATCGTCCCCTTTCTCGGCAGCTATCTGCGCTTGGCCGCAGAGCGTCGCAGCCTCGTAAAATCGCTCATCTATCCCGTTCCCGACCCCTCGCTCCCCTTCCTCGGTGTCCATTTCACGCGACGCATCGACGGCGAGATCTTGATCGGGCCGACCGCCCTGCTCGCCGGGGCCCGCGATGCCAAACACCCCGCTCGACTGCGTCGCAGAGACCTCGGCGACACCCTCAGCTGGCCAGGATCGTGGCGTATGTTCGGCCGCTGGTGGCGCACGGGTCTCACTGAGTGCACCACGCGGCATCGCGATCGGCGCTCGTCCGTGACGCAGCCCGCTACGTACCTGAGGTGACCGCAAAAGATGTGAAGCCATCGTTCACCGGCGTGCGCGCCCAAGCCGTCGCGCGCAACGGCGACCTGGTGGACGACTTCGTCTTCTCGACGACCGAGCGGGCCTTGCACGTCCGCAATGCGCCGTCGCCGGCAGCGACCGCATCGCTTGCCATCGCGCGCGAGATAGCAGACCGCGCCCAGCGCCTCTTTTGAGCGCTCAAAGCCGCCCCGCGACGGCGCACCAGCCGTCCCCCGACTGTCCTATCCGATGATTTTATAGGCGGCAGTCCGACGCTTCACACAAACATCTTTACTCGTCGGACACAGGCACTCAGCCTTACATGAACGCCCATCCCAAACACAAAACCCCAGCATTTAGGCGGTATTTGCGACTGACAACAAAGCCCGGCGATCATAGGAGACCACCCGTCACATGGTGGGGATCAGCGTTCATCGCCTGAACGGAGATAGCGACGAACGGGCCATTGTGGGAATGGATTGCATTACCCATCATCGATGCACACAAACCCCTGCCACATGGATTCGCAGGGGGAAAATATTCACCGCCAACCACGGGGAACACATATGCATCGCCGCCTCAATGTCAAGGATGGACACGTAGGCTTCCGTCGCCGTGCGACTCTGGACGATTCGCCCGAGACAGCACGCGAAACACGCCTAGCTATTGCGCGCACCAAGGAGGGAGACCGAGACGCACTGCGGTTTCTCTACACGCGCTACTCGGACAACGTATACGGCTACATCTGCAGCATCGTGCGAGACGAGCAGGAGGCCGAGGATCTCACTCAGCACGTCTTCATGAAGCTGATCACCGTGATCGTGCAGTACCAGGATCACGGCATACCCTTCACCGGTTGGCTGCTGCGCCTGTCGCGCAACGTCGCACTGGACCACCTGCGCCGGCGGCGCCCAACGCCGACTGAGGAAGTCTTCGGCGCAAACGAGCTCGTCGACGACGACGCCAGGGACCGCGCGCGGGACCTGCACAGCGCGCTTGCCTCCCTGCCCGACGAGCAGCGTGACGTGATGGTCATGCGCCATGTCGTCGGGCTGTCTCCGCCAGAGATTGCCGAGCAGATGGGTCGCACCGAGAGCTCCGTCCACGGCCTGCATCACCGCGGCCGCCGGGCGCTACAGGAAGAGCTACGTCGACTTGGCTCCTCGCCGTCGGTCGCATACGGTCAGTTGAGCGCGGCATGTTGAGCGCGGGGCAGACAGACACAACCACCACGCGCCCGCTCAGTGCCGTTCGCGCGCCTGGACAATGCCGACCCGCAGCTGCTCGAGGAGCTCATGGGAGACGGTGCGCGACATCGCCTCGCGAGGCGCTTTCACACTGGGCGAGCAGGTCGAGGGCTTCGAGCGCGAGTTCGCCGCCTACTGCGAGACCGACTTCGCAATCGGCGTCTCCTCCGGTACCGAGGCGCTTGCGCTTGCCTTGCGAGCGCTTGAGATCGGCCCGGGCGACGAGGTGATCGTGCCGACCAACTCGTTCATCGCCACAGCTGAGGCGGTGAGCGCGGTGGGCGCCACCCCGATCCTTGTCGACATCGACCCCGACTCGCATCTGATCACCGCGGAGATCGTCGCGGCCAGCCTCACGCCAAAGGTGCGCTGTGTGATTCCCGTGCATCTGTTCGGCGCGACGGTCGACCTCGATCCGATCCTCGAGATCACACACGAGGCCGGCATCCACGTGATTGAGGACGCCTGTCAAGCTCACGGCGCCCGCTACAACGGACGTCGGGCCGGAACGATCGGAGTGCTTGGTTGCTTCAGCTTCTATCCGACCAAGAACCTCGGTGCTTGGGGCGACGGCGGGGCGATCGTCACGGCCGTTCCCGAGCTTGACGAACGCATTCGGCTGTTGCGTGCGCACGGCGAGCGTCCGCGCTACCACCACCGCGTCGTGGGCACCACGGCACGACTGGACGCGCTACAGGCGGCAGTGCTGCGTCGCAAGCTCACACGCCTGGACGACTGGAACGACGCCCGTCGCCGGCTGGGCTCAGAGCTGCGGGCCCGTCTGAGCGGTTTGGCGACGGGGAGCGGGTGAGGCAATCGAGCTTGTCGAGCTGCCGTTTGCCGAGGCCGATCACGTCTACCACTTGTTCGTCGTGCGCAGCTCGAGCCGCGATGCGCTGCGTGCTCATCTGGAGCAGAAGGCGTCGCCTCGGCGATTCACTACCCCACGCCGATCCACCGCACCGAAGCCTATGCGCATCTTGGCTTGGGCCCAGGAAGCCTGCCGGTGAGCGAGCGACTGTCCGAGCAAATCTGCTCGCTGCCGCTGTTCCCGGCGATGAGCGACGAGGAGCTTGACCAGGTTTCCGAAGCAATGCTCAGCTTCGCAAAAGACGGCGCAGTCGCGCAACGTTAAACGAATATATGAGTTCGACCTCCACACCTCAGGGGCACTAAATATGTTCGATTCATGGAACACAACCGTCGATGGACTACGACGCAACCGTCGCATAGTGCCCCGCGAGATGCCGATCGGCACCGCGGTCGTAGGGTGCGGCTACTGGGGCCCGAACCTCGCGCGCAATCTGGCCGAGCGCTCGGAGTTCCAGCTGCAAGCGCTGTGCGACCGCGATCCAGCCCGCCTCGGCGCGCTGGCTAACCGTCACCCCGACGCGCTCGCGCTTGGAGACTTGGAGGAAGTGCTCTGCGACGACTCCATCGAGGCCGTTGTAGTCGCCACTCCGCCAAAGACTCACCACGCGATCGTCAAGCAGATCCTGGAAGCAGGCAAGCATGTACTCGTAGAGAAGCCGCTTGCCACACGTCTGAGCGACGCCCAGGAGCTCGCCGATATTGCCGAGGACTCACAGCTCGTGCTGATGCCGGGTCATACTTTCATCTACAGCCCAGCGGTTAACGCGGTGCGCGATTTGATTCAAGACGGCACGGTAGGCGACATTCACTTTGTCACCTCCGCGCGCATGAATCTCGGCAAGTACCAGAGCGACGGCGTTGTTTGCGATCTGGCGCCTCACGACCTCTCGATCCTGCTCTACTGGCTCGACCAGCCGGTCGTCGGGATCGCCGCGTCGGGTAGCAGCGTCTTCAAACAGGACGTGCCAGAGACCGCGTTCTTGACACTCACCTTCGCGGGTGGCTCCAGCGCCAATGTGCAGATCTCCTGGCTAGCGCCGTGCAAGGTGCGCCAGATGATCGTCGTGGGCAGCAAGCGCATGATCCAATACGACGACACTGCCTCGGACGAGCCGATCCGCGTCTATGACCGCGGCATCGACGAGGGTCCGCCCCCGGCCAACTTCGGCGAGCACCAGCTCATCTACCGCACCGGTGATGTGGTCAGTCCGCGCGTGCAGCCTCAGGAGCCTCTAAGCCTGGAGCTGCAGGATTTCGCGCGCTCCATCCGCACAGGCTCTGAACCACGCTCGAACGTTGCACTGGGCTTGGACATCGTCGCCTTGGTCGAGCTTGCCAGCGAGTCGATGCGTGCGAACGGCATGCCGCTCGCGCTCGCTCCGCGCCTCGAGCGCGCTGCAGCCTGAGCTAGACCTCCGCTCCCCGCGCCACCGCTGGCGCGGGGATTGATCGTTTCTCCGTGCCTTCACAGGCACCCCCTCATGGCGTGTCCTCACAAGCGTTGTCTCTGCAGTAGCACCTCGTGCAGGTCTTTCAGAAAGACCTGCACACAAAGCTACCCCCCAACCGTGACCGGTAGGAGATAGTTAGGTACCTAATCTTTATATGTCCCTCTACTTTTTCTAGGCTTTTGTGGAAGGGACGTTTTTCAAGATGACCCACGCGCCGGGACCCTTACCTCTGGACCCTGCGCAGGATCGCCAGGGATCACCACGCGACATCTTGCGCCGCGCAGCCATCGGACATTCCGCCGCCCCGCGGACCCAGCTTGGTCGAGGACGAAGCCGAGCGCTAGCCTGAGAAGCGCACGCGAACTGCCGCCAGCCGACGCCCCACCCGGCTGAGCCCCTTACTCGCCGGCACAATCCGCTCGAGGATCGAGCGCTGGCTGCGCCAACTCTCGGGAAAGCCGAGGCGCAGAGTCAAAAGATACGGCGGTATAGCGACGAGCCCAACTGCCGCCAGCCACAGGATCGCCGGCGTGTCGATCGCGCTCAACCCCAGGCTCACGGGCAAGGCGACCGCAACCAGGCCTACGCAGGAGAGCGAAGCCGGGGCTATGTCGCTCAATAGCCGCGGTAGCGCTCGTTCCTCGGTGCCGTTGAGCATCATCGCGTACGCCACGACCAGGAACAAAGTGTGTACAACCGCCGCGTCGATCGCGACCGCGACGATTCCGAAGCGCACAACCACCAGTACCGTCAGGCCATAGACGATGAAGTGCGCCGTGCCGAAGGCGAGCAGCGCACGTGCGCGGCCGGTCGCCATGAACACCGTTCCAACCGCGTCTACGACGAGCGTGGAGGCCCCGCCCAAGGCGAGAATCTGGACCGGCACGACCGCCGACGCCCAGCGTGCGCCGAACAGGAATGGGACGAGCACAGGAGCTGTGATCGTCAGCAGCACGAGCAGCGGGAACAGCAGGATCGTCAGAGTGCGCACCATCTGGCGATAAAGCTGACTGAGCTCCTCGGCACTCCGTGTACGCGCCAGCACCGGGAAGCCGACCTGGCTCATCACGACGCTGATCTTGCTCTGGTATTCAACCGCGAGCGTGTAGGCGCGGAAGTAGAAGCCGGTCTGCAGCGCACCGAGGCGCGCACCGATGATCGCGTAGTCGACGTTGCTGAAGCCGATCCAGCTGACCGAGGCGAGCGAGACCGGCACGCCATAGCTCAACAGCTCGCGTGCTGCCTTGCGATGTAGGCGCGGCGCCGGCGGTGGCGCGCTGACCCAAGCTATGACGCCCGTTGCCAGCGAGCCGGCGAGCACACCGAGCACCAGCGCCTCCCCGCTCAGGCCCGCAAGCGCCAGGCCGATGCAGACCACGACGCGCGCGACGGTGCTGAGCACTTCGATCTCGCTCAGTCGCCGAAACGCCATCTTCCGGCGCAGGGTGGCTGTGGGCACGGTGCTGAGCGCCGCGACCAGACATAGCGGCGCCATCAGGCGCACGAAGAAGGCCGTACGCTCGCCGAAGATCGGGGCCACGATCGCGCTAGCTGCGATCAGCGTGATCACAGCTAGCGCGAGGCCCGCGAGCAGGCCAAGTGCCATCCCTGTCTGCTGGTGCTCGCGGTCGATCGTCTTGCGTTGGACGAGAGCGCTGCTCAAGCCTCCAGCCACCATCAGATAGGCCACTTCCTGGGCGATCAGCGCGATCGCGTAACGGCCGAATTCCGCCGGCACGATCAGCCGCGCCAGGATCACGATCGAGCCGAGCTGGAGGATCTCGACAGTGGGACGGGCGATCGCCGACCAGCGCACGCCGTGCGCCGCGGCATCGCGAAGCTCGTCGGCCGTATGCTCGTCGTCCGCGTGCTCCTCGGCAGCCTGCTGCTTGGCCGATACTTGCTGCTCGGCCGATGCCTGCATCTCAGCCGATGCCTGTAGCTCGGCCGACGTGGACTCCTCGGCGGTCACGAGCGCCTCGGTCCCCATGGCTCACCGTGAGGCCGGCGAGACCAGAGTGCGCCTGATCGAAACCAGCCCGTCGGCAAGCGGACGGCGGTAACGATCTGGCATCGAGAGGACCAGCACCCAAGCCAGTAGGCGCGGCGAGAGCCGCTGGCGAAGGGCGGCCACGAATGTCGCTCGCGCCTCTCGCGACCTGCCTTCGTCGCTCAGCACTCGCGCTATGTTCGACAGATCGCGCGCCCTTACCTTGCGCACGAGTCGCGCGTCGTCGACAAGGTCAGCGTGCCAGCAATGCGCCGTGTACTCGGCTCCGTGCATGCGCAACAAATTGCCCGAGACCTGGTTGTCATGAGTCCGAATCTTGACGAGCATGCTTGGGTCGTAGAAGAAGACGGCGTCGGCTGCGACCGCTCGCAACCAGAAGTCATAGTCCTCGCAGGCAAGTCCTTCCACGAACGGCCCGAGCTGTCGATGCAGACGACGTCTGACCAGCGTCGCGCATGAGGCCACGAAGTTTGCGCGATAGAGCCGGCGCGCAAGGTCTCGCTGGTCGAGGATGCCTGCGCCCGGGTACGGCGCACGTGTTCCTTCATCGCTTCCAAAGAAGCGTGAGCCGCTGATCGCGACGTCGATCTCGGGATGGGCCAGGACCTGCCCGATCTGACGCTCGAGCTTGTCCGGCTCCCAAACGTCGTCGGCGTCGCACTTGGCGACGTACTCGCAACGAGCCTCCTCAAAGCAGCGGTTCATCGCTCCCGCGACGCCAAGGTTTCCCTGCCTGACGACGCGGATCTCGCCGCGAAACGCTGCGAGCTCGTTCAGGGTCCCATCGGTCGAGCCGTCATCGACGACGATCACCTCGTCGGGAGGATGGGTCTGGGAGAGGATTGCCGTGAGTGCCTCGGCAACATAGCGCTCGGTGTTGTAGACGGGCACGACCGCGCTGATCGTCGGAGCTTTCATGGCAGCACCGGATCGCGTCCGCCGCGCAGGTTGTCGATGGCGCGACTGACATCCGTCAGAGCCCGCCCGGCCAGCTCGCGCGCCCCCGAGGGCAGTCCGAGGATCAGCGACCCAGGCAAGGGCCCTGGCATTGGCGGAGGAAGCGCTTCTCCGGCCATATCGCAAGGATCCACGGAACGCCTGACGAGCTTCCCGCGGGCGACCTTCCTCCACGAGCCGTCGAGCGCTCCTAAAGAGATCGTCGGCGATCGCGCGATCGCTCACATCCGCTTCGTACATGCGCCGCACCTGAGCTGCGCACTCCTCCATCCAAGGCGTCCGTCCGGTGAGGTTGTTCTCGTGCTGGCGCCAGCTCAGCAACGGGCGCGGGTCGTAGTAAAAACGAGCTCCATCGCGCAGGCAACGGAACCAGTACTCGTAGTCGTCGGCCCCGAAGTCCTCGATGAACGGACCGAGGCGCTCGAACAGCGAGCGCCGGATGACGACCGAGGGCGCGCAGATACAGCACTGCCGGTAGAGGGCGTCCTTCAGAGCGCCATTGTCGAGTACGCCCACACCTGGCGGTCGAGAGTAATCGCCCTCCATGCGCCCGACCAGCACCGCATGCCCGCAGAGCACATCCACCTCGGGGTGCGCCGCGATCGCCTCGGCCTGCCATTCGAGCTTGTGGGGCTCCCAGATGTCGTCGGCGCCGCACAGCGCCACGAAGTCGCCGCGAGCCTCCCGGAAGGCGGTGTTGAACGCGGCTGGACAGCCTCCGTTGGCCTGACGCACGATGCGAACGCGGTCCGCAAAGCGCTCGAGCTCAGCCGCGGTTCCGTCCGTCGAGCCATCATCGACCACGATGAGCTCATCCGGTGGACGGGTTTGGCCGAGGATCGACTCGAGCGCCTCGGCGATGAAGCGCTCGGCCTGGTAGGCCGCCACAACGACCGAAATTGATGGTTTGCGAGTGTCGGTCATATCGCTGTATGAACGTGCAGCGGCGGGCGATTCTCGCACCGGCCCGATGGGATCTCATGAGCGTCGGCTTCATGAGCCACCTTCGCGGATCCATCGCATTATCACGCGGAAGGCCGCCACACACCGAGACGTTATTGAGCAGATGAGGACGAGCGATTGGCACAGGCAGAGCTCGACGGAGCGCGGTGGGTCGCGATGAGGGGCGGTGGGCGTCTCAGCGATGCGATCCGTCGAGCTCGAATCTGGAAGTACCGCGCGCTCTCTACGTGCGAGCGTGTGAGCGGCACGCCGGTGGTATCGCAACCCATCCTGCTGCTCGGTGACGGCGCGATCGTCATTGGCCGCGACGTCGAATTCGGCTGGCCCACTTCGATGCAATTCTACAGCGGGTACTGCCACATCGAGGCATCCATGCCGGAGTCGATAATCGAATTCGGCGAGGGCGCCCAGGTAAACAACAACGCCTTCATCAAGAGCGAAGGGCCGGGCATCCGTATTGGCGCAAACGCGCTGATCGGCTCCTGCGTCGAGATCTCGACAGCGACTTCCACGATCTCCATCCCGCCCGCGTCGTGGTGGGCGGCCGCAGATGGCGGCGGTCGAGCTCGGTGAGAACGTGTTCGTGGGCGACGGCGTCAAGATCCTCAAGGGCGTGAGCATCGGCGCTCACTCGGTGATCGGAGCCGGCAGCGTCGTCACCAAATCGATCCCTGCAGGAGTGATCGCGGCCGGCAACCCGGCGCGCGTGATCGGGGATGTTCCACTCGACCACCCTCAAGGACGAGCCCCCTCTACCTGGCACCGAGCACTGGCAAATTCAGTTGCGCATGGAAAATCCCGCGTCGTTGGCCGTTGAGTGATCATGAGGTGCTCGCAAGATGCTCGGTGAACGCGCGCTGATTACAGGCGGTGGTGGGGCGGTCGGCTCCAACATCGCCGACCAGCTGGTGCAGGCCGGCGCACGGGAGATCTCGTGCTCGACAACTTCGTGCGCGGCCGTCGCGACAACCTCGCATGGGCTATCGAGAACGGGCCGGTGCGACTTGTCGAAGGCGATATACGCGACCGTGAGCTTGTCGCCGAGCTGACGCGCGGCATCGATGTCGTCTTCCACCAAGCCGCGCTGCGCATCACCCAGTGCGCAGCGGAACCGCGGCTTGCGCTCGAAGTGATGGTGGATGGCACCTACAACGTGATCGAGGCCGCCCTGGCCGAGAAAGTGCGCAGGATTGTCGCCGCGTCCTCGGCCTCGATCTACGGACTGGCCGAGCAGTTCCCGACGGAGGAGTCCCATCACCCCTACGCCAACGACACGCTCTACGGCGCCGCCAAGACTTTCAACGAGGGGCTGCTGCGCAGCTTCAACTCGATGCAAGGGCTCGATTACGTTGCACTGCGCTACTTCAACGTGTATGGACCGCGTATGGATATCCACGGTGTCTACACCGAGGTGCTGGTGCGCTGGATGGAGCGCATCGAATCAGGCGAACCACCTTTGATACTCGGCGACGGCTCACAGACGATGGATTTCATCTACATCGGCGACGTCGCCCGCTCGAACGTGCTGGCCGCCTCGGCCGATGTCAGCGACGAGGTCTTCAACGTGGCCAGCGGCAGCGAGACGAGCCTGCTCGAGCTCGCCCAGATGCTGATCGAGGTGATGGGAGCCAAAGTCGAGGTCGAACACGGCCCGGAGCGCTCGGTCAACAAGGTTCCACGGCGTCTAGCCGACACGCGCGCGGCTCGCGCGCGGCTGGGCTTCGAGGCCGAGGTCGACCTCGAAGAAGGCCTGCGTCTGCTGGTGGATTGGTGGCGTGCTGAGCGCGCCGCGATCGCTTCGCCCACGCTCAGCGCCACACCGTGATGGAGATCCCGATCACGCGCCCGCACCTCGCGGGCGATGAGCAGGCGGCGGTCGCCGAGGTGATCGCCTCCGGCTGGATCTCCCAAGGTCCTAAGGTGCGAGCCTTCGAGGAGGCTTTTGCTGAGCGCGTCGGTGCCGCCGACGCGGTTGCCACCACAAGCTGCACGACCGCCCTTTCCCTGGCGCTGCACGTCTCTGGCGTGGGCCCCGGTGACGAGGTCATTGTGCCTTCGCTGTCCTTCATCGCGACCGCCAACTCCGTCTGGCACTGCGGGGCCCAGCCGGTCTTCTCCGACATAGACCCGCGCACCTACAATCTCGATCCAGTCGCCGCCGAGCGCGCGATCACACCCCGCACAAAGGCGATCATGCCTGTGCACCAAGTGGGCCTCCCGGCCGACATGGACGCGTTCTTGGAGCTCGGTCGCCGCCATAAAGTGGCAATCGTCGAGGACGCCGCCTGCGCGATCGGCGCCAACTACAAGGGTCGACCGATCGGCTCGCTCGGCCCGCTCGCCTGCTTCTCGCTGCATCCACGCAAGGTGATCACCACCGGCGAGGGCGGAATGATCGCCGTGGCAGATCCCGAGGTCGCCGAACGGCTGCGGCGTCTACGCGCGCACGGCATGGATACCTCCGACCTTGCTCGCCACTCCGCGCGCGACATCGTCGTCGAGGCCTATCCGGAGCGTGGCTGGAACAGCCGCATGACTGACATGCAGGGCGCACTTGGTCTCTGCCAGCTGCGGGTGCTCGATGAGATCTTGGAGCGTCGCCGCCTGCTTGCCGAGCGCTATACCGCGGCGCTTGAGCAGATGCCACACCTCGAAGCCCCTTACGACCCGCCGTACGCGACACGCACCTGGCAGTCCTATTGCGTCCGTGTCGGGTCCGATGCGCCGCTGCAGCGCACCGAGCTGATGCGCAGCCTGCTGCAGGACGGTATCGCCACGCGCCGCGGTGTGATGGCGATCCACGAAGAGGCCTCCTATGCGGATCAGCCGATCGACGGCCCTCAGTTCGATCTTCCGCACACCGAGGCCGCAACCCGAGAGACGCTGATGTTGCCGCTTTTCCCCGACCTCACCGAGGATCAGCAGGACTACATCCTGGAGCGGCTCGAGGCTTGCATGCTCGCGCTGGCCGCCTAGCGCCATGCGCCCGTCGGCGCTCACCTGGAAGAGCCCACAAATTGCGATTCATAAGGACGAAAGTTGGCGACGTTCAGCGCGTTTCTTTGTTGTGGCAAGTAGCGCTATCGATCGACAGGACTTCTCCGCTTGGCTCAAGCGTCCCGCGCAGCGCGCTTGACGCAGCTTCCGAGCGCCCGGCCAATGGCAGGCTGCTGGACTTCAGCTGCAGGGCTCTGGACATCGCCGGCTCGGCGATCCTGTTGATCCTGCTCTCTCCCCTGCTCGCTTTGATCGCGATTCTCGTGCGCCTGGACTCACCCGGCTCGCCGATCTTTCGCCAGCGTCGCGTCGGCCGCGACACGGTGCCGTTCACGGTCAACAAGTTCCGCACGATGCACGACGGCGTCCCGCACGATCGCCATCGCGACTACGTGCTCGGGCTGATCGCCGGCGAGCATCGCGAGCACACCGCGCCTGGGCCACAGTTCAAGATGACCGGCGATGCGCGCGTGACCCGCTTCGGCAGGGCGCTGCGGCGCTCGAGCCTCGACGAGCTGCCCCAGCTGTGGAACGTGCTGCGCGGCGAGATGTCGCTAGTTGGGCCCCGGCCGGCGATCCCTTATGAGGTCGAGCACTATCCCCCGCACTGGTTTGCGCGTTTTGCCGTCAAGCCCGGCGTCACCGGCCTGTGGCAGGTCAACGGCCGCTCCACGGTGACGCTCGAGCAGATGGTGCGCCTGGACGTCGACTATGCGCGGCGGCGTTCTTTGTGGCTGAATATTTCGATTTTGTTGCGTACTGTGCCAGCAGTCCTGAGCGGAAGAGGAGCATCATGAAGACAGGCCGACTATCTCTGACGGGGCTGCTGCTGGCTGCCACCGCCACCTTGATCGCTTGCCTTGGGATGCTCGCCACGAGCTCCCCGGCGCTGGCTGTAACCGACGAATGCGCCTCGGCGCCCAACCCGAATGTCTGCGAGAACGCGCTACCGGGCGATCCTCCAAGCGACTGGGAGGTGGAAGGCGTCGGCTCCAGCACGATCCAGGGCTACGGCACCTCGATGAGCGTCAACGTCGGCGAAACCGAGTCCTTCAAGATCAGCACGCCCTCGACCAAGTACCACATCGACATCCTGCGCCTCGGCTACTACGGCGGCGACGGGGCGCGCATGGTACAGGCCGGTATCAAACCGACCGCGACGCTTCCCCAGAAACAGCCGGCTTGCCTTACGAACTCCGCCACCGGCCTGATCGACTGCGGCAACTGGGGCGTCTCGGCATCGTGGACGGTGCCGAGTAACGCCGTCTCGGGCGTCTATATCGCGCACCTCGTTCGCGAAGACGGCAGCGGCGAAAGCCAGATCCCGTTTGTCGTGCGCAACGACTCCAGCCACTCCGAAGTTCTGTTGCAGACATCTGACGCAACCTGGGAGGCCTACAACGACTACGGCGGCAACAGCCTCTACACCTGCACGGTCGCTTGTCCGCCCGGCGAACCGGAAGCATATAAGGCTGCCTACGCGGTCTCCTACAACCGGCCGTGGGAGGGTTCCTTCGCGGTGGACGGTGGGGCTTCCTACCTTTGGTACGCCGAGTTCCAGATGATCTACTGGCTCGAAAAGAACGGCTACAACGTCAGCTACACCAGCGAGGCCAACGTCGACCAGAACGGCGCGCTGCTCAAGAACCACAAGCTGTTCATCTCAAGCGGCCATGACGAGTATTGGTCTGAAGGCCAGCGCGCAAACGTCGAATCCGCGCTGTCGGCAGGTGTCAACCTTGCCTTCTTCAGCGGCAACGAGATGTTCTGGAAGACGCGCTGGGGGCCGAGCACGGAAGGCACCAACACGCCCTATCGCACGCTCACCTCCTACAAGGAGACGCACTTCAACGCGCCCGTGGACCCACAGGACCCGCCGACCTGGACGGGCAGCTGGCGCGACCCGCGCTTCAGTCCGCCCGCCAACGGGGGCAAGCCCGAGAACGCTCTGACAGGCCAGTTCTTCCTGGTAAACGCAGGTACCTCCGACATCACCGTGCCTTCCCAGTACGCCAAGGACAGGCTGTGGAAAAACACAGCTGCTTCGACGCTGAAATCCGGACAATCGCTGACGCTTGCGCCAGGTGCCGGCACGCTCGGTTATGAGTGGGACGAGGACGTCGACAACGGCTTCCGGCCTGCGGGCGAGTTCGACCTCTCCTCCACGACCGTGAGCGGACTGCAGACGTTCAACGATTACGGCAGCAGACTCTCCGAAGGCACGACCGCCACCCACCATCTGACGCTCTACAAGGCCCCCAGCGGCGCGCTCGTGTTCGGCGCCGGCACAGTGCAATGGTCGTGGGGGCTTGCCGATTTCAATGCTTGGGAAGCACCAACCACCGAGCCTGGGAAAACGCCAGCCGACCCCAACCTGGAGCAGGCGACCGTCAACCTGTTCGCCGAAATGGGTGTCCAGCCCAAGTCGTTGACCACTGGCCTCGTAGTGGGGACCAAGTCGACCGACACCACTCCGCCGACCTCCACGATCACCTCGCCAACGCAGGGCGCGACGCTCCAGGACGGCAGCGCCGTGACGATCACAGGCAGTGCGACCGATACCGGCGGCGGCGTGGTCGCGGGCGTCGAAGTCTCAACCGACGGTGGCGCCACCTGGCATCCGGCAACGCTCACTACACCCGCAGAACAGACGGTCAAATGGTCATACACATGGGCCGCGCACGGCAATCCCACGACGACGCTCCGCTCACGCGCGGTCGATGACAGCGCCAACCTTGAGAAACCGTCCGCGGGCATTACGGTCAGCGTCTCTTGCCCATGCTCGATCTGGGGCTCAGCTGTTACGCCGGGCACACCGGACTCTGGCGATGCGTCCTCGGTCGAGGTGGGGCTCAAGTTCACATCTGAAGTGTTCGGCAGCGTCACCGGCGTGCGCTTCTATAAGGCCGCCGCCAACACCGGCACGCACATCGGCAGCCTCTGGAGCGAAAACGGCACGTTGCTAGCATCCGCCACTTTCACCACTGAAACAGCCTCGGGCTGGCAGCAGGTCAACTTCTCCACGCCGGTCCAGATCTCACCGAACACCACATATGTGGTCGGCTACCTCGCCCCAAAGGGCCACTACTCCGCCGACTCCTACTACTTCTACTCGCCCTCACCAACAGGGCCGAAAACGCTCAACAGCCCGCCGCTGCACGCCGTACCGGCCAGCGCCACTACCAGTAACGGGCTCTACTCCTATACGACGACTTCGAGCTTCCCGACAAGCACCTACAACGGCACCAACTACTGGGTGGATCCGGTCTTCTCACCGGCCGCTCCTCCCGGCCAGGTCACTGGCGTCAATGCAACCGCTGGGGCGGGCTCGGCGCGCGTATCTTGGGTTGCGCCAACGAGTGGCGGCGTGGTCACCACCTACACGGTGACGCCCTACATCGGCAGCACAGCGCAGACGCCCACCGCGGTGAGCGGATCGACGCTGAGCACGAAAATCTCCGGTCTCACACCTGGCACGACATACACCTTCAAGGTGCAGGCGTCGAATCCCAACGGGTCCGGGCCGGTGTCAGCGGCCTCAAACCAGGTGACGCCACAAACCTTTGTCGCACCCGAAGCGCCGTCCAACGTCTCGGCAAGCTCGGCGACCGCACAGGCGCTTGTGAGTTGGACCGCTCCAACCGAAGAAGGCGGTACGCCGCTGACCGGCTACACGGTGACGCCCTACATCGGCTCAGCCGCGCAGCCATCGACCAACGTCAGCGCGTCCACCACCTCGACCAAAATCACCGGGCTCTCCAACGGGACCACCTACACGTTCAAGGTCACGGCAAGCAACGCCGTGGGCGCTAGCGAACCCTCACAGGCCTCAAGCGCGGTTACGCCTCAAGACACGATCTTCGACTTTGCGACACCGAGCATGATCGACTCGGGCGACGGCAACTCGGTCGAGCTCGGAGTCAAGTTCACTGCCGAAAAGGGCGGATCGATAACGGGTGTCCGTTTCTACAAGGCCGCCACTAACACCGGCACGCACATCGGCAGCCTCTGGAGCTCAACCGGAACACTGCTCGCATCCGCCACCTTCACCAACGAAACAGCCTCCGGCTGGCAACAGGTCACCTTCTCTAAAGCCGTGAGCATCACCGCCGGCACGACCTATGTGGCGGGTTATTTCGCTCCCAACGGGCACTATTCGGCGACTCCCGCCGCGTTCGCCTCAGCGGGCACAAACAATCCGCCACTGAAGGCACTCGCCAACTCGACCAGCGCCGACGGCGTCTACATGTACGGATCGGCTAGCGCCTTCCCTTCCAACAGCTTCAATTCGACCAACTACTACGTCGACGTGACCTTTGCGCCCACGCCGCCCTCCGGTCCGCCCACTTCGCCCACCGGCGTATTCGCCGCTGTCGCATCGGGACAGGCCTCGGTGAGCTGGACCACGCCCGCCGAAGAAGGTGGCGGGCCGATCACCAAGTACACAGTGACGCCGTACATCGGCTCGACCGCGCAAACGCCCGTCAGCGTGACGGCGCCCGCCAACTCGGTCACGGTGACCGGGTTGACCAACGGGACTGCCTACACCTTCAAGGTGAGCGCCACCAACTCGGTCGGCACCAGCGCAGCCTCGGCGGCGTCCGCGGCGGCCACCCCCGAGGACACGATCTTCGAACTCGGGGCGCCGACGATCGTCGATTCCGGCGATCCGAGTTCGGTCGAGGTGGGTGTCAAGTTCACCGCCCAGGAAAAAGGGGTGGTCACAGGCATCCGCTTCTACAAGGCCACCGCCAACACCGGCACGCACATCGGCAGCCTCTGGAGCTCGACCGGAACACTGCTCGCTTCCGCCACCTTCACGAGCGAAAGCGCCTCCGGCTGGCAGCAGGTGACGTTCGCAAGCCCGGTCACCATCAAGGCCGGCACCACCTACGTCGCCGGCTATCTCGCTCCGAACGGGCACTACTCGGCAACCTCAGCCGCGTTCTCACCGATTGGCGTCAGCAACCCGCCGCTGCAGGCACTCGCCAACGAAACGAGCGTCAACGGGATTTACAGCTACAGCACCACGTCCACCTTCCCCAATAGCAGCTTCAACGCGACCAACTATTACGTCGACGTGCTGTATGCGCCGTCGGCCGCGAGCGCTCCCGAAGCACCCGAAAGCGTGACGGCGAGCCCCGCCACCGGACAGGCCCTGGTGGGCTGGACCGCACCTAACAGCGACGGCAGCCCAATCACCGGGTATACGATCACGCCCTACATCGGCGCGAGTGCGCAGACCCCGGTGAGCGTAGGAGCCTCGGCCCAAAGCACCGTCATCACAGGCCTAACGAACGGCACGAACTACACCTTCAAGGTCGCTGCCGTCAACGCGCTCGGCACCGGGCCGCAGTCGGAAGCGAGCGTGGCGACTCCGCGTAACACAATCTTCGACTTCGCCACACCGGAAATCGCCGACGCGGGCGACGGGCACTCGATCGAGCTCGGCGTCAAGTTCAGCTCGGAAGTAAACGGCTCGGTGACGGGCATCCGCTTCTACAAGGCCGCCACCAACACAGGGACGCATGTCGGCAGCCTGTGGAGCGAAAACGGCACATTGCTCGCGTCTGCCACCTTCACTAACGAAACAGCCTCCGGCTGGCAGCAAGTCACCTTCTCCGAACCGGTGCCGATCACCGCCGGGACCACCTACGTGGCGGGCTATTTCGCCCCGAACGGGCATTACCCGGCGACACCGGCCGCGTTCAGCGCGGCCGGGCTGAGCAACCCGCCACTGCAGGCGCTCGCCAACGGCACCAGCCCGAACGGGGTCTACGAATACAGCGCGAGTCCCACGTTCCCCACCAGTAGCTACAACGCCACCAGCTACTCGGTCGATGTGCTGTTCGCGCCGGGCTCGTGAATATGAGCCCAGGCGCTGAGCGTCCCGGAGAGTGTGCGGATACGCAGGGCCACCCGACTCAGCTTCATGCCGAAGCTGCGCGCCTTGGGGCTCGTGGCAGCCGCCTTGCCCCTGACAGCCGCCTTGCCCCTGACAGCCGCCTTGCCCCTGACAGCCGCCTTGCCCCTGACAGCCGCCTTGCCCCTGACAGCCGCCTTGCCCCTGACAGCCGCCTTGCCCGGGCGGGAACAGGCGCGTTGTTTGCCACGGCGGCTGCGCTGCTGTTGAGCGCCTGCGGCGGCTCTTCGACCAACAACTCCTCGAACACGACCGGCTCCGCTTCGGCGGATAACGGGCACGTGCCCGTGCAGACGGCGCGCGACGTCCATCCTGCGCCGCGGGCGCTTGGTGCCGGCAAGATCATCCCCAGCCAGAGCAGTCCCTTCAAGGCTCGCCAACCTTCGGGCAGCGTCGACGACGAGGTCAACGCCTCTGGCGCAAAGACGCTTGACCCCTGCACGCTTGTCACGCGCGACGAAGCCCAGACGATCGTCGGCAAGCCTGTCGGCGAACCGGTGGACGCGCCCCAAGGACCGACCTGTGTCTATAGCGTCCAAGGCGCCAAGGCTCCGGTCACGCTTGCGGTGCAAGCCCTGCACTTCTCGACGGTCAAGCCGCAATCGCAGTCTGCATGACCGGATCACGCTGAGCATCGCCGGCCACAGCGCCTACTGTGGCGTGGCTGGTACACCGACGTTGATCGTTCCATTGAGCGCCGGGCGCTTCCTCAGCGTCGTTGCTCCCTGCCCGATCGCCGCCTCGTTTGCCACCAAGGCACTCGGGCGTTTGGGGTAAGCCCTCAGGGGACTTGTTGTCCGCACCTAATGTACGTATACTTGTCGGACATCCTTCCCGGAATGTCGAGGATATCCGATGAGCACTATCAGCATCCGTGATCTACAGCGCAACACAAGTGGCGTCGTCGCTGACGTTGCCGATTCCAAGCACACCGCTCTCGTCACACGACACGGTGAGCCCATTGCTGCACTGGTGCCGATCGACGCGCAGGATCTTGAGGATTACCTGCTCTCGAAGGTCCCAGGTTTCGCCGAGGACATGGCTGCCGCCGATCAGGCTCATGCGAATGGCGAAGCACGCCCAGCTGCTGACGTGTTCGCCGAACTGGACGCGCAGGACACTGAACGATAGCGCCTACCTACAGGAAGCCTGGCCGTCATAGATGGCGGACCCGCTCAGCAACATCGAGCTCGCTCCGCGCGCTATCCGAGACCTGAAGCACCTGGACCACAAGACCCGCAGGCGGGTGCAGCGGACATTTGAAGCTTTGGGGACAGACGCAGCGAATCTCGACATCAAGCCAGTGTCCGGACATGCCCCTTGGCGTCGTTTGCGCGTCGGTGAGCATCGCGTGCTCTACCGCGAACTCACCGACGTAGCCGACGCTCGCTATCTGGTGGCACGAGTCATCGACCGGCGTGACCTACACCGCGCCGTCGACAAGCTCTGAGCTCGTGCCGCGTCAGCCGGCTCGGTCGGCGGACCCGCTCTGGGCGTAGGCCTCCTCGGAGGGGGAGACCAGATCGGGTTCGCGGACCAACAGCCAGCCGCTCACAAGCGGAATGCGCCGAATGCCGAGCTTGGGGCCCTTGCCGGGGCGTATGACGATTCCCCGCACGCGCTCGCGCAACGGTTGCACATTGCCCTCCGGACCCGCCGAGGCTATGACCGTCAGCGCGGCCACGAAGAAGAACATGTACGGAGCCTGTGGGAACGAGAAAGCGTCGAACAGTGCGCTCACGACCAGGTAGGCAATACAGCCTGCCGAGGTGGCCAGCGCAAGCGACGCTACGTTCGGATCTCGACCACGAATCGACCTGCGCGCCGTAAACACAGGCGCCAGGATCATGAAGACATAGGCGAGCAGGCCGAAGATGCCGACCTCCCATATCTCGTCGATGTACTCGTCGTCGTTGATGCGGAACTGGGTCTCCAGGTCGGAGTCCAGCGTGCCGAAGCCACGTCCGAACAGCGGATGTGCATATACGTCTGGCGCGACGTCGGTGAAGTCTCCTAGGCGATGTTCTGTGGAGCTGCTTTGGAAGCCTGCCGTCGGCGTGAAGATCGTGCCCAGCGCGCCTGGGGATGCGAAGTGCACCAGACCGACGAGCACGACGAGACCAATCGGCGCGAGCTTCAGTACCTGGCGCGGGCGGTAGCAGGCGATGTAGAGCACCAGCGCGACCGGCACCAACAAAGCTGTCTTGCGATCGGTGGCGGCCGCCGCGGCCAGCATCAGCGTGAATGCGATCCCGTTCAGCCACCACGACTTGCGCGAAGTCGCATCGAACATTCGCACAAGCGCGAACGGCATCACCAACACGAGCATTGTCGTCGCTGCAAGCCCATGGATCGTCGGCCCGACGACAGTTACACGACCGTCGGTGCCATACGCCGGGTGGATGTCGGTCGGAGATGGAGCGACTTTGGCGATCGGGTCGAGGACCTTGGCGCTCCAGTTGTAGAAGATGTTGTAGCCCGTGTGGCGCTCGACCAACATTCCCACCGCCATGAACGTGGCCAGCCCGATCAGATAACTCGAGAAACCACGCAAATCCTCGAAGCGCAATGCGGTGAGCGTGAACCACGACAGGACCAGGAACGAGCCGAGCAGGCCAAAGCGCTTCTCGGCCAGGCTGAGCTCGCCGACGTTGAGGATCCGACCGACGCCGAGCAGCACGCTGGCGACAGCCAACCCCAGGAAGACGCACACCGCGCCGACATACAGCTTTGAGCGCCGCGTACGCAGGAAGGCCCGCTGGTCACCACCGAAGATGATCCAGGCCAGGACCATGCCCACGATCGCGAAGCGGTCGATGTCCGATCCGACTGGGAGGCTGAGCTTCAGTTCGGTGGAGTCCACCGGGACGATGAACAGCATCGCCAGGAACGCTGCCAGCACCCACGGCAGCGGACGGCGTGTATGCGGGAAAGCGTCGCGCTGGTCGTCCTCGCCACTCATCGGCCCAAGGCCTCCCTACTCACTGTCTGTGTTGTGAGGGCGAGCGCAGCGCAGCCAGCGTTGCCTCTGCAGCCTGCTCGTCGCCGTGAGCCGCGCCATTTGTGCTCGGGCTCGAGCTCTCATCTTTGCCAGACGCGCGCTTAGCGTCATAAATGTTGGCCGTTGCGCGCCAGCTCTCCGCAAAGCGCCCGCCGATGAGCACCAGAACACACCACAGGAAGAAGACGACGACAAACGTCAGGAACGCAATCGACTTGCTGATACCGCCGTCGACCACGCCGCCGCTGGCACTACCCAGCTGACGGATCACGACACGCTGTGCGGGCGGCGTATTGCCGGTTTTCGCGAGCACCGCCACGTATTGCGCGAGAGCCGCGGCCGACGCATTGGCAAGCGCGACCGCCTGGCGGGTGTTGGGGGCTTGCGCATAGATGCCGATCGTCGGAAGGTTGGGATCGTCGTTGAAGTTCAATCGGTAAGGAGTCGATTCTCCCGTTATCTCCACGTTGCGCTGCACGGCCGTCGGCTCCTCGACCACGCGCGGTACGGACGGATCGACCGGGCCGGCAGCGTAGATCTCGCCGCCGGGGATACCGGACTTTTCGCCGACCAAGGCGAGGAATGTCGGGCTTGCCATGAAGTTCGCATATACCGTCGCGCGTGCTTGCAACGGTTCGAAGGATGGCTGCAGATCGCCAAGGACCGAGGAGGGGGTGTCCACGAATACCTGGGTGCTGGCGCTCGAATATTGCAGCGAGCGTGCCGCGAGTCCCGTGGACGTCAGACGGTAGACGCTGAGAATCGCGGCGATCAAGGCTATGACAACGCCGATACCGAGCGCCGCTCGGCGTCGGGACAGCTCTCGCAATATCAGCGCAAACTCCATCTGGCCTGTCCTTCCTGCTTGGTTACGTACCTCTACAGCCCACCGTGGGCAATTCAGAGGACCATGGCAATGTGCCTCCTTTGACGGCCTCGGCGACCGTATAAAGCCGCATCACTAGACCGGTCGCTTGTGGTCCTCACTGCAAGCAACGATCACACCCCGCTGTTTTTTGCGGCACGAGAACTTCCTCATCTGGGCGGGCGCTGGGGCGGAGCGAAGCTCGCGCTCCCTGCTCCCATGCAGGCCCGACAGATCGCCCGGCGCGAGAAACGTCGGGCGGGTCCGTTGCTTTTGGTGAATGAGCCCGAGCGATGCCCCCGATCGTCCCGACCTCAGTCCCGACCTCAGCGTGATCGTGGTGACTCACAACCGGCCCGAGCTGGCGCTGATGACGCTGCGCTCCGCCTTGGCCGCGATTGGAGAGCTTACGGTCGAGTGGATCCTGATCGACAGCGGCTCCAGCGACGGCACTCCCCAGGCGATCGAAGACGTCTACCCAGACATACACGTGCAGCGTGAGCCCAATATCGGCTTTGCCGCGGCCAACAACCTTGGCCTCGCGCGCGCACACGGACGCTACGTGTTGCTGCTCAATCCCGACGTGGAGACCATCGCCGGCAGCTACGACGAGCTCGTGGCCACGCTCGACGCACAGCCGGAGATCGGCGTCGCGAGCGTCGTGCAGAGGGCCCCCGACGGGTCGCTGCAACATTCGATCCGACGCTTTCCCTCGGCCTGGCTGTCGTTCGGCGAGGCGCTTGGTGCGGCACGCTTGAGCCCGCTGCGCGGCTGGCGCGAGGAGCAGTCCAACGCCGCGCGCTATCGCCAGGAATCCTCGGCGGACTGGCTGGTCGGCGCCTTCCTGATCGCTCGCGCGAAGGCAAGCGCCCAAGTTGGCGGGCTCGACGAGCGCTTCTTTCTGTACTCCGAGGAGACCGACTGGTGCTATCGCTTCCACCAGGCCGGCTGGAAGGTGGTGCACCTACCCTCGATGAGCGTCACCCACCACACCGGGCACGCTCCTGGAGCCGATCTCTCGGCCCAACTCAGCTACGCGAAGATCCTGTTCGCTCGCAAGCACTATGGGCGAGTCCACGCCACCGCGATCAAGGCTGCGCTTGCCCTGCGCCATGGGCTGCGTGCGAGCTTTGCCATCGCCGCCGGCAAGCTGCGACCGCGATGGGGCCCGCGGGCGGTCGTCGAGCGACGTGCGCTTGGGGTCGTGCTGGGCACGAGCGAGCCTCCGTTCGCGCGCAAAACCTAGATACGAACAATTTGTTATGCCCGGTGACTCGGATCCCGATTACAACCTGGAGGTTGTATCTCAGGATTAGGGTTTCCCCTTCGTGCAGGACGCACACCAACGGCATCCCCTGCGCAAACCCGCACGAACAGACGACCTTTCGCGCAAAGCCCGCACTACAAGCGCCCTTTCGCGCTCAGTCTGAGCGAGCGAGGCGCTGATAGACCTCGCGCAGAGCGAGCTCTGAGCGGTCCCACGTCAGCTCCATTGCTCGCTCGCGTGCGATGCGCCCGAGGCGCAGCCTGCGCTCGCCGTCACTTGCGAGCTCGCCGATCAGATCTACGAACGTCTTCGGCTCTCCGCAAGGGGCATATAGCGCCGCATCGCCTGCGGTGCGGCGCGTCTCGCGCAGGTCATAGGCCACCACCGGCCGTCCGCAGCCCATGTACTCGGCCACCTTGATCATCGTCGAGCCGTGGTTCAGCTCGGTGCCCGGGGCTGGGTCGATGCCGATGTCGGCCTCGGCGATCAGCGCGGCAACCTGCTCGTGGGGCACGTGGCCTGTGAAGGTGACGCGGTTCTCGACACCAGCTCGACGACAACGCGCCTGCAGCTCCTCCAAGGCGGTACCTTTGCCGACGATCGTCAGGTGTGCTGCTTGCAGCGCAGCCGCACTCAGGATCTCGGGCAGCTCGAGCACGCCGTCCTGCACGTCCAGTGTGCCGACGTAGACGAGCTTCGGCGCCGTCAGCGAGCCCGCAAGTCCCTGTGGCGGATCGGGGAACTCGCTGACGCGGGGGCCGTTGCGTACGACCGTTACATCCTCCGGGGACCGTGGCCCGCGCGCTATCGCCAGCTGACGCTGGGTCTCGTTGGTGACGATCACCTGATCGGCGCAGCGGATCGCCGCCTTTTGCGCCAGACGCAGCGCCCGCACCAAAGTTGAGGAGCCAAACTTGGCGTCGAACAGCTCCGGCGCGGAGTCGTGCATGTCATAGATGACCTTGCGGCCCGCCAGCCTTGCAAGCAGGCCGGCGATGGCCAACGTGTCCGGAGGTCCGTTGAAATGCAGGACGTCCGCCCCACGCACAAGCGCCAGGAGCGAGCGTGCCAGCAGTTGGGCGTGGGCGATTCCGTACTCCAGGAGATATGACCACGGCGAGCCCTCGGCCCACACGATGCGATAACGCCGCACCTCGACGCCTTCGATCCGCTCACGGGCGCTTTGGCCCGGGCCGCGCGGGGCGAGCACGGTGACCTGGTGGCCTGCCGCCGCGAGCGACTCGGCCTCGTTGCGCACACGCGTGTCCTGCGGATATGTGAAGTTCTCGAGCAGGATCACGACGCGCTGAGATACTGAGCGCCTACCGTTGCTTGCCGCGAATGATTGCTGACCGACCACGAGAGATAAACGAGAGCCCGCTTGACCGGCTTTCATAGCGACGCGACGCTCGACTTCGAGCAGCCGCGCAAGCGGGTGAGCGTGCTCGCCGCGCAGGGGGCTGCGCGTCCGGCGCTGCTGGACTGGCTGCAGCGCGTCTATCCGGTGCGCTTCGAGCTCGAGGGAAGCGGCGATCCTCGCACAGTCGATGGCGTGCTTGTGCTCGAGGGCGCGCGCTTGGACGAGGCGCCCGAGCACCTACCGCGGCTGGTCCTCGCAGCGGCTGAGCGACGGGACGATCGGGCCATGCACTCGTCGTCCGCGACCGTGGACGACGCGCACTCAACCGCCCGGCACGACGCGCGTTCAAAGGTAGGGCACGATGGCTCGCGCTCCGCCACGGTGCAGGACTGGCACGCCATCCCCCCCCACGACAAATCGCCCTCATCCACTGTGGCGCTGGCCGATGACGGGCGTTTGGCGAGGCCCTTGCGCAAACGCAAGATCGCCGAGCACACCCGCGTCGGCGAGCTGACGCTTACTCCGCAAAGCGACCAGGACGTGCTTGCTCGTATCGACAAACGGGCGATCTGGTGGCAGTCGAGCGACAGCCGGCTGCGGTGCAGCCTCTATCCGCTTGCCGACATGGGCGAAGGACAGACCTTGCGCGACCATCTGTGCCCCGGGTCCTTCATGGGACTACTGCCGTTGCTGCACTTCCTCCAACAACTGCTTTCAGACCAAGGGTGGAAGCTACCCCCGCCACGCGCGGCGTTCGTGATCGACGATCCCAACCTGCACTGGCCGTCCTATGGGTTCTTGAAGTATCCCCAGCTGGCAGAACACGCCTCACGCCACGGCTACCACCTTGCCTTCGCGACCGTGCCGCTCGACGGCTGGCGGACGGATGCTCGCGCGGTGGCGACAATGCGCGAGCATCCCGCGGCGCTCTCGCTGTTGATCCACGGCAACGATCACATTGCGCGCGAGCTCGCTGGGCTTGGCAGCGAGCCCCAGGCTGAGGCGGCGATGGCACAGGCGCTGCGACGAATCGCTGCGCTTGAGCGTGACTCCGGGCTGAGCGTCGCTCGCGTGATGGCACCGCCGCACGGTGTCTGCTCTGAGGCGGCGCTACGCGCGATGTTCAGGCTTGGCTTCGAGGCTGCCTGCATCAGTCGACCCTACCCCTGGCGCGACGGGCTGCCGGCGCCCTCGCCGCTGGCCGGCTGGCATCCCACCGAGCTGGTCGCCGGCGGGATCCCTGTGGCACCACGCCAAGCGCTGACTGCATCCCGCGAGGATTTGACCTTCCGTGCGCTACTCGGCCAGCCGCTGATCCTCCACGGCCACCACGGCGACTTCGCCGACGGGCTCGACCTGCTCGAGCAGGCTGCTGCCGATATAAACGACTTGGGCGAGGTGCGCTGGGGGCCTCTGGATGGGGTGGCCGGCGGGGGCTACGCAACCCGCCTGCTTGGCGACACGCTGCTCGTGCAGATGTATGGTCGCCGGGTCTTGATCGATATTCCGGAGGGCGTCGACACATTGCGCGTACTCGCCCAGGAGCCGCTTGGCGGGGCCGGCTGGCATGAGGTGCGCCGCGGTGGCGATGTTGCGCAGATGAGCTTCAAGGAAGGGATTGGCGTCTCCGAGACGCTTGCCGCTAGTGCTGGCGGAACGCTCGACCTGGAGCTGGTAGCCGAGCACCCGCTCGATCCCCTGCAAGTCACCGCACCGCGGCGCAAAGCCTGGCCGCTGGCCAGACGGCTGCTGGTCGAGGGACGCGACCGCCTGCAACCGTTGTTGTAACCGTCTCGACTGGGCTTCTGTGAAGCTCATCCCCGAACTGGCCTGTCCGCTCATCCCGAGCGGGCGCATCTATACAAGTTCGTTCCGGCAGCGAGCGTTTTATGTACATGAGCCGTCCCACGGTGCGCGAACGCATGCTGCAGACACGCCGGCTGCTTCAGGCAGAAGGGTATGCGGGTGTCGCGACACGGCTGCGTGCCCGCGCCGCTGAGCGGATCTCTCCTGCCGGCAGCGTGCCCTTGCCGGTCGCGCGCGAGGATCTTGTGCGCGCCGCGGAGATCGCCGGCGCCGGCTGGACTCTGCCCGCGCCGCTTGCCCTGCGAGACGGAGAGCCACTGGAGGTGGCCTGGGTTTGTGTACCCCAGAGCGCTGGGGCCGGTGGCTTCACCACGATCAGTCGACTCGCTTGCGCGCTTGAGAATGCGGGGCACTGCTGCACGATCTACTTGCAAGATCGCCATGGCTGGTCTCTGGAGCAGCATCGCCGCACGATGCGCGCTTGGTGGCCTTCCTTGCAAGCCGAGATTCGCGACGCAGCCGAGGGCATCGCCGACTCGCACGCGATCTTCGCCACTTCCTGGGAAACGGCCTATCCGGTCCTGACCTCACCCGCCAAGGGGGCGCGCATGTATCTGGTGCAGGACTATGAGCCGCTGTTCTACGCGGCCGGAAGCAACGCGCTGCTTGCCCAGGCCACCTACCGCTTCGGCTTTCATGGGCTGACCGCCGGTCGCTGGCTTGCCGGGATGCTCGAGCGCGACTACGGGATGAGCACGGACTGGTTTGACTTCGGCTGCGACCTGGAGCGCTATCGACTGGATCCACATGCTCAGCGCACTGGGGTTTGCTTGTATGCGCGGCCCTCCACCCCCCGCCGCGCGTTCGAGCTTGCTTCCGCCGCCCTGGACCTATTCGCCGAGCGCCATCCCGAGGTCGACATCCACCTGTATGGCGAGCCTGCCCGCGGACTGCCCTTTGCCGCGACCAACCACGGGCTACTTGCTCCAGACGAGCTGAACGCTCTCTACAACCGCTGCGTCGCTGGTCTCGTTCTCTCTGCGACCAACGTCTCGCTCGCTCCCCACGAGATGCTCGCGGCTGGGTGCATTCCCGTGGTCAACGACGCCGAGCAGAACCGAATGGTGCTCGATAACCCCGAGGTTGTTTATGCGCCGGCGACGCCCTTCGACTTGGCCAACGCGCTCTCGGCGCTGGTTGAGCGGCCCGCCGAGGAGCGTGCCGCGGCCGCGCAGACGGCAGCTGGCAGTGTGGCTGGGGCGTCTTGGCAGGACGCTGGGACGACAATCGAGCGTGTGATTCGCGACGCGGTCCGTACCGCCGGCCATGCGGAATCGCCCGCAAGCGTGTGATCTGCTGAAGCGTTGCTTTGACGATGCCCGAGACGCTCGACACACCTGTGACCGTGGGCGGCTCGCCAACTCCGTCTGAGCGGGCAAGTCAGCGGCTGCTGTTGATCTCTCCTGTGCGCAACGAGGAGGCATATCTGGAGCTGATCGCAGGCGCGGTCGCGGCTCAGACGCGTCCTCCGGATCTGTGGATTGTCGTGGACGACGGCTCCACCGACCGCACTCCGCAGATCCTCGAAGAGCTGCTCCCGCGCATTGATTTCCTGCGCGTGTTGGATACCTCCAAGCTGCCCAAGATCGGAGCCGTGTCGGACCGTCTGGCCACAGCCGCGGAGGCGCGGGCGTTCAACCTTGGCCTGAACAGCGTCGCCTGGGAGGACTTCACTCACATAGCCAAGCTCGATGGCGATACCGAGCTGCCGGCCGACTACTTCGAGCGCGTGCTGGGCGAGTTTGCGCTCGACCCGACGCTGGGTCTTGCCGGAGGCGTGTACGCCGACCCCGACCAGAGCCCTGAGGGGACCGGCTGGAAGGTGGTCGGCATTCCCTCCGAGCACCATGTGCCTGGCACGCTGAAGTGCTATTCGCGCAGCTGCCTGCAAGCGGTCGGGGGCATGCAGGAACGGCTTGGTTGGGACACGATTGATGAGACCTATGCGCGCCTGCGCGGCTACCGAACTCGTGCATACCCTGAGCTGATCGCCCACCACCACCGTCCCTGGGGAAGCGCCGACGGCACGCTCAGAGGGCGGGCGCGTCATGGGGAGTGCGCCTACATCGTGCACTTCACGCTTCCGTGGGTGACCTTGCGAGCTTTCAAGTTGGCGCTTTCGCGCCCGCGCGGGCTCTCTGGCATCGCCTTTCTCTACGGCTACTTGCGCTCTGCTGTACGGCGCGTCCCACGCGTGCAGGATCCCGAGTTCCGCCGGTTCGTGCACAAAGAGCTGCGCTCGCGAATGCTGGGCGCGCTCAGCCCGAGCAAGCGCCTAGCTCGCTAGGCACATGCAACCATCCGGCCGCATGTGCCTTGGTGCTAGGACCGCCTGATTTCGCATCCATCGACCGCTCGCTCACGCTCCGCGCTCAGATAGCGATCAGGGAAGCGGTACAGACTTCAGTGTTTCGTCCCAGACGTTGCCAGACCATGTGGTCACAGAGTCTTCTAGGTAGGAGGCGACCCCGTATGAGCCGCTTTCTGGGTAGTACTTGCGGCTGAAGCGATTGCCGGTGATCGTGACAGGGCCGACGACTTTGCCGCCGCTGCCGCTGCCGCCGCCGTAGATCGTGTAGCCGCCACCCGCCATCAGGTTGTTTGTGATGGTGAGCGTCGTCTGATCGCCGAAGTCGACGCTGGCGAACACGACTGCCGTCTGGCCCTCGGGGTTGAGCATCGTGTTGTGGTTGACGATCAGCGGGCCGGCGCCGCCGCCGTAATAGATGTCCTCATAGTGTTCTTCGGGGATCATGGCGCCCGTCTCGTCGATGAACGATTCCGAGAGGTCCATCGCCCCGGCCAGGCACTCCGTGCAGTAGTAAGCGTGCAGGTGTTCGATCGTGGTGTCGGAGTCGTTGCTCATGATGCAGTACTGCGTGACGTTTTCGCCCGTGGGAGCCGCACCGTGGCAGGTTACGTTCTTGATGACCGTGCCGGTGACGCCGGGCTTGATCCAGATTCCGCGCCCACCGCAGGATTTTCCGCACGTCTGGGTTCCTTCGACTGTGATTTCGGAGTCTTCGATCGTGGTGTTGTTGGCTTCGACGCTGATTGCTCCGTTGAGGGCGATGTCCTTGATCGTAGTTCCGGCTTTGTTTACCGAGATGTTCTGCGATTCGCTTTTCAACGCGGTGCCGGCCGGCACGCCGGTGTTGGTGGCATCTGGATAGCCGCAGGCCGAGGGGACGTTGATGCAATTTGTCTGCTGGCCACCGACGCTTGCTTCTTTGGCGACGGCTGCCGTCTGAACGCTCGTGGCCGAGACTTTGCCGACGCTGTTGCCGGCGGTCACGACCACGTCGAGCGTGTGACCGACGTCGCTTGCCACCGGTTCATAGCTCGAGCTCGTCGCGCCTGCGATGTTTGTGGTGCCGTCCTGCTGCCACTGGTAGCTGTAGCTGATCGGCGTGCTCCCTGCCCAGTTGCCGGTGGTCGCGCTCAGCGTTTGGCCAACTTCGACGGTGCCGCTGATCTTCGGCGCCGTGGTGTTGCTCGGCGCGGTCGGCGGCGGTGGTGGCGGCGGTTCGGGGGCGACGGTGACGTTGTGCTCAACCGTGGCCGACTGGCCAAGCACGTTGGTGACCAGCAAACGTATGTACTGGATGCCGGCGGTCGAGAACGTCAGCGAGATGCTCTTGCCGTTGCCCAGGGGCGTCTGTGGCGGGATCGGCTGGTTCGGGCCGTCGTCGTTGGACCATTCATACGTACAAGGCCCGCCCGGGCATGTTGAGCTGGAGCCATTGAATGTGACGGACTGGCCAACCGTGGGCGAGCTGGGGCTATAGCTGAAGCTTGCCACCGGCTCTTCCGGTTCTTTGGGTTCTTTGGGTTCTTCCGGTGTTTTGGGTTCTTCCGGGGCTTTGGGTTCTTCCGGCGCTTTGCTCACGGTGGCTCCGGAGGCGTAGAACGAGGCGGGGGAGTTGAAATAGGAGACTCCAGTGCCCCATGACGAAGGCAGTTCTTCAAGCGAGTGGGATCTACTTTCCTGCGCTGGTTCCCCGCCGCGTTCCACGTCGGCGACCGCGAGCTTGCCACTTGGCGCCAGCGCCGCCAGCCAATATTCCGAACCGGCGCTCACGGTGGCCGGCGGAACTTCGATGCTGTTCCAAGCGTTCGTGGTCGGTTCTTCGATCGTGGCACTGGTCAACAGCGTCGCCGGGTGTCCTGAAGCGTTGCTGTAGAGCCCGACCACGATCGAAGAGGCTGTACTCGCCTTGGGCACATAGAGGACAAGGCTGTTTACCGTTCCACCGGCCTCGGCTTCGTATTGAAAAGCTTCGGCGGAGCCGGCCGTATCGGTGTCGACGTGAGGTTGCACCGTGGTGCTGCCGACCAGAGTGCCGTCGGTTTCAACCGGCGGAGTCGTTTTTTTGCCCGGCGGTTCTTTGGTTGGTTCTTTGCTGGGCGGGATTTCTTTGGCTGGTTCTTTAGTTGGTTCTTTGCCGGGCGGAACCTCTTTGCTCGGCGGACTTGCTTCTTCGCTTGGAGGAACCAGCTGAAGCACAGGCAGATTGGTCCCTGCCGCCGCAGGGCTTGCCCCTGTGCCGGGGGTCACAGCAACGCCACCGGGCGGCTGCGGAGCTCTCGGGCGAAGATGAAAGACCGTGCAGACCACAGACTTGCCTCTAGCCGCCGAACGACGTCTAGAAGACTTGCCCGAGGCGTGCTTGGACTTGACCACGACACAGCGGGTGAGCTTCCTCTGCCTATGGGACGCCTTCTTCTTCGTGTGCGCCTGCGTGGCCATTGTGCTTGCTGACGCGCCACCGGGCCGCGCGAGCAGCACAAAGGCGGCGATTGTGACGACAAAGATCATCATCATCGCCAACAGCACGCGCATCCTTACCGCCACGGCGGCAGGTGGGTGGCACTCAGGCACTGTTCCAGATGCTACTGCATGGGATGGACGTTTTTGGCGGATCTTAAATTCGCGTGCGAGCACTGGGCTATTGCGAACGTTTTGTATGGGTGCAAGTCAGGGGTGTCATCCTGATCCCTCCTACGGCCCGCTCTAAGGGACCGTGGCTGGACGCTACCCGCACAACCTCGCTACAGGGGATCGCCAATCGCCCGATCGTCTGCCACGTGCTCGACGCTCTGACCGCAGCCGGCGTGGAGGAGGTCGCCGTTCTCGCGCCCGCGGAGTTGGTCGAGGAGATCTCGATCTGCATCGAGAGCGATAGCCAGCCGCGCCCATCCCTGCGCTATCTAACCCATCAAGCGCAAACCGATCCGGCCGACTTGCTGCGCTCGATCTCGCAGTTCGCGGACGGCGCCGCAACGATCGTGCACCGCTCCGACGGACTCTTGGGTCAGCCACTGCGGCCTTTTCTCGATGTGTTGAGGGAAGAGGGCTCGGATGTGGTGCTGCTCGTTGCGCAGGGCGCTCGCAATTCCGAACCGCTGGGACCTTCCACACAGCAGATACTGCGCGTCGCCGAGCTCGATCCGAGCAACTCAGCACTCGGCATGGCGGGCGTGTGCATGCTCGGGGCGGGCGCGCTCGAGAATCTGAACTACCCCTCGACTAGCCCGGGAGTCGAGCTGAAGACTCTCGCCGAGTGCTTGATCGCCCGCGAGAACGCCCGCATGCAGGTACGCGTTGTGCGCGAGTGGCGTGCGTTTCTTGGCGACCCGATCGACCTGCTCGACATGAACCGCGCGGTCTTGGACGGGATCGAATCGCAAGGCTCGCTTCCTCAACGCGATGGCAACCGCTTCGAAGGACGCGTGCTCATCGACCCGACCGCATCGGTGAGCACGAGTGTGCTCTGTGGGCCGATCATCATTGGCGCCGGCGCGCGCGTGATCGACTCGTATATCGGGCCACATACCTCGATCGGCGAGCGTGTGCACGTCGAGGGCGCGGAGATCGAGCGCTCGATCCTGTTTGCCGGGTCAAGCGTGATCCACGTGGGTGGGCGCCTGGTGGGGAGCATTGTCGGCCGTGAGGCCCGGGTCTTCCGGGACTTCTCGGTGCCGCGGGCGATGCGTCTTCAGGTCGGCGATGGGGACAAGGTCGCGCTCTGCTGAGCTCGTGCCACCACACCTCGTCGAGTAATCCACGGGCCGGCGGCTTAGAGCGTCAGCGGGACTGTAGAGCGCCAAACGGAGGCGACTCGACTTCGAGCCGCCTCCGTTGCTGCTGCCTTGCTATCTCGCCGGGATTAGCGTTCGACGCTCTTCAACGTTTCATCCCAGACGTTGCCTGACCAGCTGGTGACCGCTTCGTTCATGTAGGCGGCTACGCCATAGGAGCCGCCGTTTGGATAGAACTCACGACTGAAGCGGTTGCCCGTGATCGTGACTGGGCCGACGACTTTGCCGCCGCTGCCGCTGCCGCCGCCGTAGATCGTGTAGCCGCCCCCCGCCATCAGGTTGTTTGTGATGGTGAGCGTCGTCTGGTTGCCGAAATCTACGCTGGCGAACACAACCGCCGTCTGGCCCTGCTGGTTGAGCATCGTGTTGTGGTTGACGATCAGCGGACCGGCGCCACCGCCGTAGTAGATGTCCTCATAGTGTTCTTGGGGAATCGTCGCGTTGCTCTCGTTGATGAAGGAGTTCGAGAGGTTCATCGGCCCCGCAAGGCACTCCGTGCAGTTGTAGGCATACAACTGCTTGATGGTCGTAGCTGAGTCGTTGCTCATGACGCAGTACTGGGTGACGTTGACCCCAGACAGAGCGCCGCCGTGACAGGCGACGTTCTGGATCAAAGTACCGGTGACACCGGGCTTTATCCAGATTCCCCGCCCACCACAGGATTCGCCGCATGTCTGGGTCCCGTTTACCGTGACATCGGTGTCTTCAATCGTCGTATTGTTTGCTTCAACACTGATCGAGCCTTCCAGAGCGACGTCCTTGATCGTCGTTCCAGGAGTAGTCACAGTGATGTTGTTTGTTTGGGATTTCAAGGTCGTGCCAGCCGGTACTCCCGTGTTGGTCGAGTCCGGGTAGCCGCAGGCCGACGGCACTTTTATACAGTTGGTCTGACTGCTTGATTCTTCTTTCTTGACTTCTTTTGGTTCTTCTTTGACAACTTCTTTTGGTTCTTCTTTAGGCTGTTCTTTGGCTACTTCTTCTTTTGGTTCTTCTTTGACCGGTTCTTTGGTTTCTTCAGGGGTTTCTTTGACCGGTTCTTTTATCGTTTCTTTGGTTTCCGTTGGGGGGGTAGAAGATTCCGCGGCGACCACGACGTTATGCTCGACCGTCGCGCTCTTACCCGCCGCATTGGTTATCACCAGGCGCACGTACTTGGTTCCCACTTCGTGGAAAGTAAAGGACATCGTCTGTCCGCTGCCAAGCGGCCAGAGAACCGTCGCCGGGCGGGCGCTGGATCCATCATCGGACCATTCATAGGTACAAGGGCTATCCGCGCAGGTCGAGCTGGCCGCGTTGAAGTTGACCGCCTTACCTACGGTCGGTCCGCTTGGTGCGTATACGAATCCCGCGGTCGGAGCCGGAGTGACTTTTTCGACGGGGGGAGTCTTTGCCGGAGGATCTTTTTCTCCCGGAGGAGTCGTTTCCACCGGTTCAATCGGTGGCGGTGGATCAGCGATCAAGCTCGCTCCGCTCATATAGGCGGAGATCGGGCAGGTCGAGGATGTCTCACCTACGCTCCAAGACAAAGCCAGTGCCTTGAGACCAGACTGGGCGTCAGTCTGGCTCAGGCACGACCCAGCGCTACGGTCACGGATTCGCAGCGTCCCGTTCCCTCCGAGTACTGCCAGCCAATAGGTATCGCCACCGAGCAGAGCCACTGGCGCTAGCGACACCGTGTTCCAGGCGCCGGCTTGAGTGTTCAAGATCGTTCCCGTACTCAACAACGAGCCGGGACTGCCGGCGACATTGCTATACAAACCGACAGTCAGAGTGCGTGTCGCGCTGTGAGAGTCTACGTAGACGTGTACTAGTTCGCCACTCCCAGAGACAGACGCTTGGAAACTAAATGCCTTGGCATGGCCAGCCCTGAGAGAGTCGACACGCGTCTCCACCGCACTATCTCCGAGTAGCGTTGTCGTGGAGATAGTCGCCGCCGTGCGCGACGCAACGGTTGTGGCGATGCGTTTGTGGCGACGTTTGTGCTTTGCCCTGCGATGAACTCCGTGGGAGTGAACTGCATGAGATCTTGCACGATGTGAGGATTGGGTCGCCAACGCCGATGGTGCGGCGAAGGCGCCGAGTAGTAGAAATACAGAAAAATTGCGTATTAGAAGCTTGAGCATCATGGCCTCCTGCCGGCGATGGGCATGGGACGTGGGCATGTGCTCACTTGTGTCGGTCTACCCCTTGCAGCTCTTGACCCTTTTTGAGCCGACTGGACACACTCGCGTCGATACAGGCGAGTGTTTAGGTAGATAGCCGCAAGTGGGCTCCCGTACAGCTACCCCTGGGCCGCTCCTCAAAACCTGAAGCAGTCCAGCACCGAACGTCCGATTCGACTATGTTCGGCGTGTGAACAGCGCGGGCAGTGATCTACGTGTCGTCCTCGCGGACGACCATCACTTCTTTCGCGAAGGTCTGCGCGACATGCTGGAGAGTGCCGACGTGAGTGTGGTGGGCGAGGCGAAGGACGGAGCCGAAGCGATCGCCCTGGCGGGCAAGCTCGAACCAGATTTGATCGTGCTCGATCTCGACATGTCCGACGCCCCCGGCGCCGAGGCACTGCGACGGATCGCGACAACGTGCCCTCAAATCCGCATGATCGTTCTGACCGCCTCACTCGAGGCAGCCGATGTGCTCGAGGTGCTGGACGCGGGCGCCTGCGGCTACATCCTCAAGAGCACACCAGCGGATCAACTCATCGACAGCATCCGCCAGACGGCCGGCAGCCACGTTGTGCTCTCTCGAGAGGTCGTGCACGCTCTTACGAGACATGCGAGCCCCAACAACCACGTCACCGGGCAAATGCGGCCCAGCGTCGATGGACTGGAGCTGACCACGCGCGAGAAGGACGTGCTACGGCTGCTGGTCGAGGGGGCCGACAACGCCGCCATCGGACTGGAGTTCTCCATCAGTCGTCACACCGTCAAGCAGCACATGACGAACATCTTCGAGAAGCTCGGGGTCCACAGCCGCGTCGAGGCCGCCGTGTTTGCCGTGCGGGCAGAACTCGTCTGAGCCGGCCCCGTAGACCTGCGCCTCAAGCGCGCAGGGACACGACCAAGTTGTCAAGACTCCTAGCCGGCTGCGGCGAGAGGCTCGATCGCACGTATCGCGGCGTCTCGGTCAGCGACGCCGAGCTTGGTCACTCCGGCTGAGATGTGACGACGAACGGTGACCGGCGAGAGCGAGAGCATGTCGGCGACCTCGATCGTGGTCAAGCCCGAGCCGAGCATTCGCAGGATCTCCGACTCCCTCGGCGTCAGTTGCACATTGCCCACACGCACTGGGCTTGCACCCGTCGCTACCGTGAAAGCGCGAAACTCCTGCAAAACGCGGCCTACGAGCGTACGCGGCAGCGCAGCCTCGCCCTTGAGCACACCGCTGAGCGCCGCCGGCAGTCGGTCGGGGCTGGTGTCCTTGGGCAGGTAGCCGACAGCTCCAGCCCTTAGCGCCGCAAGCAAATCCTCGGTATTGGTGGAGACGGTCAGCATGACCACGGACGTCGCCGGCGCCGCCTCGGCAACGCGGCGTGCCGTCTCGATGCCGCCGCCGGGGATGGACACGTCGAGTAGGCACACATCTGGGCGCTCGCGTATGACAGCGTTGACGGCGCCATCGCAGTCGGCCGCTTCGCCGACAACCTGGAAGCCTCCCCGCATCAGTGCCATGCGCACCCCAAGGCGGCTCACCTGCTGGTGGTCGGCAACCACGATCGTTGGTTCCACACCGCTCATGACAGGTGCTCCACACAGAGAGCACTGTTCACAGCTCGAAAAGCCGTCCATTCGATAGCCCACAGGGCGGGCTTTCCTACAGTTCGTGCGGCGCCCCGGCCAAACTCAGCACACGCTGGCGCAGCATGAACTCGTCCTTGGTTCCCGCTTGCGGCAATCATTCCGTGTATGTCCTTTTCCTTGGGCTCCGTCCCGATATGAGCGGCTCTAATGGTGTCGGCCATAAGCGGACTATTCATTAGGCCCGAACTCCTGAGGCCAGCTATTTCGACCTGTTCGAATAGCCTATCCCGAATCGTCCGGAGTAAGCTAAATCATACAGATTTTTGTTTGAACGCGCATTTTGCGGGTAGTTTCAGGCAAAAGTTGCGTAGTTTTCCGCGAAGATTTGACTTATACGAACCCATTCAAGCGCTGCCACGCCTATTTGCGAAGGCCCTCGGGAATGATAGATGGTGTACGGACCGTATCCAGAAAATCTGTTCGATCGGCTCGCTGAGGCGCCGCGAACAAGCGCTCGGGCGGCTCAAGCCAATGTGGGAGTCTTCACGCAGCAGCCATCGATGATTCCAGTGCCGCTACCGCTGTAGTAGCCGTCTGGCTGGACCTGCACGCGGTAGTGAGCGCGAGTGCCAGAGCGATACTCGATCGTGCAGGACCAAGGATTGCGCAGTGGCCCCGGGCCTCCTGGCCTGCAGCTCACTCGAGCGGGGGGCGTGCGCCTGTCCGCCGCCACCGGCTCGGGGGCCTGCGCCACAACGGCCTCAACGCGGGCCGCGCTCAACACCGTCGCGGTCCTCGAGCCAAGCGAGCGAGCTTGTTCGACGCGGAACAGATCCTCGCCGCCACGATTGCGGAGGACGACGGCTGTCGCGGCGATCCCCACGAGGATCGCCAGCCACACGACAGCCGCCGTCGTCCGCTTGCCCATCAGGCCGGCCTAACGATGACCGCGACTGCCTTTGTCGCCGTAGCCCTGGTTGCCTTTGCACCGCCCTGCGCCGAAGCCTCCGCCTTTACCACCTTGGTAGCCGCCCTGCCCTTGGCCGCCTTTATCGCCGCCCTGGCCACCGCCGCGAAGACCGCCCTGGCCACCTTGTCGCCGCCTTTACCGCCGCCCTGGCCACCTTGACCGCCACCGCCGTGGCCAGCCTGACCGCCTTTATCGCCGCCCTGGCCGCCTCCGTTGCCGCCCTGGCCACCTTTGTCCGCCGCCTTTACCGCCCTGGCCCTGGCCACCGCCGCCCTGGCCACTGATCGGATGGCAGCTGCCTTCTTCGAACAGGAAGCCATGCGGGCAACGGGGGACTGGGATCGGAATGCAGTTGCGGCCCTTGAGTTCATAACCGGACGGACACGTCGGAGGTGGCGTGGGAACGCACTTGCCGGCGCTCACTTCATAGCCACGTGGGCAGCGCGGGGGCGGGATCGGGATGCAATGGCGACCCTGCAGCACATAGCCGCTCGGGCATTCGGGACGGTACTGACTGAAGCTGGCGCTGCCACCGCCGTCTTTGCCGTTGCCGCCGCCGGCCAACGCCATCGTGCCGCCGGTTCCGAGCACGAGAAATCCAACCGTGAAAAGTGTCGTCAAGTGTCGCTTCATGAAAGATCCCTTGTGTCGTGAGGATGTGGATCGCCGGACCGCGCTCATCGCCCTGAGCTTCACTCGATCCAGTGCAAGCGGGTCGAGCGTGGGGCGCTCGTTCACGGAGCGCGTCTGCGACGTGCCTGAGGTCGTCGGGGAGATGTTCGTCTTCGTGTGAGTGGCTCATGCGACCTCATACGAACGAGCGTCCGGATTCCTGGCTGAAGCTTGCTCGCCTGGACACAAGGACGATAGGAGAGCTGGTGCGAGGCATACGCGACGACGGATTCGAGCGGCTCTACGAGGAGCACGCTCAGGGCCTGTTCGCCTTCCTCAGATATCGGACGGGCGATACCGCGCTGGCCGAGGAACTGCTCGGCGACACGTGCGAGCGGGCGCTGCGCGCCCGCAGGCGCTTCGATCCCCGCAAGGGGAGCACCAAGACGTGGCTGTATGCGATCGCGCTCAACTGCCTCTCCGACCACGTCCGCAGAAAGGCCGGCGAGGGCAGAGCGCTCGAGCTCCTCGCCACCGGCCCTGGCTTCGTCTCCAGCGAGGAGCTGGAGATCGACGAGTTGGCCGATGACGAGCTCGACGGCCTTGCCGATCGCGAGCGACTCGAGCGCGGTCTTGCCAGGCTGAGCGGCGTCGAGCGCGAGGCGATCTCGCTGCGCTTCGGCGCCGATCTCACTGTGCCTGAGATCGCAAAGCTCACCGGCGAGCAGCTCACTACCGTCGAGAGCCGCGTCTACCGCGCGCTCGAGAAGCTGCGCGACGCGATGAGCTGAGATAGGACGACGGGACGATCGAGAGATCGTTGCTCTTCAGCGCAGCCGCTCGCACGACGCCAGCGTGCTTCACCCATCCCGTGGGGCTAGAGCCATCGAGCTGCTTGGCCGCCTCGCGAGTGAGCGGCTCCCGCGGATTCATGCGTAGGGCCTGCTCAACGTTCGCGCGCGGGTCGATGCCGGCCGAAGCCTGGGCGATCGCAAGCGCATAGTAGGTCTCCCAGCTTCCGGGATCGTGGCTGCGAGCCTCGCGCATCGCTGTGATGGCCTAGCTGAGGCTGGCCACGCTGGATGTCGCAGAAGCCAACGATCTCATACGGTTCCGGGCGCACGTCGAGCCAACCGATCGACGACAGCGCGGCCGGTGTCGCGGCAGCACAATCGGACGCGTATAGCGCGTGCTCGGCCTGGCCCAGCCGTGTCTGCGAGCCGATGATCGACACCGGCAGGGCGACTGTGGCAAGGCAAAGCAGAGCGAGCACCAGGCGTGTGTTGTGGCTTGGTACCCAGCCGCTGCCCGCCTGCCCGCTCGCGCTCAGCGCAAGGCCGGCGACGGCGAAAAAGCCGATCGTCACGACCGGCATCTCCCAGTCCCAGTCGACGCCGGCGTGCAATGCCCATACAACCGCCGCCGCCAGCAAGGCCCCGTAGAGCGTGCGCTGTCGCCCGCGCGCTCGCAACCCCAGGCCGAGGATCGTCGCACCCACCAGCACCAGCAGCAGGAACAGGCCGGGAGCACCAAGCTCGGCCATCGCCTGCAGGTAGAGGCTGTGCGCGTTGATCACGTAGGCGAATTGGGAGCGCTCCCGATCCCAAAGCGTCTGGTACATGCCGGCCCCGGCGCCATGAAGCGGGGAGGCACCGAAGCCACGCAGAGCAACCTGCCAAAGCGGCGTGCGCCCGTCGTTGGAGGGGTCGGTCAAGCGCTGGCGCAGATCGCCGCCACTGGCGGTTGGTGGAAGCGCCGCCGATGAAGCGATCCCAGTCGTGAGCGAGAGCGTGGGGCGCTCCGAGCGCGAAGAACGCGACAACAGCCACCGCGACTGCGACAAGCATTGCGCCACGTTTGAGCGACGCGTCGAGTCGTGGCCTGCGCGCCCAGCGCCTCAATCGTGGGTCGAGCACTGAAGCAAGCAACAACCGTGCCGCCATACCCACGAGCACGCACACGCCCGCCACCAGTGCCACGTGGTGGCCCTGAGCGACAGCCCGGCGGGTCGTCGGATCGAGCGTGTCCAGCAGGTTGGCGCGATAGGCGAAGAGAATCAACACCGCCGTCGTTGGAATGACCGCAAGCGCTGCGCTGAGCAGACCTCGGGGGCGCGCCACGAGCACATACACCACTAGGCCGATCGCACCGGCAAGCATCGCTCCACGCGAGAAGTAAAGAACAGGGTGACCGCCAACAGCGGCAGCACGCCGGCGGCGAGCACGCGCACGACGCGCCGCTCGCTGAGGCTGCAGCTGAGGTGGAAGGCGAGCACGATCCCAAGTGCCGCCAGCAGACCCAGCGTGTTCCAGTAGGTCACCGGATAACTCAGGCGCTCGTTGGAAACGCCCGGAGCCGTGTGCCACACGTTGGGGAGCAAGCGTCGTCACCAGGCCCGAGACGCACACGATCGACACACCAAGCACCAGACCCCTCACCAGCCAGCGCAGGTTGTCCGTACTTGCTTGCACCGTCCCGAAAAGGACGAGCACCAACAGGTACAGCCAGGCCCGGTCGAACTCGATCAGGGCTCGACCCATCGAGTGCGACCAGATCCCCGAAGCCAGCGTCAGCGCCGCGTAGCAGCGCGAGTGCGCCTATCGCCACAAGCGTGATCGGCGCGAGACCTTCGAAGGGATGGCGCGCCTGCACGATTCGCACAAGCAAGATCTGCGTCAGCACGAGCGCCGCGACCGCCGGGGTACCGGGAAAGTACCCGCCGGCATTGAACCCGTAGGAAGACGATCAGCGCGCCGGGCAACAACATCAGGCCGATAAGCCCAAGCTCGCTTAGAGAAACGACGGACGCATCCTGTGCACCGCGCGCGTCAGTTCCGATCGCTATGCCATTGGCCACCCGGCGCATCGTAGTCGCGACTCCTGCGCTGCTGGACGAGTGTTCGAGCGATCGATCGGCCGTACGACACCTCCACATGCGTAGCGAATAGCCCACCGACCGAGGGATCGTTCAGCGCCGTGGGAAAGGCCGTTTTAGCGGCTCCCGTGGTCTTCGCTTGTGGTCGAACCGACCCTGCTCTCCCGATAAGCAGAGTTATTCCGTCTGACGAAAGAATCGAAATGTAGCCGCAGATGGGATCTAATGCTGTAGCCTTTGTTGGAATGAGATGCGGGGGTCCAGGGGGCTCCGCGTCTTGCTAAAGCGAGTCTTGAATGGGAATGGGCATCCTCGCGAATCGCAAGCCACGGGCCAGGCCGGTCCGTTTGCGACTATGCGAGCTCTCATGAGGAGGAGGGTCGATGAGACGTAGCATGGGGACGATTCCGGCTGTACTGACGATCTCGGTTTGCGCGCTGGCGCTTCTCGCGAGCATCGCCGGGCTTACGACACGTGCCTCGGGCGCCGATCAGAAGCCCCGTGGGCGTGCAGGCAAAGACCGTGGATCTCGTGGAGAACGCAAACCTCAAGCTCATCAGCGAAGACGGAGCGGCCCTTGTCGAGCATGGCCAGGCCGCCGGCACCTATAACGCGCCCGTGACCGCCACTTTTACGATCCATCCGAAAGCGGTGACGGCCACCGTTACGGTCTACCCTCATGGGGGCTCGATCACCGGCGTTGCCCAGACCAACTACATCGTGCAGAACAGCACCGGCTACTTCGGCGGAACACTCACGATCACACGCGGCACGGGCAGATTCAAGGGTGCTTCCGGCAAATCCCTCGGGATCAGCGGAACCATCAACCGCTACAGCTTCGCCATAACCGTAAAAGCCCACGGCGAGGTCAACCTGTAGTTCAGGTACGTGAAATGAGACTCATCGGAGCGTTTGCGCTCACGCTCGCTATCTGTGCATGCATCGCCGGGTCTGCCGGGGCCGCACAGACCGCCAAGCTGCACGTCTCGCTCGACCCAGACGTGGCAGGTCAACGCACGACGATCGAGATCTCGCTGGGTATAAAAGGCCCAGGCGGCTCTCCCCCCGCCCCGATGAGCAGCTTCGACCTTCGCCTGCCTGCCGACATGGGGATCGCGACCACGACGCTTGGACAAGCCAACTGTCAGCCCACACGTCTGCTCGACGCGGGACTGGACGGCTGCTCGGCCAATGCTCGCATCGGCTTCGGCAACGCCACCGCCGTGGTGCCGGTCGGCTCCCAGAGCATCCAGGAGAGGGCATCGCTCAATGCGCTCATGGGGCCGGCGGTCGAAGACCACCTTGAAGTGCTGTTCTACGTCGAAGCGTTGGAACCCGTCTCGGCGCGCTTGGTGCTTCCCGGCACGGTGCAGGAAGACGTGCATCCATACGGCGAACAACTCGACACCTCCGTCCCCCTGATTCAGACCTGGCCCGAAGGTCCCGATCTCGCCCTGGAAACGTTCTCTTCGACGATTGGACCCTTGCATCTGACCTACCTTCGAAAGGTGGGCGGCAAAACCGTGAGCTACAAGCCACGTGGCATCAGAATCCCGCAAGTGTGCCCCATCGGCGGCTATCCGTTTGCGGCCGTACTCAATTTCAGCGACGGCACTCATGCCACCGCCCTATATCGCGTTCCTTGCTCCTCGACAGCGCCAGCGCATGAAAGCGAGCACGAGATCAGAGCCAAGCAACGCCCGGCCAATGAACGATAAGACCAGAGCCCGTGCACGCTACATCGTAAGGAGCCGGATCCTTGCTGCCTACGTAGGCGCCCTCGCCATTCTCGCGTTCGGATGTGTCGCTGTGGCGCCCGCAACTGTCGCGAGCGCACAAGCCGCGTCACTTGGAATCGCGGCGTTTGCGATGCAAACGACCGAAGCCGATCAGGAGGACGCGTTTTTGAACGAGCCATACCAATTCACCCAGTCGGCAGGCCATCCATCTGCACTGACGACCACGATCGACTTCACAACCAAAGCCGGCCCCAATACGCCAGTGCCGACACGCGATCCCAAGGATGTCATCATCGACTTGCCCCCGGGCCTGGTGGCAAACCCTCAAGCTGTACCGAGCTGCACGACACCAACCGAGCAGTGTCCAGCCGAGACGCAGGTGGGGATATTTGTTCTTCGCTTTGTGTCCAATGGCAAACAGACTGCGATACTCGGCCCTATCTATAATCTGACGACGGAAGGCAGCCAGGCTGCCAAGTTTGGCTTTGAAACGCCGCTTGGACTACTCCCGCTGGATGGGCATATCGTCCACACGACCCAGGGTTATACAGTCGCGCTTGTTGCCAACGATCTGCCGCCCTACGGCATAACCAGCATACAAGCAACGTTCTGGGGTACCCCGGCCGCCGGGGTCCACGATACCCAGCGCGGCCTTTCTTGCACAACGAACGATTCCAGCCCGGAATCGAGCTGTCAGACGAGTGAAGGGACCCCGAGCGAGGCTGAACCGATCCCGTTCTTGACGATGCCTGACGATTGCTCGGCAGCCGCACAGAGCGCGACAGTCTCGGCTGACTCATGGGAGGAACCGGAAGAATTCACACAAGCACAATCGGCGCTGCCGGCGGTGACTTCCTGCGACCGCTTGCCTTTTTCCCCAGAAATCGGAGCAAGACCCGATACCCTGCTCGCCAACGAACCGGTCGGAATCGACCTGAGCCTTCGGGTTCCCCAGATCAATTACCCCTTCGCCGAAGTGGCGACACCAGAGCTACGCAACGCCACCGTAACGCTACCTACGGGCGTCTCCATCAACCCTGGCGCTGCCGGGCAGATTCAGGCCTGCCAGAGCGGCTCCGAGGGAATCGACGTCCCCTCGGACTTGAATAGCCTGGGCAGCGTGACCAAGCCGGGCGAAGCCGGCGATGGCGAAGAGTTGAGCCCGACAGGTGAACCTCAGCTGGCGCCGGGGCGCTGCCCCTCCTCATCGATCATCGGGGCGGCCGAAGCGCATACGCCGCTGCTCCCGTATCCGATCGCCGGACGCGTGTATCTGGCGTACCCCGAATGCGGCTCTCCTGGCCAGGGATCGTGCACAGAACAGGACGCCGCAAGCGGAAAGCTCTACCGCATGTACATCGAACTAGGAGGCTTGGGCGCCAAGGGCACGGCAGCGGAACACATCGTCATCAAGCTCGAAGGCCGTGTGCTGGCAAATCCCGCGACAGGCCAACTCACATTCGAACTGCCGGAAAACCCACAGATACCACTCAACGAATTGAACATCAATCTGTTCGGCGGGCCGGAGCGCTGCTCGCCAACCCTTCGACATGTGGCCCAGCCACCACAACCTCAGAGCTCCAACCATGGAGCGCGGCCGGCACACCCACCGCCCACCCGTCCGCCTTTTACACCGTCGTGGGCTGCACAAACCCGATCCCGTTTCACCCGCTACTGGTGTCCGGGACCGACTTCCCCGTCGCGGGAGCGTTTAGCCCACTTACCATCAACGTCACCCGCAACAACCAGGAACAGTACATATCGGCGATACAACTTTCTACACCACCGGGACTATCGGCCGCGCTCTCAACTGTGACGCCGTGTCAAGAACCGGCAGCGAGCTACGGAGAATGCTCTGAAGCCTCTCGGATAGGCGATTCCATTCTCGCGTCCGGCAGCGGCTCGGAGCCCCTGTACTTGAAGGGAAACATCTATTTGACTGCGGGATACGGGGGCTCCCCGTTTGGCCTGAGCATCGTCACGACGGCGGTCGCCGGGCCGCTGAATCTCGGACGAGTCATCACCCGCGCCAAGGTGGACATCGATCCGCTGACAGCCCAGCTCACAATCGTGAGCGAACCCCTGCCACAGATCGTGCTCGGCGTGCCGCTACGCATCCAGAAACTCATCCTCGACATCGACCGTCCGGATTTTATTTTCAACCCGACCACATGTGCACCACAGCAGATCACGGCAGCGATCAGTGCAGCGCAGGGCGCTGACGCGACCCTATCCAACCATTTCGAGGTAGGTGAATGCTATGGCCTCGCCTTCAAGCCGAGGCTCACAGTAACCACCAGCGCACACACCAGCTACGCCGAGGGCGCCAGCTTGGACATCCTGCTTGCGTTCCCCAATACAGGTCACGGCGCCGAGGCAAATCTCGCCAAGATCAAGCTCGTTCTGCCCAAGCAGCTGCCCTCGAGACTCACCACCCTGCAGAGCGCGTGCCCGCAGAAAACGTTCGAGGCAAATCCCGCTACCTGTCCAAGGGCATCGGTCGTCGGCAGCGCCAGCGCCCATACCCCTGTGCTGGCCGGTGAGCTCACGGGCCCCGTGTACTTCGTCTCCCAGGGCAGCAAAGCTTTTCCTTCGCCGGTGGTGGTACTGCAAGGTGACGGGGTGATCCTCGACTTGGTAGGTGCCACCTCGATCGAGAAGACAGGTCTTGCCGCAATCGCTTTCGCCACCCTGCCAGACATGCCCGTCGATAGCTTGGAGCTTTCCCTGCCCCAGGGTCCACACTCAGTATTGAGCGCCAACGCCAGCCTGTGCGAGCTGAGAAGGACCGTCGTGACCAAGCATGATGTCGTCGGCGTATCCACGGACGTGTTGTGCGCCGCCAGGTCGAGGTGCGCAAGCAGGTTCGTGCGAGCCTGCTGATGCCCACCGAACTCGTCGCGCAAAATGGCGCCGTCATCCATCAGAACACGAAGGTCACCGTGAAGGGATGTATGGCAAGCAAAACGAAGCCAGCGAACAAGGCGCCGAGCGCACGACCTAGCCGACGATCAGGGTAACGCGCGCGTCTCGACTGGCCGCTGGCCGACTTCGATGCTGTGCCTCAGCCGATCCGTATCGGCTCGCTGTAAGCAGAGACGTGTGAGCCGTCGAATACCTGAACGAGCGCCTGGTACACACCGCGATGGCGGATGCGCACGACGGTGCTGAAGCTTGAGACTGTCGGCGTACCGGACTTGACGATAGTCCCGCCCTGATTGATCGAGGGAGCCCCGCGGCGCAGTAGTTGGAAGCCGACATGGGCCCCCAACTCGGCCGGCGTGATCGTTCCGGAGAAGCGCACGAACTCGCCACGACGTGGACGGTGCACCCGACGCACGTGCAAGGTGACCTGCACCGCCACACCCTCAGTTACAACAGGGCTTGTGACGTAAGGAGCGCCGGTCGTCACGACGCGCAACTGAGTATTGGTAAGCAGACCAACAACGGGGAAGGAGAAGCTACCGGTGGAGCTCGTGACCTCGAAATTGCCGAGAGTTTTGAAGCCCGCCACATATGGAAACGGATCGGTTTGCAAGGCCACCACACGGCCCGCGTTGCCGGTGCCCATAAGCGTGCCCTGCACGGTGAATGGATCCCCGAAAGACACAGGATTGGGGGCACCAGTGACCTGGAGCGATAGCGGGATCTTGGGTGTTTTGAAGGTGCGGTCCACGCCGGGGGTTGCGCCGCTCGCGCTGGTCGCGAGAATCCGGTAGTGATAGGTGGTGTTGGCTTGCAGACCGCTAATCGCCTGACTGACCTGGATCGTGGATGACGCCTCGCCTCCAGGGGCCAGAGGGGTTTGCCCACCGTAGAACTTGGTCGTTCCGTATTGGAAGACGTAGTTCGTTGGCTGAGCCTTCGCGTCGAGGGACCCGTGTAGAACCGCAGTGGAGGGGGTCACGCTAGAAACACCCCCTGTAGAGCGGCGGGCAACGGCGGAGCGACAGCCAGAGTCGAGGCAGCAAAGGCGCTCGACGCAAGGGCCGCCAGCAGCAAAGCGGCTACGCAACGGCCCGTACCACGCCTTGAATTTGCTTCCGGGCTCGTTTGCATGCCAGCTGAGTTACCCCTCATGCCTCTTGGTAACCCCAAACCTGAGCCAGAGTCGCGCAGCCTCCCATATAGTCGCGCTGCCTCCCATATAGTCGCGCTGCCTCCCATATAGTCGCGCTGCCCTCCTATACTCGACCGTCAGCCCTTGACCGTCGGCACCCGCGCCTCGGGCGGGGCGACACCGTTGGGCGCGACAAGCATGCCAGACGGCTGCTCAGGCTTGGCGGACGAGTAGTCATAGCTGTAGCCATAGGAGCCGAGCCGACCAGCCTTGAAGCCGTTCGCGACGACACCGAGCAGGGGGGCTCCGGCAGCGAGGAGAGTCTCATGCAGGCGCACGGCGACATCGCGCCGATTGCGCCCTACCCGGCCGACGATGATCACGCCGTCGACCTTACCCAAGAGCGGAAATGCGTCAGACACGACGGTCAACGGGGGCGTGTCGACTACGACTAGGTCATACGTAGATCGCGCGCCGTCCAGAAGATTTTCCATAGCTCTACTCTCAATCAGCTCTCCAGGATTCGGCGGCAGCACGGGCCCCGCGAGAAGGACGTCGAGTGTGCGTGTCCTGGAAGCATCGTTACCTGGCTGATCCAGGGAGATCGATTGAATCGCGTCGTTCATAGCGACCGCACCGATCAATACATCCGAGAGACCTGCGCCCAGCATGGATTTCAAACTGCTGTGCCATCGTCGGGCGACGCAGGTCGGCCTCGACGAGCAACGTACGCGCGCCCATTCTCGCCGCGGCACTGGCCAGATGCCGAGCCACGGTCGTCTTTCCGTCCCCGGGGACGGCTGAGGCCACCAGCAGCGTCCGCAGCTCCTTGTCGACATTGAAGTAGCGAAGGTGTGCGCGAATCAGATGGAACGCCTCCGCTTCGCTGGCCATCAAGGCGCCGCTCGGCGCTGTCCCTCGCGCAGAGCGCGAAAGGGCACCGCTCTCTGGCACGACCCCAAGCAAGGCAAGCCGTAGACCGTCTCCAGATCCTTGGGCTCGCGAATCCGGCGGTCGAAACGCTCGAGCAGGAAAGCGATGCCCAGCCCAAGCAACAGGCCAAGCACCGCGCCCAGGGCCGTGTTTCTCGCTGTCTTGGGCGAGGACGGAGACGTCGGGACCGATGCCGCCTGTGCGATCTGCACATTGCCGTTGCGCAGTTCGGCGAGACCCCGAGCGATTGTGCGCGGCTCTCGAGCGCCAGACCTGAGGTACCCGCTCTTTCCGCAGGCGTTAGGGCCCCAGCTGCTTACTCACGAGCGCAAGCGCAGAGGCGTAGTACTTGTGATTGCTTTCCTGTTGCTCAAAGACGAACCGCTTTGCGTAGGTGTTGGCAATGGCGGCCGCCAGCGTCGGTGAGGAAGCGGTAGCTGCCACGTTCACAACGTTGGATTCACCTAGGGCGCTAATGCTCAGAGCTTCTTTGATCTTTTCCTTGGTCTGTCTTTGGCCCAGATGGCTCGCCGTCTCTTCGGCCATGTCGCCGAGTTGTACTAGCTTGAGGTTTGTGTTCTCTTGCGCCTGTTGGTTGTTGACGCTCACCGCCTGCAGGCCGGCCGCCTGCTGGTTGGCCTGACTGTCGTTGAAGACCAGCGAAGCGGTGGCCGTGTACTTCTTCTGCTCACGCTTGGAGAAATCCGTAGGCCGCGCCCGTGACAAGCACCAGGCAAAGCAAGATCCACGGCGCCCTCCGACGCAGGCCGCCCAGAACTAGCTCCAGGCTTCGATTTGTCTGCTCAGCGTCCATTACAGCTCCTTTACAGTAGATCCTGCCCAATCGTCGGCCCCATGGGCCTTCTCGCGAGCATCTTCGAGAGCCGCCAGGTAGGCCCTCGACACGTCAGCCCAGGCGTACCGCCTACCCACAACCGCACGACCGTGCTGGGCAAAACGGTTTTGAACCGTGGGATCACTCAAAGTAGTTACGAGTTTCGAGGCGAGTATGCTCGCCTCAGCTGGGAATAGCTGCTCCCCACGCTCAACAACCTCCTGATTGAATTCTGTGTCGAGGGCGAGAGTGGGCGCCCCTGCTCCAAGCGCTTGTAGCAACGCGGGGTTGGTTCCTCCAACGGAGTGTCCGTGCACGTACACACCGCAGTTGGCCCATAGCTGCGTGAGCAGCTCCTGATCGTGTACGTGCCCGAGCCACTTGAGTTGCCCACGATCGTCCAACTCGCGCAACCGAGCCTCCAGCGGCGAGGGATAGTTGGCTGAGCCCACGATCACTGCCTGTGGCCGGGTGCCATTCAGGAGATCCAAAGCGTCCAGGGTCAGCTCCACATTGTTCTCTGGAATCAGCCGCGCGACGACCAGTGCATATGTGCGCGGCGTGAGCCCGAGCGAGCGAATCCGATCGTCCTCCGCTCCGTCGAGCACGTGCGCACCGTATGGAATGAATCTCGCCGACACGTCGAACAGTCGCTGCCAGATTCGCGCGATCGCCCGCGAGTCGGCGACTAGTACATCTGCATGACGTGCCGTCATCGCGGCTCCGCGATAGAACACTTTCTGCGCGGCTTTGCTCCACTTGCCTCGCTCCCACTCGATCCCGTCGGTGTTCACCACCGTCGGGATGCCTCGTACCTTCAGCAGCGGCAGGTAAAAGCCATTTGCGACGTTCAACACCAGGGCAGCGTCGTATCCACGCAGGGCCACATCGACGTTGGAGCTCGCCCCAAAGCTCAAAGTCGACCAGCTCTTCGAGTCAAGTCCAGGCGTCCAAATGCAGCGCACGCCTTCGACAGAAGTCACCTGGCCGCGTCCGGCACGCTGGCGGCAGTAGACGCTCACCTCATGGCCTTGGCTGACCCATTCCGGCGCGATGTGCCGTACCAGCGTCTCATATCCGCCGTAGGTACTTGGAAATCCGCGACTTCCGATGATTGCCAGCCTCATCGCCTCATCACCTCGCCGCCTCCCCAGACTTGCCCAGCTCCCCCAAAATCGCCCAGCTCGCCCAAATCGCGCCGAGCGGAGTCGTTTGCCATGCCAAGTCGATCGAGCAGAAACTCCGCCTTGGCTTGCCACGAGGTCTCTGCGGGCAATGCAACCGGCTCGCGTGGGATCTCTCCGGCCTGGCGTCCACCGATGAGCTCTGTGAGAGCCTGCACAACCTCGTCCCTCGGCACGGCACGAACGCCCTCCAGGGCACGCTCCCACCCGATCACGCGGGTGGAGACCGTCGGCAAGCCGGCCGCGCGGTACTCGTACAGCTTGATCAGGTCTCCACCGACCTCGAACTCTCCAAGCCGGTGCGGCGCCCAGGCCACATCCCACTTGCGCATGATGTTTGGGTAACGGTCGTAGCGCACGTCCCCGAGCAGCACAACATTGGGAATTCGGCGCAGAGCACGAGCCTGCTCCTTGGAGAGCACAGGGCCGGCGAACTCGAAACGCACATGCGGAAGAGCCTCGGCGACCGAGCCGACCAGCTCGACGTCGACACGGAAGCCAAGCTTGCCGCCGTAGCCAACCGTCACCTGCTTGTGCGCACACGGCGACAGCGCGAAGCGCTCGGGGTCAACGCCATTGCGCAACAAGAAAGCGTCGTCTCGTCCGAACCTGCGGGCTAGAGCCAAAGTTGCCTCACTGTTGGCGGTCACGACAGATACGTGATCGAACAACGACTTGTATGCCTGCTCGACCTGCTTCGAGATACGAACAAAAGCAGGGTGCACCAGCCAATCGTCGAGCAAATCGAAGGCAAGGGGGGCATCTCGCACCCTCTGCTCCAGTATTGCCGCGCCCGCAATCGGATTCCAGATTACAGCCGGCGATTCGTCCGGCCAGCTGGGCATGAAGCGCATGCTTCCAATCCACCAGTCACGCCGATGGCGGATATTGGGGATCGTCTTCGGCTGAGGGGAGATAAACGACAGCTGCTCGGGCATCGACGCGCCCCCGACGCGCGCGAGCGTGACTCGCGGCCATGGCTCGGGCCTGCTGTAGACAGCGACGCGCGAAGTCGGGCGCAACAAGGTGAACCATTCCAGCAAATGCCCGTCGCGAGTCCGCAAGCCCTCCGCGCGCAGCTTGACCTCGCCATGCATCGGCGCAGCCGCGATGTCCGCCGCGGCAGCGATGTTCGCTGTGTCTACGGCCGCGCTAGTCGCCATAGGCTATCGGTGATACGTGCGCTTGATATGCAAGTGCCTGGCGGGTAGGCAGGCGACGTGCGCTGTGCTCGACGAACATCACGCCGCCAAGCCAGATCAGGTAGCCCAAAAGCGTCAGAACGGCCGCCGAGGAGGTCCCGTAATAGGGAGCCAGGGCCAAGTTTCCTGCGATGTTGACGGTTGCGGCCGCCAGGGAGACGATCGCCACAGCCCTGCTACGTCCCCGAGCGATCAGCGACACATATGCTGGTACCGCGGCGAGCATCGTCATCATCGCAAACGCCAGCACAGCAGACATCGCGAGGCTCGGGTGGTAATGACCGCCGGAAATTATCGATATCGCTGTCGGCCCCGCCACCGAGCAGGCCACTCCGAGCATCACCAAAAATAGCCAAGCGCGCGCGGTAAAGAGGTCGGGCGACTCTCCGTTCTGTGCATGGCTGATGAACGCTCGCGGCAGTCGCTGTTGTATCTCGGCATTTGCGACCGTGCGAAATATCCGTTCGAGCAAGCCATAGAGGGCCGCATAGGTGGCAAGCGCTGGCAAGCGCGTAATGCGCAAGGATCAGCCGATCGCCCGAGGCCAAGACCCACAGCGCGAAGTTGGCTATTCCCACGCCGGAGATGGGTGCGCGCGGTCCATGCCGCTGCGCGCCGGCCGTAAACACCACGCCGCGCACGGCAACCAGATAGACGACATAAGGAAGAGCCCCTACAGCCGCCGCCGCCAAGCAGACCGCCAGCCGCTCGGAGCTGGGCAACAGCGTCGCGGCGACAACGACTGTCCCAACCCAGAGCACCATCTGCGCCAACGTCAATTGCGCATAGGTCCAGTAGCTACGTAGCCCCAGCGGATAGGCGCCGCCCAGCTCGGCGACGAGGATCCCCAGCATGCCGGCAGCGGCCGCCAAAGCGACCACGGGATCCACTTTCACAATCAAGGTCGTGGCCGCCGCCACGAACAGGCACCCCACCACCGGCGGGAGGTCTCTGCGCAGATCGAAGACGATGTGTCGCTGTCCTCCAGCGCTGAGTCCCTGGATCGCGCGCGTGCCGATCGTGGTGCCCACCAGCGCATTGGCAAACGCGTATGCGGCCAGGACGGCCGCATACGTAGCGAAGGCGTCGACCTGCAGCGAGCGCGTGAGCACCGACACCAGCAGCAACGAAGACAGTGCGTTGACGCCTTGTGCGATCCACGTCGGCCGCGCGAGCAGGAGCCGGCCAATCTGGCTGGATGCATACCGTCGGCGATGAGCGCTCGTCCCGTCAAGCTGGGCCTACTTGCGCCATCTCCGTGCCTCACGAGGAGCCTTGATAGTGCGGACGAACTCGCGTAGAGACCCAACCTGGGCCTCGAGTGCCAGCTGCTGCTCGAAACGCGCCAGCGCGGCTTCGCCGAGAGCCGATCCGCCGGCATGTGCCTGCAAGACCTTGGACCGCACCTCCTCCAGCGAGCCCCAGTCGGCAACATAGAGAACGGTATCGGCGGCGGCCTCGAGGATCGCCGCCGTAGGGCTCGCGAGGATCGGCTTGCCGAAACGCATGGCATCGAGCAGCTTTGCCGGCAGCTGTGCCTGCGCGCCGGGCGAGCGATCCTGGGGCAGAACGACGACGTCGATCTCCTCGTAGAGATCCTCCATCGGCGCGTCGACCTCGTGTTCGACCAAGCGTGCGTTCAAGCGTCCTCTGGCCGGGTTCGGCAATGCTCCACGGAAGACGTGCAGCACATAGCGAGAGTCCTCCAAGACAAGGGCTTCGATGTCGCCCAAGCCCTTGTGCCGGCGAACGGTCCCGAGAAAGCCGAGATGAATCCGCTCGGACGGCGCGCGCGAGCTTGACGAGCGCGAGGAGGCTTGACGGCGTGGGTGCGGGACACGCAGCGTGGGACCGTCGAAGTCAATCCCGAGCGCGCTTCTGAGAGCCTCGCTCGCATAAGTAAGCGCGTCCACTTCACCAAGCGCGCTCGCGAGCGTGTTGCGGATTCTGCGCGGGTTCAAAGGGCTCCAAGGATGCAATCGAAGGCGATTGGTGAGGGATGCGGTCCTGAACTGGCTGGAGAGAGCCTCGTCGGCGTCATCGAGTCCAGGACCGTGAGGCTCATCGGCAGAGCACGCCTGATCGCCTGAGCCGCGCCCCATGAGCTGGACAAGGGCTTGATCGCCCACACGAAAAGCGACCTTCCGTCGCACTCCAGTCGGGCTCCACGCTCAAGCCCAACGTGTCCTCGATCTTCACCGCTCAACTCAGCCACAAGCCCAGCCGGTGAGCCAAAGCGCCGCACCGGCTGAGTCGCGCGCTTGGCGCCCGGCCACAGTGGGCCATCCTCTGGGGCATACAGGCGCACCGAATCGAACACCTCGGAGGCAAGGTCGGCAATACATATCGCCCGCCCGAGCGCATTCGTCTTGCCGCTGGGAGATATCACGACGACACTCGCCTCGGTCGTTTGGGGGAGCTGGTCTGAGATCATCTTGTGGCAAGCCTTGCCGGGACTCTCAGCCCGAGCAGAACAAACAGGAACAGGCTTATCGGCAATGTCTCGAACACGTTTCCGGTGAAGGCAAACCCGAACAACGCCAAGGCCGCCGCACACGAGGGGTTGGCGATCTCCAGTAGCCCCGTGGAGTATCGGCCCAGCGCCCAAAACGCGAGCAACACGACGATCACACCGATCACACCGCCCTCGACGAGGACGGCCAGATACTCGTTGTCGGAGGTGACGTGCTTGTCGAGGTGATATTCGCTTCCCCCAAGCGCGGCTCCGGCGGAGCCAGGACCGAGGCCGACGACTGGCGATTCGCGAAAGTAGCTGACGGCGGTGCTCCAACTCACAAGCCGCGTGTCGGCACGCTGTTCTTCGCCGATGCCCGATCTCGAGGAAAGCTCAGAGAGCGAGCTGAGCGCGGCATTCTGCCCGAGAGCGCCGCTCGCGGCCAGCAGCAGAACGACACCGCCCGCCGCCAATGTCTTCCAAAAATTGCCTGCCCGCGGGATTCGCTTCGGAGGACGAAGCACAGGGTCAGCGCTACACCAAGTGCGATCGTGACAAAAGCGGTGCGAACGTCCGCCTCCACGACGACGATACCCCCGAGCGCCATCAGACAGCAGGCTTGCCATCTGGGTCGCCGTATCAGCAGCAGGTGCCAGCCGCGTAGACAGAGGAAGCTGCCCAGCACAGCGATGTGGAACGGCCCGGAGTAGACCCCCTGCAGGCGCAATTTGCCCTGGAAGAGACTCGTATAGACGTTGGCGCCGCGAGGCAGGCTGTTTTCGTAGCTTGGATCGCCGAAGTGGACGAGCAGACACAGGACAGCGGCGCCAATCAGCAGGCCCACGATCAACTGCTCGGCATCGCGCCAGGTATCAGCCGGCCACAACGCGCCGACACCGATGCCGATGAACACGAGCGTCGTCTTGCGCGTGCCAAGCAGCGCCGTATGGAAATCTTGGATATTCGGGTTTGCCCCTAGTAGCAGCCAGGTCGTCATCACGATCAGACAACAGGCGCCGACGAGCGCCCTGGAGTCCTTGACATTGGCTGTGCGCCAAGCCACGAAGAGGACCAGGGCAACTGCCGCCACGATACCCGCCGACGTCGGCACCACGAGGCCCGCGATCAGCAGCAGAAATCCGAGCGCGATCAGCGGAGAGGAACGTTGTGCGAGAAGAACAAGTGCGGCGAGCGCCCCGGCCGCCACCACTGGGACCACCGCTGCCGCGGGCGAGATCGCGGCCAGTGCGCCCAAGAGCACAGCCGCCCCGATCGTGAGCGTTCCGACAAGCACTCCAAAGCGGTCGAGACGCAAGATCATCGTCGCGGACTCTACTGCCTGTATTTATGCTTTTCACTTGACGATTTTGTTTAGGTGAGAGCTTCTGGGAGCAATTGGCAGCTTTTTACTCTCTATCGCCGACAAATTGGACATGCGTTCTAGAGGGATTGGACATTTGTCGGTCTTCCCCACCCGCGATCACACATACAGCACGAATGTCCGACTTAAAGGGCAGTCGCATGTAGGGAGAAAAGGGCAGTATCATGTCGTGCTTAAAGGGCAATTCCAAGGAATCGACACAGAACGTACGAATATGGACTCAAAGCTCATGATCCTCCTCATCCTCACGACCATCTGGTTTGCCGCGCTGGTAGCGCTTGCGGTGCGCATCGCGATCGTTCGCCGCGAGCGCACGGGACCTACGTCCTGGGAGAGGTCTCCTCACCTGCTCGACGCTGGGCGCGACTCCCTGCAGCGGGCAGTCAAGGAGGCGATGGAGGCGACGCCCGTGGTATCAAGCTCAGAGTCCGCGGCGACAGAGCACGTGCGGGACGGTGCGCAAGAGGATCTTTACGTCGGTCCATAGCGACCAATTGGCGACGTAGAGGTAGTCGATCGCGACCATTTCGCGCAAGGACACCCTGGCCGGCCCGAGGATCTGCCAGTGGCCGGTAATACCGGGGTGCAGGGCCAGGCGACGACGGGACCAGCCTTCTATGCGCCGATCCTCGTCATCGATCAAGGGGCGTGGGCCGACGAGGCTCATCTCGCCGCGCAGCACGTTGAACAGCTGCGGCAGCTCATCGAGTGAGGTTTTTCGCAGAAAGCTCCCGACCCGCGTCACGCGAGGATCTTGGGCGATCTTGAACAGGCCCTCTTGAGCCTCGTTGCGCTCTGTGAGCGTGTGCTTGAGCTGCTCGGCGTTGGGCACCATCGTGCGGAACTTGAACAAGCCAAAGCGCTCTTCGTCACGACCGACACGCAGCTGGCGGAAGAACACGGGTCCTTTGCTGTCGAACTTGATGGCAATCGCGATGGCGATCATCAACGGAGAGACCAGCAGCAGGCCAAGCGAGGCGCCCACGAGGTCGAAGGCGCGCTTGACCATCTCCGAGGAGCGCGTCAGGTCGAAGCGACGTACACCCATGAGCGTCACCCCATGCAGGTCGTCGAACTCGACAGAGGAGCCGATCACTTGCAGGAGCATTGGCACGACGCTCACGCGAATACCGACCGCTTTCAGGGTCCTGACGAGATCGAGCATCTCGCCGGCTTCGCCGCTCGAGGGCGCGACGATCGCGCGGTGCACGTCGAGCCCTCTGGCCAGGTCGCGTATCTGCTCAAGCTTGTCGTCAGTAAAAGCGTCCGTCGACCATGGCGCGATCTCGTGCAGATCGACGTGAGCCACAACCTCGGCTCTGACACCACCGTGAGCCGCCATCCTCGAGCGGATCGTCTTTTCTGAGGCGGCGCTGCCGATGAACAGGCATCGCTCGACCGGCGCCACGCGCAGGGCGAGCGCACGTGCGCCGCAGCGCGCTACCACCAAGAGAACTACGAGTGCCATCCACAGGAAGAGAACGTCCTCGCGCGTAAACACCCCATAGCCGAGCCGGCCCCCTGCCAGCCATGCCCCGAGCGCACACAGCGTGGCCAACTGAAAGAGCTTCGGCGCCTCATCAAGCGTGGTCTTGCGGATGACCGCATCGTCGCGGTCATACAAACCGAACAGCTTCGCGCCAAGCACGATCAGCGGCAAACCGGCGAGACACACCCCAATCAGGTGCAGTCGCCCCCCGGAGAGCTCAATCGCAAGTGCAAAGGAGGCGAGGATCGCGAGCACGTCTCCCGCAAACAGCAGCCTGCGAAAGAGCGAGTCGCGCAGCGTGCTTGCGGCGGGTCCGCGTGTCTCGAGAATCGGCAGTCCGCCGATGCGTCGCCCCAGACCCCCAGGGACCGGTGGAGAGCGAACCCTCGAATTCCACCTGAGCGGCGGGCGCATGCTCCACCTGACTACTGACCGACTCCAACGTTGTCTCCCTTGACGCGTGTTGAAAATATGAGCCGGCACGATGACCGGATCCTTCCAGTCACAAAGCAATTCGTGCCGGCGCCTCCACCTTCACCGGGTGCTCGTCGCAGTTTTCCGCAGTTTCCGTCTTTATCTACGTTGCCGGGCGCACGCTAGCCGTGCCCGGCACGAATGTCAAGGCCACTTTCACTATTTTGATGAGGAGGTTTGTACTCAGATGAGCGGAGTTAAAAGACGCTCACCGAGTCGCCGGTAATCCACATCTGGGTGCGGCCAATTTCGGATGAGAAAAGTTGTATCCGAATGAGCGGGTTTGAAAACCGCTCAGAGCTTCAGGCGGTACTGGCCTTGAAGGGCTCCTCTTCCCCGATCGTGCCCTCGCCAGAGAGCTCAAACGCGCTGTGCAAAGCCTGCACGGCCTGCTCGACGTGCTCGCGAGCGATCACGCAGGAGATCTTGATCGGTGAGGTCGAGATCATCTCGATGTTGATGCCCTCGTCGTTGAGCACTCTGAAGACCTTGGCGGCGACGCCGGGGTGCGAGCGCATGCCGGCGCCGACGATCGAGACCTTGCCCATCTCGCGTCGGGTTGACATGCTCGCAAAGACGCTCGCCCGCCATAGGCTCGAGCGCCCCGGTGGCCACCCTGAGATCCTCGTGAGGGACGGTGAAGGAGATCTCGGCGTTGCCGCCGGCGGAGGTGGGCACGTTCTGGTCGATCATGTCCACGTTCACATTGGCCTCGGCCAAGCGCCTCGAAGATGCGGGCGGCCACGCCCGGCTCGTGACGTACGCCGATCAAGGTGACCATCGAATCCGAGGTCGAGTGGGTGACTGCGGTAATGAGGGCCTTCTCCATGTTCTCTCCTTCCGACACCACAACGGTACCGGGACTGTCTTCGAATGATGAGCGGCAGTGGATGCGCACCCCATAGTTGCGCGCGTACTCGACCGAGCGCAGCTGCAAGACCCCAGCCCCGGAGGCGGCCATCTCGAGCATCTCCTCGAAGGAGACGCTTGCCAGCTTGCGCGCGTCAGGGACTATTCGTGGATCGGCGCTGAATACACCGGGAACGTCGGTATAGATTTCGCACACCTCAGCGCCGACGGCGGCCGCGAGCGCCACCGCGGTTGTGTCCGAGCCACCGCGGCCGAGCGTGGTGACATCGCTGGAGGTCGTCGAGACGCCCTGGAAGCCGGCGACGAGCACGATCCGGTCCTCGGCCAGGGCGGAGAGGATGCGCTCGGCGCGCACATCGATGATGCGCGCCTTGGTGTGCGACTCGTCGGTCACGATTCCCGCCTGCGAGCCCGTCAGCGAGATGGCGCGGTGACCGAGATCGTCGATCGCCATCGCGCACAGCGCGCAGGAGATGCGCTCTCCCGTGGAGAGCAGCATGTCCATCTCGCGCGGGTCGGGAGCAGCGGAGACCTCCTCGGCCATCGAGATCAGCTCGTCGGTCGTCTTGCCGCGCGCGGACAGAACCACCACGACGCTGTAGCCGGCCTCACGCTTCTCGACGATGCGCGCAGCGGCACGCTTTATCCTCTCAGCGTCGGCGACAGAGGTACCACCGAACTTCATTACCACGATCTCGGGCATGTTTTGAGGCTACAGAGAGCGGCGCCCCGAAAGAGCCTTGCCCAGCGTGACCTCGTCGGCGTACTCCAGGTCCGAGCCAACCGGCAGTCCGGAGGCAAGCCGTGTGACCGTTAGATGAGGCTCCCGTCCGCCCCGCTGGCGCAGCTCCTCGGCGATGTGCAGCGCTGTTGCCTCGCCCGTGGTGGTCGGATTCGTCGCGAGCACCACCTCGCGCACGGCGGGCTCGCCGTCCACGACGCGCGCGTAGAGCTCGTCGAGCTTCAGGTCCTCGGGCTCTACACCGTCAATCGGAGACAAAGCTCCCCCGAGCACATGGTAGAGGCCCTGGAATTCGTGCGTGCGCTCCATCGGGATCACGTCGCTTGGCTCCTCCACGACACAGATGACGGCTGCGTCGCGACGCGTGTCCTGGCAAATGCGACAGCGAGGTTCGTCGGCGAGGTTGAAGCAGACCTCACACAGGCCTACCTTTTCCTTGACTTCCTTGATCGCCTCCGCAAGGCCAACGCATCCTGCTCGGAGGCGCGCAGGATGTGGAAGGCCAGCCGCTGGGCGGTGCGGTTACCGATGCCTGGGAGCTTGGAGAGCTCGGTGACGAGCCGCTGGATTGGGGGTAGCAGAACGAGTCTCAACTGAGGGACTACACCGCACCTGGGAGACCGAGCCCGCCAAGCGCGCCGGGATCCAAGCCACCGGTGACAGCGCCCATCTTGCTTGCCGCCAGCTCCTGGGCTGAGCGCAACGCCTCGTTTGTGGCGGCGAGCACGAGGTCGCAGAGCATGTCCACGTCCTCGGGGTCCACAGCCGCGGGATCGATCTTCACCGAGCGCAGCTCGAGCTCGCCGGAGACGGTGACCGTCACCATGCCTCCGCCGGCGGAGGCCTCGACCGTCTCGTGGGCCAGCTCCTGCTGGGCCAGCTCCATGTCCTGCTGCATCTTCTGGACCTGCTTGAGCATCTGCTGCATGTTTGGACGCTGCTGCTTTGGGGGCACTAGTCGCCGCCTTTCTGCTGTTGAAGCGAAGGGTTTCGAGCGTCGTGGGTGGCGCCGACCGCCGCGGAACGGCCATCCCCGCCTTTCTGCTGTTAGCCAATCCTCGGGGAGCTCCTCGGCGTCGAGCTCTGCCATCAGGCGCGACATGACCTCCTCCTCGCTGGGGGGCGCGCCATTGCCGCCCGCGTCCCCTGGGAGGTCCTCGCGCAGCTCGAACTCGAGACGGTAGTGGCGGCCGGTGAGTCGGCGCAGCGTCTCGATCAAGATCGAACGGTTGGCCGAGTCCTCGGCCTTGCGCTTGTGAAAGGCCGCGGTGGTCGGGAAGGCAAGCGTGAGCTCCTGCTCGGTCAGGATCACGGGCGTGGCCTCGCTGAGGACGGCGCCGAGCAGGCCATGCTCGGCGCGAACCGACTCGTGCGCGGCGGCCCACAGCGAGTCGAGATCGCTTGGTGGGAGCGTGGCAACCGCTGCGGGCGCCACGGGCTCCGCCCCGTTGCTCACCTCCGCGGGTGAGCACAGGGACGGGTGGCGCGGGCAAGATCGGGGCTGGGGGCGGCTCGGATATTGCGGGTGCAGGCCGCCGGCTGGCTCGCAGCACGTGGCGCGACTGCTCAGACACCACGGCGCGGGCGACACCGGCGCCACCGAGGGCGCTGGCGCGGAGCGGCATTGGCGCAGCCGGCGCCTGGCCGGTTGAAGTGCCCGCCAAAGCCTGTTCGAGGCGCTCGATGCGCGCGAGCAGCGCGCGCGCGGAGCCGTCCACCTGGGGGGCGGCGGCCTTCACCAGCGCCAGCTCCAACTGCGTGCGCGGATCGGCGCCGGCGCGCGTGGCCTCAAGGCTGCGCCAAGTAGGTCGAGCACGCGCACCACCTCGGCGCGCCCCACGCGCTGTGCCTGGTCGTGCAGCCGCTCGTCGATCTCGGGAGTGAGCGACAGCTCGGAGGGCACCTCGCCAAGCGTTTGCACGACCAGCAGATCGCGGGCGCGAGCCTCGAGGTCGCGCGTGAACGAAGCCCGCGTCGCGGCCGCCCTCGGCACAGCGCGCCACCGCGTACAGCGCCGCGCGCGCGTCGCCGGACTGGACCGCATCGAACGCGTCCGAGAGCAGCTGCTCGTCGGCGACGCCGAGCACCGCCAGCACGTCGACGAGCTCGATTTGCGTGCCGCTATAGGTGACCAGCTGCTCGAGCGTGCCGAGCGCGTCGCGGAAGCTGCCGGTCGCCGAGCGCGCGATCGCCGCCACCGCCTCTGGGGGAATCTCGATCGACTCGGAAACGGCGGCGCGAGACAGCACGCTTGCGATCTGCTCGACCGTCGGGCGGTGAAAATCGAAGCGGTGACAGCGATCGACAACGGTGGCCGGCACCTTGGCGGCCTCGGTCGTGGCGAGCACGAAGACCGTGTGCGGCGGGGGCTCCTCCAGTGTCTTCAAGAACGCGTTCCAAGCAGCCTGGGAGAGCATGTGCGCCTCATCCAGGATGTAGACCTTGTGGCGGCCGGAGACCGGCGCGAACACGACCGACTCGCGCAGTTCGCGGATGTCGTCGACCGAGTTGTTGGAGGCGGCGTCCATCTCGATCACGTCGAGCGAGGTGGCCGAGGCGATCGAGCGGCACGAGTCGCACTGGCCGCACGGCTCGACCGTTGGCCCCCGCTCGCAGTTCAGGCAGGAGGCGAGGATCTTCGCCATCGAGGTCTTGCCGGTGCCACGCGAGCCCACGAACAGATAGGCGTGATGGACGTTGCCGCGTTCGACGGCGTGGCGCAAGGTGCGCACCACCGGCTCCTGGCCCACGACGTCGGCAAACGAGCGTGGACGATGTTTGCGATACAGGGATTGAGCTGCGGCGGCCACCGAGGCCAGTCTACCCTCGCCCGCGGCCCGCTCAGGTAGCGTGCGCCGCTGTGGCTGGCACCGTCAAAACGGCTTTCCCGGCGCGCGCAGGGGGCATCGCAAATTTGGAGTCCTTCGCCCGACTGGGTCGCGTGCAACGCTGACGAACATGCGCGGGGGACAGCGTCGCAAAGGCCGATGCCCCCCGCGCGCGCGGGGGGCATCGCGCTTTTGCGGACCTCCAGAGACGACTCCCCCGCTGGGCGCCGGCGACGCTCGCGATCGTCCTCGGAGCGCTGGCGCTGTGGCTGATAGCGGGCGTCGGCTTCGTCAACTACGACACGCTGTACGGCCTCGTCTGGGGCCAGCAGCTGACGCGCGGGGAAACACCCGAATACGGCCTGCCGATCGCCCCACTCCGCACCCGCTGGTGGAGCTGCTCGGCATACCCCTGGCCCCGCTCGGCGCAAGCGCCGCCACCGCGATCACGGTGGCGCTTGCCTTTCTCGCGCTGTCGGCGTGCGGCTGGATCGTCTACCGGCTTGGCAGCGAATGGTTCGGACGCGGCGCCGGAATCGTGGCGGCGTTGATCCTGCTGACGCGCGGAGAAGTGCTCTCCTACGGGGTCCGCGCTTACGTGGACGTCCCTTACATGCTGCTCGTGCTGAGCGCACTACTCGTGGAGACACGCAGGCCTCGCGCGGGAGCACCCGTGCTCGTGCTGCTGGGGCTGGCAGGCTTGCTGCGACCAGAGGCATGGGCTTTTTCTGGGATTTATTGGGTCGTGCTGGTCGTCTACTCGGCCCGGTCCACGCCCGAGCGCACGCGCCGGCAACTCGCCCAGCTCGCGCTGCTTGCCGCGGCCGCACCCTTGATCTGGGTATTGAGCGACCTGCTCGTGACGGGTAACGCGATGTGGTCCCTGACGAACACCAAACACACCGCGGAGATCCTCGGACGCGAGACCGGTATAGCCAAGGTGCCCGAGTACATCCCCAGGCGCATCGGCGAGATCCTGCGTCCCGTTCCCCTACTCGGTGCCGCGCTCGGCGCGGTGCTGTCGCTCGCCTGGCTTGGCAAGCGCGCCCGGCTGGCCGCCGCGGCCGGGCTGCTCGCCGTCCTCGTGTTTGCCGCGATGGCAACTTTCGGCCTGCCGATCGATACCCGCTACGCGTTCCTGGCCTCAGCGATCCTGTGCCTGTTCTGCGGCGCCGGCGTGTTCGGTTGGAGCGCCTTGCCCAAGGGCGACAAGCGCCGCCTACCGTGGATGGCGGCCGGCGGGCTCGTGCTCTTGGCACTGCTCGCGACGCTTCCAGGCCAGGTGCGCTCGGCCCACCACCAACTGCGCAACCTGGCCCATCAAGAAACCATCCAAGACGAACTGCTGGCGATGGTGCACAACAAAGCAATCGCTTTGAAGTGCGGCCCGGTGGGAGTCCCCAACCACGCTCCCATCCCTTTGCTCGCGCTCTATCTGAAAGCGCGCCCCGGCCTGATCGTCAGCGCCGAAGCGACTCGCGGCGAAGCCAAACAGCAGGAATACGGAAGCTACGCCGACCCGGCGAGCCTTGAAGTCGAAAAGGACTACATCCTCGATCTAAAGGATCCGCACCTGCCCGTGTCGATCCCTCCCGGTTTCCTGGAGACCAAGGCGAACAACTCATGGTTGGTATTCGCGCACTGCCACTAAACGGCACGCCCCACCGGCCCGAGCGACAGCGGTGGTATTCGCGCCATCACGGCGGCCGCCCAGGCTTCGATGCAAACCGCCCGTGGTTGGTTTTTGTCCGCTGTCACCAGCGGGCACGCCAAATCCAAATCCAAAAAATGGACCGTGCACCCCTCGTCGAGGCTCCCGCCTCCAATCGCCTGTCGCCGCCCGGAACTCCGGATCGGGTGCTCCCGCTGCGCCTGCCGGGATTCGCTTAAGGCTGCTTCCTTCCGGACCTGACCTGGTTCACGAGCCGACACCGCGCGGGACCCGAGCCATCGACGCTCCAAAGCGGCGGAGCGACCGGAGCGAAACCCCTCGAAGGGGAGTTCAGCCCCGCTAGAGCGGATTGCGGATTCAGGGCGCCGCTACATCCCCGCCTAGCACGGTCCACGGCGATCCTAGCGCGAAGGCGGTCGCCGAGATACGGCCGCGCACGGTTCCGAGATACGGCCGCGCACGGTTGTATGCAACGCAAACGTCGCCGATGCGTTACGCTCCCGAACCGTTATGAACTTCAATTACTTCCACTCCCCCAAGCTTCCCGGGCGCTCGCGCCTTGGCCTCACACTGGCGACGCTCGGCACGGCCGCCCTGATCGCCGGCTGCGGCAGCTCCAGCGGATCGAGCACAATCACCGTCGGCAACGAGTCCGACACCAGCACCGTCCCACATGTCACAGGCGAAAAGACGCCGACGAGCAGCACGCCTACGACCCCGACTTCGACCGCCAAGACACCCACCAGCGGGCCGCTTGCGAGCAAGCCCACCGTGACGGTGCCAAGCGGCGCCGCACCGACGAAGCTCGTGGCCAAGGAACTCATCGTCGGCACTGGGCCAGAAGCCAAGGCCGGAGACTCCGTGACGGTCAACTACGTTGGCGTGCTCTACAAGGGCGGCAAAGAATTCGACTCCTCGTGGAAGCGCAACGAACCTTTCACGTTCACGCTCGGCAAGGGTCAGGTCATCCCAGGTTGGGATCAGGGTGTTGCGGGCATGAAGGTTGGCGGACGGCGCGAGCTGGTCATCCCCGCCGAACTTGCCTATGGCAAGACCGGCTCACCGCCCACGATTCCGCCGAACTCGGCACTCGTGTTCGTGGTGGACCTGCTCGGCGTCTAGCGTCCTGAAGCTGCGCATCGCACTCGCCGTACTGGCCGTCGGCGGGCTCGCCGGCTGCGGCTCTGGCTCGCACTCTCACGCACAGAGCAGCCGTGAACTGGCGCTCGAGCGCGCGCAGTTCGAGCAGGTGTCGAGCCAGTTGAGCGGCCTCGAGGGCGGCGGTGAAGCGCGAGGTCGCTGCCTCGCGCATGGCGTGGCCCTCGATCGCAGGCGGTTTGCCCCAAGCGCTTGGGAGCGAATTGCGCACAGCGGTGAGCGCTGCGAACGCTCGCGCCAAGGCGCTTCCCGAACCATCGTTCTTGGCCAATGCGCGCAAGTTCACAGGGCCTGCTTCCGGCATCGCCGGCATCTATGAGAACTACGAACAGCTCGCCCAGCGTGGCTGGAACCTGACCGAAGCGGCGGTCCAGACGATCGCGAGCGCCGACTCCGCTGGGAGGAAGGTCCCAGCCGCGGGAGCAAGCGCCGCCGCGCAGGCGAGCTTCGAGCGCGCGAACTCTCCCCTATACATCGACGCCATCTACGACGCCCATTTCGACCTGTCCCTGCTCGGCAAGAGCCTAGTGAGCGGCTACGAAAAGCTCGGCGGTCCGCAAGTGTTCGGGGCAGCGCTGACGCAGACCCAGGTCAACGCGCTGGCCGGAGCTTATTCGATCCCGGCGGTGCGACTCGAACCCCATCCAGGCGGGAGCGCCAAGAACGGTTAGCCCTCTCGTTCGGGCGCGCAGCCGATCGCGATCCATCGACGCACCAACCGCACCGCCCCGTTTGAGACAGGTTCAAAGGCGCCCGACGCCGACTTGCTCGATCAGATCGTCGCGATCGACACCATGCGCCCGGAGCACGCGATCGAACTCGGCGCCGTATACGCACATCACGGCCATGAGCACGTCTGTCGTCCCGATCTCCGCGGAGTCGCGTTCGCTAGCAATCCGAGCGGCTTGCTCGGTGACCTGCTCCACGGCGTCGTGGGTCGCGGCGCCGCTCGCGCTCGTGTACGCGCGATCGCCGCCTTCCTCGGGGTCCTGGAACGGCCTTCCCTCACTGGCGCCGAGCGTCTGCAGCGCGCCGCCCACATCGCCGCTCAGTCGCAGGACCCGCAGCCAGCGCTCCGCCTCATCCTCTGGGGTGCGCGTGAACGGTATCGCTGTCGAGGCGATGCCGAGGACGATCGCCGCGTCGGAGGCAAGCGCCACCGTGGCTCTCATCGCGAGGCCCCTCGACTCGCTCGCCGCCGGGCGTCGGACGCGTGGAGAAACGCGACGTTGTCGCGGCGCAAGATGACCTCCGGCGGCCCTTCGGTGAAACGCAATTCAACCAGCACGGTGCCGGCGCTGCCGGCGATGGACTGCGCCGAGCGCATCAATTCGCCGACACGACCACGCTCCACGCCGCACGCGAGCAGGAACTCTTCGGTTTGCTCGCTCGCCGCCTCCTTGCGGTCGAGCTCGGCCTCCTCGAGCACCACCGCCGGCGCACGAGCGTCCCCCTCGACGCACAGCAGACATGCCGCCATGTCGTCTGGACGGGAGGTGGTCTGCTTGCTCACGCGCTCCAGCAGGGCCGACGCCGTCGGATTAGGTCCAAGCTCGGCCAGCGCGCGAGCGAGCCGCTCGGCGCCGTACAGCTCCGAGCCGACTCTAGCCTCGGTGAGACCGTCCGTGTGCATGCAGACCTGTGAGGATCCGGGCAGCGAAACCACCGTCTGGCGAGTACCGGTTCGCATGCCGATCCCGATCGGAGGGGCGCAGCGAACGATGAGCGGGACGATCGGCTTCGACCCCTGAACGATTGGCGGCGGATGCCCCGCGCACGCGTAGACCAACAGGCGATCGCGCGGATAATAAGTGGCCGCAATGATCGTCGCGAACGACCCGCCGAGCTGGCGATCCAGCACAGCCCCGGTCGTTTGCAATGCCTCGCGCGGGGAAAGGCCGGCCTCCAGATAGGCGCGCAGCGTAAAGCGAATCAGCGCGGTGTGAGGCAACGCCTGGCGTCCATGTCCTGAGACGTCGCCCACGATGACGGCAAGCGTTCCGTCCTCGAGCGCGAACAGATCGTAGAAGTCCCCTCCGGCCGCGGGGCCGTCGGCAGGCCGGTATGCGGTTAACGTCGCCACGGGGCCCAGCCGCTCCGGCGCAAGCGGAAGCAGCGCCGCCTGAAGCAGACCGACGTCTTTGGCCAGTTCCTCGCGTTGGCGCTCGAGCCGGCGGGCGCGCAGCCCGACAAGGCGCGAGCGCAGCGTCATTGCGCCGGCAAGCGCAAGCAGCGCACCAACGAGGACCCACAAGCTGGTCGGGACCACCCCGACGATCTTGGTGATCGTCGTCACGATCGCCGACGAGCGAGCAGGCGCCCGCGTGCCATCTCGTGCTCTCCGTGTGCGTCGGCGTGCCGTCGGACGAATCGCCGCCGAAGTCGCAGCTGCCGTGCTCACCACGGGCGCGGCCACCGAAGGCTCGCGACCACGGGCACCCCTGACGCGCGCGGCGCGCACAGAAGCGCGCCGGCCATGCCGACTGGGTTGAGACGTCGCACCGGTGACCACTGGCCGCGAGGCGATAGGGGGCGTCGATGTGACTACTGGGGCCGGTGTGGCTACTGGCGCCGGTGCGATTGTTGGCGCCTGCTCGAGCAGCGGCGATGCAGCGGTCGCGGGCACTACGGCAGACGTAGTGGGGACCGACTGCAGACTCGCTGGATCCGAGACCGGCTGAGATGCACCGACGGTCACCGGCAACCTCGCCGCCGGCGACTTCCCCGTTTGGGGAGAGACAAGGGCGCTCGACCGTTCGCTGCCCGAACCTCCTCCCTGTTCGCGGTGTCCTCGTGCGTGTCGCTTGTGATCGGCGGATTCACGCCCTTTGTGCTTGACGGAATCGGCGCGTTCCCTGTTCCCGTCGGCGACAGGCACCCCGGCAATGGCAGGCTCCCCAGCAACGACAGGCACCCCGGCTATGGCAGACCCCCCGTCAGCAGGCTTCCCGCCATGGGCGGGGGCTCCGCTTTCGACGGGCGGGCCTTGGCCTCCAGAGCGATCCGACCGTTCACGTTTTTTGACGCGGCGTTCCTCGGAAGCGGAGCCCTGCGACCCACTGCCCGCGGGAGCCTGAGTTTCGTGGTTGCCCGAATGTTGTTCGGTGCCCTTGTGCTGTTCACTTGCGGGCCCTTGCTGTTCTTGGTCCCCGGAAGCTGGCGATTCGTGACTCCCCGCCCACTTCTCTTCCCGGCTCCCGGAGCTCTGTTGGTGGCCTTCCACGAGTGTTCCGGCGAGAGCGCCGACCTGGCCCTGTTCGGTCGATTCTCCGCCTGGTGTTTGGCCGGCAGCTCCATGGTCGGCCGCACCGGTCGGCCTCGCGTGATCGGGCCGGGCCGACGCCGTCAGAGCGCACGAGAGAGAGACCGTGCAGCCTACGAGCACGGCCACCGCCACCGATCTGCGTCTCGCAGCGGTTGGCTGAGGCTTGCTCGGGTAGTTCACCATCAGCTAACTCTGCGATCGCCGAGCCGTTTCGTGTCCCCGCGCGTACGCGAGCGCGTCGTCAAGCGTGGGAAAGATCGCGAACACGCCATCGAGTCCAGCCAATTCGAAGATCTTCAGCACGTTGGGCATCGTGCAGACGATTGCCAGACCGGCGTGGACCCCAAGCGTCCGCTCCACACCCAGGAGCACTCCGAGCGCCGTCGAGTCCATGAATGCGGTAAGCGAAAGGTCGACCACGAGCCTGTCTCGGCCAGCCGTGAGCGAATCGACAAGCATCCACTTCAAGCGCGGCGCCGTCAAGAGATCGAGCTCGCCTTCGATCGAGATCACGCTCACGCGCTCATCGAGCTCGGTCTGCGAGATTCCAAACGCGACCGGACCCGACAATGGACGATTGGATGTCTTGATTCGGCCCAGCATCAAACCTTCCGCGTTTGCGGGGCGCACCGGCGTAGCGCCAGGCCACTTGACTCGACCACACGTGGCCCGAACGCGACGCTTTCGCGTGCGCGCGCGTATAGATCGTACCTCGTCCGGCATCGATCGAGCCTTGACCAACGCGGCCGGCTATCGAACGAGCGTCCATTCCGCTCCGTACCGGTACCGGCTGGCTTCAACTCCGAGAGCCAACAGTCGCCGCACGCCAGCCCTAGACTGACCAGTGCTCATCTCGCCACCCGCCCACGTCCTCAGGAGCCCAATGTCCACCTCGCCCGCAGACTTCAACGCCAAGATCATCGAGGAATTCCACGCCAACGAAGGACGCGTCGGCGGCATGTTCGAGGGCATGCCGCTGCTGCTCCTGCACCACACCGGCGCCAAGTCCGGTCAGACTCGCATCAACCCGCTTGCCTACCAGAACGACAACGGGCGCTACGTCGTATTCGCGTCCAAGGCCGGGGCGCCCACCAACCCGGACTGGTACCACAACCTCAAGGCCAACCCGAACGTCAAGATCGAGGTCAACAGCGACACGCTCGACGCCGTCGCCAGCGAGGCAACAGGGGCTGAGCGCGATCGGCTCTTTGGCACGCAGAAGGCACGCGTGCCCCAGTTCGCTGAGTATGAGAAGAAGGCAGGGCGGGTTATTCCGGTGATGGTGCTCACGCCTGTCGAGGCTGGTTGAGCTTCCCGTTTCGACTACGCCCTAGCACCTGGTCATACCGGAGTTTGTCTACTCAATCGTCGCACTGAGGGAGCGAGATAAGGTGCCAGGGTTCGCGCGTAGCCGCATCAAGCAGAGGCACAGCTGAAGCGAGGCCGTCCATGCGGCAAGCAGCCAGCTAGCCCAATAGACTCAAGGGCCAAGGGCGCGTAGCTCAGTGGGAGAGCGCTCGCTTCACACGCGAGAGGTCGCAGGTTCGAAACCCGCCGCGCCCATGCCTGGATCACCTGTACTCAAGCCGTTTCCGCAGTAGCAAGGACAGCTGTCCAGTCAACTTCGAGACCAAATCCACTTGTATGACGGACTCCTCGTCGGCCGGTCGATTTAACGGCGGTGGGATGGTCTAGCCGGCGCCTGTGCGAGGCGCATACCGACCGGGAGTCGAACGGTGCCGGTGCCGATCAGCACCGGCACCGCCCCAAGATACTTGCTGTAGATGACTTCGATAACAGCCGAGCGTCTGCTCACCTGTCGCAGGTGCCGTCGATCTCCACACTGACCGCTAAACAGTTCGAGACCCGAGAACCGGTGAGCCACGGTCGAGCCGCGCCTCACGTCACGACCGAGTGACCAACCGCCGTACCCGAGGACCACACCACTTTGGCTCGACACGACCTCTCGACTGCACGAAATCACCGGGATCCGCACGGCATAGTCTTCCTTGGCACTTGTGACAGCAAAAGGCGCCGTAAAGCTCAGTCTGACTCCGATCACTAGACGATTGCTCACCTGAAGCTGCACATGCAGGGGACGGTGCAGATTGTGTGGCGCCACATTGCGGGCCAACGGCCAGTGCGGTGGGGACAGGGATCGGCGAGGTGCTCGACGCCCCACGGAGGAAGAACGGAACCCCGTTGGCATAGCTTGCCGTCGAGCCGATAGGTGATCGCAGTGAGCGGCGCTGAGGCAGGCAGATCGCCCTCGCTACCAAGACTTTCTCCGCCCGATCCCTCAAGCTCTCTACGGGCAGCCCTTCGCACAATCAGGTAGACGCCAAGCGGCCGCAGCACCGCGAGGGTGCGACCCATCTTGCCGACTTTATAGCTGACACTGACCGCTGTGGCTCCGAGCATCCCGTAGTAGACGTTGCGCAGCTCGCTGAGGGGACGCCTCCGTTCACCTCCGTCAGCCGTACCAGCGCTGCGATCGACGCCGACATGCTCGCCCACGACGACCTGACCGGCGAAGTGGCAACTGACGGCCTCTGTCGCATCTTCGTCGTCCACTCTCACCCCGACTCTGCTGGTTTCCGGCAAGATGTCCGCCGGCATCGCATGAAAGCGTCCGTCGTCGTGAAAGACCCCGTCGATCCCAAGCTCGCCGAGCTGCCCGTTCTCGACCCGGCCGATCTGCACGCAGACATCTCCACGCGTGGTGCGCACGATCCGCATTCCCCAGGGTAGCCCGCCTTCTGGATCGGGCACACGCAGGGCAAGCAATTGTGACGCACCAGGCGCCGGAACGCCCTCGCCCACGCTGGGATTCAACTGACCTTCAGGGCGAACCGGCGCGCCGCCGAGGATCACCCCACTTGCCGCCAAGGCGAGCGTCGCGCTCGCGAGCAGACAACTGAGGGCGATCAGCGGCAAACGCAGGCGGCGAAGCCGCCTGCGTGCCTCAAGCCGCGGCACCGGCGCAACGCCGCTCTCGGCGCCGGCGGCACTGGCCTCATTCCTGCGGTTTGCCGCCTCGAGAAGGTCGTGCTCCAGTTGCGCAAGGACGCTCATCGCTCACCAGCCAATCTCGCTCGTAGAGTGCTCAGCCCGCGGCTGACCCGCTGCCGTACCACAGCCTCAGAGCAGCGCAGCTCACCGGCAATCTCCGCGTAGTCGCGGCCCTCCACCACGCGCGCTTGAATCGCTTGCCGCTGCTCATTGGGGAGGCAAGCCAACGCGAGCGCAGCGTGCTCCTCACGATCGCTCAGCCGTGCGATCGTCTCAACCGCATGGTCATCAAGGACCAGGCGCGGCAGACCAAGTCGCTCGCGTGCGGCGGACTCGACCCGACCCTCGCGATAGCTCGAGCCCAAGACGTTGCGAGCGATCCCAAACAGCCACTGGTCAGCCCGCCCTCTGGCGGGATCGTAGGCTGCCACGGACTCGAGCGCCCGGGCAAAGGTCTCGGCGGTGAGATCCGCCGCCAGCTCAGGGCGAGCGGTGGCACGCATGAAGAAGCCCAGGACCTGACGCTCGAAGAGCCGGTAGAAGGCCGCGAAAGCCTCGCCATCCGAGCTCGCCGCGCCCAAAAGGGCAGCCTCTTTGCAAGTGTCCCGCTCCATCGTCCACACCCCATTAGCTCAGGCCCCAAGCTTTGTGACCACAGACCCGCCGCCGCAAGACCCCTGTCACAGTGCCCGGCGGCGCCGAGTCTGGATAGATGTCGATTATCTCGGAGTAGGACGCCTTCGAGCCGCGTCAGCGAGAAGTTGTTGACATCCCGTGATCCTGAAGTTCCAATATTGCGACGAAGTACGCTAAACCGTATTATGGCGATCTAACCAGAGCCGTCCGAGACGCGCCGAGGCGGCCCCTCGACAATTGGAGGTTTCGCCATGGCGAGCTCGACTGACGTCGCTGAATCCAAAGCAGCGACTGCCCTCACCGAAGATGACTTCACACAGGCAGCGGCACAGGCTTCGCACTTCATGAATCCGGCCACGTTCGTACAGACCGAGGCAGCCAACCAGGGCCTTGGCGATCCCGTGGCCGCGGCCCCGGTCAAGGGTCCCCTACCGGGCGAACCCCGTAGCGGCGGCGAAGCCACCGACAGCGAACTGGGCGTGCTCGCGGGCCTTCGCGGCTCCTGGATCGGCAAAGGCTTCAACCTGATCGCACGGCCCGACAAGCAGGGCGGCCTACCGTTCTTCCTGGAGCTGAACGCGACCAAGGAGACGCTTGAATTCACCTCGATCTCCGGACCGATCCCCAACCGCGGCACCAAGCAGGACGACATCTTCTTCCTGGGCCTCACCTATCTACAGCGCATCAGCGAAGCAAACGAAAGCGGCGGCCTGCACATCGAGCCGGGGATCTGGATCAACGTGCCCGCAACCGAGGCGCCCCAGGCGCCCCCAAGCATCGTGCGCCTGGCCACCATCCCGCACGGCAACGCGCTGCTTAGCGCAGGGCAACGGCTTTGAAGTCCAGGGAGGACCGAAGATCTCCCCGGCCAGCTCGACGCCAGTTGAAGAAGCGACTCGGCAACCGGTAAAAGGCCTCGGCTACCTGGACCCGTTCCTGACCGCGCAACCTCCCGCGGGCATCCCCTTAGGCGCCGTCGCCAACCCCAACCTGGTGCTCACCGAAGCCATCAAGGGCCAGTCGATCGTGAAAACAGTCGTGCTGCTCGTGGCCAGCGAACCGGTCGGCGGCATCGAGAACATCCCCTTCCTCACCGCCAACGCAACCGCGATCAAGATGAGCGCGATCTTCTGGATCGAGACGATCGAGCTTCCCAACGGTCAGACCCGCCTACAGCTTCAATATTCGCAGACCGTCGTGCTGAACTTCGAGAAAATCAACTGGCCGCACGTGTCGGTGGCGACCTTGGTCAAGTTCTAGAGCCTCTGGCCGGCGTGGTCCTCGGCTACGCCGGCCATGTTGAACGGAGCTAACTAATCTCGAGCACGATCTTCCCGCGCGTGTGCCCGGCCTCGCTCGAGCGTATGTGCTTGGCTCGACCTCGCTGAGCGGGAAGGTCTGCGCGATCTCCACGCGCACCGCTCCGTCGGCGACAAGCCCGGCGATCCGTGCAAGCTGCTCAGAGCTTGAGCTCATCACGAGCAGCTCGGCTCGTGCGCCGCGCGCGGCGGCAGCCTGCTCGGGTGGCGCATTGGCGATCGTGACGAGCACCCCGCCCTCGCGCAATGTGGGCACCAGCGACTCGGTCGTCTCGCCGCCGACAGTGTCGAACGCCACGTCCACGTCGCTCGCTGCCTCGCCAACGTCCTGGTTTGAGTAGTCGATGTACTCATCCGCACCAAGGCCGAGCACGAAATCGCGGTTTCGCGACGAGCCGGTGGCGATCACGCGAGCCCCGGCGTGCTTGGCAAATTGAACGGCGAGATGGCCGACACCGCCGGCGCCGCCGGCGATCAGCGCGGTCTGGCCGGCTTGCAGGTCGCCGCGGTCGAACAGCGCCTGCCAAGCGGTCAGGCCGGAGACGGGCAGCGCCGCCGCCTGCTCGTGGCTTATGCCCGAGGGCTTCTTTGCGATCAGGGTTGCCGGGACAGTCGCGAACTCGGCGTAGCCACCGCTGGACGCGACGCCGAACACCTCATCTCCCTCGGCAAGCCCATCCACACGCGAGAGCTGGACCACTCCAGACACATCGTTGCCGAGCACCGCGGGTAGCTGCGTCTCGCGCAAGCCGCGCCGGATCTTCCAGTCGATCGGGTTCACCGACGCGGCACGAACTTCAATCAAAACTTCCCCTTCGCTCGGCTCAGGCCGCTCGACCTCCTCGAAGCGCAGGACATCCGGGCCTCCGGTCTCATGGATTAGCACGGCATGCAATGGAGTCTCCTCTCCGAGGGAACAAGCGAAACCCAGTCTAGCCCTGCGGCGAACCCCCGCCTTGCGACGATTCCTGCGTTTCGGGCGACACCTCCGGCTGGGGCGCATCCTCGTCTTTGGACGAGGCCTCGCTGACAGGCGCCACGGCCTCCCCCCGAACCTCGTCGATCGGAGCCGAGGGGAGCGCGTCTGCCTGCGCCTCCGCTGCCGCCCTGTTCTCCTCCTTGACCGCGAGCCATATCTCCTCGCGGAAGATCGACACCCCGCGCGGCGCCTCGATCCCGAGGCGCACCGTGCTGGCGCTGACCTCCATAACGGTCACGAGAATGTCCTCGCCGATCACGACGCGCTCTCCCGGACGTCGCGCCAGTATCAGCATGCTTCAGATTATGAAGCTATTCGCGCCGTCTCGTCTGAGAGCACGAACAAAGGGGCCTGCAGCTGGGCCTCCGGGTTGGCGTTGATCACCTGATAGCCGCGTCCCTCGTGGACCACGAGCGGCGCGCGCAGGTTGGCGGTGATGTCCAGCGGGTTGGGTGTGGCGCGCACCGTCACGTACAGCGTTACGTCCTCTGCCCCCGCCTCGATGCCGGTCCGCTCCACGTCCTCTGGCGCCATGTGCAAAGAGAACTCCGAGAAGAACGGCTCAGGACGTACGACCGGCAGCGCAAGCGCCGGCTCGTCGACCGAGTGCAGCCACAAGAAGCCGGTGCCAGGGTTGCGGTCAAGCAGCGTGTAGCGCGAGCCCCCGAGGCCGATCAAACCGAAGGGAAACTCGATCACATCCTCCTCGGCGACCTGCACCTCTCCGAAACGGATGCTCTGGAATGTCACAGACAAGTTGGCTCTCTCCCCGGCTGGCTACTGCAGGAACTGGAGTAGCGATTCTTGGACGATGCTCGCGCCGGCGCGCAGCGCCGCCTCATAGGCGGCCTGCTCGTTGGCGTAGGCGATCGAAGTCTCGGCGATGTTCGCACCCTCAGTGTTGGCCAGGCTCGCGGTGATCGAGCCCTGCAGCGATTCGATGCGACTCGTGGCCGTCTGCAGCTGGTCGGTGATGCTCCCAGCCGTCGCTTGCAACTGACTCAAGGTGTCGATGCTCGATTCGAGGCTTTTCAGGTCGCTTGAGCCGAGCGCGCTGACTTCTTCGGCGCTACCGCCGCGCAGGTGTTCTGAGATCGTGCGCAGCGTGTCGAGCAGCTTGCCGTCGCCCGAGCCCTGCCCGTTGCCCAGCAGCGAGGAGATGTTCGGTGCTGATGTTGACCGACACGCCGGGCCCGATCGCGCGCGTGACGGTGCCGTTATCGCCTTGATAGGTGTCTTCGGCACCCTGGGGGTAGGGCACAGTGGTCGTTTCGGTACCCGAGAACACGTACTGCCCGGCGTACTGCGTGTTCGCGTCCTGCTTGACGGCTTCGGTCAGCTGGTCCACCTCGGTGGCGATGCTTTCGCGGTCGCTCTGGTTGTTTGTGCCGGTCGAGCTTCTGCACCAGCAGCTCGCGCACGGTCTGCAGCACGTTTGACGATGTTCGCCATCGCGCCGCCGGCGGTGTTCTCCCAGGAGATCCCTTCCTGAGCGTTGGTCGCGTAGGAGCTCAAGCCGTCGAGCTGGCTCTGCAGGTCGATCACCTGGCTGGCGCCGTAAGGATTGTCCGAGGGTTCGTGGATCGCCTTGCCCGAGGACAGTTCGTCTGAGGTGCGCTCCAGGGTCGCCAGCGAGGAGTTGATGTTGTTGAGCGTCGTGGCCGTGACCATCGCGGGAGTGATGCGTTCGGTCATCGCCGAGCCTCCGTGGACCCAGCGAGCTCGCCGTCGCTCGCAGGACAAGCTTTGACTGCTCGGAAGTGGCGACCGCACATCGCTACAGGCCCACTGTTCCGGTGTGCTCGATCAACGTTTCGAGCATGCTGTCCATCGCGGTCAGCGTGCGTGCCGAGGCCTGGTAGCCGCGCTGGAAGCTGATCAGGTTGGTCATTTCTTCGTCGAGCGAGACGCCGGAGACGCTCTGGCGCTGGTTGTCGATCGCGGTGACCGTCGTTTGCAGGTTGGCCTGCTCGTCCTTGGCCGTCCGCACACCACTGCCGACCTGCTCGACAAGCGCCGCATAGCCCTGTTCGGCAACGCCCCCGCGCAGCGCCGCGATCGCCTGGGCGACGTCGTTGCCCCCAGCAGCTTTGGTAGAGGAGGTTTGCACCTGTGCGGCCGTGACCGCGACCTGCAGTGTGGCGGCGGTTGTGCCGGAGAAGAACGGCGTGTTCGTGTGCAGCGCGTTAACCGTGCTCGCCAAAGTGTTCGCCACGCTGTCCAGGGCCGTTTGATAGCCGCTGAGCGCCCCGGTCGGAGCGGTCAGACCGAGCAGCGCGCCGAGCTTCCCACCGGCGGCCGGCGTGAGGCCTGCGGCCAGTTGACCGTCGTGCCTTCGACCAGTGGCTTGGCGGCGTCGCCGAAGTTGACCGTGTCGGTGCCGTCTGGTTGCTCGCTGACCGTGACCTGCGCGAGGCTCGAGAGCTTGTCGAGCAGGAGATCGCGCCGATCGAGCATTTCGTTCGGCTTCTGGCCCGCTTGTTCGGCGAGCTTGATCTGGCCGTTGAGCTGGGCGATCTGGCTGGCGTCGTTTTGTACTTCGCCAGAGGGTCCGGTGAGGGCCGCGTACTGTTCGCCGGCCTGGGTTGAGATCGTCGAGAGTTGCGTGCTGAGTTCGTGGAAAGTGTTCGCCAGCGATTCGCCAGCGGCCACCACCCCTGCTTGGCGGCAATGTTTGTCGGGGTCGTTGGCGAGTTCGCTCCAGGCGCTCCAGAACGCCGAGATCTGGCTGGCAAGGCCAGAGCTCGAGGGTTCGTTGAAGGCTGCCTGAGCCTGGGTCAGCTCTTCGGACTGGGTGCTTGCTTCGCTCAGCGAGCTGTTTTGCGTGCGGTACTGCGCGTCCAGGTAGACGTTGCGCACGCGCGTGATCGTCGCGACGCTGACGCCGGTGCCAAGCTGTGCGCCTTCTCCGGTCAGCGGCGAGATCGCCGGGATCACGATCGGCTCGTTGGTCTGCAGGACCGCCCTCTGGCGCGAATAGCCTTCGGTATCGGAGTTGGCGATGTTGTTGCCGGTGACGTCCAGCGCCGCTTGCTCGGCGACCAGCCCGCTGAGCGCGGTTTGCAGGCCTTGCAGGGTTGGTATCGTCATGGGCTTAGGCGCGCAGGTCCAGGACGTGCAGGTTGCCGTTTGGGCGTGGCCGTGTGATCGGCGTGGAGGAGCCATGCGTGTCGTAGCCGTTGACTCCGTCGAGCGCGAGCACGCCCATCAGGTGGTCGAGGAAACCCAGTTCGATCTGCATCAACGCGCGGTTGCAGGAGTGCTCGCGCTGCAGCTCGCGCAACAAGCCGCGCAGCTCCGCGCTCAGAGCCGAGGCACGCTCGGCGAGGGCATCGTCCATCAGCGTGCACAAACGCTCGAGCGTCACCGCCTCGGGGGCGATGCCCAGCCGCTCGCCACTGCGAGCAAGCAGGCGCGAGCGCTCCTCCTCCAGCAACTGGCGACGGCCCATCTCCCCGCGCAGGATGCCCGCCAGACGTACGACTGTGTCCACGTCGCGCGCCCGGATCGCCTTGCCCTGCTCCAGCACGACCGCGAGCAGACTGCGCGCCGAGTCGATCTGCGCGTCCAAGTGTGCGAGCACTTCGACGGCAAGCGCACGATCCTGCGCGGAGCCCTTCGGGCGCGGCCAGCGCTGCCAGGCTCATGCGCTCGTGCCCCCGGTGGCGGGCGGCTTGCCGGTGCGCGGCTCTGCAGCTGGCGGGTCATCTGAGCGGCGAGACCGAGGCCGCCGCGCTCATCACGCCGCTGGTCAGCGCCTGCGGCAACATCGAAGACAGCGGACCGCTTGCGCCACCGCCGCCCGGGGAGCCTTCTGAGGATCGCCTTCCTGCGCCGCTTTCGCCGCCGAGGCCACTGGTAGCCGTCAGCGATTGCGAGAGCTCTTCGACCAGCATCTGTTCGAAGGCAAGCGCTGTCTCGTAAGCCTTTTGCGTAGCGGCGGAGCCTTTGCGTACCCAGGCGCGGCTCGAAGCGTCTGGTTGGCGATAGGAGGCCGCTCGCGGGCAGCGGCGAGCCCGAGGACACCGGGACGCTCACGACGGGCGCAGCTCGTTGGCGATCGACATCATCTGACTCTCGGTCTGGATCGCCGAGCTGCTCATCTGGTAGGCGCGTTGGGTGCTCACCATCAGCGCCATCTCCTTCGACATGTCTACGTTGGAGCCCTCCAAAGCGCCTTGACGAATCTTCGCGGCGCTCGACGCCAGCGGCTGGATCGCGCCACTGGCCGTGGTCGGCGTCAGCGTGCCGCCGCCGCCCGCGAGCAGGTGGTCCGGCGAGGCGACGGTGAACAGCTTGATCTGGCCCAGCGTGCGCTTGCCGGCGCGTTACGCTACCGTCGACGCCGATCTTCACTTCGTTGGCCGAGACCCTGCCGGAGCTTGATCGGCGGTTCCAGCGAATTGCCTTCGGCGTCGACGATCGTGCCGCTCCCATCGACAGCGAAGCTGCCGTCGCGGGTAAGCGCCGGCTTGCCGCCGGGGCCCTTGACCTGGAAATAGCCTTCGCCTTCGATCGCCAGGTCGAGCGGATCGCCGGTTTCCTGGATCGGCCCCTGGGCATGGCTGCGCCCGATCACCTGCGCGCTTGCGCCAGCGCCGATGCTCGATTCGGTGCCGGCCTCGTCAACGGCGTTGTAGAGCAGATCGCTGAAGGCGACGCGCTCGGATTGGTAGCCGCTGGTGGAGATGTTGGCGAGATCGTTGGAGACCGCGTCGAGCTGTTCCTGCTGGGCGGACATGCCCGCCGCCGCGGAATAGAGGCCTTCAAGCATCAGCCGCCGCCGTTCAACGAGCCGACCTGCGAGGCGGACTCCTGCAGGGTCTGGCCGATCGACTGGATCGCCTGCTGGCCGGACTGGAAAGCTGCGCAGCGAAGTGATCATTTCGACCATGATCTTCGCGGCGTCCACGCCGGAGCCCTCCAATGAGCCCTGGCGCACCGTGCCGCTCGGCTTGCCGGAGGGACTGCCGGTGTAGAGGTTTTCGCCTTGCTTGACGGCCCCGGCACTTCAAAGACGCCAAGCGCGCTCGGCGCGAACGCTACCGTCGGCGGCGACCTTCACCGGAGCTCCGCTCTGGTCGAGCACGGGGTCGCCGCTCGCGTCCGTCAGCACCCCCTGCGCGGAGTTCGTGAACTGCCCGTCGCGGGTGTAGCGCACGCCCTGAGCGGTCTTGACCGCGAAGAAGCCGCTGCCGGAGATCGCGAAGTCGAGCGGTTCACCGGTTTCCTGCAGCGAGCCTTGTGTCATGTCGGTGTAGGTCTTGCCGAGCGCGACGCCGGCGTCGACCGATCCGATTGCCGGCCCGCCCTCGCTGTTGGCGAGCAGCACGTCGCCGAAACTGTGTTGCGAGGATTCGTCAGGCTTGTAGCCGGGCGTCGAGGCGTTGGCCAGGTCGTTTGAGAGCTGGTCCTGGCGGACCTGCTCGGCGACCATCCCGGAGGCGGCGATATACAGGCCAAGATCCATGTCCTCCCGGGTGTTCGACCGAGAAGGTCGAATTCTTTAGGGAAGGCCATGCCGCATGCGGCATGGTCCCGGACGGTGCATGCACCGTCCGGCCGGCCGGCGACATGTGCCGCGCTCGGCGAACAGCGCCCGAACGATCGCAGCCCAGCAGCGTCAGCCAACGGTTCAACCGACGGCGCTGAAGAGCGAAAGCTCGTCGGAGAGCTGGTCGTACAGACGTCGGCGCAACTGGGTGTGGATCTGGGAGACACGACTCTCGGACACGCCCAGGCGAGCGCCGATGTCGCGCAGCGTCCAGTGCTCCAGGTAGAGCAGCACGGCCACTTCGCGCTCGACCGGCGGCAGCAGGGCGAACGCGGCGCGGAAGCGCTGCTTGGCTTCGCGGCGCTCGGCACAGAGCGATCGGGTCGCTGTCGCTGTCGGTGCTCTCCAGGTGTCGATCCGCTCGATCGTGGCGTTCTCGTCCGAGCGCACCGTGCGGTTGAGCGAGCCGACCTCCGCCAGCGCGACCTCGTCGAGCCGGCCGACGAGTTCTCGTGGGTCCATGTCGAGCATCGACGCCAGCTCCTCGCGGGTCGGCTGGCGGTCGTGGTTTGAGAGGAACACCTCGCGCGCATGGTTGATCGCGCGCTCGTCGCGGCGCAGCGAGCGGGGCGCCCAGTCGTGGCGGCGCAGCTCGTCGAGCACGGCGCCGTGGATGCGCGTCCAGGCGTACTGCTCGAGCGTGGCGCCCTTCTCCGGGTCATAACGCTCGATCGAGCGGATCAGCGCCTCCAGCCCGCAGGAGAGGAAGTCCTCGACATCGCACTGAGCCGGCACCTCGCGCACCTTGCGGTAGACGATGTAGCGCACCATCGGCGTGAAAATGAAGATCAGCTGGTCGCGAGGCGCAAATCGCCGCTCTGGCGGTACTCGCGCCACGTCCTGAGGGCCTCCGCCGCGGAGATCCTCACGGCCCTTTTTGCGATCGTTTCCATTTTTGCGGCTCCGATTTCGAGGGAACTGCGAACAGGCGCCCCCGCGTCGCCGAAACCTGCCGCGGTATTG
>CAVUQG010000007.1:0-69978 GCA_963743555.1 uncultured Solirubrobacterales bacterium
CCTTCTTATGTCTGACACCGCTGAACCATCGTATTGCTCGTCGCCGCCGTCGCCGGAGAGCGAGACCTCGTAGCGCTCGAGCGTCAGCGCCCGCGACAGCGCGTGCTGGACTGCGGGCTCGTCGTCAACGACCAGTATGCGCGCGGGCTCTGCCATGTCTGTTTCGCTCTCACACGCCAGGACAATCGGTACCGGGGCGGTCGGGCTATGGTGACGGTAGCGGTACAAAGCTAATAACGAGGCCGAAGAGGATGCGAAGAATCGTCGATCAGGACGCCGCCGAGACGATTCGAGCTAACCGAGAGCCGGCCCCAACCGGCTCTGGGCGCGAGAGGGGCGATGGGGATATTCAAGCGAGTCGCGGCGGCTGCGCAACGGGCTGATCAGCCTCGCGATTTTTTCGCGCTGATCGCAGCGCTGCTGTTCGCCGTCCCGAAACTGCGATCGGCCGGGGAGCTGATCACCGATGCGAAGCCCCTGGGTTGCGGCGGGTATCGGCCTGGAGCTGCTCTCTTGCGCGGGCTACGTGATCCTGTTCGAACTGGTGTTCAAGATGGAGCGGCGCTTCAGCCTGTCGGCTGGCGCTGTCCGAGCTTGGGGTCAACTCGGTGGTGTCGGCGGCGGCATCGGTGGGATCGCGCTCGGAGCATGGGTGCTGCGCACGAAGGGTGTGGCGGTGCAGCGGATCGCAGACGCTCGGTGCTGATGTTCGTCGTTGACGCAGCGCCGTCAACGTCGGTGCCGGGCCGTGATCGGCATTCCGATGTGGCTGGGTTGCTGCCGGGCTCGCGAGACGCGCTGCTCACGCTGTTGCCTGCGAGCTCGCGATCGCGACGATCGCGGGACCTTGCGATCGCCGGCCTCGCGGGGAGGTCGCGATGGCCGACTGAGCAGCGGACGGGTGCACGTCGCGCTCGTCGCGATCAGCGACGGGGTGCGCGGCGCGCTGCGGTGATCGCCGGCACGACTGGCGTCTGCTTGGGGCGGTCGGTTACTGGCTGTTCGACGCGCTCGTGCTTTACGCGAGTCTGCGCGCGTTACGGTCATCGCCAACGTTCTGGGTCGTCGCGATGGCCTATCTCGTCGGCCAGATGGGCGAACTCGATCCCGATACCGGCGGGCCTGGTGGCTGTCGAAGGGGGCTGATCGGAATGCTCGTGTTGTTCCACGTGCGGCCGGTGTCAGTAGTCGGTGGCGGCGGTGGTGACCTACCGGGCGATCTCGCTGTGGCTGCCTGCGTTGATCGGCTCAGCCGCCTTTTTCGGCCTGCGCCATGAGATCGGGGAGCCGGTGGTGGCGGCATCCGACGTGCCCGCTCATAACTGAGCGCGAGGCGCTAAGGGCGATTCCGACAGGCGCTGGCTGGCGGCGAGCGCGGCCTGCGCCTTCTCGCAGGGATGGCCTGGGAGGCGTTCATGACGGCGTCCAGCTGGGGCGAGACGGGGCCAGAGAGCCCTGGGCAGTAGACGGGCGGCGGCAATTTGCCGGCCGACCCGGGCGCGTTCAGCGGTTGTAGCTGTCCGGCCGCGAGCAGGGCGTGGGCGAGAGTGTCTGAGTAGACGTCGATCGCGACGCGGCCGCTGTAGAGCTCGATCGAGCGTTCTTCGTTGTAGACGGTCGCCGGCACGCCCCTGATCAGCATGTTGTGCTGCGGGCCGAGCGGCGCGTTGGAGTGAAGCGAGTAGATCACGGTCGTGACCTGCAAGGGCAGCAGGCAGCTGCCGCCCCCGCCGAGCAGGCCCTTGCCGCTGACGCAGTCGCCGTAGTAGACGCTGTCGCCGATCCCGGCGCTGTAGCTCTTCAGGCCGTCGGTGGCGGCCAGCGGGTGGCCGGCGAAAGTTGGGCCTGCCCAGTAGAGCTTGTAGTAGGGGAACGTCTGCGCTTCGGCCAGAGCCGCGCCGCCGAACGCCGGTGGGTGGACGGTGCCGCAGCCGGATGCGAATGCCGCGAGGGCAAGCAGCGCGAGCGCCAGGCCCCGGCGGGCGCGCAATGTAGGGGCGATCATCGGCGCTGATTATCGGTTACCGGCGTTTGCGGTGCGCAACGCGACTTCCGGGCTCTGGTCTGTTCATACAAGTACAAGCGCGCGACTCGTCCATTTGAGATCCGACTCGCGTGCGTGCTGAGGCTCGGCGGGGTAGCACGCCGAGCCTCAGCCAACTTATCGGCTCGCGCGGCTAAGTTGAACAGTCTGCGGTTCGTTTCGCCTCGCGAGCAAGCCCGGCCATTTCTTGGCCGCCACGATCCAGTCTGTCTCGCGCGGCCGGCGCGCCTCGCCATACTGGGCCGCTTGGGTCCGCCGAAAGCCAAGCACTTGCCGGGGGCGCCCCGGTTGGGGTCCTCGCGTAGGTCGTTCGCGGACGTGCGCATCTCGCTGGCGATGGTCACGGCGATCGTGCTCGTCGGGAGCTGGCTGCTGCTTGCGCCGCGCTCGCCGGACTTCGCCGCGCAGACCTACCGCGCGACGCTGTTTGAACGCTCTGGCTTCACGGTGTGGGACAACAACTGGTACGGCGGGCACCATCTTCCCGGCTACAGCCTGGTGTTCCCCTGGCTTGCGTTGCTGCTCGGGATTCGCCTCGCCGGTGCGCTTGCGGTGCTCGTCTCTACGTTTGCCTTCGAGCGGATCGCGCTCGGCGTGTACGGGCCGCGTGCGCGCTGGGGGGCTGCCTGCTTTGCGCTGGCGGCAGCTGGCGATCTGTGGATCGGGCGCGTCACCTTCGCGCTCGGCGTCACGTTTGCCGTGCTGGCGGTGCTCGTACTCGTGCGCGAGCGGCCTTGGCTTGCGGTCGTGCTCACGGTGCTGTGTACCGCCACGAGCCCTGTCGCTGGATTGCTGCTTGCGCTGGCTGGCGCTACACACGTGTTCGTCAGTCGTCGTGCGCTTGCCGGGCTAACACTGGTGTTGCCTGTGCTAGTCGTCGTCCTGCCGCTCGAGGCTCTGTTTCCCGAGGGTGGCTGGGAGCCGTTTGCGGCCAGCTCGGTAATCGCGACGGTCGCGGTGACTTTGGCGTTCCTCTATGCCGTGCCGTGGGAGGAGCGGCTGTTGCGGATCGGCGGCTGATCTATCTGGGCGTGACCTTTCTCTCGATCGCGCCGACGCCGATGGGCAGCAACATCGCTCGCTATGCGGTGATCCTGGCGGGCCGCTTGCGCTGTGTGTGCTGGGGCGCGACGGCTTCAGCCGACCCGGTCGACCGCTCGCGGCGTCGTGCTTGCCGTCGGGGTAATCGTCGTTTGGACTGTCGTGGGGGCCGGTGCGCGAGAGCGCCGAGGTGATCGGCGACCCCTCGACGAGCGCCGCCTACTACGTTCCGCTCGAACGCTTCCTCGACGCTCACGGCGGGTCGCTGGTGCGCGTAGAGGTGCCATTCACGCATTCCCACTGGGAGGCGGCGTTGCTCGCTCAGCGCATTCCGTTGGCCCGTGGCTGGGAGCGCCAGCTCGACACGAAGTACGACCCGCTGTTCTTCGGAGGAACGCTCACCGCTGCCGCCTACCGTGCTTGGCTGAAGGAACCTGGCCGTGAGCTACGTCGCTCTGCCAGACGTGCGTCTGGATGGGTCAAGCGACGAAGAGGCGGCGCTGATCCGCAAAGGTGTTCCCTACTTGCGCGAAGTGTTCTCAAGCAAGCACTGGCGTGTGTTCAAGGTGCTCGATCCGACGCCGATCGCCTCAGCGCCGGCAGTGCTGACTGGGCTGGACCACGACTCGTTCACGCTGCGCTTCGCCGCGGCTGGGCATCGCTCGTGCGGTTGCACTACACGCGCTACTGGACGTTCGCGCGCGGCCAAGGCTGCGTGACGCAGCGCCTGGAGGGTGGACCGCGGTGAGCGTCAAGTCCCCCGGTGTCGTGCGTGTGCGGCGAGCTTTTCGCTGGGGCGTGGGCTGGGGCTGGCCGGTACGTGTGGATGACGACGACATGCTTGCCGGTTGCTGGTCGACCTCTCTTCGTCGCCGTGTCGCGCCGTGCCTTCGTCCGCCGCTGCGGCCTTTGCGTGTGCCGCTCTGCCCGTGGCGTCCGGCGTCTTGCTCTCTGCGGTGTCGCGTCAGGGGCGCGAGCGCGTACAGGCCGGTGATGCCCGACAGGTAGAGGTAGTGGTTGTCGCTGATGACTGGGTCGAAGGAGCCTGTGTTCATCGAGAACACGACTTTGCCGGTGGAGATGCCAAGGCCGATCGTGCGGTGGGTGCCGAGGTCGGCGAAGTACACGATGTTGCCGATGATCGTGGCCGAGCCGGAGATCTTGCCGCCCGCGTGGTACTGCCACTCGATGTGGCCCGAGCGGGCGTTGAGGGCGTAGAACGTGCCGTCGTAGGAGCCCAGGTAGATGGTCGGGCCGAGGCCAGGGGCGTTCGTGACGGCGGGCGAGGCGTACACGTAGGCGCCTGTTTGAACCGCCCAGTCGAGCGCGCCCGAGGAGGCGTCATAGGCGTATACGCGTCCGTCGGTGTTGCCCAGGAACACCCTGCCGTACATGACCGCTGGGGTCGAGTAGAACGTGCCGCTGCCGAGCAGCGCGCCGCCTGAGCCGCTGCGCCACAGCAGGTGCCCGTGCTCCTCGCCCACGGCTTGCAGCTCGCCGGGTAGTCGCCGAAGTAGAGCACTCCGCCTGAGAGGCTTGGGCTGGCCTTGACCGCGCCGGCTGCGTGGTAGGTCCACAGGACGTTGCCGTTGCTTGCGTTGAGCGCGTATACGGTGCCGTTCTGGGAGCCGAAGAACAGCTTGCCTTTGTCGAGCAGCGGGGAGGACTCCGCGCGGCTGGGCAGGTCGCGCGTCCAGCGGAAGTGGCCGTTGAGCGTGTTCAGGGCTACGACCCTGCCGGCCTGGGAGCCGGGCGAGCGCGAGAGCACGGTGGCGTAGACGGTGTTGCCGGCGACGGCCGGGGTGGAGGCCGAGAGCGCGCCGAGGCGCCGGCTCCAGAGGGTCTGTCCGGTGTACTTGTCGATCGCGTTGAGGATGGCGTCGTCGCCGAGCTGGAAGATGCGGTTGCCGGACATCACCGGTGGAAACTCCAGCAGGGCGCTGCCGCCGCGCGCCCACACCGTCCTGAACGGGGGTCTCATCGTCGGCGAGGCCGGGAAGAAGCGGGTGTGGTTCTTGGTGTAGCCGTACAGCGGCCAGGCGAAGCGGTCCTGGCCTTTTGCCTTCGGCAGCGTGGGCGTTGGCTTGTGGCACGAACGGTGCTTGCGGGTGGTAGATGTTGCCGGTGCGTGTTTCTCGTAGAGGTAGCCCGGCAGCGCTATTCCCGCAAGCACGAGCAGCGCACCTGCTGCCGTCGCCAGTCGGCCGCTTGTGGAGCCGGGAAGCAGGCGAAGCGTCGCTTGCCGCTCTCGGTCAGCCTCAAAGTGGGGGCTTCCTCAGGCGGCGAGTCTGCTAGACGGTGGATCGGACTCCGCAGCTGGGCCTGTCGTGCGTGTTCGGCTGCAGAGGCTGCTCGTGCTGTCCGCTTTGCTCGTGCGCTTCGAAGACGGCCGGGCCACGTGCCGATCATCCGGCTGCGGCGAGCGCGAGCTGGGAGATGCTGACGGTTCCCAGCGGGAGCAGCGTGCAGACCCGCCACGAACGAGAGGACGTCATGGCCGCCGGCGATCGACCAGTTCCACAGCAGATAGTCGGCCACCGTGAGCGCGAGCAGAAAAGCCAAAGCCCTTAGGACGCACGGCTATACCTTAGTGGTCGAGCGTGACGGTACGATGGTGGGCGCTCTTGCGGGCGAAGTGTTGTGGTTGCACAAAAGCCTTCCAAGCTTTTAGGGCGGGTTCGATTCCCGTCGCCCGCTTCAGACAGAGTCCACTCAAAACGTCTAAGGAGGCAGGCAATGGCCAAGCCGATACCGGACGACTATCCGCAGGTGATGCCCTATCTGATCGTCGATGGCGCCGGCGGGGCGATCGAGTTCTACAAGGGCGTGTTCGGGGCTAACGAGCGCATGCGCATCGGACGGACCCGACGGCAAGGTCGGCCATGCCGAGCTTCAGATCGGCGAAGCGGTGATAATGCTCGCCGACGAGAACCCGGGGATGGACATCGAAGGCCCACGGTCGGTCGGAGGCACGCCCGTGACGATCCACGTCTACCTCGAGGACGCGGACGCCACGTTCGAACGCGCGGTCCAAGCCGGAGCCAAGCCGTTGCGGGCGGTCGAAGATCGGTTCTATGGCGATCGCTCCGGGCAGTTCGAGGATCCCTATGGGCATCGCTGGAACGTGGCGACGCATGTCGCGGACATCGCCGAGGAGGAGATGTGCGGCGGGCGTCAGAGATCGGCGGGGGCTGAGCGTGGCCGAGCTGGCAGGTAAACCTGGGATCGCGCCCGATCAGCCAGAGGTGGATTCGTCTCCCGTGCTCGTGGTCGAGCGCTTCATGGAGTTTCTCCGCCGCGGGAATCTCGACGAGGCTGTGGCGCTCCTGGCGGTGGACGTGCGCTACGAGAACGTTGGTCTGCCCACCGTCCACGGACGCGAGCGCGTTCGGCGTCTGTTCGGGAGGGCATACGACGATGGAGCCGGTTTCGATGTCGTCATCCACACGATCTGCGCGGACGGATCGTCCGTCCTAACCGAGCGCACGACTTCCTGACGTTCCGCAAGCTCCACATTCAGCTCTGGGTTTGTGGCCGCTTCGACGTTCTCGACGGGCAGATCGTGCTCTGGCGCGACTATTTCGACTTCCTTGATTTCAACAAGGGTCTACTGCGCGGATGCTTGGGGTACATCTTCCCGGGTTGCGGGCCAAGATACTTCGTGGGCTGGGTGCCGTCGGGCGCGTGCTTCGTGGGCTTTGTCCGTAGAATCGAAGAGCACCACGGGGAGTGGCGCAGTCTGGTAGCGCACCCGGCTGGGGGCCGGGCGGTCGCAGGTTCAAATCCTGTCTCCCCGATTTGAGTTGTGGTTGGCGGCGTGAGGCTGCGTGGAGCCGCTGGAACCGTCCAACCTTAGCTGCGATTGGGATTCTGGCTGCGACGACTACTCGTCGGGAGGCTTCCAGGGCGAGTAGTCGCTTGTAGCGGACCGCACACAAACCGCACACAGAGGGCCATCTCGACCCGCACACGCCGTCGAGATCTAGAGCGAGCGAAGTGCCTTCCAGAGCTCTGCTGTTGAGCTGTGACCGTTTGTGAGGTCGCGGGTCAAGAGCTCGTCCGGGTTTGCTCGCAGCCGGTAAGCGTGCACGTTGCACCTTTGGCCTCGCGTGCCTCCGCAGTGATGACTCCGTATTCGAGGAGGAGCGTCCTGAGCTCCGCCCAGTCTGGAGAGCCGATGATTGCTTGGTGACGTCGAACATCGTTCTCGTAAAGGATTGTGGTGCGTTGAAAAGCGCGGGCTACCCGTTCTAGAAGCGAAATCAATCCTTGAGTGTGCTCAGAATACTTTAACTGCTCGCTGAGCTCATCGCGGAGTGGGGGAGCACCTAGCCTCTCAAGCAAAGCAGCGATAGCGGCTGGTGCATACACATAGCCTGGCGGCTCATATTGAATGCGCTTTATGTTGATGCCAGGGTTCAGTCCGGCAACTCCAATTCGCGATGAATCGTCGAGAGTAATTCCGTCGAACTCAGAGCTGCTAGCTTCGCAGTCTTCGAACCTAGCACCACGCAAGTCGGTGTCGATAAATTGACATACCTCGAAGCGCACACGCTTCATCGCGGTTGCCCCCGAGCTTACGTCACAAAATGACAGACCATGGATTGTCGTATCGACGATCGGCTGTGCGTCGCGTGCGTAAGCAAGTATAAGGCTGCCGAGATTGCGCCGACGGTTCTCAAAGTTGACTCCGGAGGGGCATATGAGCAACGAAGGGTCGAGCGCCTGTCCGGGCGCACGACGCCTGATGCACGCAGCGGCAACGGCCTCCGGTATCACGCCCCGGTCCAGGAACCTGACAAGCTCATCCAAACGAGATTCACGCATCAAGCGACCAATCGCGCAGCCCGAAATGCTCGAAGTAAACCTCGTGCTCGAAGGCGAAACTTGCCTGAGAACTATGTGTGCCCTGACGCAGTCGGAAACCGGCATAGCTAGTCACCTTGGTTTCCAACTGGATTGCTTGCCCGGCATCCAAGTCGAAGAACTCAGCGACAAGCAGGGCAATCGTGCGAAGATCGTTCTCGCTCAGTTGGCGTATCCCGTTTTCCCACATCTCACCTACGGCGAGCTCGAACAGATAGCGATGTCCGTCAGCATCCAACACCGGCTCGCCATGAGCGTCAACGATCTTGCTGGCCTCACGCTCAATGTCGGCGTTAATCAGGTGCTCAAGGAGATCGCTCTCCCCGTCGCCATCGGTTTTGCCTACAAGTTCCTCGAATTGACTAGCGAAAAACGGTCGACGCAAAAGCTCACGATCCGACACATCGAGCCGCTCAAATGCCGCCGCAGCCCGGTTGGGATCCTGCGTCTTGGGATATCTGGTGAGATACTCAGTTAGCTGCTCATCAGACCACGGCTGTATCTCGGCTGTTGAGATACTCATAGCCGCATCTGTTCGCCCACCATTAGCTCGGCCAAACTCCACGTCATAGAAGGCAGAACGCGCCGAGACGACCAATGTGCCGTAGCCTTCCAGTTCGCCGAGTAGCGTTTGCAACGAACTAAAAGCGCCACCATACCCGGCGGTTCCGAGTAGCTCGTCAAATCCATCGATTACGGGAATGAGGATGCCCTCGCGCGCTAGGCACGCAATAGCGTCCTGGCTAAAGGCCGCACGCAGTTCTCCGAGCTCTCCGGCCAATGCGTCGCGCAGATTGCTGAGCTCGCGTCCTTGTGCTGGGACATAAAGACAAAGGAACTCGCTTTCTCCCTTCAGATAGCGCTCTGCTTGTCGTAGCGTTGTCTGCTGGAGCAAAGTTGTCTTGCCAGCGCCTGCATCACCCTTAATAAAAAAGAGTTGTGTGGCGGAGCCCTCTTCTGCTTGCTCGCGGGAAGTATCGATCAGGTCCGACAGCGCCGCCGGAGTTAGCCAATCGACTCCCTGTCTTGTCCAGCCTCCAAAAGGGCCTCGCTTGCAACGAAATCGCTCTGCCCTTCAATCTTCGCAAGACAACTCCGAGCGAGGCGCGAATCCTGCCATCTCGTCGGATGCGAGGAATGCGTAGTACGGATCATCTCCGGACGGTCCCGAGGCCCAACGAAGTCGGCTTCCGGCCTTGAGCGTGAACATCGCGTCGCGCTTTTCGCCTTGCACCTGCCACTCAACGCCGAGCATGTTGCCCTCGGTTTCGAAGGATGGGCTTGTGCCAGGGATCCACGAACGCACTTAGATCCTGCGCGATAATGTCGGTTAGTCCATCGATCCGATTAGCCACAGCCTGCGATGCTAGCAGATCTACTGATAAGATTTTCTAGTAACGATGTCATCGACCCGGGACGTTGGCCGCGCATTGCAGAGCCCCATGACTGATGTGGGGCTTGCGTTGTGCGCCATTCCAGAGGACCAGTGGTTTGATCGGAAGTCCTTCCGCATCTCTCCGCGAGAGCTTGCGAACGTTGAGATCGGACTCGCAAATGCCGACGGCGGCATTATCGCCGTAGGTATCCACGACGGCAAGATTGAGGGCACAGATAGCTCCGTGAGTCATCGCAACGAGCTGAGCCAAGCGCACGTTCAGTATTGCCAGCCGCCCGTCCCAGCGAAAACTAAGCTAATTGGCTGTCGCCGAGTCGATGGGCGGGATGATCAGCTCCTCATCGTCGAGATTCCGCCGGCAGAGACGGTCTACACCAACGTAAAGGACGAGGTTTTCCTGAGAATCGGCGACGAGAACCGCCGCCTAACCTACTCTCAGCGTCAAGAGCTGCTCTATGACCGTGGTCACGGGTCTTACGAGGGCCGCGTAGTGGACGAGGCATCGTTCAGCGATCTTGACCACAACCTCCTCATCGGATATGCGCAGGCTCTTGGACATCCCGATCCCGAGCGCCTTCTACGCGCTCGAGGGCTGGCTAACGGTGAGCACCTTACGGTCGCCGGAGTCATGCTGTTGCTGAGCATCCTCAACGTTTTCTTCCCGAGTCCTTCATTCGTGTGCTCCACTACAGTGGCAATGATCGTGGTACAGGAGTACGGCAACGTCTGATCAGAGACGAGAAGGTTGAGGGGCCGGTTGCGCGGCAGTTGATACGGGCGCGGAAGTGACTCCAGGAGGAGCAGCCACGCAGGAGGGCCCTCACGGATCGCGGCGCTTTCGAAGGGGTACCGCTTGTTCCCGAAGATGCTTGGCTTGAGGGGTTGGTAAACGCAGCGGTCCACCGTTCTTACAGCCTTGCCGGGGACCACGTTCGAGTTGAGATCTTTTCGGATCGGATTGAGGTGATGAGCCCCAGGCCGTTTTCCGGGTCTGGTTGACGCGGCAAATCCGCTTGGCGCTCCACGATACGCCCGTAATCCCCGAATAGCCCGGGTCTGCGCTGATCAGAACTTTGGCCAGGAGCTCGGCGAGGGAATTCGTCGGATGTTTGAGGAGATGCGGCTCGCGGGACTCGTCGATCCCCTATATGAAGAGACCTCCGCAAGCGTCAGACTGACTCTCCTCGCTGACCCCCACGAATCGACGGTTTGAGGCGCGCCTACCTCGCGGATCGCGGCTCATCATGGCTGCCCTACGCGACGCTGGGCGGTTGAGCACTGGAGAGGTTGCCGAGGCGATCGGGGTTTCTCGCCCCACCGCTAGCAGTCATCTACAGGGCACTTCGGGATGCGGGCCTTATCGTTTGGACAGGCAAGTCACCCAAGGATCCGCGAGCTTCGTGGTCCCTGTCGGAGTCCTGACTAGGGGCGTGCTCCGGTTCCCTACTGCAAAGCAACTGGAAAGTTGGCTTAGCAGTAGTTATCAGTAAGGCCGCCATCTCATTGCGAACGATCAAGTGAGTCCAGCTAAATCGATTTTGATTTCTGGCGATTTGCCACAGCGTTCGGGCAGTGTTTGCACAGCCGATGCTTCTATGTTTGTCAAGTTCCGCTGTTTGCGGGACTGGGTGGTGAGGCTTGGAGTAGCCGGTAGAGGTGGCGTGCGGTGTAGCGCTTGAGGCATCGCTTGATCTCGCGGGTGCTGCGTCCTTCGGCTTGTCGGCGGGCTGTGTAGGCGCGTGTGCGAGCGTCGTCGCGCATGCGGCAGAGCACGATCGTGTGCAGTGCCCGGTTGAGCTGGCGGTCGCCTGAGCGGTTCAGGCGGTGGCGCACTGTTTGCCCTGAGGACGCCGGGATCAGCACGACGCCGGCGGGGACGCGAACGCGGCCTCGGAGCGGATGCGTCCGTGGTGGGAGTAGGCGCAGAGGATCTGTGCTGCGACGATCGCGCCGACGCCCATCTCGGCCAGTAGCCACGGTGCGAGGTCATTGACGATTGGCTTGATCTCTGCTTCGAGTTCGAGTGCTTCGTCCTGCAATGCGAGTGCTCGACGGGCGCTCGCGCGGATCGCGATCGTCGTGGCGCGCTGTTCTGCGTCCTGTGTGGGACTGATGCGCAGACGGGCACAACGAGCGAGCTGATCGCGTGTCGATAGGGCACGTAGTCCTTCGCGAAGAGTCGGTGAAGCCGAGACGAGTAGCCCCTTCATCAGCGTGATCGCTGCTCTCTTTGAGCGCACGGCGCTGTCGCGTGTGGCCAGCAGGACGCGCAGTGCCTCGCGCTCGCCGCGCTGGCGGGGCCGCGCGAGATGCTCGCGTGTGAGCGCTTCGCGCGCTGCACGGATCGCGTCGAGCTCATCAGACTTCGCGCGGTCACGGCGCGCCGGGCGGCGAGGACGGTCGACCTCGAGTACCAGCTCGCCCTCTCGCTGAAGAAAGACGGTCAGTCCCGCACGTAGCTGCCTGTTCCCCCGGCTGGCTGGTTTGAATCGCTCCAGCGCCTTCTCGCTCTTGGCGCGCAGTTCGGGCGCTTCTCGTCGCCACTGCTCGATTTGTCATTTTCTCGATCATCATGTCTCTTCCGAAGGGTACTTCACTCGGAGGGGGCTCGGGCGTTGTCTCGTAGCCGCCGCTGCTGGGCGCCGTGGCAGGCAGCCGCCCCATCTGTATTGCCGTTTTGCGCGATTTTTGGCAACAAGGCTGCTAGCCTTTGCGATATGGCGATAGTGGACCGCAAGCAACAGCTTTTTGAGAACGTCGCGCGACTTCGACGCGTTGGGCGTCTCGTGCCTGACAACGAAGACCTGTTCGCCGTCCGTCTGGAGCTCGAACAGGAGCTGGGGGAGACCATCTCACGACGACTCGCCGCGAAGCTACTCGGCGTCAGTCACCCGCTTTGGAACGATGGATCGAGAGTGGCGACGTGCCGCTCGTGTTCACGGCGGCAGGACGTCAAGAGGTGTCGGTTGCGGCGCTGCTCGATCTCTACGAAGCCGTCCGCTCCACCAAAACCGGTGGGACCGTTCGCTACCCGCTTGCCGCTGCGCTGAGAAGCCGACAGCGCGTCGCTGAGCGGCTAAGTGTCGACTGGCCGCCACGATCGGAAGGGCGGTCCTTATGACCGCACGCATCTGCGCGGCCTTGCATATCACCAGGCCGTGGCGGGGAGGTTGCGCAAGCAAACTGTCGCCGACGCCAAGTACGTCCTTTATCGTTGGCGTGAGCAGGGTCGAATCGACCCGTATACGCGGAGAGATGGGAGCGTGTTCTTGCCATGCCCCTGACGGTCATCAGCGACGCGATCACGGCAGCCGGTGCCGATGCGGACGATCTGCGCCAGAATTCTCCATTCGCGGGAGTGCTCACCGAGCCCGAGCGCCGGCGCGTCCTTGCCGAGGTCGGCTCAGTGCCGTCGCAGGAGTTAGAGCACGTCCTCGCCGCAGCGGCCGAGGTCACCGGCGAGGAGGAGTTCGTGGTGATCGGAAGCCAGGCGATACTCGGAAGTATCGCGGCGCCGCCATCCGCGCTGCTCGTCTCGATGGAGGTCGACGTTGCCAGGCACGCACCAGAGGCCGCCATCCAGATTGACGGCTCCTTGGGTGACGGCTCGCCGAGTGTTCAGCACCGAGCCTGAACAGTGGGTGCTCAAGGGTGCGACCGCGATGCTCGCCCGACTGGGAGGTCAGGCTAGGCACACACGCAACATCGATCTACTCAATTGCGCTGGAAGTCTGAGTGCGGCAGAGCGGTCGCTGCGTGCCGCCGTCGCCATAGCTGGCCTGGTGATCCGTCGGGCGGGACTGGCCGCGTGGCTACACACGCATGGCTCGCGATGCGCCCCGCCGCGGGAGCGTGATCTACCGAGTGCGCTTGCAACCGCCAAGACCTTCATCGTCCCCGTGCTCGCAGGCACCGCACGGGGACGGTAGGGCTCCCGCTACTCTGCGCTGGACGGACACAGGCGATGCGTTCACCAGCGTCAGTCCTAGCGGTTGGCTGAACCTGGCGTAGTGACGGCGGTAGGCCTTCAGGCAGGTCATCTGTGCCGTTGGCCACCGCCGTGAGGCTCACTTCTAGTCTCGCGCAGCCACTCGTGCAGGTCGTTGGGGTCGAAGCGGACATAGTGGCCGAGGCGGTGGTGGGGAATCTTGCCGGCGCGTGCTTGGGCTAGTAGCCAGGTGTAGGGGACGCCGAGGAGGATGCTTGCGGCCTTGGCGTCAGTTAGGGGTGTGAAGGATGAGAAGCTCGTGTGTGAGCCCATCCGATTTACTGAAGGCAGGGCCATCGGATCAAACGCAGTGGCTTATAGCCTTACCATGGAACGAGGTAGAGTCCCGATCATCACAATATGGGCTGCAAACCCCGCCCGTAAGGGGGTATGGGTCCTAACAAGTGGAGGTGGCAGATGGCCGAAGCAGGACCGTCCACAGAGGGAATTGTGCTGGCCCACTTCATCGTCTCGGACGACGTTGAGCGTTCTCGGCGCTTTTACACCGAGGTACTCGGCGGCAGGGTGGTCCTCTCCGGGGAGCCGACCTACGTCGCACTATCCAACAGCTGGATCATCATCAATGTCGGGGGAGGCCCGACCGACGACAAGCCCGCGGTCACTCTGGAGACGCCACCCGACCTCGACCGGGTCAGCAGCTTCCTCAATATCCGGGTCAAGGACATCGAGGCCGTGTACGCCGAATGGAGCGCCCGTGGTGCTCAATTCCTGACGCCGCCGAAGCAGCACGCGTACGAGATCCGTTGCTACATCCGCGATCCCGACGGTCATCTGATCGAGGTGGGGCAAACCACGGACCCAGAGGGGGACTGGACCCCGCCTCAGTGGCTGTCGAATACGGCCGCCGAGGAATCATGACGACCGCGGTCATCGGCACCGGGACGCTCGGTCGGTCATCGCACGCCTGCTGGCCTCAGGCGGCGAAACCCTGCGGCTCTCGAGCGCCGACAATGAGTCGGCACGAACGCTGGCTGCAGAGATCGGTCGAGCTGCGGTCGTCGCCGGCGACAACCGCGACGCGCTGCAGGGCGCCGATGCCGTCGTCCTCGCGCTACGGTTTACCGCGCTGAAGGGCGTCATCGACGAGATCGCCGACCGACTAACCGACAAGCTCGTGGTCATTCCGAGCAACCCGCTCGGCATCGACGCACAAGGGAACGTCTCACGTCTCCTGCCGAAAGGGCAAGCCTCTGGCGAAGTTCTAGCCGGGTGGTTGCCGGCGGGTGCGTGCTTGGCGATGGCGTTTGGGACCATGTCGGCCGATATCTTGGAGTCCTCGGGCAAGCAAGCACCGGAGCTGGCGGTCCTCTTCTACGTGACCGACGACGACCGTGCCGGCGACGAAGTCAAGCGGTTGATCCGAACAGCCGGCTTCGAGCCGGTGAAGGCCGGCGGGCTCCAGCAGTCCGGTCGACTCGAGGTGGGCGGCGACCTTCACGACCTCGTAGTCGGACCTACAGAGGCACAATCATTGACCAGTGGGGCCTGATCGCTCCGCGGCCCGGCCGGAGGCACCTCTTAGGTCGGACCCTTCGCTCAGACGGGCTCCACGACGCTGACCATCGCTCATCGCTTCACTCCCACCTCAGCCCCCTCGGTGTAGCGAATCGCCTCTCCTTCAACTGGACTCACCAGGAACTGCTCGCGCTCGCCGCGATCCCAAGCCTCGCGCAACCCTGGTGCGCCCAGATCGAAGTCGGGGCGCAGGTTGCGCATGACTTCGCGCAGGTCGCGGTGCAGCTCTTCGACCGTCGGGCGCCCCCAGTACCAGTAGCCGTTGTAGATCGCGGAGATCTGAAGCCCGGGGCGAGCACGAACGTGTGCGGGACCATCGGGTCGTGGACGGGTCCGTGTACTCGACGATGTCGAGATCGTTGCGCACCGTACGCTCCGGGTCAGAGAGGAACAGGAACTGCGCACCGACGCTATCGCGGAACTCATTGATCTCGAGCTGGTTGTCCGTCGAGATTAGGGCCACGCGCGTATACCCGACCCTGAAGTCGAGGTATGCATCGACCAGATAGCGAAGGAAACGGTGCTCCTTCGGATCAAACCCGCCGCGTGAGAGGTGGAGCACCATCGGGTTCGAGCCCTGCAGGCCCGACAGACGGCGCACGACGCCGTCCTGATCGGGCAGTTCGTAGTCAGGAAGGCGTGCCCCGACCTCGATATCGCCGCGCATAATGAGCCTCCAATCGGAATTTTCGTTTCTCGCAGGGTGGCAGCTCGGCCGCGAGGCCTATTGCCGAACTCAGTAGCGAGATCCGTCACCGTGACGCTAAGGAGGTTTCGGCCATGGCCACCGCGATCATCGGCACTGGAGGGTCGGATCGGTTATCGCCCGCCAGCTCACCTCAGGCGGGGAGACCATGCGGCTCTCGAGCGCCGACAATGAGTCGGCACGAATGCTGGCTGCAGAGATCGGTCGAGCCGTAGGCAGGACGAATCAGAGGGTAGGTACGCACGCCCATCACAACTAAGCAATCAGCCGGGGCCGAACGGTTAGAGTTGGCTTGGATAAAAGGGATAAAGGGGAATCGAGTCTTCCGCGGTTGATTTGCTGTCCTCCAGACCGCCATCATGCCGGGCTTTCTCGCTCGCCGAGACCAGATAAATGCCATGTTGAACACGTATGCTGTTGATGGCTTGGCGTCGGTGGGTGTATGTTGGTGCATACTGAATGTGAGGAGGTTCCCTATGTATGTGCGTGTCGTGAGATTTACGGACGTGAACGCCGAGCGGATGGAGGGATTGCTGGCCCGCATAAAAGAGTCTGACGGGCCACCTCCGGGCGTGCCTGCAACCGGCCTGACGATGATGTTCGACGAGGCGCAGAGCACAGCGATAGTTCTCCAGCACTTTGCCACGGCGGAGGACATGAGCGCAGGCGCCCAAGCGTTTAGCGCGATGGATGCCTCAGAGACTCCGGGTGTCCGCGCTTCCGTAGACATGTGTGAGTTGAAGCTCGAACTCGAGGTCTGATACCAGCCCCGTACGCTGAAATGGCCTATGACAACGAGCTCGCCCATCGAATCCGCGAGCAGCTCGGTGACGAGCGCGGCGTAATCGAGATGGCAATGTTCGGCGGGCTGGCGTTCCTGCTCGACGGCAACATGGCGGTAGGGATCTCCAGTGGTGGAGAGCTGATGGTCCGGTCGGCCCGGACGCATCTGATGAGGCGCTCGCTCGACCTCACACCCGCATCTTCGACATGACCGGCCGGCCGATGAAGGGCTGGATACTGGTCTCCGCGGAGGGATTCGCGACCAAGCGACGGCTCGGCGTCTGGGTACGAGGTGGAGTGGCGTTCGCCCGGACCCTCCCGGCAAAGGGGTAGCGCGTGCCCGTAGAGGCCGCGGTGAGGGTCATCGTGAATCCAGGGGTGCAGCCCTGCCGCCGGCTCGTAACGCATATCCCGAGCCGGCGGCGAGCCGTAATCGTCAGTCGGTGACGAGGCCGGCTGCAAACGCACCCATGGGCAGCGGTGTGGATGAGCTGGACAGCTCGGTGAGGCTTCCACCATTCACCGCAAACGACGCGATGACGTTGGCTTTGCTTCCGTCTACCAACAGCGTCCTGCCGTCGGGAGACAAGCGGGCGTCAACGGCGCCCGCTCCGGCCGAGCCGAAGGGCGTGCTGCCGAGCAAGACCAGTGAGCCGTCGGGGTTGATCGAGTAGCTGGAGATCGTGCCTGATGCTGTGTTCACTGTGAACAGGAACTGTCCGTCGTGGCTGATCTCCACCCAGCAGGGAGCCGTCTGAAGATCGGCGAATGGGGATGCGCCGATCGGAGCCAGCTGGCCCGTGCTGCCGCTCGCCAAGAAGACCGAGACCGTTCCGTTGCCGGCACCGCCATGGGCGTTGCTGACAAACAGCTGTGAGGGATTGCTCGGCCGGAACTCCGCGCCGAACGGTCCTGCTCCCTGCGCCGCGATGGGCGAGCCTGGAGCGGCGACAAGCAAACCATCGTGAAGGACGTGAAAGCTGGCGATCGTAGAGGTGTTGTCGAGGTCCACTACGAGCCTGCGGCCCCTTGGGGTCGATCAACACGTCATCCGGACCCGAGCCGGCCGGGAGCGAGACGGTCGAGCCTGGCAGTGGGTTCAGCGATCCGTTCGGGGCAAGGATGAATCCGGTGATGTTCGGCGCACTCGCACCGGCGTTGGCGACGTATACGAGATTGCCGGAGACCGCGATGCTGAGCGGTTCGCCGCCACCGGAGGACACGGGAGCGCCAACCGGCTGGGGTAGGCCGTTGAAGCCAACTCGCAGATACCGATATCTGGTTGCTGCCGGCGTCAACCGCAAGCAGATAGCGCCCATCACTGGAGAGCTGGATCGCGCCCTGTGAGGGTAGGCCGGCGCCGAGCCCTGCGCCGCCGACCGGAAAAGGAGAGCCGGAGATTGGCGTGAGCGACCCGTCGGCGTGCCGGTCGAAGCCGGCCACGGTGTTCGATACCGCGGTGTTGTCGTTGACGTAGGCGTGACCGATGACTGGGGATTCATGGTGGCCAAATTCGCGGCCCTGGTGGGCGGCGGCGGATGTCGCCGTGGCGCCGGCCAGGGCCAGCGCGAGCGGGATAACGAGATGAGGCAGCTTCATAAGTGAACCTCCTGGACTGGGCGGGGATCATTCCCCGACCGCGGGCACGATGCCTGGGACTCCTAACGTGCCTCTTGCACGGAGATGAACATTCCGTGAATCGTTGCTCCGCTGACTGAGCAGGTCAGGCGATCGCGGAGGGCTCTGCGATAGGGAGCGTAAACGCGAAGCGTGCGCCTCCCTCGGGCCGGTTCTCCGCCCAGATACGACCGCCCTGCGCCTCTACGAAGCCTCGCGCTATCGCGAGCCCCAGACCAGCGCCGCCACTCGTGCGAGTACGTGAGGCATCATCGCGCCAGAAGCGCTCGAACATGCGCTGCTGAGCTTCCTTGCTGAGCCCGACACCCGTGTCCTCAACCGATACCTCCAACTCACGATCGCGCCGTCTCGCCCTGACGAGCACCGAGCCGTCCGAAGGAGTGTGCCGAAGGGCGTTGCGTCACGAGGTTCAGAAGCACCCGTTGCACATGCTCCGGAGCGCAGCGAACGTCGGGCAAGGCGTCATCGAGCTGGCTCTCGAGACGTACCTGGCGCGCCCGCGCGTCGGCCTCCAGGCCACTCACACAATGGGAGACGAGCTGCGGGAGCTGGGCCTCCCGGAGCTCGAGTGTGAGCGCACCCGCGTCGATGCGCGCGAGCTCGAACAGATCGTCGATCAGACTCGCGAGCGTTTGCGTTTGCTGGTGCAGCGCTGGCAGGTACTCGTCGATCGGAGCAAGACCATCCTCGACCGCTTCGAGCATCGCTTGAATCGAGGCTACCGGCGTGCGCAGATCGTGACTCGCCCAGGCGACGAGCTGGCGACGCGCATCGAAGAGCGCCTCGATGTTTCCCGCCATCGCGTTGAAAGCCTCGCCGACGTGCGCGAGCTCACGCGGCCCCTCAGTCGGCGCGCGAGCCTTCAGCTCCCCGCCGGAAAGCTCGTCGGCCGCCACCTCGAGTCCACGGATACGCCGCGCGATCTGCCCTCCGAGCAGCAACGCCGCGGCAAGCGCCGTCGAGGCTGAGGCTGCTGCCACGGCCAGGATCTTCACGTCGTCGTGCATGTGAAACATCACAAGACCACCCAGGATCACCGCCGCGAGCGGCAAGCCCACCGCCAACAGCGCAAGTCCCACGAGCTGCATGCGCACCGTCGGCAGCATACGCAATGCCAGGGCCAGCGCCACACCCGCGACGAGCGTGCTCAAGGACACGATGAGCGCGAAAGCGATCACGGCGTGAACCTGTAGCCGACGCCGAAAACAGTCTCGAGGTGACGTGGACGCGAAGCGTCATCCTCGATCTTCTTGCGCAAGCGGCGAACATGGACCGTCACCGTCCCCGTGTCGAGGGCGCTCGCATACCCCCACACACGGTCCATCAGCTGATCGCGTGAGAACACCTGCCGAGGATTCGACGCAAAGAACAGGAGCAGGTCCAGCTCCTTCAATGTCAACTTGAGCAGCTCGCCGCCCTTATGGGCCTCACGCGCCATCGGGTCGATCACGACGTCGCCAAAAACGATCGCCTGCGCTCTGCCGACGGTCGGCTGGGCCGTGCGACGCATCAGCTTGCGAACTCGAACCGCCAGCTCCCGCGGCGAGAAAGGCTTGGTCAGGTAGTCGTCAGCCCCGAGCTCCAGACCAACGATCCGATCGGCCTCCTCGCCGAGCGCCGTCAGCATCACGATCGGCACCTCTGAGCGCGAACGGATCCAGCGGCACAGCTCGAGCCCGCTCACTCCCGGCAGCATCACGTCCAGAACGACCAGCGACGGCCACTCACGTTCCAAAAGGCCCCGTGCCTCATCGCCACGTGGCGGCCTCGAGCGTCCTGTGCCCGTCACGCTCGAGATAGCGCACGACCACGTCGCGCACGATCGGCTCATCGTCGACGACAAGGACGGTAGACACACCGAAATTGTCAGCTGCGGAGATTACGCACACCTTAAAATCGAGCGCACGACGCTCCGTTGTCGCGGCGCGGCGAGTAGGAGCACACATTAGACTCTGTACCCGCCCTCGCCACCGAGCGGATAGCTCGGAGCGATCAGGCTTCTGCTTCGCCAAGGGGTTGCAGCAGTCCAGCCCGGCGCCACCGCTCGAGCGGAGTCGGTTGACGCGCTTGCTGCCACGCGGATGCAGCATTCTGACCCACGGTGTAGGCATCTTCTTCTCGGGCGAGGCGTTAGTAGACTCGGCGTCTGATGTATGCCTTGCGCAAGCCGGTTGCGGTCGTGCGCAGGTCAATCGGAGCGGGCGAGAGCCTATCCGACCACGAGGTCCACGAGCGCGCGTGGCTCCTCGTGATCGATGGCGCGATTGAGCTAACCACGACCGCGGGCGAGCGCGCGAGTGGCGAGGCTGGACTGCTGATCGAGCTCTCCCCAGGAGAGCGCCACGAGGTCACCGCATCCTCAGCTACACGGCTGTTGCTGCTCCTGACACCCTGGCCGGCAGCGGACACCCCGGTGCGATGACGATCCAGCAGAAGCTCTATACGCGGCGTCACGCAGCCAAGCGAGCCCGATAACGCCTCGTGACTTTCTATCCGGGGTGAGTCGCGCGACAGCCTCCTCGGCGGAGATCACATCGTGGAGGCCGCGAACGGTCTCGCCCGCGTAGAGCGCCGCGCTGTCGACGGTGTGCTTTGGCATTCCTGCGCAGCGGGAGCGCTGGGGTGAACAGTGGCAATCCGGGGGGCTGGCGCAGACCCCAGTTTTCCAGGGTGAACAGTGGCAATCCGGGGTGCTGGCGCACGACCGGCTTTCCAGAGTGTCGAGCGGCATGGCGCGCCCGAGCGGCGCATTGAGCCGGTTTGTCGCACACACCACCGGGGGAGTCTCGAAATGATCAAATCGGCCGGGCATCTCAGGTTGGGAAAACGTGGCAGACGCGCGCTCCTGTTTCCGCACGGAATGCAGAACTCGCCAGCCACCACAACGCTGCTTGTGCTCTGGACGACTTGCGACAGTCTCGCTGGGCGCGGCACGGACGCCCGCTTTCGTGTGAGCTGGCTGGCGAGCCGGGCAGGGACCGGCACCATAGGCTATTCGGCATCGCGCAGGCGCCCGAGAACATCCTCGACGCGCCCGTTTTCGCGGCGGCTCATCGCGTCCGGCGCATACCGGGCCTGGCGGAGCCATCGACGTTGAGCGAATCGCTCAGGATGAAGCGAAGGGGCTCGATTGGCGATCGGCCGTCACCTTACGGGTTCGCTTTGCCCGCCATACAGCGACCAAGACCACCACCACGGCGAATACGAGCGGAATCCCGACGTGTTTAGCTAGTTCGACGCCCGAGGCTTCCCACAAGTAGTGGCGCTGCCAACCACGTTGGTGAGAGTATGTCTGCCAGGTCCCCAACCGCAGGGCTAGCGCGAGAACTAGCAGTAGGCCGATGAACCGGATCCTCCGCCTCAAAGCGGCCTCCCTCGTCGTTAGCTCCCTAGCGTTCGCCGCCACGAGCCCTATATCGGCCTTGACATGCGGCGCCTTGATTGCGGCTCCAGCTAGCCCGCGTCCAGTCAACCCAGCGGCTGCGCGTCCTCATCGAGAGAAAGCAGACGAGTCATGCTCAACGAACTCTTGGCCGCTAGAGAGAGGCTCTTGGGAGGACGCTGTTGAAACTGCCGTCACCCTGCTCGGCTTACGCAACGTCAGCGCTGGTTCGAATCGTCTCTAAGGGCCTGGAGCTCCCTCGCGGAGGCGCTCGAGCCTGCGTCCAGCCCGTGCTTGGAAAATCCCGGGGCGCTCGGGCATCGCAAGCGTGCGCTCGATGACCGCCAGGGCCTCCTCGCGCCTGCAGCGGGCGATGAGAAGCTCGGCGAGGTCGAGTGCGAAGACGGAGTGAATCGGGTCCGCGCTGTGCGCTGCGCGGAGCTCCTGCTCCGCGCGATCCGCGTCCCCTGTAGCGGCCGCGATCGCTCCGCGCAGACCGGTCAGCTCGTTCCTGATCGATACCTGCCACTGCGCTAGTCCTGGCAGTAGGTCGGCCAGAGATCGGGCGCCCTCGCTGTCGCCCAACTGGAGTAGGAGCCGAGCTGCGCGCACAACCAGAGCAGCGCGCTCGAGCTCGTCCTCGGCCTCGAGCTCCGCGACCTTGAGAGCTTCGACACGACTTTTCTCTGGATCACGACTCGCCAAAGCTGTGGCGTACTCAAGTCGCAGCGCCGCGTCGTCCGGATATCTGCTCACTGCGCGCTCTGTGAATGAGATGTACTTCTTCTCGGGACCGCGCGCCAGCAACCTTTGGGCCTCCGCCAGCTTATCGGAGGCGTCCCGTCCTCGGGAGCGCCAATGATCTGGTGCTGATCGCTCGCCGGGACTGTCGCTCGGCGGCTCTTGCTCGTTACCGTTCGCCGTCGCTGCACACGGCACTGTCGAGTCCTCCCGGTCGGCCGTGCGCGTGACTTGCTCCGGGTGATCCTGGAGCTTCGCGCGTAGCTCCTCGAGCGAGGCGCGCGTTGCTGCGCTGTTGCGCCCGGGGGCGACGGGAATCGCAAGTGTGCGGTCGAGCACAGCGATGGCCTCGGCGAACCTGGCGTCTCGGTCGGGTCTGAACGCGATCACCGCCGCGAGATCGCGTGCGCAGGACTCGTCGGCGGGGTCGCCGTCATATGCGGCTCGCAACTGCCGCTCGGCCGACGCGTAGTCACCTTCGCGCGCGGCGATCACACCCCGGATTGCCGTGAGCTTGTTGACAAGCACGACGTTGGTGGGCCCGGCTAGCGTGGCCTTCTCGGCGCAGGCGCGGGCGCCGACCAGTTCGTCGAGCATGAGCAGCAGGTGCGCGGTGCGCGCGAGCAGAGTCGGGTCTGCGCTCTTGTCGAGATCCAGGACGCGAAGCGCATGCACCGCAGCCTCGTCTCGACGCCCGTCGGCCAGGGCCACCGCGCACTCCAGACGGATGCGGCGTCTTTTGGGAAGCGCTCTACGGCACGCTCGGCGAACTCCGAGTACGCCTCCTGGGATCCGTCGGCTCGCAACCGCTCCAACTCGGCGAGCACCTGGGCGACGGATTCCCGGCTGAGCAACCTCATCGCCATCTTTTCGACCGCGAAGGCAAGGAACTTGATGGCCGCGCGGGAAGGCTCGGACACGCCTAGTTCCGGTCGAGGGGAGCCGCGGGGCTACATCCGCCCGATGCGTGCGCAGTGCTGCTTGACCGGGTCTGTCCGACTACTACGCCAACTCACCCTCAACCCCACCCACGACTACCAACCCATCACCAACACCTGAACTATCTACCATCTCCCGAAACATCAATCTCCGATATCCCGACACATCACAAGGTGCGCCCGGCGGGAATCGAACCCGCGGCCTGCGGTTTGAAAGACCATTGCGTGGGTGGTAGCGCGTGTCGGGTAGGCCGAGGGTTTGGCTCTATTACTGGCGATTTGGCGTTGTGTCTGCTGATCAGTTGTCGCCGAGCGGTGTGTGGCTTGTTGACACTCCGTTACCACGCTGGATGGTCAGCGCCTCGCCGATGTCGCCGTCGAGAAGATGGACGTACGTGGCAAGCGTGAAGGCTGCGGAGTGGTGGCCGAGCCAGCGTTGCACCTGCACGGCGTTTCGGCCTTCGGCGAACAGAATAGAGGCGCATGTGTGGCGGAAAGCGTGGAAGCCAACCCACGGTAGCCCGGCCTGTTGCGCGCGGGCGCGAGCACGCGTTTGCGCAGTTTCTCGGCGTCGAGGTAAGAGCCGGCGCGTGATGGGAAGACCGGGTGATGGTCACTAGACCATCTTGAGTCGCCGCGCGCGTGTCTGAGCGCTTCCGATAGCGCGCAGTCGATTGGGATGCTCCGACGACCGTAGCGGCTCTTTGGCGGTCCCATGCGCCCCTTCACGAGTGACGCCGAATCTTGATGTACGATGGATCGTCGTCGAGTTGAACGTGGCGCCACTGAAGCGCCACGGCCTCGCTGATCCTCACTCCCGTCGCGGCCAAGAACCAGAAGAAGGTCTGCCAACGATCCGGTGTGGCATCGAGTATCGCGGAGAGCTCCTCGTGGCTCATCGTCTTGACCTCGTCGTCCTCCATGTCCTCTGCGGTTGGCCGGTGAGGAAGGTCTACTTCGCGGCTGGGGTTGACGCGCAACAGCCCCTCACGGACGGCCGTCGCCAGACAGGCACGCAAAGGTACGACGATGTTGCGTACGGTCTGGTCGGAGAGCGCGCTTTGCTTGCGCTCGTCGCACAGCCATCCTACGAATGCAGCGACATCGCTTGGCATGATGTCTGTGAGCCGAGTTTGCTTGGAGAAGTACCGCAGCACGTACTGGTCGAGGATGCGGCGGTACTCGTCGCGCGTGTTCTCGCGGAATCCGCGCCGACCTCGACCTTGGTATCGATCGACCCACTCGCGTGCGTACTCGTGCAGGGTTATTCGGGAGCGCTGCTCGAATTCGCCGCGCTCGACGTCGGTCGAGCGTGCCGCCTTCGCTCGTCTTGCCTCGTCGAGGGTGCGGCAGGACTCCCAGCATTGCTTGCCGTTTACACGGTAGGCGAAGACGTAGCGACTCCCACGCTTGAAGACGCCGGGAGTGCGTGTCTTTTCGCGTTTCGCCGCCATTACCGTTTCCACCCGCTTTCGATGATCGCGGCGATAGCGGGTACTGACATGCCGGCTGCCTTCGCTATCGGTCCTGTCGAGCAATCCCGCTAACCATGGGACGTTCACGTTCGCCGACGCAAACGCGCTGGACAACCTGCCCTACATGACCGGCCTGCGCGTCACTAACGGTGCGCGCGAGGAGGTGGTCTACAAGCGCGATGTCGGCAACGGACAAGGGTCGGGACAAACGATCGCTAACGGCGAACCGTACCGACTCGACCTCTGGTGGCAAGCAGCCCAAACCCTCAACGTCAACAAGGGGGCCGTGCGCATCCAGCTCGCACCCGCAAGCGGGACCGCCACCACGCTCGGACAAGACACGAGCGCCGAAGAAACAGGCGACGCGAGCACGAGAGGCTCTGGCGGTGGTGAAGAATGCGGCAGTGGCTCGCTCGGTGCGGGTGAAGTGCCTTTGCCGCTCGTTCCCGGTGACCGCACAACGCTCCTGCCGAGCGGACTTGCCGCGGCTGGCCGCGAAGCACCCGAGGCCGTCAAGCAGATGGTCGCCGCCGGCAACCGTCTCTATGGGACCGCCTACCTCTGCGGTGGCGGACACGGACCCTCCCTGAACACACTGCAGCCCGCCTACGACTGCTCATCAGCAGTGTCATATGTGCTGCACGCCGGTGGGGCTCTCGGCGCCTCAGCGCTTGATTCGACTGAGCTTGCCTCCTACGGGCTGCCCGGGCCTGGACGCTACGTCACAATCTACGCCAACTCCGCACACGCGTTCATGATGCCGGCGGGCTGCGTTTCGACACCGTCGAAGCCCCCGAGATACGACACCGGGCCCAACTGAGGCAAGCCCGGTGCACGCTGGCGCGTCTATCCATCCGTCCCGGACTGGGCGACCTGGACCGTACGGCACCCGGCCGGGCTACGAGCATGACTGCCTTGCGACCTCGCCATCTTGTCTCGTGGCGCTCTTCGGAGTCGTCATCGTTCTTGGGCTCACCAGTGCAGCAACCCTTATGCGGCCAGCCAACCCAACGACCAAACTTCTGGTGGCGGCGGTGTTCAGAACCTGGGCGAGCCGCGCGCGCCGGCCCCTCGGCAGGCCGGCACGCAAGCGCCTGTCAGGACAGAGCACACGCCACAACGAGCCATTCTCCAATTCGCTGGCCGCTATGCCAACTGGACGTACCAAACGCTTGCGAAGGACCAGATCTCGCTTGCATCTATCTCCGTCGGGGGCGCACGACTCGCCGAGCAACAGGCAGCCGCCGCTACCCGCGCGGATGCCACGCTGGCACGGGCTCGGATCGCCAACAGTGGGAAAGTGCTGTCCATCTCGCCAGACCTTGCACGGCACGGGTGGTGGGTGGTTGCACACGCGAACGGACCCTTGGGGATGGGGAATATGAAGGGCTCCCGCCCGGATTCCACGTGACTCTCGCGCAGCTTGCCTCTGTCGACAATTCTTGGGCCGTTTCCCAGTGGCTACCGCAGAGTTGAGCCGCGTGCCGTCCGCGGAGCGTTCGTCCTTCGTGCCCGCGATGTGGCGGGCCTGGATCCGGCTCTACGCGCTCCTTTGGACCTTCACGCTTGGGATGCGTCCTCGTCCTGGTCGTTCCTGGTGGCCCGACGCTTGCCCGGGGGCTGTTGCCGCTGACGCTTACCGCGGCTCACAATCCACCGCCCAGCCTTGCTGGCATGCTCTCTATTGCTGCTAACAACACGCTTCGAAGCGTTTGGCCGCTCACGCTTGGGCTCATCGATGTTCAGCGGCGTCGGGTTACTCGCCTGCTTGCTGACGGCGCGCTGTGCTGCCCAACTTGCTCGTCTCTGGGCTTCTTGTTGGGGGAGCCGTTGGAGGCTATGGGGTTCGGGTGCTTGCATTCCTTCCTCATCTGCCCTTGGAGTGGGCCGGGCTTGCTAGTGGGATAGCTGGGTGGGCGGTTGAGCGGCGACAAAGCTCAGTCGCCACGAGCGCGAGCTTCGTGATCATGCTCACCGTTGGCATTCTCGTTTGTGCGGCCGCAGCTGAGACCTACTTGGCACGCACCACTGATTATCCCGTACTCCTTGGGGTGTCGCCTTCTTGCCGCCGCAATTTGTCCCTTTGTTGAACTTACTAGCCTCAATTCCATGTGCCCTTTATCTGTTTATATTCTGAGTTTTCTTGGGTATCCATTATGCGTTAAGTCGTAGTGTAGGCGCACGGATTGCCTGTCCCGCCGGGCACCGGGTCGGGCTGCAGGAAGCGGCCGATCTTGGGGACGTATGAGCGGGCGCCCATCGCTACCACGCCGGAGGGCCGTTCGGTTGGCAGGAGGTCTCCGCCGACACGACAACCGCACAGCCTGTGCTTATGCACATACGACTCAAGCGTGGCGACTCTTGTGAGATGTTGGCTTCGGCCGCCCGAGCTTGACCGCAACGGTCGTCCCTTCCGGCAACCGCGTTCCGGCATGCCGGCTCTCGCCGGTCACCACCAGCCTGCCGCGGTACATGCGGGACCTCGACACCTTCCCAAGCGTGCAGTGCGCATGACGCAACACCTTCCCGGCCACCGAGAGAGAGTCGCCGATCACCGCCGGAACGACACATTCGCCGGCTCTCGCTTCATGCGCTTCCCGCGCCGCGACGCGCTGTTCGGCTGCTTCGCGCTCCGACCGTTCTTCCTTTTCCCTCGCTTCGCGTTCTTCCCGTGCGCTCCGTTCCTGCGCCGCCGCCGCGCACGTTCTTCTTCCTGCTTGCGCTGTACGTTCGCCGCGGCTTCCGCTTCCCGTTCCTTTTCGCGTTCAACCGATCGCTGATCTTCTTCTTGGTTGAATTTCTGTAGATATTCACTTTCAATATACGCGGGCGCTGCCGTCGGAAATGTCACGACAACCGCGAGCGCACTCATCACTCCAATCATCACAGTCCTCGATGGGTGCATTCCCATTCTTCTCCTTTTCTGATTAGGCCCGTGCCACATTCTCCTATTTCGTTGCGAAGACGCCAAAGTCTCGGCTCAATGCCTTGGCGGATGATCACGCCGCGCGCGCCGCCGATGAAGAAACCACGAAATCAGCAATTCACTCGGCTGGATCTGGATGCTGGACCGCGCCATTAGCAGTCATCGTCACGACGGGTGGCACTCTTTAGTCTTTTTGCTCAGCGACATACCTATCAGGCCTCCACAAGTAGCACCGCAACCACAAATGACAGCCAGAACGATCGAACTATTTATATGCACCCCGCGCGCCAACTCTACCACAAATATTCCGATTGTAACCGGAACAAATATAGTCGCCGCAGCCTTAAACATGGACATGACAGTAGCTATATCTTCCCATTATCACTTCGAGACGAGGATACATACTATTCCCGAAAGGAAGCCCCCGGCGGCCCCTGAAATCGCGGCCGCTGGACCCCCAACTAGACCGCCCACTACGCCTCCCGCAGCGCTCACGAGGCCGCACTCGTAGTCTTTATCCGAAACCGGCTGTTTTGATTGCCGATGTTTTTCTGCTTCTATCTAGATCATCCTCTGTACCTCTCTCAACTGTCGGTGAGTAACCTTTGCCAAACAAGTACGCTGGCCCCGAGGACGACATATATTGCACCGATGATCCTGTCCACCTACCCACCATCTATATTCCGGAGCAGCCATCGCTGACCAAGCCATCCGAATACAGCGATGCCAAGGAATATGAAAACCACTAGAAGTACAGCACTAATTTCTCCAGTGACAATGAAGGCGACGACAGCGAGGACGGCAAACCCAACCGCAAACACCAACAACATCGAGCGAAACATGCTCTGAGCACGCTCTCTGGCGCGGACGCTACTCGTCTTGTCGCCGGAACCCGTTGGACCTGGATAATTACCCATGTTCAATTCTTCTCCACTTTCCAGGCCTCGACCGCAGAAGCAGCCCCTGCTAGAGCCACCGAGAAACCAATCGAGCCAATCTTATAACAGTCGTATGCCACAAATGCATCTTCCGTCAGCGCAGCTGTAGCCCCGCACGCTGATACAGCAACAAGTGTCACCGCTCCCACGACTATCGAAGACACCGCGCCGATGCCGGCGGCAACAAGTTTGTGAGCATTACTGCTTACCCAATGCGACACCTCGCCGAATATCGAGGATGCGCATGCGTGGCCGCCTGCGCATCCAGATATCTCAGCCATTTCTGCGCCGCTAGGTCCCCCTTCTTTTCCTGTGCCTCCTCCTGGGATGATTCCCTGGGATGCGTCGATTTCGTTGAGGCTTGGGCCGCCCATTGCGTATTCTCTGATCCATTGGGGTATGGTTGCTTCTTCGGCGGCTATTTTGGCGTTCATGGCTGCTATCGCGGCTGCTTCGGCGGCTTTGCGTTCGGCTTCTTCGCGGGCGGCTTGTTCGCGGGCTGCTTCCCGTTCGCTTGAGCGTACGTTTTCTTCAGCGTTGAAAGCATAGAGATATCCTCCTTCGACGAACTCTCCTGTCACGTCCGTTTCGTTGACGGGGTTACCGTCCGTATAGGCGTAGGGGTTATCTGTCCCGCCGGGCACCGGGTCGGGTTGCAGGAACCGGCCGATCTTGGGGACGTATGAGCGGGCGCCCATCGCTACCACGCCGGAGGGTAGTTCGGTCGGCAGGAGCTCTCCGCCTAGCCAACTGTACTTTTCGGGTTTGGTTGTCGTAGGCACGCCATACTCGGTCAATCGTTCGCTTGAGAGCAGTTTAGTCGCTGTTTCGCTGAGCGACGCGCGCGCGACGATATCGCCGTGCAGATCGGTCAGTTGCAGTACCGGTTCTGAGGTGCCGGTCTCGATCGCGGCCAGCCCGCTGATCCCTTGTACGTAGCGTGTCCAGTGCCCAGAGACCGGTTCGACCGTCCACGATGGCGAGTTGCCCGGGCCGGTGTAGTGGCTCTGGTAGGTCGAGTTGACCGTGCCTGTGTCGATCGTTTCGTTCTGACGGCCCGCCGGGTCGAACTGATAGCCGATCGTCTGTTCGCCTTGTTTTTGTTCGTCGAGTTGCCCGTCGATGTAGTAGGTGTTTTGTAGTTCGGCGCCGTTTGCGTCTGAGGCGGGTAGTTTGGTGATGTCGCCGAAGTTGTTGTAGGTGACGCCGGTATCGGTCAGGCGGTCGGCTTCGTCGTAGGAGTGTTTTTCGATCGTGCCGCCTTCGGTGGCACATTCTTTTTTGCTGTTCGGTTCGCGCGATGTCAGGCTCGTCCGGTCCGATTCTTCGTCGTAGGCATAGATTCGCGTTTTGCAGTATTCGCCGGTAGGCGTTTCGTGGACTTCGGTCAATCGGCCGACTTGGTCGTAGGTGTAGCTGTTCGTCGCGAGGCTGTTCACGTCTTCGAGTGTCTGAGCGTGGGTCGAGGGGACGAGACTTTCTGAGAACCACACACATTTTTCTGTGCAGTGCGTCGTCTTTTCGTAGGCTAGGCCTGCCGTTTCGCCGGTCGCACTGTGAGCGTAGCCGGCGGTCATGCCGTTCGGGTAGCCCTCGCTGATCATGTTGCCTTCGACGTCATAGGAGGCCGTGAACGTGAGCACGTTGGTGCCCTGCGTGTCCACTAGTTTGGACAGGACGCCGGTCGCTTCTTCGTAGGTGTAGATCTGGGTGCCCTTGCCGTCATCCATGACCTTCAGGCGACCGTCGAGTTCTTTTTCGCCTTTGTAGCTGCCTTCGCCTTCATATTCATACGTGGTCGTCGCACCGTTAGCGTCGGTATAGCTGGTCAGCTGCCCGCGGGTATTATCAGTGCTCTTGATTGTCTTGGCTTCGCTCCCGGTACCGGTGCTCTGTTCGATCAGTTGGCCGGTCGTTTCGCTGTACTTGTTGGTGAGCTTTGGCACCGCTTTGCCTTCGGTGGATGTTGTTTCGCTCGTCAACGGGTGACCCGTTCCGTCGTAGGTAGTGGTCGTGGTGCGCGTCGAGGAGCCCGCAGTGGCGGTGGTTGTTTCCGGCTCGTCCAAAATATTGTACGAAGAGAGCGTCGTGACCGGCAGCGGATCGCCTTTCGTGGGCTGTGCCGCCGGTTCGGTCTGGCACGGAAGGTTAGCCCATTCAAGATGGTTGCGACAGTTGGCTACTGCGGCTTCTTCCTTCGCGGTGTAGTAGATCATCTTGACGTCGTCGACAAACCGGTGTTCCGGCGTCCACATATCGACGCGGTTATTACTTGTATCCGCCACAGCTATTTGACCGGTACTGTCGCTCGCGATCCCTTCGGGTGCGGAGAATTGCCCGTTTTCGTTGCCTGCGACACCCGCTTGACTCAAGTATGAACCTTCGCTGGTGAAGCGCTGAACCCGATCATTCCCAGTGTCCACAACCCAAGCGTCGCCTTCAGCGTCGAGCACGATACCAGACGGTTTGCTGAATTCACCGTTACCCGAACCTTCTTTGCCGAACACACGCACAAATTCGCCGGTCGGCTTGAGCTCCTGCACTCGATCATTGCCCGTATCCGCAACCCACACATTGCCTTTAGAGTCAACCGCTATACCCTCCGGTTTCTTGAACTGGCCGTTGCCAGTCCCTTCTTTACCGAACTTGTTGATGTAAACACCTTCCGAACTGAACTCCTGCACACGCGCCAAAAGGGATTCAACGGTCCACACGTGTCCTTCACCATCCACCGTTACCGCCTGCGGCGCCTCGAATTCACCGTTACCAACACCCGCTTTACCGAACGCACGAACAAGTTCGCCTTTAGAATTGAACTCCTGCACACGATTATGCCCCGTGTCAGCAACCCACACATTCCCAGACGAATCCACAGCAACACCCGCCGGGCCCGACAACTGACCAGAACCCGAACCAGAACCCCCAAACGAGGAGAACGATTTCAGCTCCGACGCCGCTTCCCCGTTGGCACCGGGCGTTTGCGTTTCAACCACGCTCCCGGTGCTTTCGTTATAGGTGGTGCTGCTCGTCAAATCCAGCCCGGTCGGGTCCGTTATGACCGACGTCGGTTTGCGCAGCTTCCAGCCCAAGTTGTTCTGCCCAGAGTAGGAGGTCGTGACTGTCCGCACATCGCGATCGGCTTCCCCGTTGACCTGCGCCCCCTGCGCGACCCTTGTCACGAGGTGGTACGGCCCGCCAGTGGAAGGTTCCCCTTCGTCGTAGGAGTAGACGGTGTGGTTGCGGGCTTGAACTTCTTCGTTTTCTTTGATCTTGCCATGCACGAACCTGACCGCGTGCTGCGGCCCCCACGATTCGAGCAGCCGCGTGCCCGGCGCGCTGCCCCCTGGTTCTTTTTCTTCTGTTTCTCTTTCGGCTTTGGTTTCGCCGTTGTACTTGCTTTCGCTGCTCAGCAGTTTGGCGACTTCCGCCGATTTTGCTCCTTCTTTGACCGCCGCACCGCGGCTGTCGGGGCTGAGTGTGCGCACCACGTCGTTGAATTCATTGTATTCGATCGTCGATATGGCCCCACTCGGAGAATACGTGTTGACCGCACGATCCTGTTCGTCGAAGTAGATGATCGAGGCGCGCTTGTATTCCTTCGCCGGCCAGCCCATCGGCTTATCGGGCGGGAAGATCGCTATACCTTCGCTTTCGGCCGGATCGTCTTTCTGTCCCCATTTTTCCGTTTCGGATTTCGTCAAGGTCGGCAGTTCCGATCCCGACAGGGGAACCTGGTAGTCGACCGTCCAGATAGAGGTGGTTCCTGGGCTGGGGGGTTCGGGCAACGGATTGCTAGGTGTTCCCGAGCCAACCACCGAGGTCGCTACGCTTTCAGCTGTGACGGCCCCAGTCCCGTTCAGCGCGGTGACTCGCGCAACAAGTGTGTGGCCTTCGTCGCTTTTAGCAGGGTAGTAGTTCTGGTTCACGGCCCCCTCGATCGCCGAGCATTCGATACCCGAGGAGTTGCAGTCATCCCACTGGTAGCTGTACGTGAGCGGACTGTTGCTCCACGTCCCGTTAGACGACACACTGATCTTTGTGCCCACAACCGGTTTAGTATTTGACAGAGTCGGCTTCACCGTGTAGGACGGCGCAATCCCTTTCCCGAGTTCCGTCCCTGCCGAGGTACGAATCACCGACAGCAGCCGGCCCGTGTTCGAGTCTCCGCTTACCGTCCCATAGTGCAACAGCCACGGCTGCTGAGCTGGAGGAGTGACTGCGGTCACGTGTCCTTCGGCGTCATAGCCGTAGAGCACCTTCAGCGGTTTTTCCAATTGAGGGTTCCACTCCGCGCGCAGTCTGCCCTGTTTGTCATAGGAGTATTGTGCGACAGCCGGTTCCTCCATCCCTTTGACGCCGGAAGTGTTGTAGGCGATAAGCAGCACTTCCTTTAGGCGCCCTTTGTATTCGCCCCATTCTGTTTCGTTTTCTCCGATACTTTCCTTCGTTTTTTCAGCGTACTTGAATTCGAGCGCCCGGCATCCCTTTTCAAGTTTTTCAGATTTTTCAAGCTTCGCGATGCACGAGAACGACAACCCAGCCGATTCGGGTGCCAGGGCATACTTTGGCTCGGTGATGCCTCCCACCGTCTGATAGATGTACCTGACCGTTTGCGCCGCCACCGGGCCTTCCTGCTTGGTTGCCTTCCACAGGGTCCCCGTGGGTCCGGTTGTGGAGGTGAAACGGGTTGTGCTGGCGTTGGCCGCATCCTTGAGCACGTATTCTGTCAGTTCGCCTTTTTCGTTCTTCACTTCGGTAAGCGCGAGGTTCGCGTCGCCGGTGGGAGACGTAAAGCCGCCTATGCCGTTGCTGGCGAACGTCGTCTGTCCACCGGACGCAGATGTCAGCGTCACACTGCCAGTCGCCAGTCTGGTAAGGCTTTCCTGGCCACCGACACTCAGACTCCACTGCGGCCCAAGCGGCCCTTCCACTCCCGCCGTCAGGTGACGAGACTGGTAGCTTCGACTTACCGTCAGACTCGATCCCGGAGCGCCCACCGATACGTCTGTCGCGTTGAGACTGAACTCCCCGGTCATCGGATTGACCGCGCCAGGACCCAGAGCGACCGGTGTGGCGTGATGAACCTTCAACGTATATTTTTCCGCGGCAACGTTCCCGGCGTTATCGGTCGCCGTCACTTCAAGTACATTCGCCCCGACCCCGAATTCACCACCGTTGATCGACCATTCGCCTTTCCCGGTACAAGAGCCTGAACAAGCACCCTGTGAGACTCCAAGCTCGCGACCATCCACAGAAACTTCGATAGACTTGATGCCGGACAGACTATCGGTAGCTTGGGCTTTGAGACCATACCCCTTTTCGCCGATTTCGTTGCCGCTACCAAGGCCAGAAATAGTTATGCCAGTCGGCGGACTATAGTCAACCTTTAGTTTGTGCGTCCGCAGTCCTTCCGCCTCAGAGTTCGTACTGCCAAATGCGTTAGACCCGTAAAGCCGCAAGGTCGATTCACCGTTAGACAGACCCGATTTGTACGTAAGATACTCAGTCAATTTCTCGGGACATTGTATCCCCCCTTGACATAAATCTTCAGAGTACAGTTCCTGCCCGCCAAGCGACACAGATTCGTTATCAGCCGCCGACCAAAAACTGACGCCTATCCCTTTGTCTTCGAGGATGAGTTCAGCAGCGCCCGATTTCGGGCCCAGCCAATTGGAGGTCCCATACAAGACGTTAGGCTGGCCGTCGACAGTCGGCGACGTGGTGTTGAAATGACCTTCAGGAAGGGTTTCCTGCTCCAAACGAACATCCGCGCTTTCTAGAGTATTTTCACCAGCAGAGCCTTCGCCATTAGACTCTGTGAGGTACTGCGCAGAATTTCCGGATGCCGGACGGCGGCTTTCTTCCACCGAAACGCTATACCCATCGTGCGGACTCGATTCTTCAGGAAGTACCCGCTTAGTTTCAGCTTCCGGTTTTTCTCCTTCTTTTTTGGGCGGCGGAACGATCTCGAGCAAGTTTTCGAGATGGACCGCTTTCTCGCTCCAAGACCCATAAACGCCTGTTTCTCTAATGTACGAGTCGCCCTGTGTTGTATAGACCAGGGCTCCCCATTCGCCATTTTTATGACTGCCACTGATGTGCTCCCTCCACCTCCAGCTTGTGCCCTTGCCTTCTTCGGAGGCTGTGAACTGGCTACCTTCGTGAATAAAGTGAAAATTTGACGGCGGCTCAGGCACCCCTTCTTCCAACGCCGGCGACGCGCTATCCCAAACTTCAGGATCGACATCCACCGGATAGACCGGCTTCACCGAACCACTGTCAACGGACAACGTCAGCATATCGCCAGCCACGCTCATCATCACCGGTATAACTGTTCCTTCAGAGTCTTCAGCGCTCGGGCGAGGTATCACCGCGAGCGTCACTCCTTCCTTGACGACCCTTACACCACCAGACGCTTCCCCCTGTACGAGACTCGCACCTTCGGGCAAACCTACGCGAAAAGACAACATCGTCGCGCTGCGTTCGGAGAACAACAACGTGTCCTCCTCAAACCCACCCAAAGTCGGCTTCACGATCATGCCGGAGTCCAGACCCGTTTCCCCAAAGAAAACGCTATCCCCGTCCAGTCGCCCTTCAGACCCACCGAGCGCGACACCCTTCGTATCCGTCGGAGTCAACGACACACCCGTGTCCCCCATCGAAGCCCCCTGACTCAGTTCCCGCGGAATCTTCACGCTCACCAGCGACGTCGTCGGTTCAAAGACATCTCCCACACTCCTAGGCGCAAGATCAAGAGGAACAAAGTGACCCGGCGAGGCTTCAACAGCCATCGGCGCAAGCGATTCGATCAACTCGTGCTTACCTTCAGGAAGACCCACCTGAGCCACATTGGTAGCCGAAAACCCAGTGAGACTCTGCCCCGCACCCAGCTTGGGCGGCCCACCCGCCTGTTCATCGAGCGTTGCCGGGAACTTTTCACTCGCGAGCTTAGCCGTCTCGTCGGAGCCCAGACCCCTCGTACTTCGTGCGCGAAGCTTCGCGTTCAGCTACCACTTCGGGATTAGTCCGCCTCGCTCCTTCAGCGGCCGTTAGCTGTTCACCTTCGGTCGGAGACCCCGTGACCACGAGCGAGCTTTCCAGCGGCGAGGACGCATCAGGCCCGACCAGAGGACTGCCTGGCAACGACACCGAACCCATCGGAGACGATCCTTCGCCGAGCGCCACCCCTACCGACCAAAGCACACCAGCGGTGCACACCAGACAGAGCACCATCAACGACCGCCACGCGACCCGCATACCCTTGCTCCTCCCTATTCCAGTTGAGCCCCAGCGACTCCCAGGCCCTATGCCTCTCGCTGAAGTGCGCGGCCCAGTACACGATCCACCGACAGAAATGCAAGTAGTTCGAATGAATTTGGATAGTTGTGACGCTTATTCGGTTGGATAGAACGGAATCAGTCTGGTGGTACGACAGATATGCCTTTTTTCTTGAGCGTTGCGTGGCCTGCTGCGTAATCTTGGGCGGCCCATTGAAGAGCGTTTCGAGCATCTGAGCGCGCGGTCCGCGAGATGTCCTCGACGCTCGTCCGTTCGTCCAAATGCTGGATCTCCAGGGGTGAGCTGGGCTAGCTTGGGTCTGAGGTCAATTAGCCGCTCGCCGGTGCCGGCTCGAAAAATGTTTTTGGATGCTTCTATGTTGTCAAGGGCGTTCTGGCGAGTTGGTTGTAGAGGTGGCGGGAGAGGTGTCGCTTGAGTGATCGCATGGCCTCTCGTTTGGTCTTTCCTTCGGTGATCTTGCGTTGGATATAGGCGCGGCTTGGAGCGTGGTGGACTGAGCGGGAGAGCGCGATCGTGTAGATCGCTGCGTTGACTTGCCGGTCTCCGCCGCGGCTGAGACGGTGCCTGACGGTCTTCCCCGATGATGCGGGTTGTGGGGCGGTGCCGTTGGCGCGCGCGAACGCTGCCTCGCTGGTGAAGCGTGATGGGTTGAACGCCAAGAGCCTGCCGGCGCAGATCGGTCCAACACCAGGCTCCTCCAGCAGCACCGGTGCGAGGGAGATGACCATCTCCTCAATCTGGCGGGTGTAGCTCTCAGCATCTGCGTCGAGTGCTCGAGCACGATTGGCGATGTCGCGTAGGACTTGCAGGGTCAAGTTCTCTTGCGGGCTTGCGGTTGGTCGTGTCCGCATCCCGGTGAGGCGGTTAGCGAGCGTTGCACCGTTGCGAGCTTGCCCGATCCGTTCCCGCAATGCATAGGGCGCACTGACCTGCAGTGCTTGCAGTTGGTTGTAGAGACGGGAGCGCTCGCTGACGATGGAGCGGTAGCCCGCCAACAGCATCTGCAGCGCCAAACGCTTCCCGGACCCCCTTGGGGTCGAGAGGCCCTCGCCTGTGAGGACTTTCTTGGCTGCCAGCAGAGCATCGATGCGATCAGACTTCCCGCTCCGACGCTCACGTCGTTGAGGGCGTTCGACCTCGAAGACTTCGACCTCCTCGGCTTGCAGGAACTCGCATAGTCCAGCGCCCCAGCTGCCGGCACCCTCGATACCGACGAGAACGCTCTCACCTAGTTCTCTGAGCCAGCACACGAACTGGCTGTAACCGGCGAAGGTCGTCGTGATCACGATCTCCCCGAGAACCTGTCCGAGTCCGTCCAGAGCGACGGCATGATGCTGCTGCTTATGCGTGTCCACGCCTACTGCGATCATCAATCTCGGTCTCCTCATTTGCTGGTTGGCGCTGGTGTGATGTGGAGACCGCCAGACAAAGCCATGTCGAGCAACAGGCACGCTTCTATGAAGTCATGGCGGCGTCCGTGACAGGCGGCGGGAGACAAATCCAACGTAGGGCACCCGACAGTCGGGGCCAGCCGTTTTACTTGAGTCATCCCGTCGCGCCTGCCACACCCTCAACGGGGCACCGGACACCACTACCTAACCGTCACGCCACCGCGCCCGAAACGGGCTCCGCGAACCGACGGCCAGCCCACTCATCACTGGGCCCCAGCAGGCCCAACCAAACTACATGGCCGCTTTGCCGGGTTGGCGGTCAGTAGTCATAGATGACTGCTCACGAGGACAGCTCAAATGGGGTCTTGCCGGCATCCCGGCTGGAGGCCCCTACATGCAGGCAGTCGGGCTGTGGAGAGCCTTCGGTTTCGCCCGAGGGGTTCTGTGTGGGCTGTAGGCGCGTGTATGAGGCGAGCCTGTTAGCCCGCGAGCAAGAGCTGGCGGATACCGCGCGGATGCTTGGCCTTGCCAACCCGCAGTGGCGGGAGACGTTCGCTGATGCGCTCCCGGGCCAATACGAGCAAATGCTCCTGCATGCCGCCGCCCATCACCTTCAGTACGGCGGACCTGCCAGCGAGGCGGTGTCGCTCTATGCGCTGCACGACTATCTCGACGACACGATGGACCGCGTCCGCGGCCACACTCACGAGGACTCATCGTGAGCGGCTCGGCCTATCGGAGCGCTGGTGGAGCACGCACAGATGTAGATACACCTGTGTTGCTGCAAGGTGGCGCTCGCGTGAGCTGTGGACGGCGCGTCAGTTCCGTGCGTGTTGGGGCTCCTCGCTCGCCGAAATCGAAGACCTGTATGACGCCACGATCGCCGTGCTAGTCGAGAAGGATGAGCCCTACGAGTCCCCAGAGCATTTGCGTGCCGCTTTGCATCGTGGGATCAAGTTGAGAGCGTTGCGGCTGCACCGCGACCGCGAGGTCCACGAGAAAGCGCTTAGACATGCCGCGCCAGCAATGGAGACCGCAGGTCGGGATCGAGCTTGGCGAGAGGAGCCCGAACGGGCATTGCTCGCGCGCGAGGACGATGCGATCGTCGGCGAGTTCACTGACCTTGAGCGCCAAGTGTTCACGCTCGTCGCGAACGGAAGGTCTTGGCGGGCTATCGCTACCACGCTCGGTTTGCCCGAGACGGAGGCTCGTACCCTTACGCGCACATGTGAGCGTAAGCGCAGTCGGTTCCTCACGTTGTATGAGACCGGCAGGCTCTGCGGCTACCGCTCGCAAACGATCGGCTCGCTGCTCTCAGGCAAAGAGAACAGCGAGCGAGCTGTCGGCCAGGCGTTTGCGCACCTGCGCCACTGCCACGCATGCCAGCTCCGGCATAAGACAGACGCCGTGAGTCTACGAGCAGCATTCGACGCGCGCGTGCTCTCAGTACTGCCCGTCTATGCCGATTCGCACACCTCCCTGCTCGACCAGCTACAGGCGACGGTTTCGCGGGTCGCCCGCCTCTTCCAGCGGGCCTCCACGCCACAGGCCGGGATCCGTGACCGGGCATTGGAGATCGCGGCGGGAACAAGCGCCGGCGCGAAACTCGCAGCCGGAATCGCCGGTGTAATCCTATTGGCCGGCGGGGCCGTCGGGGTAGCCACGAGCAGCCAACCTGCGCGCCACCGCAACGCTCCTCAGCGCACAGCCGTTGTCCACGCGCTCATCGTGCCACCGACCACTCTGGGGGGACGTGCCGTGCTACACAAACCGCCCGCAGCGCGCCTAACGTCGCACCGGCTGCCGCGTCCAAACGAACAGCACACGCCAGGCGGCTTCTCCTACCTCGGCACCAGCCCTCCACCCACACCCCGCACAAAGGACGTGCCGGTCGTCAAACAGCGGGGCGGCAGCCCATTCGGACCGTAAAGGTCCCTCACGAAAATTTAGAGGGGGGGCATATCGCGCTTCGCAGCGACATAGGGGCAAGCGGACCAACCCTGGCCCGAGAACCCACTCCACAAGGAGTCGCTACAGATGCGCCCCTCAGTACCCCACCCCGTCTTGGTCACCGTCCTGCTCGCCGTGATCCTACTCGTGTTCTTTGCTGACATCCTGACCCTCTCGGCCGCCGCCGACCCCATGTCTATTGCTTCTGGCGCGGTGCTCTCGCCGATAAGCCCATCCAGCATCTCCCGACCCTACACACACAGTTCGCTGCGCCTCTCAAGCCGGCTGCTCGACGGGACGAGACAGCCGATCCCGGACGCTCGCGTCGACATCCTCCAACAAATCGCAGGCAGCAACCAAATGCAGCTCGTAGGCTCAACAGTCACCCGGGCGAACGGCTCGCTGACCGCGACCGTGCCAGCCGGACCGTCCCGGCTAATCGACCTTGCCTACAGGGCCTCTGAAGACGGCCCATATGCGACACAGACCGAGATGTTCGAGACCGTCACGGCAGGCCTGCGACTTCGAATCACACCACGACGAACCACCCCCACCGGGACCGTACAGCTCGAAGGACAAGTCCTCGGTGCCATACCCACACACGGCGTCGTCGTCGAAGTACTCGTCTACTACCTCGGAGCGTGGCAGCCAATCCGCACACCACGCACCCACCCCAACGGACAAGTCCGGATCAGCTACCGCTTCCACCAGGCCACCGGCCAGTTCCCATTCCGGCTCCGCATCCGCTACGGACAAACCGGATTCCCTACGGGGAAGCCTGCTCAAGATGGGTCGAGGTGTTCGCCTGACCGGGCGAGACCGGGATGACTCAAGCAGCCTGGACCAGCCTGTTGAGACGCTGCCTACGAGTGACCTCCGGCCGTCTCGCTAGTCGATTATCGAGATAGGCGCGCCTGTCGCCAGTCTGCAGGCGCCGAGTTACCACTTGCGTTACCACCCCACCCGATCTGGGAGCATTCGTCGCCGCGCAAAACACCGGATAGCGACTATCCATGCAGGATTCCAAAAGTGCGCCCGGCGGGAATCGAACCCGCGGCCTGCGGTTTGAAAGACCGCTGCTCTTTGGCTCCCCGAAGAGAACCGTTGACCACTGAGCTACGGGCGCGCGAAGCTGACGATGGTACTACTTGCGGAGCTCTCGATACGGCCCCGGCGATGACCTTCCATGGAGGCCACGGACGGGCGCCTTCTATAGAGAGGGCTCAGGCAGTGGCTGCGCCACCACCGCAGGCTCAGGGGCCATGGCTGCCGGTGCCGTCGGGCCGCTGTAGGGATAAGCCTCGCTCAGCAACAGCACGTAGCCGTTGGCTTGGGCTGAGTAGCGCAGCGCGAGCGCGCCGGCGTTGCGCATGCCGACAGGCATGCGGCCATCGACCAGACAGGCAAACCAGCCGAGAAAGGCCACGGTCGACAGCAGGCTGCCGTAGGCGCTATTGAGCAGGAACGCCGGCAGCGCCAGGAACAGACGGAAGAACACCTTCCAGCGATTTTGTGGGCGCGGGCCCTCGATACGGACTTCAACGGGATAGCTGCCGGCCTGTCCCGTGAAGCCGGGATACGGGTCGGCGATCAGAAACAGGTAGGCATAGACGTGATTCTGGTAGCGCACGTAGGCGGCCAGAAAGCGGTGCAGTGCCAGCGGTGAGACGCCGTTGATCAAGATCGCAAACCAGTTGATGATCGCGGCCAAGTAGGCGACGAGCGCCCACAGCGTCAGCCAGATCAGGTGCGGGATCGCCAGCAGCAGGCGAAAGAAGACGGTCAGACGCGAGTGCTCCAGGCCGGCATCGACCTCCAGCTTGATCGGGTCCTCGGTCCGCACAGGCAGATCCGCAAGCGCCGTGAGCGGATTGCTGTCTGGGTAGACGTCTGTGAGCAGGAACAGGTAGGCGTCGAGCTGGGCCGAGTAGGACAGTCCGTAGGTGATCAGGTCGCGCAGCCCGCGCGGCAGGCGAGCTTGCGCAAGCGCGACGAACCAGCCGAGAAAGGCCGCAATGCCTGCTAGGCCATAGCTGTAGTTGAAGCCATAGCTGCGCGCGCTGCCGGACAAGAGTGCGCCGCCGATTATCAGGGCCGGGATCGCAAGGAGGATGCGAAAGCCGACCTTCCAGCGATTCTGCGGTTGCGATGGGGCGATCGTCACGTCGACCGGATAGCCCGGCTTGCCGAGGAAATCGGGGAACGGCTCGGCGGCCAGCAGCACGTAGGCCCCAACGTGGATCGCATAGCGGATATAGGCAGCTAGAAAGTCGTGCAGTCCGTCGGGGGATCTCCCAGCAATCAGCGTGGCAAACCAGTTCACGACCACCGCCACCGAGGCAACGATCCCCCACAATCCCAGCCAAATCAGGTGCGGGATCGCCAGCAGCAGGCGAAAGAAGACGGTCAGACGCGAACGCTGCAAGTCGTCGCTTACGATCAGCTGTACGGGACGGTCATTCACAACAGACCCCTCTCTCTATTAGGCGATACACCGGCTTGTGCATAGGCCGAGCTATTGGTACCCGCAACAGCGGACGACTAGCGACGAACGGCACAATCCACATTGCATGCCTGACGATTATTTGGATTGAGGCGCGCCGATAGGTGCACCGCGGCCAATCGCATGCTCGCCAAGCTGGAACTACTCGGTCGGGGCGCGCCTTTACTTGGCGGGCAGCTCTACCTCAACCTCGCGCAGCATGCCGCTCTCAGGGTCGAAGACAAACCCTCGAATCTGATCGCGAGCTGGCAGCTCGGGGCTCGAGCGCAGCCGAGTGAGACTATGGCGCAGGGTCGCCTCGACATCCTCGAACGCACCCAGACGCCATGTGGGCAGGACGCCGTCGGCGGCGAGCGCCTGCGCGAACTCGTCCTCGGAGGCACGGTGCAGACCGCAGCCGTCGTGCATCACGACGACGATCTCCTCGGTGCCGAGCTTGCGTTGCGAGACGCTGAGCGAGCGCAGCGCGTCGTCGGTCACAAGCCCGCCGGCGTTGCGAATGATGTGCGCGGCGCCACGCTCCAAGCCGAGCATCGGAAAGAGATCGATGCGCGTGTCCATACAGGACAGCACGGCCACCCGGCGGCGCGGCTTCGGGCTCAGGCCGGGTGCGGCCAGCTGCTGTGCGCGCGAGCCAGCGACGGCAAGCATGTCGTCGGCATTGCTCATCCGGTCGCAATCGTACGTGGCTTGGCGCGCGAGCCGGAGAGAGCAGGCCTGTCATCGGCGTTTGTCATCAAGTCGCGATCGTACGTGCTAATGGCGCGGATCGTCACTAGGCACGAACTTTTAATCCCTATCTCTACGCCCAGCATAGGTTGGAAGCCCGTGTTTATAAGAGCGCGGGGAGCGCAGGTCGCACGCCGTTTCTGCGAGCTTGGAAGCTCTTCTATGGCGCAGGTTCAGTCTCCGGCGAGGACTCCTCCGGTGGCACTCCCGTGAGCTTGAGGCTCATCTTGATCGCCCTGACCGCACCGGTAGCACCAGCTTGCAGGGTGAAGCCGAACGTCAGCAGGACGATCCCCGGAATCAAGAGCACCTTGGATCCGAGCATCAGGATGCCCAGCCGTCCGAGCAGATAGGGAGGCGTGCAAACGGCCGTGCCGAGCGCGGCCCCCATCGCCGAGGCTGTCAGCTTCTCACGGCGGGAGCGCTCCGGCTTGACACCGATCAGCCTAGAGGGCACGGCCACGTAACAGACCATCATCAGGCCTACGACCGCTCCAAGAGCAAGGGCAAACCAAGGACTTCCCCAGCGGGGAGCAATCGTTGTCGCGACCGCCAGCAGCACACCGACCGCGGCTCCCCAAGTGAGAATCGGGCGCAGGTTGGAGCGCGCTTGGTCGTAGGCCGGCCTGATCTTGGGCGGAGGCGGGCGCGTGATCGAAAACGCGAACAGCGCGTTGAGGAAGAAACAGGCCATCGTGATCGCGACGATCGCAAGCCCGATCGGAATCAGGACCGGGCCGCGCAAGGCGGGAAACGACTTGTCGCGCAGGACCCGTGCCCTGAGGTCGAACATCGCCAGCCAGATCCACACGGCGGGAAGGATCTGCACGAGTGTCAACCGCCAGTTGGACAAAAGCAGCTTGAGCCCGTCGAGCAACATCGCAAACGCCCCCACGGTGAAGGCAAGCGGAGCGAACAGACGCCGCGATTGGCTGAGGCGGACGATGCTCTCCACGACCGCCTCGTCTTCGTCCTGGATAGCGCGCACGAGCCGCTCGATCCGAGACGAGAGGCTTGCAAGGCTTTGGCGCGGGCCGGTCATCGCTAACGCGAGCATTCCACAGGCGCGCCCCTTCCCCGTGCTTGCGGGTTGCCCGTCAATGCGCGAAGGACGACAACCGCCTGCTCTCGTCCAGCGCGGCTGAGTATTGGAGGAGATGCCGCCACTACGAGCCCGTAACGACGCGATACCGGCGATCCACAAGCGTCGAGCAGCTACCCTTAAGCTGGGATGAGGGGACGTATCGCGATGATTCTCACGGTGTTCGTGTTCGGGGTCGCTCCGGCCACAGCCGTGGCCACGCCACAGGACAGCGTCTCAACGCATGCCTACATTCGTGCCAACTACGCGCTCAACCGCGCCACACAGGCAAGAGTCAAAGCCGATCAGGCAGCCATCGAGGCAACGATTCACAAGCTCGGCCAGGAATGTCCGAAGCTTGGCGTCGGCTCACCCCAGAACGAAGAATCTCAACATCTAAGTTACGAGGTAGTGGTGGCGCTTTGGTCGACTTCCTACACCGCCGACGCCGGCCCGATCCACAAATTCGCCCAGGCAGTGCGGCACTTGCACTGGAGCAATCCGAAGCTCACCCATATGACCCAGCGCTACGCGACCGACCTGCAGAACCTCGCCAGCTTGCAGATGCCCAATGTCTGCGGCGATGTGACCGCATGGAAGGAAACTGGTTTCAAGACGGTTCCGGCGACATCGATCCAACTCGATCAGCGCGTGGAAGCGATCGAACCAAAAGCGATCCCGCCGTCGCTACTGGCTCCATATGAGCAGCCGGCAGACAAGGCGATCTTGGCCACCACAACACACATCGAAAGCCATCTGCAGCAGATAGAAACCATGCAGGGCTTCAACGACTGGGACCAAGCGCTGGAAGCGGTGGGACTCAATCAGTAGCGGCACGACTGCTGCTAGCGTGGCATCTTGAGTTGGGCTCCGCAAATACAGGTGATCCTCGGCAGCACTCGCGAGGGACGCTTCAGCGAGAAGGCAGCCGCCTGGGTCATGGATCGACTCGGCGCTCGCGAGGACCTGCAGACAGAGCTGGTCGACTTGCGCGACTATCCGATGCCCTTCTTCGAGCAAGCGGTCGCGCCGGCCTACGGTCGTCGCGAATATCCAGAGGATGTGGCGCGCTGGGCGAGCAAGGTCGAGCAGGCAGACGGCTACCTGATCATCACATCCGAGTACAACCACGGCTACCCGGCGGTATTGAAGAACGCGCTCGACCAGATCTTCCCGGAGCTGAACCGAAAGCCTGTGAGCTTCATCGGCTACGGCAACACCGGCGGCGCGCGCGCGATCGAGCAGCTGCGCCTGGTAGCGGTGGAGCTCGAAATGGCTCCGCTGCGCCACGCGGTTCACATCCTGCCGTCGGTGATGATCGAGGCGCGCAACGCCGAGCAACCGCTCGACCTCGAGATCTTCGCCTCGCTCGACCAACGTTTGGACAGCGCGGCGAGCGATCTCGCGTGGTGGGCACAGGCACTTGCGCAAGCGCGAGCTGCAGATCAACCTGCCTGATGCCATCCGGGCTTGTCCAGGCCCACACAGAGTTTGCTGGGATCGTGCCGGGCGCTACTCGGTCACGATGACTGCGGCAGCTTGACCGAACGTCGCTTGCCGGTCTGAGCGGAGGGCGGAGGGACAAGCGGTCCGATGTCCCCATCTGGGGCCTCGTCAAGGTCGACGATCACGGGAGCGTGATCGCTGGGCTTGGTGCCCTTGCGCGCCTGCCGATCGACCCAGGCTGCCCGGGTCCGCTCGGCGACCGGGGCGCTCGCAAGCACCAGGTCGATCCGCATCCCCAGGTCTTGATGGAACATGCCGGCGCGGTAGTCCCAGTAGGTGAACACGCGCTCGGCGGGCCAGCGATCGCGCACTACGTCGTGCAGGCCAAGCGCTTGCAGACTCGCCAGCGCGGCTCGCTCCGACGGCGTGACGTGGGTCTGGCCGACGTAGGCTTTCGGATCGAACACGTCGATGTCAGCCGGCGCGATGTTCATGTCCCCGCACACGATCGCGTCCTCGGGCCCGCTGCGAACCACCTCTCCAAGAGCATCAAGCCAAGCAAGCTTGTAGTGGTAGTGCTCGGAGTCAGGTGTCCGCCCGTTCGGCACGTAGACGCAGTACATCCGGATTCCGCCGCATGTCGCGGACACGGCACGCGCCTCTTGGTGGGGGAAGCCAGGCCCACCTGGGATCCCGGCAACTGCGTCGTCCAATCCCACGCGGGAAAGGATCGCCACCCCGTTCCACTGCGCCTCACCGTAACGTGCAATCTCGTAGCCTCGGCTTGTCAGCTCCTCGTCGAGTAGCCGATCGAACGCTTCGTCGGCGAGCTTGGTCTCCTGCAAGCAGAGGACATCCGGTCGGCGTTCGTCAAGCCAGGGAAGCAGGCGCGGCAGGCGCTGCTTGACCGAGTTCACGTTCCAGGTGGCTACGCGCATGGGGCGTACGCTAGCGGGCGTCCCGCAGAGCGTATGCCCGTCGGATGGGAGGACATGGGCACAGGCATCCTTCTCCGTACCCGCGGGCTGCCTGCTACGAAGGCTATGACAGAGGTTGCCCAGCGCCCGGGAAATCAGCTAAGCGAGCGTGAGGACGTTGGAATCAGCACGCAGTCAGGCGTCAACCGCCTGCCCGTTGGCGGTCAGCGCTACCTCTATATTGCCGCGCGTAGCATTGGAGTAGGGGCAAACCTGGTGTGCCGCGCGGACCAGCTTCTGCTGCCTGGGCAAGGTCGGTCACGGGCGGAAGCGTCACATTCAGCCCCACGGTCAGGAAAAAGCCCCCCTGTCCGTTCGGGGTAAGACTGACGCTGCTGTCGATGCTGACCTCGCCGGTGTCCACCTTGGCTCGTCGAGCGACCACGCCGAGCGCGCCCTCGAAGCATGCGGCGTATCCGACCGCAAATAGCTGCTCGGGATTGGTCCCTCCTCCCTGGCCACCCATCTCCGACGGCAGTCGCAAGTCGACCTCCAGAGCGCCATCGCTGCTCTTGCCGTGGCCCTCGGCTCGGCCGCCGGTTACGTGGGCCTCTGCTGTGTAGATGGGATCGGGCATGGGAAGCTCCTTGTTGTTGGACCGAGACAGGCAGCGGTCGATGGTTTACTTGATGCTAGAAGCTCAGGCGATGGGGAGTCTCGTCCTGCGAAAGCTGAGTAGGTGGCGCGGGCTCTGCTCGGCGGCCGATGATCGTCGTCGGCACCATCTGGGTCATTGTGAACAGGTCACGGGCGACCTCTATAACCCTTGAGAAAGAACCCGGCCGACAAAGCTGCCGAAGAAGTGGCAACGCCTGCCGCAATTGGGGTCGCTCCCTTGACTGGCTGAACCACGAGTAGGACCAGACTGGCAGCTAGCACCATCACGGACATAGCAAACGAAATTCGTCGCATCCAGAGGTCATCCCGTGCCCAACGGAGCTGAAGCCTACGCAGCTCCTCATCGCTCGCCAAGCGAGCATTCTTTTGGAGCCAGTCAGGGGCCATGACGAGTTAGTTGACGGCTCACCATGCGCCGCAAGGAAAGTGTCATGAGTCCTCTCCATACACCTCGACAAAGCCGTCGCCATCGCGCCATACGACGCCGATGCCGATGCCGGTCAGCAGGTCATTGAGATCGTCGCGTGGCTTAGACGGCAGCAACACTGCGAGCCGCGGCGAAGGCTGAACGAATCGCCTGTAGTCCATAAGCTGCCCTATCGCCGTTCGAATCGCTCCGCGCTGTACCGAACCCTTCGCCTCGTATAGCGTGTTTGTGGTTCTGTCCATCAGATCCGAGAACAGAGGCTTAGCCTCCCCCGGTGGAACAATCTTCAGGCGCACGACCTCATGCCGCTGCTGCAACAAATGGTCGCGAAACGCAAGTACAAGCGTCTGCTCCCGCCGGTCGGCCTCATACGGGACGTGACTTGGAGACACGAACATCTTCTCCGTCCATTGCTCTTCAACAGGTACATCCTCGATGCCCTTGAGGCCGACGCGATCAAGCTTTGACGAGCTGGGCTTTGACTGGGTGTCGACCGGCTGAAGTCGGAAGACGATGACGCTACGCACAGGTCCGTTGTTAGTCTCCGGTGCATCTGTCGTGTAGTACGGACCCTCTTGGGCAAGCTCGAATTCCCCCTCGTAAGTGACCTGCCCTCGCGCACCGAGGAACAGCCTGAGCGCGCGCCCCTCACTCGCGTGGTGAAGGATCGCGGCGTTACCTGACTTCATCTGCTGGTCGCCGCGTTGTCCTTCACCCGTATAGTGAAAGCACCCGTCCGCTCGCCAACCGTCGAAATATCCGTGGGGCTCACCGGCGATGGGATCGGAAAAGAGGAGGACGTTCGGCGAACTCTTGGACGGCCCGATTCCACCCTGTGTTCGGCCCCCGTAGCGCTGTTGCAACTCCTTACGCTCAACTTGGTCGCCAGGCTTCAGAACCCAAACAGATGGATCGTCCGCCAGACCCACCTCGCTTCTATCAATGTTTGGCGTTGCCATTTGTCCCTTCAAAATCGAATGCCGAAATTGCGTGTCCGATTCGCAATTCCACATCGTAGCACCGCTCTGGTTGAGCGTCCAGCGCGGACCTCCTGCGATATTCGGCCGCGGTCGGCACCCAAAGCGAGCCAGCGGACCAGCGCGAATCCAGATCATTCGGTCCCTGGGCCGGCGAGTGACGGTCTACTCCCGACCGCGCGGGCTCGACGCTTGATCAGGATCACCGCGCGCCCTGCCGCTAGAGCGGCCGGGTCCCACCAGCTCGATAATCGAGGGGACTTGCCAGCTTCTCGCGTACAAGCCGAGAGGTGTGCTTGAGGGATTATCTGATCTGACGGGCATCGTGCCTCGATGTTGACCGACTATCAAGGCGGTCCGCCGCCTTGTTGTCCCGGCACCAGAGGGATTGAGCATACGGACATATCCCCGGAGCGCCGCAGCGGGTTACGTACTAATCGCTGTACCGAGCCAACCTGAGCACATCAAGCCGTTTCTGGTCCAGGCAGGGCATCGTAACGATGGTCAGATCGCGGAAACGTATGTGACCGTGCCGATCCGTATCGGTGAGGACACCGAGTACTCCGATGCGGCAGCGCTGCACGGCATGCTCACGGCGGGTCGGGTCGCGTTGAGGCACGCTGACGAGCCGGCAGTCAATGACAAGCCACCCATCGGCGTCTCGCGCTCGGCTGACGCAAGCTAGCATTGTGGTGATGTTTCCAGATGTGCGGGAACGGCTGATAGAAGCTGGCGTAAGCGTCCCTCAAAAGGGAACCTTCACGCTATTCCACGCAGGGCCGGCGTCGAAGCTCGCCGCGATCGAAGCCGCACTCGAAGTCCCCGCTTCGGTAGACGCCGACGACAAGCTACGGGTGTATCTCGCCAGCGCCCCCGAGATCGCCGAGGTCATCCCCCACGCAGATGGCGCCATCGCAGTCGAGGTCGATGTGGAGCTCGACCTCGAGCTAGGGATGGGCCTTTCACAGGATTGGGTCGAGCTTGTCTACGAGGTCTCAGAAGATCAGTCTGGGATGCCTGTCGCTTCTGCAACCCGCGTGCGCTAAACCTAAGCCGATTCTTGGCGTGGGCTATCGACGCGGCGCCCCACCACCACGGCTAGCTGAGGCGCGGTAGCGGGTGTCGGCACAGTGGGAATGGTTTCTGGCTAATCGTGAGAGGGCAAGGGCCTCTGAACTACGCCCAACTCAGCCAGCCGGTCGGCGAGCCGACGAAGCATCGCGTTCTGCCGACGCTTCGTCCGCTCGGTGATCCGCGGATAGCCAAAGAGGTGCCGCCGAATGGCCCACCAAGCCAGACGCGGATAGTGCAGTCCGTCGGTCCGAGGCTGCTCATAGATAGCCCCATAGGCTTTGTCGGCGTCCTGGTTTCGAAGGAAGAAGACCGACCGTCGGTGGATAGGGTTCATATCGTTGTACTTGCGGGCCATGCGGCCGAGTTCGACGACGCGCATCCCCCATCGTCCGCGGGTGCCGAGAACAACCTCAGAGAGGATGAACGGCTCTGCGATGAACACCTCACGAATTATTAGTAGGTGGTAGCGGGCGAGGATCTTGTGGTGATCGACGTAGCGGTTGTCAACTACCTCGGCGACCTCGTTGAGGACATCAACAACGGGTTCCACCAGCTTGAGCCCTTCACGGTATTGGCCCTCGGTTAGCCGCGACAAGGCCTCGATTCGCTCTACCAGTCCGCGCTCATACTCATCCTGCTTATGTGTGGCTTTACCAGTAGACAGGTGCGCGAAATGGTGGCGTAGGGCATAGAACGGATGCTCGCCCTGGGTATGCTCAGTGTGCGCGAACCGTTCCCGCATGCGACCGCCGATCACCCCAAAGATGTCGAACTCGTTACGGCGCCGCAGTGCAGAGAGCTGTCGGATTACGAGGACCCCCGCGACGAGGCCTGTGATTAGGGTCGCCAGCGGAGCCAACCAGTCCCGTGTCTGCAACGCGCCGATGACTGCGGCGTTCACGCTCTGACCGCCTCGGCTAGAGCGAGTGCGCCGAAGAAGGCGCTTCGGAGCTCTTGAAGCACGTTCGTGGGTCCGGTCAGAACACCACCCATCCAGACCGGCGGGAACCCGATGGCCTCAATCACGCCTGAGCGATCGAGGCCAAGTGCCTGGAGTCCGACAAAGAATTGGTAGGGGAGGTAAATGCTCGACGTGACGATCAGGACGCTGTCGCCATCCTCAATCTCGGAGGTGTAGACGGCATAGTTGTCGCGCGTGTTGGGTCGACGCGTGGGATCGGCCGACGGTGCGGCGAGCACGAGGACGGGACCGATCTCAGCCCGCGCTTGCCTGAGGTTTGGGTTGTCGTTATCCGTACGCACAACCTGCGGTTGGGCGCTATACATCTCAGCCGCCGCCGCGACAAACACATCGAACTCGGTAGCTGCACCCTCCATAAGATGGTCGAGTTCGGGCCGCTCCCGTACTAGCTGGACCTCCGAAGGAGGCATCTCGCGAAGCGCAGTAAGCGCACACACATTGCCTACGTCGAGACCATCATCGATTAGCTCGTGGAGGACTCGCAGGCGGTTGATGTTGGCGAGCGCCGTGCCGCCGAGAACGACAGCGTGGTCATAGTGCGGGTCGCTCGGCGGCAGGGCCGAGACCATGCCAAGCGACGTCGCCTCGGCCATAACCAGCTCCGAGTCGATGTCGGCGTCGGCGCCTGTGATCTGCAGGCGCTCGGCTCCGCCCCGGAAGTCCCAGCGCGCTGAGAACTCATGGAGTGTCTGGAGGCGCTCCGTTAGGTCGCCGGTGTCAGGCCATATGCCACCACCCTTCTCCACGAGCAAGCGAAGCTCCGGCCGGCCAAGCCAAGCCTCAAGGAAGTCGATCACGGCGCTGCGCCCGTCCTGGTCACGGGCGACCACGACCCGGTAGCGCTGGGTGGTCTCCACGTCGGAAGTCTATTGCGACGGACAGACCCGGCCTAGTCCTGCTTGCAAGAGGTCCGCTGGCCGGTGATCCGCCCTTAAGCATTGCTCCTGGGCGTCTCAGCGGTCGGGAAGCGGCATGTCTCTGCATATCCCGGATTCGTCATCGACTTCCACGACGCGATTTAGCATCCGGTCGGCTGGCGCTTCGCTGGCCTGCGCGGCGTGGTGCTCGATGTGAGCGATGGCATCGCCAAAGAGCGGGAGCTGAGCGTCGCGTGGGCGCTGTGGCAGGACGACGAGCCCCGTGTGCAACTCGGCGTTCGTGCAGAGTCCTACGAAGTCGGCGTGGTTGTTCGTGACGAACACGAACTCCTCGCTGACCGCTAGCGCCAGCAGCTCATCGTCGCGCATGCCGAGATGCCCGCGATCGCGCGTGCATGTCGCCTCGTACCCGTGGGAGTGCGCGTGACCGACGAGCGCCGGCGTCAAGCACTCGTCGATCCAGAACTTCACGCGCCTCGCACGGCGCGACGCTTGGGCAAGGGCCGGCTTGCAGCCGTCTCCCAGGGGCGTATGGGACGGCCGCGACGCGGGTTGGCGTGCGCCCACAGCACCGCGACCGGATACGCCTCGTCCGGGACGTGCGGGTAGTCCTCGCGCAGCACCTCGGGCTTCTCACCCATCTCGATCAGGCTCGCGATCGTTCGTACCGGCACGCGGGTTCCGTTGATAACTGGCTCGCCTCCCATCACGGCCGGATTGCGCTCCACGTAGCGGTCACGCAAACGGGCGTAGGACTCGGCGCGCTCGATCGTCTGTGCGACGTCCTCGGTCATCGCCACGCGCAGCGCCTCGGACAGCGCTAGCTCCGAGCCGACAGCCTGCGGCTGCGCTCCTGCCAGCCACTTGCGTAGGTGCTGCTTCGCCTTGGCCGGGAGCGCGACGTCGATCTGGCGCAGCAGAACGAGCAGCGCGACTTCGTGCGCGGGGAGCAATGGCTTGCCTTGCTTGCGCTTGGGCTTTACGACGCCCTGCTCGATCGCCTTGTCGATCGCGTTCAGCGGGACGCGACCGATCTCAGCGGCCTCGCGACGGGTCAGTAGTACGGAGGCGGATGCCATAGAAATCTATCCCCAACTATGCAGCACTTTATCATGCCCTGTCGGCCTAACCTAGTCCTGTGGAGTCGCGTATGTCCGAAGCACAAAAGCAGCCGGCTCGCCGCGAGCTAGTCGCGTTGCGCTGGCGCGACATCGACTTTCCTGGCCAGGCGATCCGCGTGCGTGCAAACTATTCCCACGGCGAACTTGTGACTCCAAAAAGCGGCAAGATTAGGAGTGTTCCGATGATTCCCGAGGTTGCCCAAGCGCTTGCCCGGCTCAGCCAGCGCGAACTCTTTATGGGCGATGAAGACCCAAGTGTTCGTCGGGCACCATTCGCACCGTCAACGACGGATGCGCTACGAGTTACGAACTCCATCGTGAGTGACTGAGGCTCGTTCCACTGCTCGACGATGCCAGCCTGTCGCGCCTCTTAGAGCAGCCCGAGCAGTTCGCAAGCATGGCGGGGGCTGATCGCCTTCGGCTCTAGCCCAACGTGGTCAAGCAGGTCACGGTCGCCGCTGACGATCATCTCGGCATCGGCCTCCCGTGCCAGGGCAATGAGGTAGTCGTCGTCGGGGTCGCGCAGGAGGGCTTCCACATCGACTGGGTCGTCGACGACCGTACCCGCTTCGGCAAATGCCGGCAACAATGTCATCGACGCCGCTCTCTCCAATGGCAGGCAACACCAACCCCGTCACATCCCTCAACAAGGACTCATCTCGACCCAGCCCGAAGGGCTGGCGGGGTCATCCGCTCCAGCGGACTCCAAATCCGGGACGAAGTCCCGGCACGAATCCACACAACGCCGATGTCATCCGAGGGCAACTGCACCATCGAGAACACAGTGAGCAGCCATTAGATCGGCACGCACCTCACGGCACCGCCAGCAGGACTACCTATCCACAGGCGCGGTCGGCGTGGCGTCGTCCCTTGAAATTGATCCCACGACCAACCAGGACGCTCACCAGGACCCAGGGAACACGCCTGGGGAACATCTTCCGCCGCCCCCGTTTAGTCCATCCTCATAATCTGGCTTATATACAGGTGATTCTCAAATGGGCGAAACTGCTCGGCGCGCAAACCATGTGCTGATGGTGGCGACGCCGCTGGATCTCGCGTAACCAGGACCCGCAAGCTGCGCGTCGTCACGCCCAGGCGATCTTGGGCTGGCGGTGCTCTAGCTGCTCGTCTTGTGGCGTGCTGCTCGTCTAGACATTTGGATTAGCGCGATTGCGACAGCCCCTCTGCCGAACGTGATCGCAGTCGAGATCCGCTTGTCTAAACCGCCCCGAGTAGCGCGGGGATGTCCCCTCACCCGGCCCGCCGGTAGCGGATATGCGTGGCGAGCGGAGAGTGGAGCACCTCGACCGGCTCGAACCCGAGGGACTCGACTCCGTCGAACAGCCGCTCGCCGGACCCGAACAGGACGGGGACCACGTCGAGCGTGAGTTCGTCGATCACTCCGGCGGCGAGCGCCTGACGGACGGTCGAGGCGCCGCCCGCGATGTCGATGCCATCCTCGCCGGCCGTCTCACGTGCCTGCGCGTACGCGGCCTCGAAGCCCTGGGTGACGAAGTGGAAGCTCGTGCCGCCCTCCATCTCGGTCGGCTCGCGAGCGTGGTGGGTGAGCACGAAGACCGGCGCATGGTAGGGCGGCTCGGAGCCCCACCATCCATCCCAGGCCTCATCCCACTCGCCGCGGATCGGCCCGAACATGTTGCGGCCCATCACGTACGCCCCGCGCGGTCGCATGAGCCAACCTTCTGCCGTCGCGTCGGCATCGTTCGCGCGCTCGTCGCCGAGGTGCCAGTTGTGAACCTCCCTGCCGCGCTTCCCCAGCGGATTCTCCCGGCTCTGGTCCGGCCCGGCGACGAAGCCGTCGAGCGAGATCGACATGTGGCAGGTGGTGTCCGGCATCGGTCTCCTCCAAGTGATTGCGATTTGCAAGCATCGGCACCGTACCGCACGCAAGCGTGTGCAGCAGGCATTCCAAGCGCTGGGGGCAGATGCCGCGAACCTTGACGTCAAGCCAGTGGCTGGACACGTTCCCTGGCGTCACCTGCTCGTCGGTGAGCACCGTGTGCTCTACCGCCAACTCGCGGCCGACGCCGACGTGCGCCACCTGGTGGCACGAGTCATCGACCGTCGTGACCTACACCGCGCCATTGACAAGCCCTGAGCCCAGGCCAACAACCTCGGCACACCCTGGTTGTTTGCCGACCAGAAAAAATGGGGCCAGCCGGGATCGAACCGGCGACCTCCTGCTTGCAAATCGGGGGCACAGTCCGCTGTGATTGGCACGTTTACCTGAAAATCGGCCTAAAACGATGTTAGGTCGGAAACCGCATTTTCTGTTGATTTGGGCCCATTCCCGCTGGGTTTAGGCCAACGGATAACTCTCGTTGGCCTAAACTTTTGATCGTCTCGCACTCGGGCACAATAGCTAGAATGGCCTGCGTTGCTACTCAGCTCGATGGCCCAGGCTTCTGCAGCAAACAACCCGGAGCGTCCGTCCCACCTCGAACCTTCGGAAGCTTGCTACCAGCCGCGCTGGCCAACAGAGCGACGATCGTGCTCTGGCCCATGAGCGCTCCAGCCAGCCGGGAGGTGCTCCTGGAGCGTCTCTGCGGTTGCATCTGGTGCCTCTGGCATGCTCGGTGACCCGTTGAGCGGGTCGAGTCGGTTGGCGTAGGTGCGAGCCCACGCGATCCATCGTGCGGTCTCCCGGTTTCCGCCGCAGGCGGCCTGCATGGCGTCGCAATAGCGGCGCAGACGCTCGGCTTGCTCCCAGGCGTTCGCCTGTTGGCGAAGGTGCGTGACGCGGTGCTTTTCGATAAGGCGCTCCTTGGCCTGGGCCATGAGCAGGTGCCACTGGTGCTCGCGTTCTTCGGCTTGTCGCTTGGCTGCTTCGGCGGCCTTCTCGGCCTTGATGCGCTCTTCCTCCGTGTGGCGCTGGGCATCAACTATGCGCTCTTCGATCTCGCGGAGGAGGTGAGGTAGGCGATCCTCGAGCGTCCACGACTGCCGGTCAGCGAAGCGTGACTGACGACCTCGGTGGATCCACCATGCTTCGTCGTGCAGTTCAAGTTTGAGACGGCCGGTGGCGTCAGCGTCGTAGGGGCCACTGGGTAGCTCCCTGCCCCGGTAGAGGTAAGAGTCGCGCGATACGTTTCGGTAGTGCTTTACCTCATCTCCCCAGGGGCCCCGGGTATGCACCCCCTCCTCCCGCAGGCGCAACCAGAATTGGTAGTGATCGGCAGTGATGTGTAGATGACCGTTCTTGGCACCTGTCCAGTCTGTGCGCCTATGCCCGTTCTTAGATCCAGTCGGAGCCTCGGCCGACCAGCCGCGTCGTTCGGCTTCAGTGGCGACTAGATGGATTATCCGAGCCGCTCGCACGAACTGCTCGCGCGAGACCTCGTGGCGCGTGCTCAAATCGCGAAACTGCTTCGCTGCCTGGTGGTAGCGACCGATCCGGTCCGGTATCACGACAGGAGCGAGAGTAGCTCGGTGACCCGTGTGCCCAGGGGCGTCCTCTAGTCGGATCTCAAGCTCGCTGTCGATCGTGGTGACTGTCAGCCGCTTGCCGTCCGGAACCTTCCCTAGACGCTCGGCCATTCGCGCCCTGTTCATATAGTCGGTGCCGTCACTGTCATACCAGCCGCGACGCGGGACTCGCAGCACACCACCGGCGGCTATCACGTCATCCACGAGCTGCTGAGTCACAGGCACGTTCGCCTGCCTGGCTATCGGCGGATTCGGTCCGTCAACCATCGCCAGATACTCGCTACCGGCCGAGGTGATCGTCACCGTCCAGGTCGAGCCACGACCCGAAGTCTCCACCAGCCCACGGCTTCTTAGCGCCGCCGCAGAAATACGATGGAACTCGTCCTCCATGACACCGTCGGGGCAGCCGTCGGCGATCCACCGCAAAACTGCCACCTGCTTCTCCGTCAGTGTCTTACGCTGCGCCACGCTGATCTCCTACCGACTCTTATCTAGGAGGGCCATAGCCGTCTGATATAGCCCTCGTAAACCCCGTAAATGTAGGGGCCAGGCCTCTCGGCTTGGCGCAGAATGCGGTCAATGTTGCCGACGAACCGTGCTGACTGCTCGGAGGCGCGAAGTTGGGCGTTTGTCAAACAGAAGGCGCACACATCGGCCTCTGACAGTGCGTCGCGCTCTGATGGTCGACGGCGGATCGCGTCGTCCTTCATCAAGACGATCCAGTCGCGCTCACCGGCATCCGCCAACCAGCGCTCGTCCTCGAGTTCCTGAGCTACCCGCTCACCATAAACCGAGGCCATGGTGTGGACCACGAAATCAAGATCGCGTAGTGCCTGGGCGAGATGCTTGCGACCGAGGCTGCGGTCAATGAAGAACTCCACCGGGTGATCCTCACCGCCCGACTCGCCAGTCTTGGTCGAGCGAGTGTCAGGCCGCCGCACGGGTGGCGACACGAACCACGTCCTCGACCTCTGGCTCAGGCACGCCGAAATCATCCGCGATGTCCGCAAGGGTGTCGCCCGCGATAAAACGGTCGACGAGATCCTCGACTCGCGCCCCTCCATGAACAACGAGAGGCATCCCAAACGCTCGGCGTGGATCGACTATGACCTGCGCCTGCTGGTAAACCGGCAGGCGCAGGCGAGAGGCCCAGCCATCATTTCCGTAAGTAACGCGCTTGAGGTAGTCGCGCACGACCTCAGCGAACTGTCGTTGGCCGGTACGTACCACCGTCAGGCCTCGCAGCTCCTCGTCTTGCTCACTAGCGGCATAGTCGTAGAGCACCTCCGCCCCGTCGGTATACAACTGCTTGGACGCCAATGCATGCTCGACTCCGATCCCGGAGGAGAGCACCTCTACCGCAGGTCGGATGCGCTGCATCGGTACACCCGCACGACGAAACGCGGACAGAACATAAGCCTCGGCGAAGCCGATGAACGGGACCGTTGCCTCCCTGCCCCGAGCGGGGAAGCATGTGATGACGGGCATCGTCCCGCCAGCCGGACGGGCCCAGTTATGCAACGTAGAAGGTGGCAGCCCGAGGTAGCCGGCAGCCTCACCGAGCGTAAAGACCGCTCGCTCTATCCGCGGATCACTTGCTCTGATGGCCGTACCGGCTCGCTGTCTGCTCGTCGTCATCACCTCTAGAAGTCTTGATCTGTAGTGATCGTACCGATGCTTGCGGCCGTCGATGCTTCGATGGGAAGCGGACATGCTAGTGCCGACACGACCATATGAGCCGCTGCGCGCCAGCGTAGGGAGGCGTGCTGATAGCGCTGGCGCTACTCGCTGTCGGCCAGCATGCCGCGCCCTGCTCCTCGGTCACGTAGGAAACACTCGAGCCTGGCCAGAGCGCCGTTACCGTGCAGGGACTCTAAGGGCCGCGTCTGGGGCATACGGCGGCCACCTCCCGAGAACTCAGTAGGCCGAACCGCCGGCCTGATCCAGCGGCGTACCGTGTGGTCGCTCACACTGAGCGGCGCCGCTGTTACGCGACAGTCAGAGGTGATTGTTAGCTACGTCTATGCCGGCGCACGACGAGCCGCTCGCCAGAGCGCTCAAGGACAGAGCAATCGTCGTGACGAATCTCCGCTAGGAGATAGGGCGTGCGATAGGAGCAGACCAGGCTACGCGCCCACTCTTCCGGGTCGTCCTCCCAACGGATTGTCTGCCCGTAACTGATGCTCGGCACGACCCCCTCAAGATCAACGATCTCTGGTTCGCGACCCTCGATCTTGGGCTCCTCCAAGCCACACTGGATGAACGTGGCTACGCACTCCGATTGGCCGATCTTTGAGCCAGGTCGCCAGAACTCAACATGAACCCGTCTCGAACCAGTAAAGCATGACCTCACCGTTACGGCACGGTCCTATGATCGCCACGACCGGGACGCGACGACACAGACGGAGCCGTCGTATAGCGCGGCCTGAGGCATCTGCTTCACTGGTCTACATGGACTGGACAACGCGCATGCCTAAGGGCGTCAGCGACGTGCGGAAGGAGGGCACGCGTATTAACGCGAAGGTCGAGATGCCGGCGAGCGAGGACGGGTATAGCGGTTGCGAGTGCCCTGCATGCGCGCGGTTCTTCAAGGTGATGATCAGCGAGTACGAGGCCTTGCCGAACGACCCCATCAATTGCCCGTACTGCGGGCACGGCACCGACACCGACACCGACACCGACACCGACGAGTTCATGACCGAGGAGCAGCGGTCTCGGGTCACCGCTGATGTCGAAGCCGTCGCCGAGCAGTGGGTCCACGCCCAACTCGACGACATGTTCGACCGCGCCTTCCGCGGCTCCAAGGCCATGAGCTACACGCGCGGGTCGACCCCGCCTAGGCGCGCACTCCCTACGTACGTCGAGAAGGCCGTGCGCAGGACCCTCGAGTGCGGGTCCTGCGGCAACCACCAGGCCGTCTAGCGTCGGGCGCTCGCATTGGAGGACCAGCTCAATGGCGAGCAGCGGGAGGACTCGCGTGCGCTCGGGGTCTTCGACAGGCTCGCCGCCAATGCGGTGAAGGCGGTCGTGACCGAGTTCGAGGTCTATGCACGGCAGGAGTTGTCGCAGCGCCTACCCAACGCCGAGGCCGTTGCCAAGGCCGCTGGTGGCAATGTATTCCAGCGGCTACATGACGCAAACGACATCTTTTCCCAGCACGCCGGCTTTGCGCTCAGCTCACTGGTTTCGGCCGACGTCTGGGCGCGCCTGCTGCGCACGTTCGAGCAGCGCCACATCCTGACGCACGAAGACGGCCACGTCGATCAGCGCTATCTCGACCGAGTGCCCACCAGCGGCCTCGCGCCCGGTCAGCGCCTCGTCGTGTCCCGCGCCAACGCCGAGCAGGCGCTCGCCGACCTCTAGTCGCTGATCGTCGCCGTCGAGGCGAAGTAGAAGCAGCCGAGCACCGGCTCGTAACCACATTGCCACTGCCGCGTCGGCGCGCGCTGCGCCAGCCACTCAGCCACTGGTGATGACGCGATTCTCCTGGTGGCTGAAGGTGAACTCCACGGTGTCCGGGTCGCTGCCAGTGCGGCCCTTGTAGACATAGTGGTCGATCACTTCCGCATAGCCTTGATCGAAGTCGAAGCGTTCGGGTATCGCGAGCGCCAGTTGGCCGGGCTCGATGGGCAATTCACCCTGGCGCGGACCGTCGGCCAAGAGCGCACGGCGAGCCGCGTGATTCTGGGCGGCAGCCGGCCGATCAGAGTCTGCAACCAGCCTGGCGATGGCAGACTGACCGAGACGGGTGGTGGCATCTTGTGCCAGCTGGGAGATCTCATTTTGGCTGACGCCAAGAATCTCTGCGATTTCGGTCCTCGTCATACGCTCGAAATAGGTCAGCGCGATGATGAGCTTCTCTCGCTCCGGCAGCTCGGCAATGGCCGCGGCGATCGCCTGACTCGGTTCTGGCGCAGGGAGCGGTTTGCCGCTCTGGCCGACGGGCTTCGGCGGCAGGAGGGGCACACTCCCAACTGGCGGTGCGACAAACTCTGGCTGGTCTGTCAGGACCCGCAGCAGGCCCTCAAGACTAGGCTCGTCGATCGTGGCAATCTGGAATCGGTGCACTACCGCCCTGAGCTCGGTCGGGATGTCGTCCCTAGTGGCTCCAGGAAGGATGACCATCTTCACCTTTCCGTAGAAGGCCTCTTGGTCGTCGCCGAACAGGGTCTTGAGGGTGTTGGCCTCCCTCGCTGCGCCAGCGCCTGTCCCCGGATCGTTGGTGCCTTCCCAGCGTTCCTTATAGGCGGCGCTCACCGCGATGAGAACGAAGTCGCTCTCCTCTATCGCGCGAGGTCCGTAGGTCGTCCAGTCGACAGCACGATCTTGCAGATGGATCAAGTCGATGTTCGCATCGATCCCGAGTTTGCGAAGCTCGAAGGCAAACTCGGCAACAGTTGCCTGCCAGTCACCGTTCCCATGCGCCCAACTGACCACGGCTTTCACGGCGTGCTCGGGCCCTGAAGCCCGATCGCGGTTCGAGGTCTCGGGCGAGGGCTGAGAGGCATCGACGACTGTCTGAGTCGCCAGATCCGCGGCTTCCTTACGACCCTTCATCGTGAGCCAGAAAGTTCTTGCCAGGTTGCGGCCGGGGTCGATCGGATCGACGCGCAAGAGATCAAGTTCGCCAAGATCGTCGGCCGTGGACTGTCCGGGCACAGACCACGACCGGTTCCAGTTCGGATGATCGATTTCCTTCGTCATCCCGCTGCGGGGAACCAGATGAAAGGCGACAGGCTCGTGCCCGTCTTTCGACCACATGCCATCAGCTTCGGCGATCCGGCACAGCGCATCTCGGTGGCGGTTTTCCATGCGGGGGAGTCTGTCAGGGTTCTGGTGGCTTGGCTGGTGCCACCACACGTATGCAACGACCACTGGCCTCTCCCCAGCGTCTGGACTTCCGCCGGCGCCGCTAAGCGAGAGCCTAAGCGTCAGCTTGCAGCCTAGCCAGGCTTCCGCTCCGGAATGGTTTGGGCAGGGCATAGCGAGCGAGGACACTTCCGCTTCGTCTGGAGCGAGGCAGGACTGTTCATCGCATCGGGCCCAATTCGGTTTGCATAACGGAGGAGACGCAGCACGCTCGCGAGTTCGCGCGCTGACTAACGCCTCGCCGCGAAAAGCAAACTTAGGCACAGGGCCCCTGCGTACCAAGCAGGAAGTCATATATGGCTATTCGCCGATCAGCAGATCCTGCTGACAATTGCCTGCGTTTAGGCCAATGAATAGGCCAACGAGGTCTTCGCGTTCCCAGCCAAAGCGGCCCCTCTCCGACGAAAACAGCCTATTTGCAGGCCTTTTGCAATGGAGCCAGCCGGGATCGAACCGGCGACCTCCTGCTTGCAAAGCAGGCGCTCTCCCAGCTGAGCTATGGCCCCAGGGGCACTCAATATACGCCCTATAGAGCGGATTTCCGTTCCTTGGCGCCCGTCGTCACTGCGACCTTGGTGGTACCTGGATAACCGTTGCTGCCAGTTGCCGGCCATTCAGGGTGGCCGATACGCGCGGACACCGGTGGCGTGACCTTCTGAGCGTCGTTTGTGCGAGGAGTGGTGGGCGGCTCGACCGCCGGGCCAGTCATCAGTAGTCGGCGCATAGCGGTGGCGGCGTTCCTCTTCCGGTCGCCGGCCGAGGAGAGCAGGATCGGTTGCACGTTGCATATGCGATAGCCGAGCAGCCTCTGGAAGTACTGATTGCCGTTCGACTCGCGCAGTACCGAGCCGACGATGAGGTGTCGGGTTCCCTGCTTCGCAAGATCGCCAAGGACGAAAGTGTGCAGGAGGTAGCGGGCGTAACCGATGCGCGCATAGTCCTGGTTTCCCACCATCACCGCGAGCACGGCGAAGTCGCCAAATAACGCTACCGCAGCGACAATGATGGGGGCCTCATGAGCGACTGTGGACGCGGAGTACCAGGCGAACTCGTCCGATGGCGACGGCTTCCGCATAGCCGCAAGAACCGCGTCTCCACCGCTGCGACTGCGGTACACGGACGCCGAGGCGGTGACGAACTCGTCATATCCGCCGAGCCGCGTCGCGGTGATGCCCAGCTCTCGGGCGCGGCGGATGTTCGTGCGTACCGCCTGACGGTGTCGCCCTGCGAGGTACTCGTGTTCCTCGGCCGAAGTCTGGATGACTGCCTGTGCCCAGTGACCATCGAATAGCGACTCGCCGCCGACGGGCCAGCGGGCGTGCAGCCAACGATCGTGCTCCGCAGCCGACAGACGCAGCTCGACGATCGGCAGGTCCCGCAGCGACAGGAGCGTCCGCGCACGGCTTGGACGGCGCGCGAGCGCGAGCGAGGTCGCCTTCAAGCGGCCGGCCCCTGAGACCGGGCGCTTGAAGGCGCACAAATCCGCTAGCTCAGCCGAGCCGTACGCGAGGCCTGAAGCCATTTTGAGATCGTGGAGAGATTGTCAATTGCAAAGCAGGAGCGCCCCAATCTGGGGTATGGCCCCTGGAAACCCTCAGTGAGTGTAAGGCGACCATTCTCGCGAGGCGCCCAGACCTCCATGACGAGCCCGTGAGGCAGACGCGCTACTCGTTAAAGTCGAAATCGCGCGGCGGGCGCTGCTCGAACCAAAGGCGCTCCTGCTCTGGCGTCTCGCGAAGAAAGTCCGGGGTCTCCTCCAACACGTCCTCAACAGGCTCGGCTTGGGCGGCCGCCTCACCGGCATCAGAGCTCTCGTCATCGAGCTCAGCGCGTCCAGCAGGCTCATCCGCCTCATCCGGAACCTCCCATTCAAGCGACTCGTCGCTGATGGCCCGAGCGCTCGACGGGTGCGCCACAGGTCTTGCATGAACATCCCGATCCGCGGTTAGCGACGGGTCGAAGCCGCCCTCGGACGCGAGCTCAGCCTCCATGTTGATCTCAACGGTCTCCTGACCGACAGACCCAGAATCGACTGAATCAGCTTTCAGAGCCGCGTCAGGAGCGGAGAGAGTCTCGTCGTCGTGGATCGCGCCCGGCCCGTCATCAAGCTCATCTTCGTACCCAGCCTCGCCTCGGCGAGGCACCGGTCCCAGGGCGACATGCTCCTCCCGAGCCACCACACCCGGGTCGGCCCCCCGGAGACGCTTGAGCTCCAAGTGCTCGCGTATGGCGTCATCGAGCAATCCCATTGCGCCAGCAAACCATACTGCGCCCGGCCGCGCGCTTGTTCAGGTGGCCATCTTCGTGCTCGGTTCGGTCCATATGTAGGACCGGCCAAAGCGACCTCCAGCGAGCTTGAGCCCTGTTCGTCTGCGACAAGCTCTGCCCACTACACTTCTCAGACCGTCGCTCGCGTGCCTGCGTGAGCATGCGGGGCTATAGCTCAGTTGGGAGAGCGCCTGGATCGCACCCAGGAGGTCGCCGGTTCGAGTCCGGCTAGCTCCATAACCTGGCGATTTGCAGGACTTTTATTGTTGTACTGCCCGAGATTGCGCCGACGACGGCAGTTTCAGGGTACTCCACGCGATTTGCAGGCACTATGCAAATTAGAAGACCGCCTGAGTGTTTTCCAGGGGGCCGTCTATTTTCAGGCACTTATTTTTCAGGCACTTATAGCGCTTAAGTGCCTGAAAGCGGGTTCGGTGGCGCTTGACGGCCTCGCCCGTTACATGTAACATCGTTGGATGCCATCGACTCGTGACCGAGTACGCCAACATCGCGCTCGTCTGCGTAGTCAGGGGTTGCGCCCTCTGCAGATCTGGGTGCCAGATGTTCGAGCCCCCGAGTTCATCGCCGAGGCTCACCGCCAGTCCGTTGCTATTGCTGTGAGCGAACGCGAGGCGGACGACCAAGCCTTCGTCGACGCGATCTCATCTCCGTGGGAGGTCGAGGACGAAGAAGCTTCCACTCGGTGACCCGCGGCGAGATCTACACGGCCGCGGCACGAGGACCCTACACCGGTAAGCCTCGTCCCGTCGTGATCCTTCAGGACGATCGCTTCGACGCCACCGCGTCGATCACGATCTGCCCGTTCACCACCAATCCCGTCGAGGCTCCGCTCATCAGACTTCCGATCGACCCATCCGAGGAGAACGGTCTCGACCAGCCGAGCCAGATCATGGTCGACAAGGTCACAACCGTCCCCCGGTCCAGCCTCGGCGAACGCCTCGGCAGACTCCGCGACGACGAGCTCGTCGCATTGAACCGGTCGCTGATCGTGTTCCTCGGACTGGTTAGCGCGACGCAGACCTGAACCACGGCGGGAAGTCTCAGGCACTCTTCACCAACGAGTGCCCAAATCGGGGCAAAGCCTGCAATATCCACTAACATCCGCCGCGGTCACGGGAGACCGACGGAGAGAAGCACGTGTTGGCTCGGGCCACGTCGCAAAGCCTATTAGGGCGCCGCTCCCCCAGTTGGTCCTTGGTCGGTGCTTGCTGCGCTGATCCAATCGCGTCCTATTTGAGTCGCGCATCGGCTATGTCTCGTCCGCTGAAATCGCGGTGCACGCAATCAGGCGTGAGTCTGCGAGGGCCGCTGCGCGGTGTTCGTGGATGCGCAGGTAGTCCGCGTCCGAGGCCATCTCGAGGAACTTCTGCCGCGAAGGATATTCGACCATCAATGCCATGTCCCACTCGAGCTGCTCCGGCCCGATTACCATCTGCTTTGCGTCGACCGCGAGCAAGAGTCGCCCCCCAACGCGGGCCAAGAACGGGGCTGTTGCCTGCGCGTAGCGTTCGTATGCCTCGCGGCCGCCGATGCCCTCGTCGATGCCGTCGGCGCGATCCTTGAAGCGCAGGAGGTTGAGCATGACCACCGCCTCGGCGGGGTCCCGGTCCGCCATCAGCCCTTCGATCTGCGTCTGTGTGGGTGTGATCGCCATTGCTGCTCCTTGTCGGTTGAGTTGCTGCCGGTTTGGCGACTCTCTGTCGCCGAACGGATCACGCCGCCGATGTCGAGCGCGGTCGGCGATCTGGTTTACGGTCCCTGACCGGTTGCGGGTGCGCGTCTCTCGACGATTTGTGTCGCGTCGGGAAGTTCAACGTGCGAACGGTCGACCAAGACCGGTGCATCGACCGCGTCGCTCAGAGCGCCGGGCGCGGCGTCATCACCTGAGTCCAAGGCGTGGAGGACGGCTTCGACGAAGGCTGCAGGTCGATCGACCTGCAGATAGTGGTTGGCGCCTGGGATTAGGTAAAGCGCGTTGCGGCCCGCCTTGAACATGAGGTGCTCGTGCCAGACGTGGCTGGCGACCCGGATCGGCGAGACTCGGTCGTACACGCCCCAGATCACGGTGGTGGCGAGTGGCGTGGCGGCGAGCGACTGCAACCATCTCTGCTCGTCGACGGAGCGCTCACGTAGGTATTGGATCGTCTCGTGCAGCACGCCAATGCCGTCGTCGTGGGCAAACGTTGTGGCAAGGGCCTGCACCTCGGGATCGTCGGGACCCCGTGGCGGCGTGAACGTCAGAGCGCCCATGCCTGCCGCGAGCAGCTCCGGCGTCAGCTGTTGGAGCGCCACCGGATCGTGGAGCATAAGCCGCTGAGCGTCGGTCAGGTTCGAGAGCGGCAGAAAGATGTTGCCGTTGGACAACACCAGATGCTCTAGCGTCACCCGGGCCCGCTTTTCTGCCACGTGCGCGGAGTGGATGAGCGCGACGCTGTCTCCCCGGTCGTGGGCCACCACCACGACGGACTCGGCGCCCACGATCTCAGCGAGGTAGTAGTCCAGCAGCTCGGCGTCGCGCCGCAGGCTGTAACCCCACCCGCGAGGCTTGTCGGAGAACCCATAACCGGGGAAGTCGAGCATGCAGACCCTGTAGCGCGTGCTCAGTTGCGCGGACGCGTCGAACCAGTCGATGCTTGATGTTGGAAAGCCGTGGACGAGCGCCAGCACGGGCGCATCCGGGTCTCCGAGCTCCACGTGGAAGATCTCGACGGGCGCGGCGTCCCCGTGCGCCGGGCTCCACGAGAAGCTGGTGCCCCTGGCGCGCCACTCGTCCGCGCGAGAGACACCAGCCAGATCGGTCATGAGGCGACCCTACTACGGAGCTGGAAGGGACATCGGGACGGGGAGCTCCTGACCGGCGTTACAAGGCGCTGATACCCGCGAATCGCGACCACAGACGCTTCTACGAAGCCTTGGGATCAGCGGCTCACCGAGCGATGGGCGCATCAGGCAAAAGAAGCCGCGAATGGCCCGACACGGCACATAGTGTCTTGGCGAGACCAAGCGAAGCCACCTTGGTACTGAGCGGCGTTGCCAGCGATGGGCCTCTTCTTCGTTTCGGTGGCTTCCAAGGAGTGGGAGCAATCTTTTACGTTGTCGCCATCGCGCTCACTGGCGACATCGAGCCGTTCGCACAGCTTGCTTGTCGCTCGGATCGAACACGCGAGAAAGCCCGTCACGTGTCCCTCAAGGCATGGAGAACGGCTCGCATCCATCCCACAGGGAGCGCGACGTTGCACCGTCGCCCTCGCTGATGGACTCGTGGACGCAACATCAGAGTCGATCCGCGATTGGCCGACAGCGCGATGCTGGTCTCCCAGGGAGCGCACCGCGATCGAGATGCAGCGCGAAGCCGACAGCACAAGCCTTGACGTGCCGGTCACTACAGCAGTCGCCCAGGGATGACGCAGACCCCGAACGGGGCTGGGCGAACCGTTCGTCAGCCGATACCGACTGCCGGCGCAACCATGACCATCTGGTTTGCGCACAGCCAAGTTTCGCCCATTTTGCCGGACATTCTGGGTGACATGTAAACCGCGAGAGTGAGCCGCTACACACGCAAGTACCGCTTGGCGAAACGGCTCTCACGCGTAGTTTGGTCGCGATCACCGGTGGTGTGGGGCCTGGCTCGTCATCGCTTACCGAGAGTGATTGGAGCGATCCCTACGATCCCGAGGTGCTGCGCGACCACCTCGGAGCGTCAGCAAGCAGGCGCCCCCACCAAGCCAAGCGCAAAACCATCATGGCCCTTGGCGCCAACCGTCTGGATCGCCGTCGCGCTCACACGAGGCTCCGCGGCAAGCATCTCGTAGAAGCCCCGCACACCGGCCGCTACCCCGCCATCCTCGGCGCTCGAACCGTCCGCATCAAGGATCGCACCGCCGCGCACGACGTTGTCGCCAATGATCAGGGTGCCCACCCGCGAGAGCTTTAGCGACCACTCCAGATAACCCGGGTAGTTCTGCTTGTCGGCGTCGATGAAGATCAGGTCGAACGGGGCCGCCCCTTCCGCCTGCATCGCGGGCAGCGTCTCCAGCGCCGGGCCGACCCGCACCTGCACCCTGTCCGCCAAGCCTGCGTTGGCTATGTTCGCGAGCGCGACCTCGGCGTAGCGGGACTCGCGCTCGAGCGTGACGAGCTGCCCGTCCTGCGGCAACGCACGGGCGAGCCAGATCGTGCTGTAGCCGCCGAGGGTCCCCAACTCGAGGATGCTCTGCGCATTGTGGATGCGCGCGAGCAGTTCCAGCAGCTTGCCCTGGTTGGGCGTGATCGCGATCGGCGGCAAGCCGGCAGCCTCACTGGCGGCGACGGCAGCGTCGAGCGAGGGATCCGGCGAAAGCAGGTGCTCGGCGATGTAGCCATCAACGGCTGTCCAAAGATCCTGGCTCATTGCCGAATAAGATAGGAGATTCCCGCAAACTACGGTTGACATCCCCCAGGATTCATGTTACCGTCGGTAAAGTGAATTTGTAGGAGAAGTTCGTTTGTGGGAGAGGTTCGCCAAGTACGGGTCACGCTCGGCCGGCGTCGCGCGCGCCGGCCGATGTCAGGAGGTGGGGTAAACCGATGACGCGCAAAGTCAGGCTCCTGTTTGGGGGTCTCCTCACCTGTGCGTGCCTGTTGGTGGCTGCGGTTGCTTGGGCCACCAACACACTGACGGTCACCGAGGCCTTCACCCCCGACAAGCTCGGGGCACCTACGAACCTCTCGATCACTGCGCAGTTCGCCTCCACCACCGGCAAGCCGCCCTCGCCGATCACCAAGCTCACTCTGTATGCGCCCGCCGGGCTGGGAGTCGATGCTCGCGGGGCGGGCACCTGCAGCGAAGCGACGCTGCGGCTACATGGCCCACAGGGCTGTCCGGCCACCTCGCGCGTCGGCTTCGGCGGCGGCGTCGGCGTGATCGAACTCCCTAAACAAGTGATCCGTGAGCGCTTCACGATCGACTTCTTCTTTGCTCCTCGCGAACACGGGCATCTGGCCTTGCTTGCCTATGCCAATGCTGTCGCGCCCGTGGCCGTGGAAATCACCGTGATCGCCAAGGAAGTCCCTGCTCCTAAGCCCTATGGGCTCGGCTTCAGCGTCGAAATACCACCCATATCAACGATCCCAGGGGCTGCGCTTGCCTCGGTCGAAAGCGCTTTTGCGACATTTGGCTCGCCCAACGTTGCCTACTACCAGACCATCCATGGCAAACGCACCCTCGTACACCTGAAGGGCGTCGTCGTTCCCAAGACATGCCCGCGCGGAGGCTTTCCCACCGAGGGAACGATCGACTTCGCCGACGGCAGTACGCTCACTGCCAACCCAACCATCCCGTGCCCACACGGCTAGCTCCCCGCGTACATAGGCGCGTTGCGCGGGTACATAGGCGCGTTGCGCGGGGCAACGCGAATCCTAGCCACACCACTCTGACGCGCGTGCGCGTCGCGCGGGGCATCCCGATCCGCAAACACACACACCTGCTCGCCTTGGCGCTGGCATTGCTCCTCGCGCTCGCCGTCTGTGCCTCCTCAGCTTCGGCGACCCAATCGAGCACCACCGCAACCATCGCACCCACACTCTCGCCCAACCGGCTTGGCGCCGAGGGCGCTCTGCAGCTGACGATCAATTACCTGAGCAACGAATCGGCCGTGCCGCTGCCGGTCAGTGGCACAGTTTTGCGCTTTCCTGCTGGGCTGGGTGTGGAAATACCCCATCTGCGCAGCTGCTCGCCCACACGCCTGCGCGCCCAGGGGGCCAAAGCTTGCCCGCCACAATCGCTGCTCGGCCACGGCCACGCTATCGCTGAGGCGCAGGCCGGGTCGCAGATCGTCAGCGAGGGCATCGACCTCACCCTGTTCGTCGGGCCCTTTCACAACTTGCAACCCACTTTCGTGATCCTTGGCCAGGGCTACACGCCGTTCGACGAGCGCGTCGTGCTGACCGGCACCGTGCGTCCAGACAATCCTCCCTATGGGGAAGACCTGGTGCTCTCGATCCCGCCGATTCCGACTCTGCCGCTTGAGCCCGACGCCTCGATCCTCAGCATGTCACTGACGGTCGGCACTGCCAAACCTCGCCATCCAATCACCGTCAACACTGTTGTCGTACCTCCCAACTGTCCCACGGCGGCTTTCCCTTCGCCGCCGAATTCACCTATGCGGACGGCTCCACCAGCAGCGCTCTTGCCGGTGCTGCCTGTCCGTGAGCACGAGAGAAAGCAGGTAACCAAAGATGTCTCAGCGAAATCGCCCGTCGCGGAACCTGCGAGGGTTGTTTGTGTCCACGCGCTCTCACAACCGCTCGTCGCGACGATACCGGACACTTGCGTCTTTCACCGCGCTGGGCGGCTCCTCGCCCAAGCGGCGACGGCTCGCCTCGACGGTCACCTGCACCGCCCTCTTGACGCTGCTCACCGCACCAACCTCGCTCGCCGCGAAAACGTTTTCACTCAACGAGAACGGCAATCTTCACCTGACCAGCTAAGCAGGGCTTCACCCTCAACGAGGAGGGGCCCGCTTCCGGCACGGTCAGCGGTACGCTCTACGTGCACCTGAAGATCGTCTCCAGCACGCGCGTCACCGCCGAAATTAGCCTCTATCCGCACGGTGGCTCGATCACGTGCTCAGGCAGCGCCGGCTACAAACGCGAGGGCTCCACCGCCAACTTCTCAGGTGCGCTGTCGATCGATCGCGGCACCGGCACCTACGCCAAAGCGCACGGGTCTGGACTCAGCTTCAGCGGCACGATCCAACGCTCCGACGACGCGATCACCGTGCACGTCAGCGGCACGGCCTCGGACTAGAACCGACACCAAGAGGAGGCGGTCGTAATGCTCGAGCTTCGCGATCTGGTTAAGCACTATCCCTCCGTCGGCGGTGAAACCGTACGCGCCGTGGACGGCGTCTCTCTCAAGGTCGAGGGTGGCGAGATGGTCGCCCTGTATGGGCCCAGCGGATCCGGCAAGACGACACTGCTGTTGATGGTCGCCACATTGCTACAGCCGACAGGCGGATCGGTATTGATCGGCGGACGCGACATCTCCTCGCTGTCCGAGCGCGAAGCATCCAACTTCAGACTGTCCGAACTCGGCTTCATCCGTCAGAACTTCGATCTATTGCCCGGCGTCAGCGCGATCGACAACACCGTGCTGAAGCTGTTGAAGGAGATGCGCTGGCGCGATGCTCAACGCCATGTGACACCGCTACTGGAGCGCCTTGGCATGGGCGAGCGTTTGCACCATCGCGCCGAGACGCTATCGATGGGCGAGCGCCAGCGCGTGATGATCGCGCGTGCGCTCTCGACTGAGCCGAGCATGCTGCTCGCCGACGAGCCGACCGGCAGCCTTGACACGCAGCGCGGGCGCGAAGTGCTCGAATTGTTGCGCGGCCTATGTCGCGAACGCGGTGTGGCCGTGGTACTCGTAAGCCACGATCCGATGGCCGCCGAATACGCCGACCGCGTGCTGGCGCTGCGCGACGGGCAGCTATCCGCCTACCAGCATGAGCAGGGTCCGCGCCGCCGTTTCACTTTGTCCCAG